>JBBSTF010000034.1:0-39869 GCA_038236135.1 Lysobacterales bacterium
CGCGCTGGGAGCGCGTCTTCGGCTGCGGCACAGGATGTGCCTTCAGCCGAACCCGGCCAGTGCTTGCGAAGTCGTGCGGCTTCACCGCACGACCGACAGGCCATCGGGTCGCATCTTTGGCCTACGTTTCTCTGCGAGGAGTAAGGTAGGTCGCTCGCCGGCAGGCGAGAGAAACGCTTGACCAGTCTGGCGACAGGCAAACAGAGCGAAGCGACAACTGAGCCATACCCTTTGGAAAGCGTGGCGGCAGTCAGAACATAGCCGTCTAAACGGCCAATTAAAATTCAGCGTTGCGCAAGCGATGGACCCTCATCCCCGACCCTTCTCCCGAGGGGAGAAGGGAGAAACGCATGCGAACTCTCAATGCGAGAGAGGGAAGAAGCGCGAACCCTCTCGCAAGAGAGAGGGAAGAAAGGCGACAGCTGATCGCCCCAATCAGCGAATCGTGCAGAAGCAATGCGCGTAACTGGCGAAAGTCTTGCGCCCAAGACTGTCCAGCAGCATTCGCGCTGCTCGCCAGTCGCTGTTGTCGATCAATCCGCGCGGCAGCATCGGCATCGCGAAGTGGTTGCCAATCGCGACGGCGGCTTCGCTATTGCTGAGGCGCAGGGCGAGGGATTCCCAAGTGGACATCGGACGTTCGACGTAGCTGACGGCGTAGTCGTCACCCAGGTTGGCGCGTTCGGCGGCGGCGGCGATGGCGTCTTCGAGGCCGCCGAGTTTGTCGACCAGGCCGCGTTGCTTGGCTTGGGTTCCTATCCAGACGTGGCCTTGTGCGATGGCGTCGATCTGTTCTGGTGTCTTTGTACGAGCCTGCGCGACGAGGCCGATGAATTGGCGGTAGCCGCGCTGGATGGTCTGGGTGATGACGGTTTCCAGTTGCGGCGAGAGAGGGCGGCGCAAGTCCATCGCTGCGGCTAGCGGCGTGGTGGCGATGCCGTCGACATTGATACCCAATTTGGCGAGTGTTTCAGGAATTGTCGCGAGCAGGGCGTAGATACCGATCGAGCCGGTGATGCTGGTTGGTTGCGCCCATATCTCGTCGCCGTTCATCGCAATCCAGTAGCCACCACTGGCGGCGTAGTCACCCATCGAGACGATGACCGGTTTGCCTGCTTGCTGGGCTTGCACCACTTCGCGACGGATCAGTTCCGATGCGTTCGAATCGCCGCCGGGCGAGCTGACCCGCAATACGATGGCATTGACCGAATCGTCTTCCCTGGCCTGACGCAGCAACTGCGCGGTGGAGCGTCCACCGATAGTACCGGGAGGTTGTTCGCCGCCGAGGATTTCACCTTCCGCAACGACGACGGCGACGCGATGGCTGGCGAGCGGATTGGTCGGCGGCACCTGCGCTGCATAACGCGTCCATTCGACCTGCCGAAAGCTGTCGCCATCGGGTGGCACGCCTTGTTCGCGCAGCCAGTCGCGCGCCTGTTCGCGCGTGGCGAGTTGGTCGACAAGTTTCTGATTAAGCGCGAGGGTAGCGAGATCGCCTTGCACGGCAACGACACGGTCGGCGTAGTTGGCGATGTCGTCGCTGATGATTGCCGGATCAAGCTTGCGCTGCACGGCGACGTCGGCGAGATATTCCTGCCAAAGTGCACCCATCCATTCCATATCGGCTTCCTTCGACGCGTCCGACGCCTCGGTGCGCACATAGGGTTCGGCGGCGGATTTGTAGGTGCCGACCTTGATCAAATGCACGTCGACGCCGAGCTTGTCGAGCAACTCCTTGTAGTAGTTGCGATAGCTGGAATAACCGGTCAATTCCACCGAGCCTTCCGGGTCGAGCAGGATGCGGTCCGAATGCACGGCAAGCGCGTATTGGGTTTGTCCGAGACTATTGGCGACGGTGGTGACCGGCTTTCCTGCGGCGCGGAAGCGATCCAGTGCCTGGCCGATTTCGCGCACCGTCGACGGACCCGCCTGGCCCATGTCGTCGGGAATCAGCACGATGCGACCGATCTTGGCATCGCTGGCTGCGGCATCGATGGTGCGAAGGATGTCGCGCAGCTGGATTTCCTGCGTCGCGTTGCCGGTGATGCGGCCGATGGCACGCTGGCTTGCGTCGACGCTGTATTGCTCGACGATATTGCCCTGCAGGTTGAGCACCAGCGCGGTGCCGTTCTGTAGCACCGGTGTGCGCGCCATCAGTCCAGCAAGGATCGCAACGACGATCGCCAGGAAGATCAGGTTCAAGACCAGTCGTCGAGTGAAATTGAGGGTGTTCCAGATGGCACCGAAGAATCGGCGAATCAGGCCAGGGTTGCGGTCGGACATGGGAATTCCTTGAATCAATGGTGCAAGCCTATCCGAAGCGGCGGGCAGCTTGGATGTGGCAAAAGTTCATGACGTTCGCGACGCTTGCATCGCAGCCGTCGTCGCCATTCGAGCGCTCATGCGCCAGAAGCGCGTCGTCAGCAGCACGGCGGCGGCGGTAAGGCCGGCAATAAGCCCGATCCACATGCCGCGCGCGCCCATGTCGTGGTGGAAGGCCAGCCACCAGCCTACCGGCATGCCGAAGCCCCAGTAGGCGATCAGGGTAATCACCATCGGCACCCGGGTGTCCTTGAGTCCACGCAGCGAACCGTTCGCGACCACCTGTATACCGTCGGACAACTGGAAGATCGCCGCCAGCAAAAGTAGCTGTGCGGCCAGCGAGACGACGGCGACATCCGAGGTATAAAGCGACGCAATCGCATGCGGCAGGATTGCCATCACGCCGGCTGAAAGGATTTGCGTGCCGAGGGTGAGGACAAATCCCGCCATCGCCGCGTGGCGAACTCCGACGACGTCATTGCGACCCACCGCATTGCCAACGCGCACGGTCGTCGCGAGGGCGAGACCCAGCGGCACCATGAAGGCGATTGAGGCAACGTTGAGCGCAACCTGATGACTCGCCACGATATCCGTACCAAGCCGGCCAATGATCAACGCGACCGCCACGAATAGGCCGCCTTCCATCAACAGCGTGATGCCCATTGGCAAGCCGATATGAAGCAGTTCGGCCAAGGTGCGCGGATCGGGTTTTGCCCAGTGCTGGAGCAGGTGCAAGTCGCGAAATCGACGGTTGCGGATGACGTAGGTCGAGAACGCCGCCACCTGGATCCACAGCACGATGGTAGTAGCGATGGCCGCGCCCCGCGCGCCCATCGATTC
This sequence comes from Lysobacterales bacterium, assembly GCA_038236135.1. Taxonomy (GTDB): domain Bacteria; phylum Pseudomonadota; class Gammaproteobacteria; order Xanthomonadales; family Rhodanobacteraceae; genus Dokdonella. The sequence goes on from JBBSTF010000034.1 coordinate 3,163, forward strand.
CACCCCAAAACGACCGTACATCAACACGTAGCCGAGCGGCGCAAGCAAGACGGGCCCAAGCAGGGCGAAATACATGGTTGGACGGCCAAGTCCGAGGCCTTCGCTCAATCCGCGAAGCGCGGCGAACAGCGCCAGCGCCGGCGCGCCGAAAGCGATCACGCGCAGGAAATGACCGACATCGTCAGTCAGTTTCGCGTCGACGCCGATCAAACGCGGCAGCATAGGCCCTGCGAGAAAGATCGCCGATCCAATCACCAGTCCCAACGCCAGCGCCAGCCAGACAGCTTGCGCGAACATGGGACCGATATCGGCACGCCGACCTGCTCCGTTGAGCTGCGCCACCGAAGGCGGTACTGCCAGCATTACGCCGATCGAACCGACGATGGCCAGCGACCAGACGCTGGTCGCGACCGCCACCACGGCCAGCGTATGCGCATTGAAGTGACCGGCCAGCAAAGCGTCCACTGCATTCATGCCAATCGCCGACAACTGGCCCAGCACCAGCGGCGTCGCCAGCCGTGCGCTCGCCCGCATTTCGGTGGCCAGCCGGGCACGCTCGATGCGTAGAATGGAATGCATGCAAGGGACCCAAGTCAGGGCGCGAGAGTTTACCGAGTCGCCCCGTGCGGCGCGCTGGGGCGCGCAGGTTTTTCAAGGTCGTCGCGGCAGCAAATGCCGAAGTGTCGCGCCAGTGGCGGCCCGATCGATGGCGGGTGACCCCGGGTTTTTGAAGCTGGGCAAGGGTCTGCGGGGACCGGCTCGATTTTGGGTTGTACACAGGACCTATTGGTGTACTACCAAGTACAGCCCAGTTCTTCTCGGGCAATCGGGAATAGTTGGACAGTGTTCGCAAGTCATTGATAGTAAGAGACATTACAGATTGGCTAAAGATTGCTCAGGATGGTTGACAGCGCACAACCGTGCGCCTCGTGGCCGGCCCGGAACACGTCGTCCACAGACTTATCCACAGGCATTGTGGATAAGCGCAAAAACTCGTTTGGGATCGGCGGTTTGCGTCACCTACCTGAATCATTTGTGACGATTGCGCGCCAACTTGCAGTTCGCTGTCTGGGCAGGCCTGTCAAGGTACTTCGGCGATGAATATCGTCCAGGTCGCCCTGCCGTTGCCACTGCCGCAGAGCTTCGACTACGCCTTGGGAAAAGGCGCGATGCCTGCGCCCGGCACGCGCGTTCTGGTGCCATTCGGGCGCGGTCACAGCGTAGGCATCGTCGTCGGCAGCGCCGATGCGACCGATGTGCCACCCGCCAAACTGAAAAGTGTGGCGCGGGTGCTCGACCCGGCACCGCTGTTCAATGACGAACTGCTGGCAACGCTGACCTGGGCCGCGCGCTACTACCAACACCCCATAGGCGAAGTCCTGGCCACCGCGTTGCCGGTCGCCTTGCGAGGGCCGCGCGACTTGCCCGACAGCGGCGAACCGGCACTGCGCCTGACTGCCGTCGGCCGTAGCCGGATCGATGACGGCAAATTGCGTAGTGGCAGCCGGGTTGCCCATTTGCTAGAGCGATTGCTCGATGGCCCGGTACTGGCGGCGACGCTGGATGGCGAGTTGCCCGGCTGGCGCAGTTCCGCGACCGCGCTGCGCAAGCGCGCTGAGGTCGAATCGCTGAATCTGCCTCGCATCCACCTGCCGCGTCGTCCCATCGATGGCCCGCCTTTAAACGCCGCCCAACAGGTCGCCGTCGACGTCATCGCCGCGCAGTCCAATACCTACGCACCGTTCCTGCTGGATGGCGTTACCGGCAGCGGCAAGACCGAGGTCTATTTGCGCCTGATCGCGGCGACCATCGCGCGCGGCGAGCAAGCGTTGGTGCTGCTGCCAGAAATTGCCCTGACACCACAAATGCTGCGCCGATTTCGCGAGCGCCTTGGCGTCGAAGTCGCCGCGCTGCATTCCGGCCTTGCCGATGGCGAGCGTGCCGGCGCATGGCTGGCGGCGGCACGCGGCGATGCGTTGGTCGTGCTCGGCACACGCTCGGCAGTGTTCACACCACTGCTGCGACCGGGCTTGATTGTGATCGACGAGGAACACGAATCCTCGTACAAGCAACAGGATGGTTTTCGCTATCACGCCCGCGATCTGGCCGTTATGCGAGCAAAGTCTCTCGGTGTGCCGATCGTGCTCGGCTCGGCAACGCCATCGCTGGAATCGCTCGCCAACGTCGAGGCCGGTCGCTATCAACGCCTGCGCCTCGAAGCGCGTGCCGGTGCGGCAAAGCCTCCGTCGCTGCGCGTCATTGATTTGCGTCGACAGCGCCACGCAACCGGCTTGTCGCCACTCAGCATCGACGCGATCCGCGCATGCCTCGCGCGCGGTGAGCAGGCGCTGGTGTTCCGCAATCGACGCGGCTACGCGCCATCGCTGCAATGCGGTGACTGCGGCTGGGTCGCCGTCTGCGAACGCTGTGACCGGCCCTACACCCTGCATCGCGGCGAGCGTCGCCTGGCCTGTCATCACTGCGATGCCAGCCGGCGCATTCCGACCAATTGCCCAACGTGTTCGAGCAGCGCATTGGCGCCATTGGGGCAGGGCACCGAACGCATCGAGGAAAATCTTGGGCTGCTGTTTCCGGGCAGCGACATCGTTCGCATCGATCGCGACACCACGCGAAACCGTGGCGCGCGAGATCGCTTGCTCGACAGCCTGCACGATCCCGGCCCGCGCATTCTGGTCGGCACCCAGATGCTGGCCAAGGGCCACGACCTGCCGTTGCTGACGCTGGTCGTTGTGATGAGCATCGACGAAGGCCTGTTCAGTACCGACTTCCGCGCCAGCGAGCGGCTCGGACAATTACTGGTGCAAGTCGCAGGTCGCGCCGGCCGTGCCGAACGCCCCGGCGAGGTGTTGCTGCAAACGCATCATCCGGCCCACCCGCTACTCGCCAGCCTGATGACCGGCGGATACCACGCGCTCGCCAAGGCTTTGCTTGCGGAACGTCGTGCCGCGCAACTGCCACCGTACGGACAGCTCGCGCTGCTGCGTGCCGATGCCGTAGATATCGAAAAACTCAAAGCCTTTATCGACGCCGCAATCGCGACCGCTCGCACTACTGAAAACGCCGCCGACGTGATGGTCCACCCCATGACCGCGCCGATGCCGCGCCGCGCCGGTGCCCATCGCGCACAAATTCTCGTCGAAGCTGCCGACCGAACAAAGCTGCATGCCTTCCTACCGGTGTGGCTGACGGCCGTCCGCGCATTGCCGCAAGCCCGCAAGCTGCGCTGGTCGATCGATGTCGATCCGATCGACATGCTTTGAGCAATGCCCGTGCGATCAGTCGAAGCCGGTCCGCATGATCAGATCGGTGGTGCCCAGTTCGGATTCGGCAAAGTTGTCGTTCAATGTCGGCTCCACCAAGTTGAATGGCCCGACCGCAGAGGCGCTGAAAATTGCTCGCCCCACGAACGGTGCGTAGTCCGCGATCCGCGCTGAAATAGTCAACTGCGCGCCTGCCGGAATTGTGTGCAGGCCCTTGATCCACGCCGCACCGATCTCAACGTCGCAAGGCGTCGCATTGATCGTGCAAGTGACGTCAAGCAGAGGCATGTCGGCCGGAACGTCGATGATGGATCGAATCGCTTCAGCGTTATCCGGCCCGGCGTTGATCGCCGTGTAAGTTAACTGCTTGCCCGGCGCGCCGGCGACCGTCGTGGGTGACCAGTCCAGCGTCACGCGAATGTCGCCACGGACCGGTTGATTGCCCAAGTCGCGGCGCGCCAACGTGAGCTGCGGAGCCTTGTCCATCCGTAGCCGTACCGGCCATTGCAGCAGTACGCCGCCGTTGGCAATCTTCATCGCGTTGCCGACACCTGCTGGCACATCTCCGGGCAATCGCCAAGACGAAGATTGCAGTGCTCGGACATCTCCCTCCGCGCCAGTAGAAGCGTCCAGCACCATCAATCCGCCAATGTAGTTCGCAATAGATTGAGAACCTCCGCTCGCGTAGATGCGATCGGCGACGACGCCGACAGCGTCCATTCGAATAAAACGATTTGATGTTGTCGGTTCAAACCGGTTGACCCAGTCCACGTTGCCGGTCTGCGCGTTGACGGCCAGCATGAATGCGCCGTTGACCTCAACTATTCCTGCGCCGCCTGTTCGGCGTGTGGTGGAGAACAAATACCGACTGTCGACGGTTGACTCCAGGACTTTCCACGGGAAGAAGAATTGATCGCCGGGATAGCTGTACTGCGCAGACCACTGCGTTACTCCGGACGTGGGGTCGATTCGGACCGTCGGTGCCGGCGCTGAAGTTCCGATGGTCAGCAGTGACGCGGGTCCGGGCCGATGCAAAGCAAAGTACGACGTACTGGTGCTGCTGTTGATCCAGCCCACGCCACCGTTCGCACCTAACATGCGCGCTACGCCTGTCCACGTTTCACCGGCAGGTGCTTCGCGGATCACCAGATCGTTATCGACAGGCACCGCTTGCGGCACATTGATGAAGAACATCGTTCCCGACGGCGTTGGCCGAAATTCGCGCTGCCATTGCACCATTCCGTCAGCTGCTGCCAACCTTGCCATCCATCGCTTGTTGAGCGTGTAGCCGGTCCACGGTTGCGGCTGGCCGAAAAATTCCTGCTTTCCCAGCAGCACGTTGCCAGCCGTGTCGACAGAAACCAAATCCGCCGTCACGCCCGTTTGGTCTGGCAATCCAGCGAGGAGCGACTTGCGCCAGCGAAAGGTTCCGGCAGCGTCAAACGCCAACATCACCGCGTCGTGCGTTCCGAGGCCAGCACCGCGTCGCTTCAGAAGGACGGCGATGTCGCCTTTTTCACCCATCGCGAGTGTCACGCTGTCGGCCGGCGGCGTGCCGTTCGGCATCGACATCGGTGCGGTAACTTCCGTTTGCGTAAGCACAGCACCATCGCTGGCAGCGTGCGCGAATAGCCGAAGGCGCTGTCCCGCTGCAGTCCAGTCGATGGCGGCAATCCATATCGTGCCGTCACCCGATGTCTTTGTATCGCTGAGCACCGCTGACTGCACCAGCAAAGGCTGTGTAGCCGCGACGACACCCGACAGCCGGTCGAGATGCAACATCTTGAGCTCGCAAAGGACATCGCCGGTCGCTGCCGGACACTGCTTGCCGAGGGCGGCGATATAGCTGCCATTCGCGACGGCATCGGTTACGCGAACTTGCGTGCCGGTCGGCACCGCGATGTCGGTTCGCCACGCCGTTGCACCGCTCGCGCTATCCAACACTTCCACGTAGGGGACGGTTACGCCGCCCACCACGCTAGTGCCGGCCATCACTACCGCATCGCGATTGGCCCGCGCCCTGAAGGTTCCGGAAATATCCCGGGCCCACAAGCTGAGACCGGTGATGTGATCGATGCGCTCGATGCGCTTAATCGGGTTGCTGGTGGTGCCGATTTCGTAGGACGAAATGAGGTCACCACCAGCAACGCTGCCCAGCATGCGCAGACCCGGCGAGCGCGAGAAACTCCAGACTACGGCACCATCCGTCGCGGCTAGCTTGATGATCGAAAGACTGCCGTCAGCTAGGTAGACACCGGTCACATCGGCCGCGATCGTCGGCATCTGGGCGGCGGCATACATCCACCGCACTTGATTGGTCGCAGGATCAACCTGTAGTACTTGAGGGGCCGTCGCCGTCGTTTGCGGGTCGAAACAATTCCGCGCCACATAGGCGGTCGAGGCGTCAATGATAACCATCGACTTGCCGTAGCAAGGGTACTGAGCCGAAGAACGGATGAGACGTCCCGTCGCATCTGCGTGACGACGCAACAAAACCACTCCGTCTGGTAGCACCACTACGTCCCCGTCAGGGAGCGCTACTGCATCCAACACTTTTTCCGGGTTCCCCGGGTACGCCGCCCACTGCACATGGCCGCTCGGATCGAGCCGTGTCAGTTGAGTGCCGATGACAAGCGACGAGCCGTCCGCTGCCGGACTGACGAGCTGAGTGGTCGACGCGTAAAGATCGCTGGCATGTCCAAGCATCGAAGTCCAAGCAGGCACAATCGCGTTTGGCGTGTAACGAACCAGCGCTGGCGTACGAACCATTTCGCCAAAGATGCCTGAAACGAACACGCCGGACGTATTCGGTTCAAGTCGCGCGTACTGCACGCTAAGCGCCTCGCGCGCCGGCGCATAGCCGCCTTCGATTGCAACGTCCCATTCGGCCCCGACGCCACTGGTTGGAAGCAGCCCTGCAACGGCTAATGCGAAGGCTGACAGCCAGCGCAGCTTTCTCATGCATGCCAAGACGATCTCGTCGCTCATCGCTGTCTCCCTGAACCTGCATTCTGGCGAGTATCCGCCAGGTCGCTGGGCGTTGGCATTCGGCGCTGTCATTTCATCAACCTGGCATCGTGGGTATACAACGAAAGACGCTGGTTTGATCTGGCTAAACAAGCCTATGGGCGGGACTCCCGGCTACCCCCGCTGCTGCCAAATGGATGGATCGCGGCTGGCGTGAAAAACGGCGAGGACGACAATACGGGATGACTCTAGGTGGTAGTAAACGCTGTATGGGAACCGGCTCGCAACAATGCGCCGAATACCACCGTGAACGGCGCCAAAGAGCAACGGTTGCTTCGCCGCGAGATCAACACAACGCTCGATTTCAGCTATGAACTCAACGCCGAGTTTAGATTGCCGAGCCTCATACCACGCTGCCGCTTCAATGAACTCTGCACGGGCAGCACGGCGAAACGAAACCAGCAGAGTCACTGTCCGATGCGGGCAAGTGCCGACGCTTTCGCGTTACTCCACGAAACCACGTCATCTGGGTTCGCTTCGTGGTCTGCCAGACGCCTGTCCAGTTCAGCTTTTTGCGCCGCTGTCGGGCCAGGCGCTTCATCGCGTGTTGCGATGCCCTCCCAAAGCGCCTCCATCAACTCAAGCTGGTCTTGGGTGCTGAGTCGACGTGCTTGCGAGAGAAGTTGCGCATTCATCGTTGAAGTATAGACCCCACTGCTTTTCACTGCCTTACGCCGGCGCTACGAAGCACTAGGCAGGATGGGGTGATCAATCCAGCACCGTGGGTGTATCTTGAAACGCGCTGGGTCGATGGGACGAATCCAGACTACGGGTTGGGCGGCGGGTGCTAAGCTTTGCCAATGAATGCTCGCGTTGGCCTTGTCCTTGAAGATGTCCTTCGGCTCTCCGCCGAGGAGCGTTCTGCGGTCGTTGTTGCCCTGATCGACAGTCTTGAGACCAGCGACGACAAGTCAGTTGCGCAGGCTTGGCGCACGGAGTTGCTGCGCCGACGGCGAGAACTTCGTGCTGGCGAAGTGCAGCCTGCTCCTTGGTCCGAGGTTCGTGCTCGCACAAGCCCGTAGACTACCGGCTCAAGTGTCCACTTGAGTTCCTTGGTGGATGACAATGCCGTAGGACGCAAGGAATGCACGTAGTTCATAGAACTGTTGAAAGCAAAGCTCAGTGACGTCAGTAAGCTTGCCCTCATGCTCGATATAGTGATTGGCGCCCATGTGTAGAGCCACACCTGTCGAAGCTAACCGCTCTTCTTGAACTAAGCGTGGCGTCTTACGGATGTCGAAGTTAACTGCGTTACCCGGTGGAGATATGTACCCGGAGTGATGAATTCCGACGTGCTTCTCGTGTATTGTGAGGTTGCGAATACCGTTACCGCCGAGTAGCGCCGAATGTGCAGCCTTGTATGACTTGATGGCGTCGACTCCTGCAATGGGCTTGGCCTGTTCGAGCGCTGAAAAAAGCGAGTTAAGTACCGCACCAAGTAAATACGACACTTCTGTCGAAGGCTCCGAGCTGGACGTGAGCGCACGTTTCCTGTGCTCGAGAGCGTCTAGCAGCTCTAAAAAGAAGCCAGCTTCTTCGAGTTTTGCAGCGCTACTCAATTCATCACCCAAACTTGGCCTTTTTGGCTGCAGAATAGCCATCGTCTTGAAAAGGCGTTTTAGCAGCTGGATAGCCTAACAGCAACGAATTAACACCTGAGTTAAGCCGGACTACACAGCGGCTGTGCATGGCAGAACAGGTTACCATGCAAAACAAGCAAATAACCGGTCTCGGCTCGAAATAATAGTCATTTTTCCGTTGGTACCTTTCGCGCGCGATCAAGAAATCCAATGTTCTTGTTTAGCGGAGGTTTTGAAACTCGTAGCAGCAGAGACTCAACGTGCTTCGGATAATCATCGAAGGAAGATGAGCCAACATCGTAGGCTGAAATATATCGAACGACCTCTTTCCGAGTCTCCGGCTTATTCTTGATGCCTTTGGGAAATGAAACGTCAATCTCGCGACAAATTGCAGCGTTGATCTCACTCATAAGCTTGGTAGCTTTCCCCAAATAAAGTAAATTCCCCATTGCATCATAGAAGGCATATATTCCAGGATCATCTTTGTGTTCGCCGAGCATTTTTTTGAGCTGAGTTTGCAACGCTTTTGTATGATCAAACCGCCAAAACTCTTGAATCACCTTGAATTCGGGTACGAGTGCAACGTTTATGAAATACTCAATAGTCGATCTTTGAGGGGTCCGCTCGCCGGCCTTCCACTGAGCGATCGCCTTCTCGCTGTAGCCGGTCTTCTCGGCTGCATCCTTATTACTGCTGTAGTATTCCTTGACTACAAAATCGAAGAATTCAGCTCGGCTTGCCATGATCTCACTCCTGAAGAAGAACGATTGAATTAAGCTTACCCGAGATGCGAGCTCGTTTTGAGTTAATTGCAGAGCTCATGACGGTTTGTTGAGAAACTTGTTGATCATGGTCTGGAAGTCGGTAAACCCGGTCTCTGTGCGAGCTGCAATCTCAGCGGCATTTGATGTCAACTCCAACTCTCTTCTTAACTGTACCATGAGTGGAATCTGCGTCTCGACTATTGGCTTTGTTTCCTGCATTAACTCTGCGAGATACGTTTTTTGGAGAGCTAGTTTCCTATCAAGACAATCGATCATCGCCCGACTGTGAGTCTCGATCCGTTCCTTGTATTGGTCAATGGATTGCGACAGTTCGGTAAGTTGGTGAGGGTCAATTTGGCCAGCATCATTTTGTGTTTTGGCCTTGCCAATCAATTGATCAAATTCTCGCTGCGCGAAATTCTTTAGTGATTCGTGCATTTCGGCTTCAAGCTTTAGATCAAACATGGGCTGAGCCTTACTGATCATTTCAAAAAATATAGAAGTCAGACGCTTTCCCATTTCTGCGCACAGACCCGCAGTGTGACTTTCGGCAATTAGTTGAATTTGCGCCGCGACCGAACTATATGAAATGAGCGGCGCAGTTAAATTGTCTTTCCTCGGATCAAGCTGAGGGATGTTTCCGAGATGCGCCATTACGCTGCTTAGCTCTGCGGCTGCTTGCATATAAACGCTTCTCCGCATTTGGCTAATTCTCTCGCGTGACTTTTCGAGGGAATCGTGTTCAAGTTGCTGCCGTAACCGCTTAGCGTTGCTCAGGTTTGAAACCAGAATCCCGAGAAACGCAACTGCGGCTGTAATCGTTGCAGCGATTACCGCGGCCCAGAAGAGGGGCGGTAAGGAATTTATGGTAAGAGCGACAGAATTTTGGTTCATGAGCCTAACTGGATATCCTGCCTACAAGCGGGCGATACGGATGATGCTGCTGCGCTTTGCGATCACGGTCAAGGGAGTTCTCGGACTGACTTCAGACATTTGAGCGATTGATGCCACCGGTGCCGCGCTGAAGCACAAGTCGTTTCTCTTCAGAGCACCTTGTTCGATGCAGGCCTTGCATCGCAGCGCGTGTTCCGGGCTCCTAGCTCGACCAACACGCGGATAGCGATCCCGCGCCGAGCAGTGCGGTTAGCGGGGTTCACTACAATGCAGCAGTCGTTCGAAGTCACCGAGGTTCGCCATGTCGTTTCCTGCTACCCGCCTACGCCGCATGCGTCGTGATGTGTTCTCGCGTGCGTTGATGCGTGAGAACGGCGTGACCGCGTCGGATTTGATCCTGCCGGTGTTCGTGCATGAGCTTTCGGACAACGCGCCGATTGCGTCGATGCCGGGTGTTGAACGGTTGTCGTTGGACAATTTGCTGCGTGTCGCTGATGAAGCACACACGCTCGGCATACCGGCTCTGGCGCTGTTTCCGGTGACCGATCCTGATGCCAAGAGTGACGACGCCAGTGCGGCGTGGGATGACGACGGCATTTGTCAGCGCGCGGTGCGTGCGCTGAAGAAAAATTTTCCCGAGTTGGGTTTGATTACTGATGTGGCGCTCGATCCCTACACCAGCCATGGTCAGGATGGTTTGGTCGATGACAGCGGTTATGTGGTCAATGACGACACGGTTGCCGCGCTGGTGAAACAAGCGCTGTCGCATGCCCGCGCGGGTGCTGACGTGGTGGCGCCATCGGACATGATGGATGGCCGCATCGGCGCGATTCGTGCGGCGCTGGAAGCGGATGGCCATGTGCACACGCGCATCCTTGCTTACTCCGCGAAGTACGCATCGGCGTTCTACGGGCCATTCCGCGATGCGGTTGGCTCGGCGGCGAATCTGGGCAAGGGCAACAAGTACTCCTATCAAATGGATCCGGCCAATTCCGACGAGGCGATCCGCGAAGTCGGCCTGGACATCGCAGAGGGCGCGGACATGGTGATGGTGAAACCGGCTATGCCGTACCTCGACATCGTGCGCCGCGTGAAGCAGGAATTCGGCGTGCCGACGTTTGCGTATCAGGTCAGCGGCGAGTATGCGATGTTGAAAGCAGCGTTTGGCAACGGCTGGTTGAACGAGCGCGCTTGTGTCGAGGAATCGCTGCTGTCGATCAAGCGCGCAGGCGCCGACGCGATCCTGACCTACTTCGCGCTCGACATGGCGCGTTGGTTGAAGTCGTCATGATCCGCCCTGTGATCGCAACCGCTACCATGGCGCCATGAGCGAACCAGAAACCAAGACCACGCACTTCGGCTACCGCGACGTTCCCGAGCAGCAGAAGCAAAAGCTGGTCGGCGATGTGTTCACGTCGGTCGCGAGCAAATACGACGTGATGAACGACTTGATGTCGTTCGGCGTGCATCGATTGTGGAAGCGCTACTTCGTTGGTAGCAGTGGCGTGCGTCCCGGCGATGCCGTGCTCGACCTCGCTGGCGGTACGGGTGATATCGCCGCCTTGTTGCTGCCGAAAGTCGGGCCGAAAGGGCGTGTTGTTGTCGGCGACATCAACGGCGACATGTTGCGCGTCGGTCGCGATCGGATGATTGATCGCGGTCTGCTCAAGGGTCTCGAATGGTCGCAAATGAATGCCGAAGCGCTGCCGTTTCTCGGTGGCAGTTTCGATTGCGTGACGATGGCGTTCGGCTTGCGCAATGTGACGCGCAAGGAAACCGCACTCGCTGAAATCCACCGCGTGTTGAAGGTCGGCGGTCGCATTCTGGTGCTGGAATTCTCGGCAGTGAAATCATCACTGCTGAAACCGCTTTACGACTTTCATTCCTTCAAGGTTTTGCCGCGCATCGGCGCGATGATCGCCGGCGACGAGGACAGCTACCGCTACCTCGCCGAATCGATCCGCAAGCATCCCGACCAGGAAACGCTGAAGGCGATGATGGAAACGGCGGGTTTCGAAAAGGTCGACGTGCGTAATTTGAGCGCCGGCATCGTGGCGATCCATCGCGGGTATCGGGTGTGACCCGCACAATTTTCGTCATTCCTGCCTTTGCAAATTAGCTTTCCGTGAAAGGTCGCAATGGCTTGCTCAGCCGACCACAATCAGTTGTTCGTCATTCCTGCGAAGGCAGGAATCCATTCTGATTCTGCTTTTCTCTCAGCAACTTGACGAAGATCAAAATGGATTGACCAGCCTCCGGCTGTTGAAGTGCGCCTCTGCCTTCGCAGGAATGACGAAGATTTGGGTCTCCCACGCTTCCGTCAATTTGAGTTACCGCACCGGAACATCGCGGACGGCGAGGTACGGGAAGGGCTGCGAGCCGAGACGACAGAAGATTCCGGATGGCAGTTCGCCTTCTCGCGAAAGACTGGCGGGTCAGATCTACTCACGACGCAGGATCGGGCCTATCACCGTCCTGGCCGCAGCTTTGCCCGCTTCAAGTGAAGCAACACTTTCGATCAGGCGCTTCCCGTTCTTCGGGCTACGCAACAGATAGCATGTTTCTTCAAGCGAATTGAAGTCGTCCAGCGACATCATCACCACAGCTTGCTTGCCGAGGCGAGTGATGATGACGGGTTCGTTGTCATCGCAGACGCGATCCATCATCTTGATCAGATTGGCTCGCGCAGTGTTGTAGGTAACGGCATGCATTGTGTTCTCAGGGCGTTCCAGTAGTTGTGCAGCGAGAACGTGGTTGAGTCGATCTCGCATTCTAGGCCGCGCCCACGCGCTTCACCAATCGCTACGATCACGACGTAACAACGCTACTTCGCTACCGGCGCATCCTTCAGCCAGCGCCCCAACCAGTCGTGTACTTCCTTGTAGTAGTAGCGGCTGTTTTCGCCGTCGAGGATCCAGTGGTTCTCGTCCGGGAAAACCACCAGCCGGCTTTCGACGCGTTGGCGTTGCAGTGCCGACCAGTACTCGATGTCGTTGTTGATCGGTACGCGGAAATCTTTTTCGCCGGCAGTAACCAAAACCGGCGTCTTGAAGTTGGCAGCGAGACGGATGGGGTTCTGTTCGCGCCATACCGCACCTTGTTCCCATACCGGGCCACCGGCGCCAACTTCGCGACCGTAGATGCTGTCGCTGGTGCCCCATTGCGATTCCAGGTTGACCATGCCGGCGTGGCTGATCAGGCACCGATAGCGCGTCGTCGTGCCCTGCAACCAGTTCGACAAGTGGCCGCCGTAACTTGCGCCTGCTGCGCACTGATGGGTCGCGTCGATGAAGGAGAATTTTCGAATGGCTTCATCGGCCGCTTCGTTGATGTCCTGCGCCGGCCCCTTCAACGGATCGCCCTCGATCTTGCGTGAGAACGCCTCGCCGACTCCGGTCGAACCGATGTAATTGGTCAGCAGCACCACGTAACCCGGTGCGGCCAGCAGGTGATAGTTCCAGCGCAGCACCCAGCTATCGCGCCACTGCGAATACGGGCCACCGTGCATCAAAACCAGCAGTGGATATTTTTTCGACGAATCGAACTGCGGTGGTCGCACCAGCATGCTGTGGATCGGCACGCCGCGGCTGTTGGTGAAGGTGAAGTTCTCGACCGGCGGCAACGACAAGGCAGCGGCTTTTGCCGTCGCGAAGGTGGTCAGCTTTTTAGCGGAATTTCCGGACGCATCGATGCGAACGATTTCGGGCGGCTCGGTGGCACTTTCGTAGTTGCCAATCAAAACCGGCGCACTCGTACCGGCCACGCTCAACCGCTCCCACACGCCATGCGTGGGCCCGCCGAGCAGCGTGGCCGTTCCGCCGGTGATCGCTGCGCGATAGAGTTTTTCCTGGCCCGCGTCTTCGGCAGTGATGAATACCTCGCGGCCATCCGGCGAGATGCCGAAGCTGGAGACCGAACGCGCATCCGGCAATTCGATGCGGGCTTTTTCGCGCCCGCCGGGCCAATCGAGCACCACCAACCGGTTGGCGTTGTAACTACTCCCGCTGTTCGGTTCGAAACTGGCGATCAGGCTGCGGCCATCGCGACTGAATTTCGGCGCCGTGTAGCTGTCGCCGACGTCCTCTGCTTCCGCACCCGTCAGACGTTTCGGTTCGCCGCCATCCACGCTGACCTGGTACAGGTCGTTATTGGTAAACGACCATGCCGCGCGATCACGATTGCGGCTAGCGGAGAAAATAATCGACTTGCCATCCGGTGCCCAAACAGCGCCGCCGTCGTCGTCATTGCTCAACGCGAAGCCCGGCAGCTTTGCCAGTGCGGTGCCGACGAGCAGATCGCGTGAATCGGTGCGACCAATCGTTTCGACGAGCAAATGGATCTGCTTGTCGTCAATCCACTTGTCCCAGTTGCGGATCGGGAAACCCGTGTAAACGCGCGCCTTGTACTTCTTGTCCTCTGATTGCTTGGCCAGTTTCTTGTTGGCTTCGTCATCCTTCGCGTCGGCGTATACACGCGAGGCAAACAGGACGCGGCTCCCATCCGGAGAAAATTTCGGCCAACTCGCGCCGGTCGACAGGTTTGTCGCCTTGAGTGCTTCGCCGCCGTGGGCAAGGTCGAGAATCCAGATCTGCGGTTCCTTCGCCTCGCCACGTTTGGCCGCGAAGGCGATGCGCGCGCTGTCCGCGCTCCAGCTCACCCCGGCTTCGCTCGACGTGTTCTGAGTGATTCTCCGTGCACCCGTGCTGCCATCGCTCGGCACCAGCCAAAGATTGGTCTGGTTGTCCTCCTTCTTGTAGGCCGGTTCGATGACCTGAAACACCACAAACCTGCCATCGGGACTCGGCACCGGCGCGCCAACGCGCGGCATCAGCCACAGGTCTTCGTGCGTGATGGTCTTGCCCGTGTTGGCCGCGAGCGCAGCGACCGGGCAGGCGGCAAGGAACAGCACGATCAGTATGGTTTTCATGGCAACTCCGAACGGCGACGAGCGAAGCGCAAGGGTAAGCGCGAAGGTCCCTCTCCGGCGTGTGTCGGCGGTCATGGTTATGGTGAACGACCTCGCCCGCTTCGCACGCGGATCGGCGATCAAAAACGAGTTATCGTCATCCCCGCTTTCGCGAACTGTTGTCCGAACGTTTTCACGGACTAACTCGCCCGCCCAAAAAAAGTTCTTCGTCACCCCTGCGAAAGCAGGTGTCAATTTTGATTCTGCTTTCCTTTCAGAAGCTTGGCGAAGATCAAAATGGATTGACCAGCCTCCGGCTGTTGAAAAGCGCCTCCGCTTTCGCGGGAGTGACGAGATTGAAGGGTCATTGCTCAGCGCAAAGTTGAAGTCGCCCGTACTGCAAGAGCTGTGAACACGATGTGCAGCAACAGCTGCGACCCTTCGCACGAAAACGTTCCGGACAGCAGTGTGCTTTCGCAGGAATGACGAGGATGTTGTTTCTGTTCGTCCCTAGGAATTTAATTCGCCCGTTCCGTTAAAGCCATGTAGCCGAATCGCCGCAACTGCTTCCGGGAAGACAGCAAAATTATTCCGGACAGTAGTGCGCTTTCGCGGGGATGACGACGGAAATGAGCGGCAGCTATCGCGTGACTGCCGGTGTGCTCGTAGCCGCGCAACCGACGAACCAACGTCAGCCACGCCTCCCAAACATGCTGATCGCACTAAGGCCGGCTTGCATCAGGTCGCTGGCGTCGATATGCCCGTCGCCGTCGCGGTCAAGCAGGGAGTTGAGCAAGCCGCCACTACCGGATTTCTGTATTTGATCGTGTTCCTGGCCCAGTGCGTGGCCAAGATCATTCGCGCCCATATTCCGGTTTTGCACCATCTTGCCCAGTGCCGCCATGACCAGCGGTGCCAACATTGCCAGCAAGCGCCCGGCACTTTGGCCACCAATGCCGCTCGCCTGGCCGAGATTCTCGGTAGCACGCTGTTGGCGTCCACCAAAGATATGTCCAAGGATGGCGCCTCCGATACTGCCAAGTCCTCCAACACCAGCGCCTGCGTTTGTAGATGCGCCGCCACTTCCGCCTGCGCTGCCGCCCAGCACGCTGTCGATCACACTGCCCAAGCCTCCCAGACTCCCCGTATTGGCGTTGCCTGTCGCGCCAGCGCCGCCCAGCAGACCACCGAGCAGTCCGCCCAGATCGACGCCTTGATGGTCGCGCTGCAACGCCCCCATCAGTTCACCGGCACCTTGTTCGCTCTGCGCGTTGCGCGCCAAACCGCCCACCAGCATCGGCAGCGCTTGCTGCACGGCGGTTTGCGCCTGTTCGGACGAAATACCCAACTGCTGCGCCATCGCCTGGATGTGGCTGGCATCGATCTGGTCGTAGACCGAACGGGTGATAGTGGTCATCGGGAAAGTTCTTGGTTGGGAGGGGCTTGGATCATCTACCCATGCTGCGAGCCAGTCTACCGAGGCTGGCGGTGTCCAGTGCGCAGCGCAGTCCGCGCCACTGCAAGCGCCACATCAGGCCATTAACTCGCCACGCGTTAAGCTTCCCCACCTCGCTGGTCCGCACCGGCAACCGTTTTTGATAGCAATCTGGAGCCACCAACAATGACTCAAGCAAAACGCGAACTTGCGCTGATTGGCGCACCAACCGACATTGGCGCTGCCGACCGCGGCGCTTCGATGGGCCCTGAAGCCCTGCGCGTCGCGAACCTGCCAAAGGCGCTGAATGATCGCGGCTACACGGTGCATGATCGCGGCAATCTGGCGGGCCCGATGAACCCTTGGCAGTTGCCCGCTGATGGTTACCGACATCTGCCCGAAGTGGCGGAGTGGAATCGGCTGGTGATGGATGCGGTCGCCAAGGAACTGGCCGAAGATCGTTTCCCGATCCTGCTCGGCGGCGATCATTGCCTGGCGATCGGTTCGATTACCGCGGTTGCCAAGCACTGCCGCGACAACGGTCGCAAGCTGGTCGTGCTGTGGCTGGATGCGCACGCCGATTTCAACAGCAGCGAACTCACGCCCACCGGCAACATCCACGGCATGCCGGTCGCCTGCCTGTGCGGCTATGGACCGAAAGAACTCACTCATCTGGGCGACGGCACGCCAGCGGTGAAATCCGGCGTGTTCCGGCAGGTCGGTATCCGCTCGGTCGATGCGGGCGAAAAGCGCTTCGTCGACGAAGTGGGCCTGGACATTTACGACATGCGTTACATCGATGAAGTAGGCATGCGCAAGGTGATGCAGCAAGCCCTGTTCGGCGTCGACGCGAACACCCACCTTCATGTCAGCTTCGATGTCGACTTTCTCGATCCCTCGATTGCACCCGGCGTGGGCACCACGGTTCCCGGCGGGCCGAACTATCGCGAAGCACAGTTGTGCATGGAAATGATCGCTGACACCGGCCGTATCGCATCGCTCGATATCATGGAACTCAACCCCGCGTTCGACGAACACAACCGCACCGCGATTGTTGCCGTTGACCTGGTTGAAAGCTTGTTCGGGAAGTCGACTTTAATGCGGCGTTGACAGCCGACAGCGGCCAAGAAAAGTTGCGTCTCTACGTGACGCGACGCAGCAAAGAAGGCCTATTCCACGCGAGCAAGTCTCTGAATTTATTAGGCGGATCGGCGCATTCTGAACGACCGTTGAATTTCGCGTGACTTTGTAAATGCGACGGAGTAGCTTCCGATACGCGCTTCACAAAATTCATCGTTGATCGACCACGCGGGATGCGTCGTCAGGGGCAACGGCCGAATGAGAAGCGCGTCCGATTCTTGGCATTTCTTCTGGGGCTCCAATCATGCTTGCCACTTCTTCCTTCGTTCGGCGGATGACCGCTGGTCGCTCGTTTTCTGCTCTCCGCACCGCGACATTCGCCGCGCTGCTGCTGAGTCTCTCGCTGTTTGCGAACAGTGCCTTTGCACAGGTTGATGTAACCGCGACTGCTGGTACGCCTGCGGCAAGCTACACGACGGTGAAAGGCGCTTTCGATGCCATCAATCTTGGTACCCATCAAGGCGCGATCGTGGTCGCGATTTCGGGTGACACGACTGAAGGTACTACACCAGCGACGCTCAACAGCACCGGCGCCGGTGCGGCCTCGTACACGTCGCTTGTGCTGCGGCCGACCGCCGATGGCGTTTCGATCAGTGGTAATCCTGCGCAGGGCTTCGGAGTAATCCAGCTGAATGGCGCGGACAATGTCACCCTTGACGGCGACAACCCGAACAGTGCGGGAATCAATCGCAACCTGGTTGTCGTCAACACAAGCACGGCGACGACCACCTTCGGTTCAGCGATCCGTATCGCCACGTCGGCAACCGCGCCGTACAACAGCAACGACAATATCACCATCAAAAACATGATCGCCAATGGCAACGTCACCGGCGGCAACCTCAGCACGATCACCACCACTGCTTCCAGCTCGAATTCCTCTTTCGGCATCGTGGCGGGTCCGAACGGTGGTGCCACGATTACTGCGCTTAGCAGCGTCACGGCCTCAGTCGCTTCAGGGGTTACCGCGAACGGGCTGTTGATCGACAACAATGCTGTCAATCGCTGCGGACGTGCGATTTCGTTCCTTGGAAACGCCGCAACGGCGTCCACCGGAGTAACGATCAGCAACAACGCGATCGGCAACCAATCGGCCGTGTCGCCCGCCATCCCGCCGTACACGACGCCAGCGACCACCGTCTACAGTAAGGGCATTGTTGTCAGTGGTACCGCGTCGGCAACCATTGGCGGAAATACGCTTAACAACATCATTTCCTATGTCGCTTCAACTATCTCGTCGATCGAGCTGACCTCGGCAATCACCAACTCGACGATCACCGGAAACACGATCACCAATGTCGCCAACAACGGCGCAAGTAACGCAAAGGCGATTTTGGTTTCTTCGACTACCGGGTCCTACCTTATCGCGCGCAATCTCATCACAAACGTGCAAGCACTGGGAGGCGCGTCCGGCACAGCAGGCATTGACATTTCTGCGTCATCCGCCGGTGGCACGATTGAACTCAATAGGATCCAGACCGTCTACAACCGGAACACCAGCACGTTTGGTGCGTGGGGATTGAGCCTTGGTGCCGGTACGGGCATTGTGGTTCGCAACAACTTCGTCAGTGACGTCAACATGAATATGAGCGGCGGTGCCGCCTTCTCGACGTCGTTTGGCGTACTCGGCATACGCGTTATCGGCGGAACTGGCCACAAGATCTATCATAACTCGGTGAATCTGTTCGGTTCGTTGCTCGGCACCCCGAGTACAACACTCCTGACGACCGCGTTCACCATCGGTGCCACCGGCCAAACCGGTATGGACGTGCGCAACAACATCTTCTCCAACACCATGACCGGGGGCACGACCAACGTCGCCCACGTCTCGGTGTTCTTGCCGAGTGGCGGCACGTCGGCGATGAACCTGACCATCAACAACAACGATTATGTCCAAGGGACGACGGTTGGCCAAAGCGGCATCGCGCATGTGGGCACCCCCTACACCGCCACACCCGCTGGGGCTCCCGGCTATGCAGGTTTGTATACGGCAACCGACTTCAATCCCGCTGATATCGCCGCTACGGCGAACCTTCGCACTTATACCAACACGCTGAGCGCAGCCAGTACCAACGACAATGCCAGCAAGACGGTCGATCCCCTGTTCGTATCGAGCACCGACCTTCACATCGCGATAGCGTCGCCCGTTGTCAATCAAGGTGTCGACGTGGGTGTCGCAAAGGACATCGATGGCCAGTTTCGCGTTCCGCCGCCGGACATCGGAGCCGACGAACCGAGCGGCATCACGCCACCAGCAAACGACATTGCTGCAACCGTGATCGTTACGCCCGCCAACGGCAGTTCGTTTGGGATTGGCGCGACCACCACACCGCAGGCATCGTTCCAGAATGTCGGAACGGCCACGCAAACCAATGTGATGGTGCAATTGACCATCACGGGCCCTGGCGGCTACACCTATGGGAATTCGCAGATCATTCCAAACATCAACCCTGACCAAGTTGTCACGGTAACGTTTACGGCGGCACCAGCATTCACAACTGCCGGCAGCTACACCACGACCGCTAGTGTTCAGACACCAGACGCAACACCTGCTAACGATTCGATCAGCGGCACCTTCCAGGTGTTGGCGCCTTTGGCTGGCGCATACAACGTGCCCGGCGACTATCCCTCACTGACCAATGCAGGTGGCGTTTTTGCTGCGCTGAATGCGGCTGGCGCAAGCGCCAATGTCACCATCAACATTGCTGCTGATCTGACGGGTGAGTCCGGCGCGAATGCGCTGAACGAATTGGTAGGCGGGTTCAGCGTGAAGATCAAGCCCACCGGTGCCGCACGCACCATCACAGGCACCGCAGCTAACTTGAGCCTGATCAAGCTTAACGGTGCCGACAATGTGACGGTTGACGGCTCACTTGCTGGCGGCACCGATCGCAGCCTGACCCTGACCTATGGCAACACTGGTGGCACGGTGGTGTGGATCGCAAGCGCGAGCTCGACCAATGGCGCCATCGGCAACACGATCAAGAATTGCGTTATCTCCGGCAACACCGGCACGCCGGTCATTTCCGGCGTACTAGCAGGCAGCGGCGCGGCTCTTGGTTCGCCGGCCGATAGTCCGAATTCTAATAACACCATTCAAAACAATCAGATTTTCCGCGTCCAAAACGCCGCGTTCCTTTCAGGCGAGGCAACTGGGCTGGACCAGAACTGGGCGGTCACGGGCAATTCGTTCGGCTCGAACATCGCCGCTGACAAGCTCAGTTTCCGTGGAATGCTGATTGCCAATGCGCAGAATTTCGCGATCAGCAGCAACAGCATCAGAGGCGTTCTTTCCGGCGCAACGTCTTCGTCGACAATGACCGGAATCCAGTTGGCCAACACAATCAATACCGGCCTTATCTCTGGTAACCAGATCAGCGACATCAAGCAGATCAACACAGCTGGCTGGGGAAGTAACGGGATATTCCTCGGCGCCGCTTCGCTTACGTCTAGCGTCACGGTTGCCAACAACTTCATTTCCGACGTCACGTCATTTGGATTTGCCGGTGTGGGAGCAGCTGATAACGGCTACGGCATCGTGGTTGGTTCCGGTGGCGGCTACAACGTCTACTACAACTCAGTGAGCCTCGGAACCAACCAGACGGCTGCGGGCAGCATCACAGCTGGCATCAACGTTCTTAGTGGGATAGCCGCTAGCGCGGTCGATCTGCGCAACAACATTGTCGCAAATACCCAAATGGTTGGAACTCGATATGCGGTGTACGTGGCATCGACCGCAGGTGCCGGCGTATTCACCAACATCAATTACAACGATTATTTCGCGCAGAACGTCGGGTTCTTGACATCGCCCCGTGTGACCCTGGCTGACTGGCAGGCCGCAACGACACAAGATGCGAATTCAGTCGCGGTCGATCCTCTTTTCGTATCTCAGACTGATCTGCACCTGCAGTCATCACCGGTGCTCAGCCCGGTTGAAAGCGCCGGCACCCCCATCGCTGGTATCACCACGGATATCGATGGCGAGACGCGCCCGGCGGCTACGCCTGACATCGGTGCCGATGAGCTCACCAGCAACTTGACCATCACACCGACCACGGTCGCGTTCGGTAGCCAGCCGGTTGCGTCGACCAGCAGCGAGATGACGGTTGTTCTCGCCAATACCGGCGCGCTTTCTCTGAACGTAACGACGCTGGACGCGCCGTCAGCGCCGTTCGTTCGCACAGTTTCCGGCACTTGCGCTTCGACAACCCCAATCACCATCGCAGGTGGCAGTAGCTGCACTCTGACGTACACGTTTGCACCCACTATGGCCACTGCTGCCAATCAGGTTTTGACGGTCACCTCCAATGGTCCGGGCAGTGGAACCATCACTCTCACCGGCACCGGAGTGCAGGGCAATCTGACCATCTCGACCTCCACGGTAGCTTTTGGTAATCAATTGGTTGGATCGACCAGCAGCACTATGACCGTGACGCTGGCCAATACAGGTAACGCATCGCTCGATGTGACCGGGCTTACCGCCGCCGCTGCGCCATTCACGCGCACCGGTACGGGTACGTGTGGCCCGGTGACAATCACCATCGCTGCTGGCGGTAGTTGCACACTGATCTACACGTTCTCGCCGACGGCAGCCGTCACCTCCAACCAGTCACTGACGGTCACCGCGAATTCACCAGGTAGCGGCACGATCGCGTTGTCGGGCACCGGTGTGCAAGGCAACCTGACGATCACACCAACTTCAGTTCCGTTCGGCAACCAAACGGCTAATACGACCAGCGCCGCGATGACGGTGACGCTGGCAAACACAGGCAACGCTTCGTTGATAGTGACCGGTCTTACCACGGCAACCACCCCGTTCGCACGGACAGGCACGGGTACCTGCGGTGCGCTGCCAATCACGATTGCAGCCAGCGCCAGCTGCAATTTGATGTACACCTTCACGCCGACCGCGACGGGCGCAGCTAACCAGACGCTGACGGTCACCGCGAACGCACCGGGCAGCGGCACCATCGCGCTGTCGGGCACCGGGACTGCTGTAGGTGCCGTTTGCCTCACCGGAATGCCGATTGAAGTGTCCGCATCCGCAGGCCTCGCCGGCCCGACGGGGTACGGCAATTTGACGGCGGGTTTTGCCTCGATCAATGCTGGCACGCATCAAGGCAACATCGCTGTCGCGGTTTGCGGCGATACGTCCGAATCGGCAAGCGCCGTGCTCAATGCGAGTGGCGTCGGTGCATCGGTTTACAGCACCGTCCTGGTCAATCCCGCCAATGGCGCGCCACGGACCATCTCTGGAAACATTGCCGGACCGCTTGTCGATCTGAACGGTGCCGACAACGTCACCATCGACGGCCTCAATACCGGTGGCAACGCGTTGACCATCGCCAACACCAATACGGGCGCATTGACGACGACCAGCACCATCCGATTCTTTGGCGGCGCGACCAACAACATGGTGACGAATGCCTCGCTTCAGGGTTCGGCGACGATGTCGCTTGCGACGAATGGTGGTGTCGTATTCTTCTCGACGGGTGACAACGACAACAACACCGTGTCGAACAACAACATCGGTCCGGCTGGGAGCAACCTGCCAACCAAGCTCGTCTACGGCAACGGTTCCACGTCGACGCCGAACGACAACATTTCGATCAGCAACAACAACCTGTTCGACTTCTTCAACGCAGCAACATCGGTGTCAGGCATTTACGTCAACAGCGGCAACAACGCCTGGACGATCTCGAACAATCGGATCTACCAGACCGCCGCGCGCACGTTCACCACTGCGGGCCTGCGTTACGCCGGCATCACGCTGTCGACCACAACCGCGCCGTACGGTGCCTTCACTGTCACCAACAACCGTATCGGTTTTGGTGCGGCAGACGGTAGCGGCACGACAACGATTTCGGGGTTGACCAATCAGATTCGCGGCCTCGACATCATCAGCGTTGACACCACCGTTCCCACTAGCCTGCAAGGCAATGTCATTTCGGGAATTGACCAGACCAGCACCGCGACCGGCAGTGGCTCCACGGCACCATTCGTTGGAATTATGGTGGGAACGACGCGCGGGTTGGTCAACGCAGGCGATGTTTCCGGCAACACCATCGGCAGCCTGGATGGCGCGTCAACAATTGTGCTGAACCTCAACGGCGCATCGGGTGGCAGCAGCTTGGGCATGTACCAGTTCCATTCCACGCCTTCCAGCGTGAACATGTCGAACAACAAACTCGGCGCCATCACGATTCAAGGTACGGGCACAACGGCCGGATTTACCGGGGTGTATTCAAACTCTGCCGCCGCGGTTACCTCGACCCTGTCGAACAACACTGTTGGCGGTCCGACTACTGCAGGCGCGATCACCAGCCTGCACACGGGACTTGCCGCAGGCATGTTCGGAGTACGCGTCGGCGGATCGAACGCGGTGGTGACCGGAAATACCGTCCAGAACATGGTCGGCAACTCGAGCAACGCGGGCTTCATCTCGGCGAGCGGCATTTTCGTGACAAACACGTCGACCAATCCAAGCACGATTCGCGGGAATACGGTGCAATCCGTGACGAACAACTCGGGAGCCGTGAGTACGTCGATCTACGCGATCTATACCAGCCTGGGTGTCGCAGCCAACGTTGTCGAACGTAACCTGGTTCACTCATTGCTGAACCCGTCCACGGACCCTGCCGCTCAAATCGCGGGCATCGTCGGAACCGGCACCGCTACCACGACGACCAAGTTCGCCAACAACATGGTGCGAATTGGGTTGGACGCCAGCGGTGCGCCGATCACGACGGGTCAAACGATGTATGGAATGTTCGAGATCGCCGGTACGAACAATGTCTACCACAACAGCATCTACGTCGGCGGAACAGGAGTAGCTGCATCCACAGCCGCCACCTATGCCTTTGTCTCCAACGTCACCACCAATTCGCGCAACTACGTGGACAACATCTTCTGGAACGCGCGCAGCAATGCCGTGGCGGGTGGCGGATTCCATATCGCCGCGTTGTATAGCGGCAATGGCGTCAATCCGGCGGGCCTGAACGCCGACTACAACGATTTGTATGCGACCGGCACGGATGGATTTGTTGGCGCGTACGGTGGCACCGCCTATCCAACCTTGGCTGGCTTCCAGGCAGCCACCGGCCAGGATGCGAACAGCTTCTCCGACAACCCGCAGTTCATCGCGCCTAACGGATCAGCGGTTGCAGGTGACCTGCATATCAGCCCGACTATCGCCACGCCGATCGAAGGGACCGGACTTGCCATTGCCAGCGTGACCGACGACTTTGACGGTCAGGTGCGCGCAGGCCAAACCCCAGTAGATGTCGGTGCCGATGCGGGCAACTTCGTGCCTCAGGTTGGCAATCTGACCATCACTCCGACGGCGCTGCTGTTCGGCCAAGTGGGAGTGGGCATGACCAGCGCAGAGATGACGGTGACGCTCGCCAACAATGGCACCGGCAGCTTGCAGGTCACGGCGTTGACGCCGGCGACATCGCCGTTCGCCCGTACCGCAACCGGAACCTGTAGCGCGACTCTGCCGATCACCATCGCGGCTGGCGGTAGCTGCACGCTGACCTACACGTTCATGCCGACAAGCAACGGTCCGTTCAACCAGACCCTGACGGTCACGGCGAACGCACCGGGCAGCGGCACGATCATGCTGTCGGGCACTGGCATCCAGGGCAACCTGAGCATCACGCCGAACAACGTGGCATTTGGCAACCAGACAGTGGGAACGACCAGCGCGGCGATGCCGGTGACCTTTACCAACATCGGTAACGCACCCGTAACGGTCACGACGCTGACCGCGCCGACCAGCCCGTTCGGCACCGCACCGCTTGCTGCGCTGGAAGTGCCGACCGGCTTCGTCAACTGCGGCTCCGCGCCGTTCACTCTCGCCGCAGGCGCCAGTTGCTCGATCGGCTACACGTTTAGTCCAACCGCAACCGGCCCGTTCACGCAGATGTTGACCGCCACGTCCAGTGGATTGGGCGGCGGTACGATCACGCTGTCGGGTACCGGCGTGCAGGGTGCACTGACGATCAGCCCGACCACGGTTGACTTCGGCGACCAGAGCGTCGGTACGACGAGTGGAGCCAGCACGGTGACGCTATCCAACACGGGCAATGCCACGTTGAATGTGACCACGCTGACACCGGCAACATCGCCATTCGCTCGCTTGGGCGGCACATGCGGTGGCACGCCGATCGCGATCACCGCAGGCGGCAGCTGCACGTTGACCTACACGTTCTCGCCAACGGCTGCCGGCCCGGCGATGCAGACGCTGACGGTCACTTCCGACGCGCCGGGTAGCGGCACCATCACGTTGATGGGTAACGGCGTTCAGGGCACCTTGGTTGTCTCGCCAACAACTGTCGACTTTGGTAGCCCGGATGTGTTCACGACCACCGCGTTTATGAGCGTGACCTTGAGCAACACCGGCGCCGGTTCGCTGCAGATCAACAGCCTCACTTTGGCTGCCGCGCCGTTCCAGCGCACCACCGATGGCACCTGCGGTAATTCGTTGCCGATCACCATTCCGGCGGGCGGCAGTTGCACGCTGACCTACAAGTTCGCGCCAACCACGGCAGGCGTACAGAGCCAGAACTTCACCGTCAGCAACAACGGCACAGGCGGCAGCGGCATGTTCACCCTGACCGGCAACGGCATCAGCGACCGCATCTTCCGCGATGGCTTCGACGGCCCGCTGCCGCCGGAAGCGGAGCTGTAACGCTGGACTAGTGCGGTACTAGCAAGAACGAAGGGCGCTCCGGCTGGAGCGCCCTTTTTTGTTGCCCGCTTGGTTCGCGGACCGTCGAAAATGCCCGCGTCATCCCAACCCCAAAAACCGTTAGCCTTGCGTCATGCGTTGGTTCTCACTCGAAGGAAAACTCGCTGCCACTGTGGGCTTGGCTATCGTTTTCGCGGCGATGCTGGCGGCTGCGTTGACGCATTGGTTCGGCTCGGCGGCGATTGCCGCGACGGTCACCATCGCCGTTTTGCTCGCACCGGCCTTGATGCTGGCGCAGCGCCTGGCGCAGCCAGTCACTTCTCTGATTCGAGCCCTCGCTGGCAGCGTGGTTGCATTCCGTGATGGCGATTTCAGTTTCTCGATAGCCAACCGGCGCCGCGATGAATTGGGCGAATTGGTCGATGCGCACAACGCGCTCGGTGGCGTGCTGCGCGAACAACGACAGAATTTGTTCCAGCGCGAATTACTGCTTGATACGGTGGTACAGAACACCCCGGTGGCGACCGTTCTCGTCGAGCCGGGTGGCCATGTTGTCTACGCGAACCTCGCGGCGCGTCACTTGCTCAATGACGGTCGCGCTTTGAATGGCATGCGCTTCACCGATATCGTTGCGCAGTCAGCAGAGTCGTTGGCACAGGCGCTGGCAGCCGGGCAGGACGCATTATTCTCAGCAAGCGTCGATGGTGAGGACGAAACGTTTCACCTATTGCAGCGCAGCTTCAATCTGCAAGGTCGTGCTCATCGGCTTTACCTGATCCGTCGGATGACCCGCGAATTGGCGCGTCAGGAAGTGGCAACGTGGAAAAAGGTCATCCGCGTCATCAGCCACGAGATCAACAATTCTCTCGGACCGATCCGTTCGCTGTCGCATTCCGGCCAGGAACTCGCCCGTCGCGGCGATGCGGAAAAACTCGACCGGGTATTCGCAACGATTGAAGAACGCACTCGGCATCTGGAAGGGTTCATCAGCGGCTACGCGCGCTTTGCCAAGCTGCCGCTGCCGCAACGGGTAGAGATCGACTGGAACGAGTTGCTCAATGCGTTGGAGCGCCAGTATTCGTTTGAGCGACCGGCGCCGGTACCCGAGGATAGCGGACGCTTGGATCGTGTCCAGATTGAACAAGCGCTGATCAACCTGCTCAAGAATGCCCACGAAGCTGGCGGTGATCCGGCGGAGATCGAGTTGCATATCGAAAAACGGGGCCGGGACCTGCGCATTGAAGTTCGCGACCGCGGCACGGGCATGACAGACAGTGTGCTCGCACAGGCTTTGCTACCGTTCTATTCCACCAAGCGCAGCGGCAGCGGTTTGGGGTTGGCGTTGGTGCGCGAGATTGCCGAAGCGCACGACGGGCGCGTTCAATTGGGCAATCGCGACGGCGGCGGTTTGGTGGTCAGCGTGATCCTTCCGCTGGCGCCCTGAACGCTCTCGCGATTGCACTCACTCGCGCGGTGAGATGTCTGGCAAGCCGCTGCTCAACCACCATCGGTTCGCCGTGGCGTCGTAGCGCCAGGTCTGTCGATCCATCACGCTTCGTACGCCTTGCGTGTTTTCGTTGATCAGCACGATCTCGACGTTCTGCTGCACTTCGTCCTCGCCGGTGCGCTGCGGCGGTTGTTCGTTGTAGCCGCTGATACGGACCTGATGAAAGCGCGAGCGTTCGATTGAATTGAGAGGATGCGCAGCGCGATATTCCGGATCGATGAATGACTCCGCCTGCTCAATGTCGCCCCAGCGCACCGTCGATGCGTAACCGCGCAAGGCATCGTCCAGCGCCTTGGCCTTTCCGCTCGTGGGATCACTCGCGCAGGCACCTAGCGTGAAAGTCAGCGTGGCAACGACAAGTAGTTTGATGAAACGGATCATGGCGACTCCCGGGCAGTGCGCCATTGTGCCCAATCAGGAGACCCGGTTTTCGGCCTGTTTGCCGAATGCGACGTAGCGGGCAGAAAGACTTGAGCCGACTGCCTCTCCAGCGCCGGCGATTTCAACCGTCGCGCCGAGGCGCGCTTTGCCGCGCGAAGCCAGGGTGCTGAAATAGTTGTCGAGCGATTCCTCGTCTGCCAGCCGCGCGGTCGCACGCAGTTCGCCAAACACAGGCGTCAGGTAGCGAATCTGGCTGTCCTGCACGTAGACATCGCCGCGCACGCCACGCTGGTCCATCGCGAGCCGGATCAGGGCCCACCCTGCAATCGTCATCAAGCTGGCCAGGCTGCCTCCGAATGCACAGCCCTTGTCGTTGACGTTGGGTTCCGGCGGCGCGACAAGGGTGACACTGCTCCCGTCCCAGGAAGCGACGCGAATATCCATCATTCGCGCCAACGGAATATCCCGGCGCAGTTCAATCTCCAGCTTCTTGGCTGGATCGACGACAACAGCTTCAACAGCGGCAGAATTGACGAAAAACGATTCAACAGCGTTCATTTGCGAGCAGCCAAGAGCAAGAAGAGTGGTGGGTTACGTCGGAAAGAACCCTGCGGTTGCAGCTGTGCCCGTGGGTTTCAGCCGCTCAGTGTGGCGCATCGCGCCGTTGCAACTCAACGTTCGGCGACGTATGGAGGTCAAGAGATGTTCTGAGCAAGTCCAAGCAGCGCCCCCGCCGCGCGCGACCTACACTGTCGCCATGACTGGTACTGACCGTAATTCGTCACACGATGGCGGCGCGCTGGCTGGCTGGAACGTGGTGGTTACGCGTCCACGCAACAGCGCTGCGCCGTTGATTCGCGCCTTGCGCAGCCATGGGGCATGTGTCCTTCGATTGCCCGCGCAACAAGTGCAAGTCAATTCCGAGTTCGATTGGGCGACGGCGCTGGCGACTCACGAGGATATCGATGACTGGATATTTACCAGCCCCTCGGCCGTCAGCCATGCCTTTGCATTGCTTGAGCGGGAATTGCCGGACGGCCGTGTTTTCGCGGTAGGTTCCAGCACGGCAGCAGCGTTGAGTCGCCATGGGATCGCCGCCATCGCTCCGGATCAAAGCCATACCAGCGAAGCCCTGCTGGACCTTGGCAGATTGCGCGATGTGGCCGGCCGTCGGATCGCCATCGTCACTGCACCTGGCGGGCGTGGGCTGATCGCGGTGACATTGCGCGAACGTGGTGCGGAGGTCGTCGAATGGCAGGTCTATTGCCGCCGAACCGTGGTCTGGTCGCAACGCAAAATGGATGCCTTGGCTGCACTTGATGGTTCGTTGCTGACCCTCATCAGTAGCGCTGAGACACTCGATATCATCGCCAGTTCGCTGCCAGCCAACTTGTGGCAGCGACTGCGTGATGCGCGCTGGATCGCCAGCAGCGAACGTATTGAAGCCTGCCTGCGCCAGCGTGGCGCGACCCGGATCGATCTTGCCGCGTCGGCGCTACCCAGCGATTTACTGGTTGCCGCATTGGCCGTGCGCTAATGAATTGTTGCTCCGTGTGAACTACGATGCTCCGCATGGAAACCAATACGCCCGAAACGTCTCCGGTCGCGAAATCCGCGCCGCCACCGCCCAAGCCTGCTTTAAAGCCTGTCTCGAACCCCCCACGGCGCGGCGGTGGCGGTATTTTCACCGGCATGCTGGTGCTGGTCGCTCTGCTGTTTTCCGGTTACTCACTGTGGCGCGTAGAACAATCGCGGAAGTCGGTCGACAACGGACAGACGCAGGCGATGATCGCGCTGGAGCAACAGGTCGACAGTGCCACCCAGGCCAACCAGCAATTGCGCGGCGATCTCGACACCCTGCGTTCGCGCTTCCGTGACGCCGACACCGTGAACAAAGGGCTGCGCGAAGAAATGCTCGCCATCGGCGAGCGCAGCCGGAACCTGGATGACGCCGTTGCCAATCTCGCCGAGCAGCGCCTTACCGGCCGCGACGCGCTGGCTCTCAACGAAGCGGAATTCTTGTTGATGATGGCAAACGAGCGTTACCAGCTCTTTGGTGATGCAAACGCCGCGACGCAGGGCTTGCAGTTGGCCGACAGCGCGTTGGCGGCAAGCCAGGACCCGATTTTTTCCGGCGTGCGTGCCACGATCACGGCTGAACGCGACGCCATCGCGGCGGGTCAGGACAGCGCGACGCGGGCAACCTTGCGTTCGCTCGGAACGCTAGCCGACGGCGCGGGCGACTGGCCGATGCGTAACAGCGAACCAGCTGAAAATACCGATCCACAAGCGTCGCGGTTCTCGCGGGTGTTTTCGCGCTTTGTGCGGATTCGCCACGGCGACGAAACTTTGGCCGCTCGCGAACCGACCCTGGCGCGCTCGTTGCTGCGCATCGACCTTCATGCTGCCACCGCAGCGTGGCTGGCTCGCGAGAAAGGCGATTACCAAGCCGCGTTGCAACGTGCACGCAACGATATTGTTGCCAGTTTCGACGACGCTGCCGCACCGGTTCAAGCAGCCTTGGCGGAAGTTGATCGTCTGGCTGCGCAGCCCGTCGCGCCACCATTGGCGGTACTTGGCACTGCATTGAAAGAACTACGCGACTTGCGCGCCACGCGTGCGCTGTCTCGACAACCGATGGAAGCGATGCCGGCACCGGCCGTCCCGCCCGTAACCGAATCCGTCGCGCCCCCATCCACGCCAGCCCTCGTCAAGCCGTCCAACGTTGCGCCGACGCCTGCGCCTGCGGCGCCGGCGGTCGATCCAAATAAGGGAGCCACGTTATGAAACGCTGGCTGGGAATAGGATTCCTGCTCGCGGCCGCCATTGCTGCGGCATTGGCTTGGCAGTTGGTCGCCGATGATCCGGGATCGGTCGTGGTCCGCCTGCGCGGCTGGTCGCTGGAAACCAGCGTTGTCGTGGCAATCATCGGCTTGGTTCTGATTTGGGCGATCCTGAGTGTGTTGTTCCGGCTGCTGCGCTGGCCCTTGCAGGCGTGGACCCACGGCCAGCGTCGGCGGGGTCGCGAGCGTCTGGCGGGTGGATTGACGGCACTCGCCGAAGGCCGCTACAGCCAGGCCGAGCGCTCGTTGAACGCCGCCGCGCAAAGAGAAGAAACGCGAGCCTCTGCGCTGCTCGCGCTCGCCGACGCGGCCCATTCGCGTGGGGCGGACGATCACGCGCGCGATGTGCTGATTCAGGCAGAATCCATTGCACCGGCCGCTGCGCAGACGGTTCGCGCACGCCACCTCCTGAAGAATGGCGATCCGGTTCAGGCATTGGCGGTGCTGAAAGTGGCGCGTGAGAAAAACGAACTCACCCCGCTCGGTTCGCGCCTGATGATCGAAGCTGCGCTCCAATCCAACGATGCCGAGACCGCGCTTGCGGCACTGGAGCCGCTGCGTCGCAGCCAGGCATTCTCGTCGGTGAAAGTGGACGCACTTGCCGAGCGCGTCTACATTGCCGTGATCGCCGCGGCGAAGACCATCGATTCACTGAACAGCACCTGGAAGAGTCTGTCCAAAGAACAACGCCGCGACCCCGATCTGATCGCCGCCTACGCGCAACGCTCGGTCGTTTTGCAGTCGCCGATGGCGGCGGTCGACATGATCGAGACCGCACAACGCGCTGGCTGGAGCGAGAAGCTGGCCGCCGCCTACGGCGAACTCGGCTTGGTCGAATTGGAAGCACGCAAACGCACTGCCGAAGGCTGGCTTAAAGTCGCGCCGAATAGCCCCGCGCTGTTGCTGACTCTGGCTCGCTTGCATCTGGCCGCCGGCCAGCGCAGCCGCGCTCGAGAGGATCTTGATCGCGCCCTTGCGGCTGCTGAAACTTCCCCGGCTTGGGAGCTTTACGGCGACGTCGCCGGTGCCGATGGCGATACG
This sequence comes from Lysobacterales bacterium, assembly GCA_038236135.1. Lineage (GTDB taxonomy): Bacteria > Pseudomonadota > Gammaproteobacteria > Xanthomonadales > Rhodanobacteraceae > Dokdonella. Next base: position 34,651 of record JBBSTF010000034.1, read on the forward strand.
CTCAGCGCCGCGATCGCCTATGCGAACGCGCTGCGTGTGCAGCGTGGCGAGGCAACGCAACCACTGCCGAAAGCGGTTACACGCAGCGTGGTCGATACACAGGCTATGCTCGTCGATCAACGCGACCAGCATGGCCTTCCGCTGCTGCCTCGATAGTTGCTAATCAATCGTCAGAATGGTTTGACGACCACGAGGATGACGATGGCGATCAAGACCAGTGCCGGCATCTCATTGAAAATGCGCAGCCAGCGCGGCGAACGGGTGTTGGCATCGGCAGCGAAACGGCGCGTCATTGCCATCAGCATCATCTGATAGACGATCAGCACCGCAACCAGCGCGAGCTTTGCGTGCATCCAGCCCTGGCTCAGGTAAGCCGGCACCGCCATCAAAGTCATCATTCCGAAAACCAGGCTGCCAATCGCGCCGATATGGGTCATCACCAGCAGGCGGCGCTCCATGATTTTCAGCCGTGAATGCACTGCCGGCTCGGTGGATTCAGCGTGGTGTACAAACAGCCGAGGCAGATAGAGCAAGCCGGCGAACCAGCTCACGACGAAGATGATGTGGAAAGCTTTTAACCAGAGCATTGCGCTGTCCCGTTGATCGCAGGCGACGAGGGTAGCCGCCAAGGCTCGGTCATGCACGCTGTGCTTTGCATGTCGCCGAGTCAGCACGTCACAACGGCTCGTTCTGCCGTCGGGTATCCTGTCCGACCGCGCTGCTAGAGCCAACGGAATCACTACGGCATGCCATCGTCCCGCAATCCTTATGTGGTCCATTTCGACGATGTTGCGCGCCAACGCCGCATGCGCTGGCTGCTAGGGCTGATCTGGCTGGCCAGCTTGCTCTGCGCACTAGGGGTTGGATTGGTGTTGAATCCCGAAACGATTCATGACGACAGCCTCGCGCAACTCAAGGGCTCCCAGAAGGAGAACGCGGATCTCAAAGGCCGCGAGGCAATGCTCAAGCGTTCGGAGCAAGTGGCCCGTGTTGCACTTGAAGACTTGCAGCGAACATTGGTCGATCGGCAGGAAGAGATTGCCGGCTTGCGTGCCGACCTCGCGTTCTACGGCCGACTGGTCGGCGGCGCCCGCCGCGAAGGCCTCTCGATCCAGGCGTTACGCTTGCGCCCGGTCGCTGATTCGCGGGCATGGAACTTCTCGGTCACGCTGACCCAAAACATCAAACGTGACGAGGATGTGCAAGGTGAAGTCAGCCTGAGCATTGACGGCATCATCGCCGGCAAATTGACCACGCTTGATTGGAAAACGTTGCAGCAACGTGACCCGGCTCCCGGTATCGAGTACCGTTTCAAGTATTTCCAGCAGGTCAAGGGGACCGTGGTGCTGCCCGAGGGCTTTTCGCCCAGCCGGTTGCACGTCGGCGCCAAAGGCAACGACGGACAGGCCGAACAGGATTTCGACTGGGCCGAAGCACAACGTAGCGAGGAGTCGAGTGATGTGGGCTAACAACAACAAGCCGGTCAGGAATGGCTCGTCGATCACGACGCTGATCGCGCAGGGAACCATCATCAAGGGCAATGTCAGTTTCACCGGCGGCCTGCACGTGGACGGCCGGATCGAGGGCGCGGTGCAGGCCGAAGACAAAGATGCCACGCTGACCCTGAGCGAAAACGGATCGGTACATGGCGAGGTGCATGTTCCCAATGCCGTAATCAATGGCCGAGTCGTGGGCGACCTTCACATCGCGAACCGGCTTGAACTGGCCAACGCGGCGAGGGTGGAAGGCAACATCCATTACTGCGTGCTGGAAATGAACGCGGGCGCCCAGATCAACGGCAAGATGATATTCCGCAACGAGCCTCAACGGCGCTTGTCGGCACCGGGTGTGGAAGCGGTTGATGAGCAACACGCCGAGACTACCGTGGAAGGTGTTTGACTTGTGAACGGGCCTGACTTGAATCGTGCGGCCAGAACCACGATGTTATTTGCCATGACTACGCCATCAATGCCATGACCAGCGCCATTCCGACCTATCTCGACAGCATCGCCCCAGCGCTCAACTTCAGTGCGGCGGCTGCGCACAAGGTCAGCGAACTGATTGCCGAGGAAGGCAACCCGGAGCTGAAGCTGCGCGTCTACATCAGCGGCGGTGGTTGCTCGGGCTTCCAGTACGGTTTCACTTTCGACGAGAAACGCAGCGAGGACGATCTCGCCGTTGATCGTGATGGCGTCACCCTTCTGGTCGATCCTCTCAGCCTGCAGTATCTGGGTGGCGCGGAAATCGACTACACCGAGTCGTTGACCGGTGCGCAATTTGTGATCCGTAATCCCAATGCGAAAACGACGTGCGGTTGCGGCTCGTCATTTGCGATGTAGTTGCGAAATCGCGGCGAAGAATGGGCGCCAGATAATGAGCGCCAACGCGTGAGCGCCTTCGGGCGCAGCCGCGCGAACACGTACAGCAATCTGTCGCTGGATCGCGAAGGCGAGTTTCGCGATCGCGATATGGAACTCGCGCAACGCGTGCGTCACGCCGCCAGCCGCTTTATCGTGCTGCGCCATGACGGGCGCGCCTTGGTCGATCCGGATTCCGCGGCGCTGCGCCTGATCTTGAATAGCGAACGTGGCGCAACCGACCAGCACGCCAGTTTCCTTGGCCGTCATGCCAATGCCGATTATTTCCTCTGCGTTGTCGATGACGCCTCGAGCGACGCGCTGGCTTTGCAACTCGACGCGCGTTGGCTCGACCTGCGCAGCGCCGGCAGTCAGTTGCCGTCATTTGACGCGGGCTTGTTCGCCTACGCGCGCGCGCTCGCGCACTGGCAGGCACGCACGCGCTACTGCCCGGCCTGCGGCGCCATGTTGTTGCTGGTTGCTGCCGGTCATCGTGCGCATTGCACGAATCCCGACTGTGGTACGGATCAATTTCCACGCACTGACGCGGCCGTCATCATGATTGTCACCCACGACGATGCCTGCCTGCTCGGCCGCCAGGCCAGTTGGCCGGAGCGGCGCTACTCAGCACTGGCCGGATTCGTGGAACCCGGCGAAACGCTGGAAGATGCAGTCTGCCGGGAAGTGTTCGAGGAAGCCGGCGTTGTCGTTGACGATTGCGAATACCACTCCTCGCAGCCATGGCCGTTTCCGGCATCACTGATGGTGGGTTTCATCGCGCATGCCGCGACGCGCGACATCAATCTTGGCAGCGAATTGCAGGACGCGCGCTGGTTCAGTCCCGATGACATCGTTCGCAAGGTGCGCAACGGCGAATTGCTGTTGTCGTCATCGGTGTCGGTGGCCCATCGCTTGATCGAACACTGGTTGCATGAAAGTGCAGGTGTCGATCTGGCTGACCTGGTCGGCCAATCCGAGTCATTGCAGTCGTCACAAAAAAGGTAACCGCGATGAGTGAATGGCTGCGCGTCTGCTCAATGTCCGAATTGTTGCCTGGTGAGAACCACGTGCTCGACCACGACGGCGTGTCGTACCTGATCGTCAACATTGATGGAGAGGTTTACGCGGTCGAGAACGTCTGCACGCACGATTACGGCGAATTGTCGGGTGGCATCATTGAGGGTTTCGAAGTGGAATGCCCGCGCCACGGCGCGCGCTTTGACGTGCGCAGCGGCGAAGCGACGTTGCCACCGGCGTACGAGCCGATCGCGAAATTTCCGGTGAAGGTCGAGGACGGCATCGTATTCCTGCGCGACGATCGCTGACGTACGTGTTAGTTCGCTTCACTGCCGCGCGGCGTGAAGCGCATCACCAACAAACGTCCAGTACTGCTGATCGTGAACTCAGCTGGTTTTTCCGGGCTGTCAATGCGCAAGGCGTCGCCCGTGCCGAGTTTGATTTCGCCGGTTTTCGACTCAATGGCCGCGTCGCCGCTACACGCGTAGATCAACCACTGCGAGCCGGCCGGACCGGCAATCGCGAGATCCTGCAAAGGCTCGGACGCGGCGATGTAGGCAACGATGCTGCGTGCCCGCACCATCACGTTGAAGTCGCGCGTCGGTCCGTCGATCAGTTGGCAATTGATGCAAGCTTCGCCAGCGAAATGAATGCGTTGCAGGGGACGTTCGAGACGTCGTTCGACACCGTCGATGTCGAGAACCATGCCGGCGCCTTGCAGCAGGAACAGATCACGCTCGACGCCGTCAAACATCGAGAATGGTCCATCCTGCTCGATGTCGGCAATGCTCACGCGCCAGTCAAAGTCGTCATTGAGATCGGCCCTCGCCGGTTCGATGGCGAGTTCGGTCGTCCAGCCGCCGCCGTTTTTCCAGCGCGTGCGCCGATGGCTGGCCGCGGGCACGTGACGCACCAACATCAGACTGCGCCGTCGTCCGGGTAGTAGCTATAAACGAGGGTCGCTTTGCCAAGAAAGTCGATGGTCGTTCCCTGGCGTCCGCCCAGTCGCCGCGCAACGCGCTCCGAGCGCACGTTGTCGAAACGGATCAGGCTGATCAGTCGCCGCAAACCGAGGCTTTGGAACGCGAAATGCAGCACCGCGCTGGTTGCCTCGGTCGCGTAGCCGTGCTGGCGGTGTGAAGGGACCAGCATCCAGCCCAGCTCGACATCAGGCCAACCCTCCGGATTCATCAGGCCAACCCGGCCGATGAATTCGCCGGAATCCTTCAATTCCACCGCCCACATGCCGTAGCCACGCAAGGCCCAGTGACCCAGCAGCATTGCCATCGAACGCCAAGCATTCATCCGATCCAGCGGCTGCCCGTCGCCCACAAAACGAATCGTCTCGGGATCGGCCAACATCTTGGAATAGGCTTCGAAATGACGTTCGTGCAAGGCGGTCAGACGCAGGCGCGGCGTCTCGATCGTCGGGATATACAACATGGAAAAAGACGCTGCTGGCACGCCAAACGGCGGCGTGCATTCTATCACGCAGGTTTTTCTCCCTTTGCGCCGGGAGATTTGGCGCTTTGACCCTGGCACCCGTAACACGCTTTTCTGCTGTGACATTTTCGCTTCCGAAATTTTGAACCGTCGCCAGGTTGGTCTAGCGTTTTGACGGCCTGCCGCCCGCCACTTTTGATTCGCTTCGCTCTTGTCAGCTTCCGCCAGACTGGTAAAGCGTTTCGCCGGGCTGCCGCCCGCCGCCCCACCTTTCTCCTCGCAGAGAAACGTGGGCCAAAGATGCGACCCGATGGCCTGTCGCCCGCACGGTGAAGCCGTGCGGGTGCGCAAGCACTGGCCGGGTTCGGCTGAAGGCACATCCTGTGCCGCAGCCGAAGACGC
>JBBSTF010000035.1:0-39426 GCA_038236135.1 Lysobacterales bacterium
ATGGATTCGGCCAGTTCGCTGCAGGTGCAGGGATGCGCCTTCAGCGAACCCCGTAGCCAGCTCGCGTAGTCGTGCGGCTTCATCGCACGACCGACCCGCCAAGGGCGCATCTTTGGCCCACGTTTCTCTGCGAGGAGAAAGGTGGGGCGGCGGGCGGCAGCCCGGCGAAACGCTTGTACAGATTGGCGAAAGCCAGCCATTTTCGTGAAGCGACTCGCGCGCCGGCAGGCGCGAGAAACGCTTGACCAATCGGGCGACAGCAAACAAACCAGCGGGGCAGTGGGCGGCAGCCCGGCGAAACGATTGACCAGTCTGGCGAAAGCCGAAAAGAGCGAAGCGGCAGACACAAGAAGCGCTCAACCAGCTTGGCGCCAGCCAAGGAAAGAGCGCAGCGGCGAGCCACCAGGAGGCAAGGCGTATCCTAGAGATCTTCCTCACGGAGAACCCGTCATGTCCCGCCCACTTTTGCGCTTTCTTGTTGTCGCCACTGTCGCTTGCTTTGGTCTGCCGATCACTACGCTCGCCGCAGAACCGGCGACAGCTGCCACGCCGATACCCGTTGGCGCCGTGGCGAGTGCCGCCGACACGCAGTTCGCCGAGCTGTCTGCGCAATGGTTGGACGGCGCGATGCGCCTGAGTCCCGTCAGCGCGACGCAGATTGGCGATCACCGTTTCGACAGCGAACTCGACGATCTCAGCGCGAAGGGTCGCGCGCGCAGCCTGAAGTTTTCCCGTGACATGCTGGCCAGACTCGACACCGTTGAGGTGAGCAAACTCTCGCGCGCTAATCAGGTAGATGCAGGCATCCTGCGCAATCAATTGAAGTACGACATCTGGACTGCGGAGACCTTGCAATCGTGGGCGTGGGACCCGCAGATCTACAGCCAGATGGCCGGCGGTTCGCTGTACACGTTGATGGCGCGCGAGTACGCGCCACTGCCCGATCGCCTGCGCGCAGCGACCGCACGGATGCGCAAGTTGCCGGCGCTGTTTGCCCAGATGCGCGCAAATCTCAACCCGGATCGCGTGCCAAAGATCCACGCCGAAACGGTCGCCAAGCAGAACAAGGGCGTGCTCAGCATCATCGATGGCATGATTCTGCCGCAGGCGAAACAACTACCCGAAGCCGATCGCAAGCAGCTCGAAGCCGCTGCCGTGACGTTGCGCAAAGCCGTCGCCGAAAATCAGCTTTGGCTCGACAAGACGCTGGTGCCGAAGGCCAAGGGCGATTTCCGTTTAGGCAAGACGCTCTACGACCAGAAACTCGCCTTCGCGTTGAACTCGCCGCTGTCGCGCGAGGATATCCGCACGCGTGCGGAGGCCGAGCTGATCCGCGTGCGTTCAGAGATGTATGACATTTCACGAAAAGCGCTCGCCGGCAAAGCCGACGCACTGCCGCTGCCCGAAAAGCCGACACCCGCGCAGCAGCAGGCTGCCATCGTCGCCGCACTCGCCATCGCCAGCGCCGACCGTCCAGCGCGCGCTGACGTGGTCGAAACCGCCAAGCATGAGCTCGCACTCGCGACCGATTTTGTTCACAGCAAGGATCTGATCACCCTTCCTGACAGCCCTGTCGAAGTAATCCTGATGCCCGAATTCGCGCGCGGCGTATCGATTGCCTATTGCGATTCACCGGGCCCGCTCGACAAGGGCCAAAAGACTTTCTATGCGGTCTCGCCGATTCCCGACGAATGGACCGACCAACAGGTCGATTCCTTCCTGCGCGAATACAACACGCGCTCGATCGCCGAGCTCAGCGTGCACGAGGCAATGCCCGGTCACTATGTGCAACTTTGGCATTCCAACAAATATCCATCGACCCTGCGCGCGGTGCTCGGCTCGGGTTCGTTTATCGAAGGCTGGGCGGTCTATGCCGAGAAGATGATGGTCGATCAGGGCTTCATGGACGGCGACCCGCTTTATCACCTGGTCCAACTCAAGTGGTATCTGCGTTCGCTCGCCAACGCGATCATCGATCAGGGCATCCAGGTCGACGGCATGACCCAAGATGCCGCGATGAAGCTGATGACCGAGCAGACGTTCCAGGAAGAGCGCGAAGCCGCGCTGAAATGGGTCCGCGCACAACTGACTTCCGCGCAACTACCCAGTTACTTCGTCGGCGTGCAGGAACACCTCGACCTCAATCGTGAAGTACAAAAACACTGGGACAAAGCCTATTCAACCAAGCGCTACAACGATGCGGTTCTGTCCTACGGCTCACCACCCGTGCGCTATGTCCGCGAACTGATGCTGGATCTGCCGATTGAGTGAAGGTGATCGAGGCTCGAGGATGCTCTGATCCATCGTGCGCAGGCGGCACCGGCTAGTCCGGCGTCACTTGCGTAGTGAAGCCAAGTCCCCATCTTGGGGCGATGAGTCTCGCCGCGCCCAGTCCCGAACCTACCGACATCAGCATCGCTACCGACCGCCTGCGTGTCAGCTACGCCGTGCTTGGCGCGGCCGCTTTGCTGGCTGGCATATGGCTGGTCTGGTTGGTCAGTTTCGCGCTTGGCTGGCCGATCAATGATCTTGGCATTGCACCGCGCCAACTGAGTGGATTGATCGGGATACTGACTGCGCCCCTGGTGCACGCCTCGTTCGCGCACCTGGTTTCCAACACGTTGCCGCTAGGTCTTCTGTCAGCGCTGGCCTTATACGCGTATCCGCTGGCGACCCGGCGCGCGCTGCCGGCAATCTGGTTGCTGTCTGGCTTGTTGGTGTGGGTGTTTGCTCGGCCTTCGTTCCACGTCGGCATCAGCGGCATTGTGCACGGGCTGATGTTCTACCTGTTCGTCATTGGATTGCTGCGTCGCGACCGGCTCGCCGTTGCGATCACCCTCGTCGTGTTTTTTCTTTATGGCGGCATGGTGATGACCGTGCTGCCACTTGAGCAAGGTGTGTCCTTCGAGTACCACGCGGCTGGCGCTTTGATCGGATTTGTTGCAGCAATTTTGCTACGCAAGACTGACCCTGCTCCGCCGCGCAAACGCTATGACTGGGAAGATGATTTGAACGACGAAGAGATCGTCGACGATGAGCTTGAGCCGCCCAGCCCACGCGACGTGCCGGTTTTGTGGGAGCGCAGCGATGATCCGCAGCACGACGAAAAAATCATCGAGTTCCGACCACGCCGCACGCTGCACTGAATCGCGCGTCAGCGCCCTAAAACAGCGAAAGACCGAACAACACGGCGCCAATGGCCAGCACCAGCAACACAAGGAAGATCACGAAGATGATCTTGGCGATGCCGGCGGCGGCACCGGCGATGCCAGTGAATCCAAGAGCACCACTGATGATGGCGACGAGGGCGAAAAACAGGGCGAGCTTTAACATGGGATGGTCTCCGGACTAGGTCTGTGCTGTGCGGATGGTGATCGGCCGGCACAGCAAGCGATGCAGCACGATGCATTCCGACGGATGCAGCATCGCTGAACAATGGATGGATCACCCAATTCGAACGCGGCCATTGACGCGGCCGGATAGAATGATTCAATCCATTGGAGTTGCCATGTCCATCAGCGTGTTCGATATTTTCAAGATCGGTATCGGTCCGTCGTCGTCGCATACTGTCGGACCGATGCGTGCCGCCGCGCGCTTCCTCACTCGCTGGCTCGACGAGCGCGATACGCTGGCCCAGTGCACGCGCATTCGAGCCGAGTTGTTCGGCTCGCTCGCCATGACCGGTCGCGGCCACGGCACCGACAAGGCCGTGATGTGTGGACTGGAAGGCGCAATGCCCGACACGATAGATCCCGACAGCATCGCACCATCGCTTGAGCGCATCCGACGCGACCGTCGCATCAACCTGCTCGGCAAGCACGAGATCGCCTTCGACGAAAAGTCCGACCTCATCTTCAACAAGCGCAGCAAGCTGCCGTTCCATTCCAACGGTATGCGCTTCAGTGCCTTCGACGCCGAAGGCAATGAAATGGCGACGCGCGACTACTACTCGGTCGGCGGCGGTTTTGTGGTCAATACTGATGAGGCCGCCGACGACCGCATCGTTGCCGATACCACCACCCTGCCCTATCCGTATCACTCCGGCGACGAGATGCTGAAACTTTGCGCCGCCAATTCGCTGACCATCGCCCAACTGGTGATGGCGAATGAAAAGGCCTGGCGCAGCGAAACGGAAATCCGCGATGGACTGCTCAAGATATGGAATGCGATGGCCGCGTGCGTTGAACGCGGCACGCGTTCGTCGGGAGTGCTGCCAGGCGGTTTGAACGTTGTGCGCCGCGCACCTGAAATGATCAAGGACCTGCGTAACCGTCCCGAGGATGCCCTGCGCGATCCATTGACCATTCTCGACTGGGTCAATCTGTACGCGCTCGCCGTAAACGAGGAGAACGCCGCCGGTGGTCGCGTCGTGACCGCACCAACCAATGGCGCCGCCGGAATCATCCCGGCGGTACTGCATTACTACACGCGTTTCTGCCCGAAATCCGACGAACAAGGCATCATCGACTTTCTATTGACCGCTGGCGCCATCGGCATTCTCTACAAGGAAAATGCGTCGATCTCGGGTGCGGAAGTGGGTTGCCAGGGAGAAGTCGGCGTCGCTTGTTCGATGGCCGCTGGAGGTCTGACCGCAGCACTTGGCGGCACAATTTACCAAGTCGAGAACGCCGCCGAAATCGGCATGGAACACAACCTGGGCCTGACCTGCGATCCGATCGGTGGCTTGGTCCAGATCCCCTGCATCGAGCGCAATGCGATGGGGTCGGTCAAGGCGATCAATGCCCAGCGCATGGCGGTGCGCAACGATGGAAAACACCACGTCTCACTCGACAAGGTGATCCGCACCATGCGCGACACTGGCCGCGACATGAAGGACAAGTACAAGGAAACGTCGCGTGGCGGGTTAGCGGTCAACGTAATTGAGTGTTGATTCAACCGCGGCGAGTCAGAAGTCAATGTCGATACTTCACATCGTCGTGATTCCTTTATCGGCGCATTCCGAGATCGACTTGCTTGCGGATTGGCAGGCTATTGGAGTCGTCCGCGTTCGCGGCATGTCCTTCGATCAGATCAAGCGCGTGCACTGAGCCTTTGTCCCACTGGCGGGACAAAGGCGGCCGTCACGGCGAGTAGAGACGTTCGCTAGCGAGAGCTACGGAACGAAATCAACCGAGACTTTGATAGGACGCGCGGCGCCGACATTTACACCCGTCGTTGCGGGCACATTGGCCGGCGCGGCGTAGTAAATACCGCTTACGGTGGACGTATTGGCTTCACATGCGACTGCGTTGGTTGAGCGACTAAGACGAGTCGGATTGGTGATCGTTGTGGCGCCGGTCTTTGGCACATAGTAGAGCGAATTCCCACGGCCCTGACCCGTGACGAAACCCGGCCTGATACTTCCCGATGATAGGAGTGCGGGTCCGCTGCAATCGGCACTCGCGAAATATGCAGAATCGGAACCGGTGACGTCGCCACTCGAATCGATGTTAACGACGTAGCCTTTCGCGGAAATCAAATGGATGGATTCGTTCCAGCCCCCGGTGGAAAGTGCATAGAGCGGGCTCGCGAGTGCCGTGCTTAGGGTGCCATTGACAGTGACGCTGAACTTCGAGCCACCACCCGTTCCGGCAGGGTTGGCCGGGCCGGTTGGGCCGGCCGGGCCTGTAATACCAGTCACTCCTCCGGGTGGGCCGGGCGGACCAGCCGGACCAGCCGGACCAGCCGGACCAGCCGGACCTTGCGGACCAGCTGGACCAGCAGGACCAGGAGCGCCGTCCGTACCGTTCTGACCGGGCGGGCCAGCAGGGCCAATTGGGCCGGCGATACCCCTGGCGCCGGTCGCGCCAGTGCTGCCGCTACCGGTTGCACCGGTTGCGCCGGTTGCGCCGGCTGCTCCAGTTGGCCCCGCTGCGCCGGTCGCGCCAGTGCTGCCGCTACCGGTTGCACCTGTTGCACCCGTCGTTCCTGCTGCTCCAGTTGGCCCCGCTGCGCCGGTGGCACCCGTGCTTCCGCTACCCGTGGCACCAATTGCACCGGTTGCGCCGGTTGGACCGGCCACACCCGTGGCTCCGGCCGGGCCAATCAAACCCATTGCGCCGGTAGCTCCACTCGCACCGGTAGCACCCGCGCTGCCTGTTGCGCCTGTGGCTCCGGCAAGACCGGTGGCTCCAGTCGGGCCAGCATTGCCGGCAGCACCTGTGCTTCCTGCAGCGCCCGTCGATCCAGCAAGACCGGTGGCTCCAGTCGGGCCAGCATTGCCGGTAGCACCTGTGCTGCCTGTTGCGCCCGTCGATCCAGCAAGACCAGTGGCTCCAGTTGGGCCAGCATTGCCGGTAGCACCCATCGCCCCTGGATTACCGGTTGCGCCGGGAGCTCCCATCGGACCGATGGGCCCCGTCGCGCCTGTCGCCCCAATCAACGGACCGCAACTACCGAGCTGACCCGTTGCGTTGTCAAAACACACGGGCTGATCTTCCTGCGCTGTCGACGGCAAGCCGGTAATACCGACCGTGCCATCGGAATTCACCACGAAGCGTGCCACTGCACCGGTGCTGTCCTTGATGACGACGGCACCGCCGCTCGGCGGCGTAATCTCTACATCCGCAGCTAGCGCGATGGTCGACAAGCTGCAAAGGGCCACGCTGATAGACAATGCGAGCGGACGCAGTCTTCCGGAGTTCAAATGAGTCATCAGTTTTCCCTGTAATTTGCCAGTGAATGTCGGCGGCGAGCGAACCGCGCCGCAAGCAGCATGAAGATTGAAAGGATGAGCAGAGAAAGTGGAGAGCCAGCCGGCACGGGCAAGGTTGGCTGAGGCAGTGCGCCGAACCAGCCGATGGCATTGCCGCTGCCGCCCTCATTGCTCAGAGCAGGCGCCAGTGGCTGGCCAATCGCGTACACGTTTGACACGCCCACGTGGCTGATCGTCTGCGATCCTGACTGGGCGAGATCGACATTGGCAACTGCGCCACCGGGCTGGCGCTCGATTTGGATCGGTTGCGCGGCCGTGCCTTGGATTTCCAGCAACTGCGAGATTCGCTGGATGTTGCCAGGCTCAAGAACGATGTGCTTTCCAATCGCGCTGATCAGGCTCAATGCGTGAAATGCATTGGAACCTCGAAGGCTGGACGTGCTGGAAACCGCATCGATAAACCGTACGGAACCGGTTCCGGCATCGAATGTACCGAGAATCGACCAGTCGCCCGATAGCTCAATCAAACCGCTACCGCCCGCAAGAAGTGAACCGGCCTGAGCCATCAAACTGGCAATGCCGACAATCTGTCCGCTGCCGACATCGAGCGTTCCACCCAAATCGAGGGATGAGCCACCGAGTGTGATCGTGCCACCATTTGTCTGCACGGACGCACCGGCCGGAATCTTTAAATTAGCCAGTGCAGGCGACGACACGAGCGAGAAAACGAGCGCACAAATAACAATGTGCCACGCACGGCGTGGATGAGAGCGATGCCCTTGGATAGCCAAGCGTTGACTCATGGTCTGTCCCCTACAAACGTCAATCAGCTTCTTACCTTACCTACTATTCAGGTTTGATTAAAGCTCTTTGCCAACCCCGGCGTAGATGAAAACACCCTCCGTGCTCCGTACGGACATGCGGTGACGACTGAGCGCTCGATCACGCTACGAGCGGGTATGAATTCAAACCGAGCGCCAACGGCAGCCCCCGCTCTCTCGTCTGCACGGACACTGCCAACCCGCGTGATCTGATGGAAGCGGCCTGCACCAACGACTTCGGTAGCCGGAACGATTCCCTCGACGCGGCTGCATTGCCCGATCCAACCGAGCCAAATTGCAGGCGACCTTGCGAGGGACACGGTGATAGAGAGGTCCGCGCTCAGGCGAGAACTTTCGACTGAAATTGACAGGTCCCTTTCGATGTCCCCGATTCCTGCGCTACATTCCATCGATGCGCATCTGTCTTTCCATGATTGTCCGCAACGAGTCAGCGGTGATCGAACGCTGCCTGCGTTCGCTGCGCCCGCTTATAGATTGCTGGGCGATATGCGATACCGGTTCGAATGACGGCACACAGGATATTGTCCGCCGCGAGCTTTCCGATCTTCCAGGCGAACTGATCGAGCGAGCGTGGGTCGATTTCGCCCACAACCGCAACGAGGCACTCGAACTTGCCGCACGATATGGCGACTACGCACTCGTGATCGATGCCGATGAAATCCTCGTCGCTGACGCCGGCTTTTCCTGGCCTGTGCTTGAGGCACCGGGATACATGCTCGAATTTCATTTCGGCGATTCGCGCTATCGACGAGTTGCGATACCGCGCCTTGATTCCGACTGGCACTGGAGCGGTGTCCTTCACGAGGCGCTGATTTCCGACCGCGCAGCCGAGGCCAAATTTCTATCGGGTCTTCATATCCATGTCCACACTGATGGCGCGCGCAGCCAGCGACCGGCCACCGAAAAATTCGCCGCCGATGCCGAAATACTGCGACGCGCCGTGGCCTACGAACCCACAAACGCACGCTATGCGTTCTATCTGGCTCAGAGCTTGCGTGACTGCGGCAAGCTCGCCGAATCGTTGGATGCCTACCGTCGCCGCGTCGCCATGGGCGGATGGGATGAGGAGGTCTATCAGGCCATGCTCCAAGTTGCAGTGCTCAGCGAACGCTGCGGCTGCGCTGATGCGGAGATACTCGCCGCTTACCTCAATGCCTACGATTTCCGACCGGCGCGCGCCGAGGCACCGTGCGAATTGGCACGCTACTGCCGCTTGCAGAAGCGTTATGCACTAGGGCGTGACTTCGCGGCAATCGCCTCGGCGAAGTCACCAACCCAAGACGTGCTGTTTGTCGATCAAAGCGTGCTTGCTTGGCGTGCCCGCGATGAGCTGGCCGTATCAAGCTACTGGTGTGGCGACTATTCCGTATCTGCCGATCTGTGCAGACAGCTACTTGCAAGCTCGTCACTACCTTATTCAGAAGGTGCACGCGTCGAAGCTAATCTGGCCTTCGCTACAGCGGCATTGACGAAAATTCCCGCCTGATCGCGTTTAGGCACAAGCAGTGAGATTCACCGCAAACATTCTGAAAGCTCTTCGCGCAGCTCTCACCAAGCGGTAGCTGCTCCATTGAGCAAAAAAACTCGCCGTCTGGCGCGACCCCAGCCGTCACATAAAGTAGAAGTAAAGAGAAACTTCGCGTGGGGGATTGGCGGTTAATGTGAGTGAATGTTGATGGGACTGGCGTTGATTTATCGCGCGATGACGGTTCTGGCAAATTACCCGATGCTCGTCATTCCCGCGCAGGCGGGAATGACGAGACTGATAGCTCTGTTGCTCCGATCAGAAGTTGATCTTCGCCTCAACGTAAGAGAAGCGACCCGGGATGTCGTAGTTCGACGCGTCGTAGCCGTTCAACGAACAGCTGGTGCAGATTGGCGGGTCCTTGCCGAACACGTTGTTGATACCCGCAGAGATAGTCGTCTTCAGTTGGATTGGCAGGGTGAAGCTGGCACGGACATCGTGGAACACCGTGGCACCCAGATGATTGCTTTCACCCGCCTGGCACAAGTCGTATCCATCGGGAATATTGCACGACTCGGTCAGCTCGCCGATGTAACGCGACGCCCAGCTTGCACTAAATGCGCCGATCCCCCAGTTGAGCCGCGCGATGGCCTTCCACTTCGGGATGCCACTATCGTTGACTTCGACGCCAACCACGCGCGGCTCGGCCAAGCCGGAGTCGCTGGCGATCGCCTCATAATTGAACACTCGGGTCGCCTGCACACTGGCGCCGAACGTACCGATGCTCGATTCGTTGCCCAGCCAGGTGACGCCGAAATCGGCACCCTTGGTCTTTACGCTGCCGAGGTTGAACAACGTGTTGTTGAAGCCGTTGATATTGCCGCCCGATGACCGCGTGATACCACCACAAAACGTCGGATCCAGTGACGCCACGCAGCGGTTCAACTGGGTCTGCGCGTCCGACGCCTGGATCGCGTCTTGAATGCGGATTCGGTAGTAGGTCAGTTCAAAGTCGAGTTTCTGTGACCAAGTGGTGTGGTCGGCCCACGACGGGCTGTACAGCGCGCCGACGGTCAAGCTGGTCGAGGTTTCCGGCTTCAGCAATGTATTGCCGCCAGTGACCACTGAGATCTGCGAATTTGCCTGCTCGAAGGTGGCAGGATTTGGCACACCGAGTGTCGCGCAATTCGTACCTGCCGCTCCAGTTGCACCGTTGCACGGATCCTGGATTTGGGCATCGAAGCGCGAGAACGTGCCGAACAATTCTCCGATCGACGGTGCCCGGAACCCTTCGGCCCACGTGCTTCGCAAGGTGAAATCATCGCTCAACTGCCAACGCACACCAAACTTGTTATTCGTGGTGCCGCCGAAGTTGGAATAGTCCGAGTAGCGGGTAGCCAGACTCAGGTCCAGGTGCTTGGCGAACGGCTGGTCCGCGACCAAGGGCGCATTCAACTCGAGGTAGTACTCATCGACTGAATAACTGCCATCGGTTGGGCCGGACGGTACACCGTTGGATTCGCCAGCGGTGACGACACGGTCAGGCGTGTAGGACCCGCTCAGCTTGCGATGTTC
The DNA here is from genome assembly GCA_038236135.1 of Lysobacterales bacterium. Lineage (GTDB taxonomy): Bacteria > Pseudomonadota > Gammaproteobacteria > Xanthomonadales > Rhodanobacteraceae > Dokdonella. The sequence goes on from JBBSTF010000035.1 coordinate 10,538, forward strand.
GAAACCACCGGCAAACGCCAACATGCCGCCAGGAAGCGGGACGATGTCGCCGGAGAGATTGGCCGTAAAGACGTCCAGCTCTTGCTTGCTGCGATCAGTCTCCGTGAAGAGGATGTAATCGAGCATGTCTGGCGTGATCGTGCCGGGGCCGCCGAAGAAATTTAGCGGGACGCACGGTGCGGTGCAATTCGCGACCGGGCCCAGCGCGCGCTGGATGTGGGCAATGTTGTAGGTGCCGTTGACCGTCTGCGTGGCCTTGTTCTCGCCGGTCGCAAAGTTAACGTCCCAGAAAAATTGACGGTTTGCGGCGTTGAAGTCGCCACGCAGGCTGGTGCTGATATAACTGGTATCGACATCCTGGCTGAATATGCGGGGACCGCCTTCAACGGGTCGGCGGGTCAGGAACGATCCTTCTGGCGCAATCGTGAAGCCGAACGGATTGAAGGGATTGGTTGCGTGGATGCCGACGAAATCGGCGAGGCCACCGCTGCCCGCTTCGGAACCCAGGAAGATCGGCTCCGGCGCGGCCTGGTTGACCGAGGTACGCTGCGTGTAGGCACCCTTGATGTTCCAGCTGACACTGTCGGTGACGCGATAGGTGGCCTGCGCGAAAACCGAATCGCGCTTGGACGGTGTCAGCAGCAAGTTGAATGGCGCGAAGTTGAAGCGTTCGGCGTTGGTCCACCGCCGATAGCCGCCCGAACCATTGCCGGCAAGATTGCAGAATGACGCGCCACCATCGAGTGGGCAAAGGCCGCCCAGCGTGTTGGTTGGATCGGGTGGTGCGAACACGAGGCGACCATTCGGCGTCGCTGAACTCCAGGCGCCAGGGTTCACCGCACCACCGATGCCTGGCGTCGGGAAGCGCGATTGTTCCCAGTCGTTGGCGCTGATTCGGTTCTGGTCGTAATGGCTCAGGTCGAAAAAGAAATCGAACCGATCACCACCGGCGCCGAACGAGATGTTGGCGCGATTGGTCTTGCCGTCGCCCTGCGAGTAGTCGCCGTAGTAGAGACCGATGCTGGCGCCATCCTGCTTGTGCTTGGTGATGATGTTGACCACGCCTGCGATGGCGTCGGAGCCGTACAGCGACGATGCACCGTCTTTCAGAATTTCAATACGCTCGACGGCGCTGGCCGGAATCGTATTGAGATCAACCGCAGCGGATACACCCGATGCCGACGACTCGCTGACCCAGCGCAGGCCATCGACCAGGATCAAGGTGCGCTTCGCGTTGAGGTTACGCAGCGAAATGGTGGTCGACCCTGATCCGACACCACCGCCATCTGGTGGAAAGCCGAAGTTGCCGGCCGAGTTGAACTTGGTATTAAGCGAGGATCCGCTGATCGACAGCTGCTGAATGATGTCTCCGATGGAACCCAGGCCCGTGGCTTCGATGTCTGCTGCGGTAATCACCTGCACCGGCACCTGTCCTTCGAGCTCCGCGCGCTTGATGCGCGTTCCCGTCACTTCGATTGCCTGCATTTTCTGAGCGTCGTCGCCGGGGCGGTTCTGCGCGATCGCGGTGGGCGTAGTGAGTATTAGAAGGATCGCTGCGGCGAGTTGATTTGGCTTAATAATTGACTTGGTGAATCGCATCGGTGGTCTCCGAGATGACAAGGGTTGGGTTCTGTTCCGTTTTCGTCGGCCCCCTGAACAGGCCCATACTCAAGCGTCAAAAAAATGTAATCTCAGTCGACTGAAAATGCTAGTGGAAAATTTCGTGCCATGGCCGGACACGGACTACGGCTCAACATTTCTGGTGAGCACGCTTCACGGTTTCGACCCTGCGTGTTCTTACAATATTCAAAGTGATCACACCAGCCGTTTTCGTTGCGCGAGCTTTGGGACAAGGCGGTTCACTACAGCGGACCGGGTCAACCGCCAAAGACGATTTCGATTCCGGCGCGGTCGGGGGCGACCACCGTCGACGATGAGCCGTGTGCGCAGCCAGGTGGCCTGCACGCACCCATCAAGGCACGTCGCGGAACACTCCCGGGCCTTCAAAGTGAATCTCATCCAGCGTCGGAACATGGATCGCGGTTTGACCGGCAGCGGTCAGCTTCGCGTTTAGCTCTGCGAGATCGCCATCGCGGATTGCGTTCCACTGATTCAGTGACGTGGTGAGACGTGGGCCATAGTCGGCATAGACCGCGCGTTGTGGCGCAGTCGGAATCCGGTCGGTGGATTCGACGTCGCTGGCCAGCGATGTCAATACTTCGCTGACATCTGGAATCGCATGGGAATCGTGGCCGTCATCTTTGGCGAGTGATGCAGTGGATTTCAGCAGTGCGTCGATCATCGGGCCGGTGCCGCTGGAGTGGGACACGCCCTGCGCCTTCGCCAGATTTTCGAGTTGCGTGCGCACCGATTGCAGCTCGCCGTAACCTTGATAGGCGCGATCCAGTGCGGTGCCAATCTCGCGCGCAAACGCGGTCGCCTGCGCAACGCCTTCGGCGGGCGCGTCCACGCGTGGGTCCATGCGTACGCGCAAGGGAGCGTGCAAGGTCTTTCCGCCAACAATCAATGACACGTCGTAAACGCCGGGTACCGCTTGCGGACCGAGTGGTTTCAGCAACGCATCTACATCATGGATGGCGGCAATGCTGTAGTTGTAGCCGATCACGCGCGGTCGCTGGTAATGCAAATCCCACACGAAACGATGCGCGCCTGCGCTGCTGCCGGGCATGACCTGTTCGCGTGTCCAATCGGTACCGAAATAACGAAACGCATTGCGGAACGGTGGCTTGTGGTCGCTGGCGAACCGGCGAACCAACTCACCTTTGCTGTCATGAATTTCGATGATGACCGGCGTACTGGCATCCGTCGGCAACACGTAGTCGATGATCGCGCCATTGGGTGGATTGGTGCCGAGTGGTGTTTCCGGCGGCAACGGCGTGTCGCGATTTTCGCTTCGACGCACGCGGAATGCATCACCAGGTGTGAAAAGGTAAGCGCCACTTTGCGCGGTCGCTTTGCTCATCTGGCGCAACGGCGAAAGATCATCGAGCACCCAGATGGCTCGGCCCTGCGTGGCGACGATCAAGTCGTTGTCGTGGACCAGCAGATCGCGCACCCAAGCCGTCGGAAGGTTACGTTGCAGGGGTTGCCAATGATCGCCATCGTCATTGGATGTGTAGACGCCTTGGTCAGTGCCGGCGAACAGCAAGCCACGCGTTTGGGTGTCGGCGCGCAGCACGCTGCTGAACTGGTCCGCTGGCAAACCCTTGTCGATACGCGTCCAGTGCTCGCCGAAATCGTGGGTGCGATAAAGCTGCGGCGCGAACTGGTCCTGGCGGTGGGTATCGACCGCGAGGTAGGCGCTGCCGTCGTCGAGAGCAGATGCATCGACGGTGGAAATCTTGGCCCATGCCGGCACTTCTGGCGGCGTAACGTTTTTCCAGTTTTTGCCGCCATCGCGAGTCAGCTGGACATTGCCATCGTCGGTGCCGATCCAGATCACATCATTGCTGCGTGGGGACGGGGCTATCGTGTAGATCACGCCAAAGCCGCAGTCACTCGCGAGCTTGGGCGTAATGCTTGCCTTGCAGTCGCTGGCTCCATCCTCCTTGCGCGAAAGATCGGGACTGATAACGTCCCATGATGCCCCGCGATCGTTCGAGCGGAACAGCACCTGTGCGGCTTGGTAAAGCGGATACGGCGCGCGCTGCGACATCGCGATGGGCGTGATCCAGGTGTAGCGATACTTCACCGTGTCAGGTCGCGCGCCATAGGTCCCAACCGGCCACGGCGACACGTTCTGCACTTCGCCGGTGTGCCCGTTCCAACGGGACAAACGCCCGCCAAGGCCGGAGCCATAGACAATGTTCGGGTCTTGCGGATCGGGTATTTCATAGTCGCGCTCATCGGCACCCGTCGGGTGCCAGTCGCGGAAGCTGATCGCGCCGTAGTCGCTGCGACTGGTAATGGCGACGGTGCCGTTGTCTTGCTGACCTGCGTAGATCCAGTACGGGAAACGATTGTCGGCGGACAGATGGTAAAGCTGGCCGGTCGGTTGGTTGTACCAGCTTGACCAGGTCTGGCCCGCATCGACACTGACGGCAGCTCCCTGATCGCTGGAGGCGATCATGTGGTCGGGTTGGGACGGATTGATCCATAGGTGATGGTAGTCATCGCCACCGGGCGATCCACGGAACACGGTCCAGGTTTTGCCCGCGTCCGTCGACTGACGGATCGACTGCCCCATCGCGTAGAGGTGATCGCGATTGGCGGGATCCACAGTAATCCGGGCGAAGTAATCGCCTTCCAACCAGCTCTCGCTGCTGACACGCAGCCAGTTTGAGCCACCGTCGTCGGAACGATACAAGCCACCCGCATCGGCGACTGGTGTTCCAGTATCCAGCGCTTGCGCAGGTGCATTGACGATGGCGTAGACGCGACCGCCGCTTGCCGTCGCAACACCGATTCGCGCGAGTTGCATGGTTGGCCAACCGCCAGCTTCGATGCGCTGCCAGTTGCTGCCGCCGTCGGTTGACTTGTAGACGCCGCTGCCGGGACCGCGATTGGGCTGGAAGTAACTCATCCACGGGTAGTTGCGCGTCTGCCACGCCGCCGCGTAGATGGTCGACGAATTTTCGGGATCGCGCGCGAGATCGACCACACCGGTATCGGCGTCGATCTTCAACGTCTGCTCCCACGTAGCGCCACCATCACTTGAGCGAAATACACCACGCTCAGGGTTAGGACCAAAATAATGTCCGAGGGCGCCGACCAGCACCATGTCGGCATTTTTCGGATCAACCGAAATCGCGCCGATGTGGCGTGTCTCGGCAAGACCCAGCGAGCGCCAACTTTCGCCACCGTCACTCGATTTGTAAACGCCATTACCAGCAGCGACGTCGTAACGCGCACCCACTTGCCCGGTGCCGACATAGATCGTCTGCGGTGCCGATGGCGCGACCGCTATCGCGCCAATCGAGCTGGCGGGTTGATCATCAAACAGCGAGCTCCACGTCTGCCCCGCATTGACCGTCTTCCAGACACCTCCGCCCGCCGCGCCGAAGAAATACGTGTTCGGGCTACCCGACACACCGCTTCCCATCGTCGCCCAGCCCCCGCGATGCGGCCCGACCAGCCGCCATTGCATACCGGCGAGATGCGAGTCCGGCACCGGCGTTGGCGCTGCCGATGCAACAGCGGAAAGCGCAAGCACGAAAAGGAGGAAGAGGCGTTGAACGATCATGGATAGTCCGGTTGGAGCGATGGAGGAGGAAGATTTCGGACCGATGTCGACAACAAAGACCCGACCACCGCGCTGCGTGAGCACACAACCATACGCCCACAGCGCTCGATCGGTTATATGCCATAGGTGTGAGTTCACCATGCCGCGGCTGCGCAAAAGACTTTGACGCAAAAAGAAAGCTACCGACCTTCCGGCCGGCAGCTTCGTCTTAATCAATCATCGCAGCAGGTGCTGCAGGGATTGGTCTGTTACGGGGTCGTACCTTCAAGGACGAAAGCGCAACCTAACGGTGCTGCAGAGGAGCCCAGATCGACCACCTGCGCGAACACGCCGCCACTGGCCGTCGTCGCCTGCTGACAGTTTCCGGTGGCGACTTGGCCTGCGATGGTTTGCGGAATGGCCCACGGTCCGGACGCACCGGTACCGCCCATACCCCAGGCAATCCAGTACGTACCAGCCGGCAGGGTGATCGCCGGGCTGAAGTCGGCAACAACCTCGTAGATTGGTCGTGCATTGCCCAGTGGCGCAGTATCCGATGCGCGATAGACCGTGGTGAACGTGGTCGAGGTCATCCGATTGGTCGTTGTGTCGCCGAACACTGCCGTGCTATTTGGCGTGCCAGCGAAAACACGGATCTTGATGTCGTTGATCGTGCTGGTTGTACCTGAATTGGTCTGGTAGGTGTAGAACTTGGCACGACTGATCGACGCGCCACCTGCTGGTACCGTGAAGTCCTCGGCGACAAAATTTCCACCAGGTGCTTGTGCACCCGCACCCAGTGTAGTCATGCCCAATGCGGTCTGCACTTCACTGACCGGTGCACCACCGAATCCACCTGTGGGATTGGTGATGACGCGGTTGGTGAACTCATCGACGATGAATGGCAGCGTATTGGAATCGAAACCATTGGCGAAGATGACATCACCGGTACCACGTATGGCAACCGTGATGTGCTCAGCCGGCGACGCACCGCCTGCTGCCGTCAGCATGATGTTGCCGAATCCAACAGCCGGGGCCACGATCGGCACACCCGTTGGGGTCACCTTGATCGTCAACACCTGCGTGCCGCCAGGCGGAATCGTGAAGCTGGCGGGAGTTACCGTGGCGCTGACGCCCCCAGCGGTTACAAAGCTGGTGCTCCAGTTCGCCGCGGTTGTCAGCGTGCTGCGCACGGTACGGGTAAACGTGCAATCAGGCGTACAGGCCATGTTGCGTACCGACGGCAAGTTCAGATCCTTGACGTTGATCGTTCCACCGGTCGGATTCGCCGCCAGGAAGTTGGCGCCAGTTTCATTCATCACCAACCCTGCCGTAGAGGCAAAATTCAGGTCGACGCGACCGTTGCCGACGTCGTCGACGTTCCACGGGTCAGTTCCATTTTCCTTGAACCCGGCAATCTTGGCGGTCAGCATGATTGCCGACTTCACTTCGGTTGGCGTCCAGTTTGGCTGTACGGCGCGGATCAGCGCGGCGGAACCGGCAAGATGCGGCGCAGACATCGACGTGCCACTAATCGTGAAGAAGTTGCCATCGGCCACGCGACCGGCTGCGTATATGTTGACGCCTGGGCCAGTGATGTCCGGCTTCGTGAGATCGGCAAGGTTGCCCGGGGTTGGGCCACGGAAGCTGAAGTCGGCCAGCACGTCACCCTGTACCGGACCCGCAATTTTGGCTTCCAGCTTGGTCGTGACGGGAGTTGGACCACTCGCGGTAATGAACGCAACCAGCGCCTCGCCCGCTACTTTGGTCATGCTGTAGGTTGGGATGGTGGCGCCATCGGTGTTCATGTTGATGGTGCCGAACGTATTGTTGTAGACGAACATCGCGGTTGCGCCGGCCGCTGCAGCATTGGCAGCTTTTTCTGTGAAGGCACAACTTCCTCGCGAAATCAACGCCACGCTTCCAGTGAAAAAACCGGCCGGGAAACCACCAGTCGACGTACAGCCGATCGGGTTCGCTGCGTTCCAGCGCATTTCCGAGTTCGCAAACGGAACCACTGTCGTCGTGTTGCTGCCGGTCTGGGTGAGTATCTTCTGGGTGTTGGCTGGCGGTGTGCCCGGGCCGGTGGCGGAAAGGCCTGGACCCTGATTGACGTCCTGAGTCGAAGCCGCGACGGTCATAACCCAAGGACCGCGGTGATTAACCTGGCCGACCGGGTTCGTCACGCTGGCGCTGGTATTACCTGCCGAGGCCGATACTAAAATATCTGCATTCAGCGCATCGAGGAAATTGCGATCGTTGTCGTTCCACGGGCTGGTACCGCCCGAGATCGAGAAGTTGATCACGTCGACGCCGTCGGCGATGGCGCTGTTGACGCCACCGATGATGTCAGCGCCAGGACAGGTGCTGCCCGGACAAACCTTGTAGGTACGAATCGATGCGCAGGGTGCCACGCCCGACATCTGCGTGTAGGGCGCGGGCAAGTCAGGTGATGGCGACGCCGCGTTGGTGACGACCGCACCAGCGGCGGTGCTTGCGGTATGCACGCCGTGGCCGGAATCGACCGCTTCCGCGTTGGGACCCGCGCAAACGCCCGCTGTCACGACCGAGCAATCGACCGCGCTCAGCAGTTTCTTTTCGGCGCCGGTGTAGGCGCAGCTGGCTTCATCGGCAAACGATGGGCTGGCCGAATTGACGCCGCTGTCGAGCACGCCAACCACGACGCCCTTGCCACGATTGATGTTGCCGCCCGGCAATGGAGCGTTCCAGATCGTCGGTGCGCCGATGAAGGCTGGACCGCGATAGGTGTCGGTGTGATAAATCTTTTCCTGTTCGATCGACTTGACGCCTGGAGCGTGCGAAACCAGGCCGGCTTCTGCTGCGGTCAACTCGGCGGCAATGCCGTTCATGGTGATTTCGTAGTGATGGCTGACCTTCAGCGGATGGCCTACCAGCGAACTGATATCGGCGATGCGCGCCTGCTGGGTGTCGCGCAGGAAGCTGCGATAAGCGACAGCGTCCTGACTATTTGCATGGAACTTGCGATCACCATTGACTGCCGCATCGGGAGCCGTGCCCTTGATGCTGGAAACGCCGCCCGTGTAGTACAGCGCACCGGGCTCGCTGAAGGTGATGATGTAGCGCGCGACCGCATTTGGCGTGGTGGCGCTGCTTTCAGTGACATCCAAATTTTCCGCTTGGACGGTGGGGGACATCGTGCTGCCGATCAGTGCGACGGCAACCGCCGACGCCAGCAGGTTGTAACGAACAAAACTCACCATGGGACGAACTCCGGGTTGGGGTTGGGACCGCGACGACTTCGCACGACACGAAGGGCCAGAGATTGCCAGCGATCTGACGGACTGTATAGCAGGTGAACTCGACCGTGCACAGTGCTGGACGTTTTCTTAACAGCCTTGGCTGGGAACTTCACTCATGTTGCTCGTTCAGCTTGGCTTGAAATGGAGTAAACGATTTTGCCTTCGTCGATGATTGTCGCTGCGGTGACGCTGGGCTCAGCAAAGAAATTGTGAACTGCTTGCGCGTCCTTTGCCCGCGGCATCTCCGGAAGACTCGCCAAAAACAATCGACCGTAAGGCTTGCTGAGCAAACGCGGATCACACAGCACCAGCACGCCGCGATCGTGGATATCGCGGATCAGCCGTCCGCTGCCTTGCTTGAGCGCGATTACGGCGTTCGGCACCTGCCACTCGACGAATGGATTGCGGCCTTCGTCCCGCAGCATTTTCATCCGCGCTTCAAGCACGGGGTCATCGGGTGCAGCAAATGGAAGCTTGTCGATCAGCACCAGCGACAGCGCTTCACCGACCACGTCGACACCTTCCCAGAAGCTGGCGGCGCCCAGAAGCACGCCGTTGCCGGACTTGCGGAAATCTTCGAGCAGTTGATGACGTGGCGCACTGCCCTGCACGAACAGCGGATAGGGTGCTGCGAGTTCGCTCAGCCGTTCGGCAGCGCGGCGCAAGGCGCGATGTGAGGTGAACAACAGGAAGGCGCGACCTTGCGATGCAGCCAAGGCCGGCAGCACGGCATCGATGACGCGGTCGGTGTAGTCGAACGCGGAGGGTTCGGGTAGACCGCTCGGGATCCATAGTAGCGCCTGGCGCGAATAGTCGAACGGACTCTGAAGCGACAACGTGACCGGATCTTCAAGTCCCAACTGACGGGAGAAGTGATCAAAACGTCCGGCAACCGAGAGCGTTGCCGAGGTGTAAATCCATGCGGCTCGCGTTTGCGCACGCAGCTCGCGCAGCGGACCGGCAAGATCGAGCGGCGTCGCGTTGAGAGAAAAACCGTACGGCGTAGTTTCGTACCAATGCACCTGATCGTGCGCGCTGCTGTCGAGCAACTGCGTCAACTGCGCGACAAGGTCACTGGCGCGCTCGTGCAACGCTTCGAAACCGCGACTGCGCTCAGCCTGTTTGGCCAGCGCTTCGACGAGACCGAACAACCCACCGCGCAGATCATCAAGATCATTCATCGCCGTTGCGTTCTGCTCGATCAGTGCGAACGCGGCGCGTGGCGGCAAGCCGTCTATTTCCAAACGTATGCGCTGGATCAGCAACGGCAGCGGATCGAGCAAGGGTTGCAGCGAAGCGAGAGCACCAGTCGCGGTCGCGCATTCGGCTTGGGCGTCGCGAACCAGTTCGGTGATCTGTCGCGCTGACACACTGGTTGAGAAAAACTGGCCAGCCAGTTCCGGTACCTGATGCGCCTCGTCGAGAATGAAGGCATCAGCGCCGGGCAGGATTTCGCCGAAACCTTCCTGGCGTATCGCAAGGTCGGCAAACAGCAAGTGATGATTGACGACGACCAGGTCAGCTTCTTGCGCGGCCTGTCGTGCCTTCACGACATGGCAATCAGCGAATTGGGGACATTCCGAACCCAGGCAATTCTCGGTCGACGAGGTGACCTGCGGCCACAGCGGCGAGTCTTCCGGAATTTCGGCCAGTTCCGCCTTGTCGCCACTCAACGTGCGCTTGGCCCAGGCGCGAATGGTCTGAATCTGGGCAACCTGTTCGCGCGAGGTGAAGCGACCGTCGCGATGGGTCAACTCCATACGATGCAAACAAAGGTAATTCGCACGGCCCTTGAGTAACGCGGCTTTCAATCGCGAGCCAAGCACGCTGCGTACTCGTGGCAGATCGCGATGGAAGAGTTGGTCCTGCAACGCCTTCGTGCCGGTCGACACGATCACTCGCCGACCCGACATCAGCGCCGGCACCAGATAGGCAAAAGTCTTGCCGGTGCCGGTGCCCGCTTCGGCGATCAGGGTATGGCGGTCCGCGATGGCCTCTTCGACCGCACTTGCCATCGTGGTTTGCTGGTGGCGCGGCGCGAAGCCCGGCACTTCCCGCGCGAACGGGCCGTCCGCGCCTAGCAGGCTGGCGGCGTCATCTGACACGTCTGGAACAGTCGACCGAATGATCCGCTCAGCCGCGCATCGGCCCTTGCTTTCGACAGGCCTTCACTTGCGCGATGGCCTTGTCGCGTTCGACTGCGTCATTCATCGCGGTGCGAGCTTCGACCATGGTTTGCCAGTTTTTCGCGCACAGCGAACCGACTTGGGGTCCGAGCTGGTAGCTCTTCATCGCCAGTTCCTCGGCGCGTACGTAGCCGCCACGCGCGATTTCGAGTTCGGCGAGGTACTGCAAGATATCCGGTGCATTGGGAGCGAGCTTGAGAGCCTTATCGGCAGCGGCAATCGCGGCCGGCCAATCGCGCTTGGTTTCGGCGGCGCGCGCTTCCATGAGCCAGCCTTGTACGCCAGCGTCCCGCAGCGGTGCAACCTGCACGACCGAATCATCACCCGCGCCAGCGGCGCGGATCGCGGCAACGGGACTGCTGGTTTGCGGCAGTTTGGGCGCATCGCTGCGAGATGGTGGTGCGTTGGGTGTGCAGGCAGCGACAGCGAGCGCGAGCAGGCCGGTGGCAAGTTGAAAGCTGGTTCGTGTCATCTCAGTTCCGTGCGGGTTCGTCATTGGTGTTGCCAAAAAAATTCTTGAGCTTTTCGAGTGTGCAGCCTTCGTGATCCTGCGGTATATAACCGACGGAAAACGGCAGCTCGCGCGAGCCGCCACATTCGCCATCGGTGGCTTTGCCACTCGCCGCATCGATAGTTGCGAATTCCAGACCATCGCGCGACAGCACCAAGGGTTGGCTCGGCAGGCGGCGGAACAGTTCGATCCAAACCTTCAATGCGCCAGTCGAACCGTACAGGCCGGTCGGCTTGTTGTCATCGCGGCCCAGCCAGACTACCGCCAGTTGGCTACCGGTGTAACCCGCGAACCATGAATCGCGCTGGCTGTCGCTGGTGCCGGTCTTTCCCGCCGCATTGAGCGACTCAAGTCCAGATGCGGCAACTTCACGCGCGGTGCCGCTGCGGGTGACCTGTTGCAACGCGTAGGTGACCAGTCGCACCGCAGTCACGTAGGAGCCATCGCCCGGCTTGGCACCGTATCGAGCCAGCGGTCGGCCGGCGCTGTCAAGTACGCCACGTACGCTGTTCAATGGCAACGCCCGACCATCGGCGGCGAGATATTGATAAAGCTGGGCGACATCAAGCGGGCTCAAATCCACCGCGCCGAGCAGCAATGATGGATTTGGGTTGATCGTGCGTCCAAGATCAAACGATTCCAGCAGTCCACGAACCCGATCAACACCAACCCGCATGCCAAGGTCGACGCTGGCCAGATTCCAGCTATTGACCAGTGCATCAATCAGCAACACCGGTCCATGCACCTCGCCATCGGAATTTTTCGGTCGCCAGCGCGAGCCGTCGGGTTGCTTCATGTCGATCGGTGCGTCGTTGATGATCGACGCCAGCGAATAGCGCTGCGGTTGTGCCAGCGCGACCAGATACGCGAACGGCTTGACCAGCGAGCCGATCGGTCGCAGCGCAGTCAGGGCGCGGTTGAAACCGGGATGGTCAGGATCGCGTCCACCGATCAGGGCCTGCACTTCCCCATCGCGTGCACCGGTGACGACAACGGCTGCTTCGATTTCACTGCCACGCTTGCCGAGCGTCGTCAGCGCCTTGTCGATGGCTGTTTCTGCAAAATTCTGCGCCGACGGTGCGAGCGTGGTCAGCACGCTCAATCCGCCGCCGTCGAGTGCGTCGGCGGGATAGTCCTTGATGATCTGCTTGCGGACCAGATCGACGAACGCCGGATAGCGATTGCGGGGCAACGCACCCTTGGCCACAACGCCAAGCGCCGACGCGCGTGCCTGTTTCCAGACCGCGTCGTCGATCAAGCCGGTGTCACGAAACTGGTCGAGTACCAGATTGCGTCGTGCCAAAGCGCGATCCGGCGCGCGGCGTGGGTCGTAATAACTCGGCCCTTGCACCAGACCCACAAGCATCGCAATCTCGGCCGGGCCGATGCTTTCCACTTCGCGTCCGAACCAGAACTCGCTGGCTGCTGCGAACCCATGCACCGCCTGGCCGCCTTGCTGGCCCAGAAACACTTCGTTGACGTAAGCATCAAGGATGCGGCGCTTGTCATAGCGCGCTTCGATGATGAGCGCCATTAAGGCCTCCTTGGCCTTGCGCAGCACGGTCTGATCGCGAGTGAGATAAAGATTGCGGACCAGTTGCTGGGTCAGGGTCGAGCCGCCCTGCACGACGCGTCCAGCGCGTAGGTTCGACCACGCGGCACGCAGGATCGCCTTGCTGTCGAGCCCGTGGTGGTCCTTGAAGTCGCGATCCTCGACCGCCTGCAAGCCGGAAACCAGCAACGGCGGCAACGTGCCGACATCGACGACGCGGCGCTCTTCCTGTGCGGTGCCGTAGAGAGTGGCGATGCGGGCCGGGTCCAACGCGATGGTGGCGACGGGCTGGTCGTTGTCCGCGTCGCGCAAACCGCTAACGCGGTCATTGGATAGTGTCAGCGCAACGCCGCGCGAGCGGTTGCGCCCGTCCAGTCCGATGAACTCGCGACGTCGGATGGTGAAATGACTGCCATCGCGATCAAAGCTGCCCGCCGCATTGGCGCCGTTCAAAGGGCGATAGCGCGCCGCATCCAGCTCCGCCAGCAACGTCTCCGCGCTCATCGGCAAGCCGTCGCGCAGTTCCAGTGAGCGCGCATAGACGCGCGTCGGCGATTGCCAGCGCAGGTCGTCGAAGCGCTTACGCACCTGATGATCGAGGTAGAGCGTGTATGGCAGCACGAACACGATGCAGAAACCGATCCCGATCAGAACCAGATTGCGCAACAGTCTCCAGAAAATCGAACCCATTCCAACGAAATCCGCAGCGAAAGCGCGGGCAGTTTACCTGTCGGCGATGCGCTACTTGTGGCGCGTCGCGGGCGACGCGAGTGCATCGGCTGGCAGGTGGCGGTGGCATCCCCGATAATTGGCGACCTTTCCCCGGCTTGGCGATCTTGATCGACCCGCAATCCCATCCCATACGGCTCTGCGTATACGGCCCATCCGCGCCAACGCGGTCATGGCTGGCGAAGTTGCGCGATCAGGTTGATGTCGGCAGCTCGCTGGTCCTGCTCGGCGGCGCTTGCGATGAGCGATTGAAGGTCGATGCGCAACATCCAGACGTCGATGGTTCGGATCCGGCCGGACTCTCTGTCGCACTTTGGGCACGCTATGCGGACGACGATATCGCCTTCGTCCGCAGCGACAGTTCGCTGCCAGCGCATGCGCTGTCCCGTCTGAGACACGCCTTGCACAGCTCCGATGCACTCGCGGTTGGCGGCATGGACAATCTGCAGCCATCACGCTCACCGTTGCCCGTAGGCGCGAGCAACGAAGCCGATCCGGTTCGCATCGACGCGCTGGTGCTGGCCTACGGCGAGCATCGATTGGTCGACAGCGCCGATGTCAGCGAGTTGATGTCGTTGTGGATCGCGGAAAGCAAACGCAGCACGCGGTGTCGGCTTGCAACTGTCGATCACCTCTACGTCGCTGCCGTGGCAACGCCGCTGCGTGGTCCCAAACCGGCAAGCGATCCGCGTGATCCGTCACCGCCCTCGCCATTCGCGCCGCTGCGGCGACGCGTGCTCAGGGCGCTCGACACGGACGATCTGCCGCCGCCGTACGGCGTCGACGGAAAGCCGGTGCTGTTGCACGTGATGCATGGCTGGGGTGGCGGCGCGCAACGCTGGGTCGACGACCTGGCCAGCGCTTGGGACGATATTCACCACTTGGTCCTGATCGCACGTGGCAGTTCACAGCGACGCATCCATGGCGAATGGCTGGAACTGCGCGATGCGCGTACTGGTGCGCCGCCATTGCTGAGTGTCGCGCTGCCGATTCCCATCGCTGATACGGCGGAACATAACGCCGCCTGGCAGTCAATGTTCGCCGCGATCTGTCGCGATTATTCCGTCTCGGCGGTGTTGGTTTCTTCGTTGATTGGCCACAGCGTCGATGCGCTGCGCAGCGGCCTGCCGACACTTTTGATGGTGCATGACCACTACCCGCTTTGGCCGCTCCTGCATCGCGATTTCGGCGATCCGTCATTGGCTTTCGATGACACGCAACTCAAGGCCGACTTGCAGGCGCGTAGTTTCGAATTCGTCAGCCGCGATATGCAGCATTGGCGAACGCTGCGCAATGCATTCGTGGCCGCGGTCGTCGAGTCGAAGGCGACGCTAGTCGCGCCCAGTCGCAGTGCGCTCGATAACGAGTTGAAACTTGCGCCCGAATTCGTCGCGCTCGACAGCCATGTGATCGCGCACGGTTTGGCGGATTGGCCGGACGGCACAAAGTCCTTACCCGTGCCACCCATACGTACACGGTTGCGGTTGGTTGTCGTCGGTCGCCTGCGCTCCGGCAAGGGCGGCGACCTGCTTGCTACTGCGCTGTCAGGTTTGCGCAAGCATGCAGACCTGTTGCTGCTCGGCGCGGGTGCAGCCGGCCATGAATTTTTTGGCGAATCCGGCGTGCATGTGGTGCTGGATTACGATCGCGCCGACCTGCCGAAACGGCTCGCCGAGTGGGCACCGGACGCGGCGTTGCTGTTGCCAACCGTGGCCGAAACCTACAGCTACACTTATTCCGAACTTGCCAGCCTCGGCGTTCCGGTGATCGCGACGCGCATGGGCGCCTTGGCGGAGCGCATCGAAAACGGCGACACGGGCTTGCTGGTCGAGCCGAATGCCGGGGCAGTTGTTGATTGCGTCGCCGGACTCGTGAAGGACCGCGAAGTTTTGGCGAGTATTCGGAAGACGCTGGCAGCGTCACCGTCGATCAACCTGGACACAATGGTGTCAGCGTATAGGCCGCTGCTCGAACTCAGCGACAACGCTCAACCACGCTATCCGCTGTACAACGTCGATTTCGCAACGATGGACCGGGCGTCGCTCGACACCGCGCTGGGCGACGCCGAGCGTGACTTGGCCGATCTGCGCGTGCAGCTTGAAGATGCCAGACAACTGGCCGACCAGCGCGGTGGCTGGGGCCACGCTGTCGACCGCGAACTAACACGCAGCCAGGCCCGGATTCAGCAGTTGCAGCAGGAAGTCGCCGAACGCACCGACTGGGTAACCGCGATCGAGCACCAACTGGAAGTCAGCATCCAGCATTCGGCAACGCTCGAGGCAGAGATCGAGCAAGACCGAGCCAGCAGTGGCGGTCGCATTGCATCGTTGGTTGCAGAGCTTGATGACAGGACGCGCTGGGCCAAACGCCTCGACACCGAAATAATCACGCTAAGGGAAGACATGATGTTGCTCAACGAACGCTGGTCGGAACAATTGCAACGCCAGCTCGACGAGAGACTCGCTTGGGTGCGCCGGCTGGAGGCCGACGTAATCCAGCGCGAACAGGAAATCGTCGCGTTGCAAAAAGAGATCGACGTGCGAACCGCGTGGGCGCAAGGCCTTGATACACGTGTCGCCGAGCTCGAAGCGCAACTACAGGATCGCACCGCATGGGCCTTGCGCCTCGACGAGGAAGTCGCCGAGCAACGTGAGCAACTGATCGACCTGCAGGCGCTGGCACGAGATCGCGAGGCGATGCTGGCGAGTTTCTCGTGGCGTGCGACTGAAGGGTTCCGTCGATTCACGACCTGGTTGCGACAGTTGCAGCTGCGACTGGGCTATCGACGCAAGCGCGTCGCCAGTGCGCTGGCCCGAACGCGAGGCAGCATGGCACGACGCGGTTTGATACCAACCATCCGCCGTGCCCTGTTGGAACTGCGGCGCACGCCGTTGCATCTGACGCCGATGCTGGAAGGCGAACCCAGTAGTTTGTTCGAACCGTTCGCGTTGCCAACCAGCAAGCGTCCGCGCGCGTCGATTGTCATTCCGGTTTACAACAAAATCGAATACACAGTCGCCTGCCTTCGCTCCCTGCTCGATCACGCAGGTCGCGTGCCGTTCGAGGTGATCGTGGTTGACGACGGGTCGGTCGACGACACTGAGCGCTGCCTGCGCGAGATCGATGGCCTGCGCGCGCTGCGCAACCGCAAGAATCTCGGCTTTGTTGGTTCCTGCAATGCTGGAGCGGCGGCGGCGAAGGGTGAGTTCATTGTCTTCCTCAACAATGACACGGTGGTCACCGCCGGTTGGCTGGAGGCCTTGCTCGACACCTTCGAACAGGTGCCCGACGTTGGCCTGGTCGGTGCGCGACTGGTCTATCCCGACGGTCGTTTGCAGGAAGCGGGCGGCATCATCTTCAATGACGGCTCGGGATGGAACTACGGCCGCTTCGGCGACCCGCGCGATCCGCGCTACAGCTACCGCCGCGAAGTGGATTACTGCTCCGGTGCGGCCATCGCCATTCGGCGCGCGCTGTTCGATCAACTCGGTCAGTTCGACAATCGCTATGCGCCGGCCTACTACGAAGACACCGACCTCGCCTTTGCCGTTCGCAATGCCGGCTACAAGGTGATCTACCAGCCAGCCTCGACGGTGATCCATTTTGAGGGCATCACTGCGGGTACCGATACCGGCAGTGGCGTGAAGCAGTACCAAGTCGTTAATCGCGAGAAGTTTCTGGAGAAATGGTCCACCGCACTGCGCAAGCAACCCAAGCCGCATCCGCAGACGCCGATCGGCATTGCAGCTACGCATCGCGCCACGCGACGTGCGCTGATCATCGACGCGACGACACCGGCACCCGACCAGGATTCGGGCTCGGTGCGCATGGTGAATTTCATTCGTGTACTGATCGACCTTGGCACCCAGGTCACCTTCATGGCCGAGAACCGTGCCTGGATCGAACGCGACACCACGGCGCTGCAAAAGCTCGGCGTCGAAGTGTTGTTCCATCCCTACGTGTCGGACCCGGTCGCGCTGTTCCGCGAGCGTGGCGCGGAGTTCGACGTGATTCTGCTGTCGCGCCACTACATCGCCGTGAACTACCTCGACCTGGTTCGCGAATACGCACCACAGGCGCGGCTGTTGTTCGACACCGTGGACCTGCACTACCTGCGTGAGCAGCGCGAGGCAGATCTGTCAGATCGCGACGACCTGCGTCGCACGGCAGCGCAAACGCGTGCGCAAGAAATCAAGATGATGCGCGACAGCGACATCACCCTTGTCGTGAGCCCGGTCGAACAGGAATTGCTGCGCGTCGATGCACCCGACGTTCGCGTTGAAATCCTTTCCAACGTGCATGAAGTATTCGGCTGTCGCAAACCCTTCGGGCAGCGCCACGATCTGGTCTTTGTCGGCGGTTTCCAGCATCCGCCCAATATCGACGCAGTGGATTGGTTCGTAAAATCGGTCTTTCCGTTGGTACGACCGGCCCTGCCCGGCGTGCGCTTCCACATCATAGGCAGCAAGATCATCGATGACGTGCTCGCACTGGCCGCTGACGATGTAATCGTCCACGGCTATGTCGAGGACATCGCGCCGTTCATGGATGACTGTCGCATTTCCATTGCGCCGTTGCGCTATGGCGCTGGCGTCAAGGGCAAGGTCAACATGGCGATGAGCTACGGCTTGCCGGTGGCGGCGACGCCGATCGCAGTGGAAGGTATGCACGTGCGCATCGGCGAAGATGTTCTGGTTGCCGACGATGCGGCCGGGCTGGCCAACGAAATCGTTCGCCTGTATTCCGACGAGGTGTTGTGGAACCAGCTGTCGGCAAATGGGCTCGCAAACGTCGAGCGCCACTTCTCGTTCGCGACGGCGCGCGAGGCGGTACTGCGATTCCTTTCGTGACCTGCCGCCGGATTAGTTAGAACGGCAGCTTCATTGTCGGCGCCAGCGCCAGTAGGTGACGCCGGAATTCGTCCTGGATCCGGGCCAGGGCGTTGCGATTGTCGGCGTCGAATCGCAGCACCAGCACTGGCGTCGTATTCGAAGCCCGTACCAAGCCCCAGCCGTCCGGCCAATCGGCACGGACCCCGTCAATCAGGGTCATCCGTGCACCCTCAAACTTGGCGCGCTTGCGGAACTCCTCGACGAAGCGATGGGTTTCGCCTTCCTTCATCGGGATGTTCAATTCCGGCGTCGACATGCCCTTGTGCAAGTCGTTGAATACCTGCTGTGGCGGACGATCATCGTTGGACAGGATTTCCATCAACCGCGCGGCGGCATAGATCCCGTCGTCGAAGCCGAACCAGCGCTCCTTGAAGAAGAAATGCCCGCTCATTTCACCAGCCAGTTGTGCGCCCGTTTCCCGCATCTTCGCCTTGATCAGCGAGTGGCCGGTCTTCCACATCAAGGGCACACCGCCACTGCGAACGATTTCCGGCGCCAGCTTGCCGGTGCATTTGACGTCGTAGATCACCGTGGAGCCCGGATTTCGAACCAGCATGTCGGCCGCAAAAAGCATCAACAGACGGTCGGGATAGATTACTTCGCCGGTCTGGGTGACAACACCAAGCCGGTCGCCATCGCCATCGAATGCCAGCCCGACATCGGCATGGCTGCTCTTGACCACTGCGATCAGGTCCTTGAGGTTGTCTGGATTCGATGGATCGGGGTGATGGTTCGGGAAGGTGCCGTCGATTTCGCAGAACAGCGGAATCACTTCGCAGCCGATTTCTTCGAGCACCTGCGGCGCCAACATGCCGGCGACGCCATTGCCGGCATCGAGGACCACCTTCATGCGGCGTTGCACCTGCACGTCGCTGCCGACACGCTCGATATAGGCCGGGCCGACATCAATCATCTGCAAGCCGCCGTTGCCGTGACGAAAACGGCCTTCAACGATGCGCGTGTGCAGCGCGGTGATCGCATCACCGGAAAGGGTTTCGCCGCCGAGTACGATCTTGAATCCATTGTAATCGGGTGGGTTGTGGCTGCCGGTAACAGCGACACCCGATCCTGTGTTGAGATGAAAGCCGGCGAAGTACACCAGCGGCGTGGGAGCCAAGCCGATGTCGATGACATCGATGCCACTGGCGCGGATACCTGTGATAAGCGCCGCCGACAATTCCGGACCCGACAACCGACCATCGCGACCAACCACAATCTCGCCCATGCCGCGTTCACCCGCTTCACTGCCGATCGCTTGGCCCAGCAACTGCGCAACATCGGCGTTCAAATCGCGCCCAACCACACCTCGAATGTCGTAGGTTCGGAACATGCGCGCGTCGACCGCGATTTCGGCGATCTCCGTCTCGACGGGCGCGTCAACGACAGGGCTGGCTCGCGTGCGGACGCCGATGCCCGCGATGACCTTGTTCTCAACGAGATCGGCCAAAGTCTGGTTCTCTGGAAGGTTTGCTCCGGCGCGCTTTTCCGGCGCCAGCATATTTCGACGCCCGCTGGCGCGGCGCATCCAAAGCGCCGCCACCGCGCCGAACAGGCACAGGCCAGCAAGCGCGAACAGCAGGATCGGTTCGTGCGGCAACATGATGGGCAAGTCGGGCGGCAACTTGTGGATGCGCAGGTGCGATCCGGCGATCGCAAGGCCCTTGTCGCCACCGGAACTGACCACCGATGGACCAATCCCTCGCACTACCTCGTCGTCGCCATCGATGCTGACCTGCCGCAATTCCAGCCGTGTGCCGGCGGGCACGCGGTCAAACGCATCGAAAATGGGTTGGGCGGGCCAACGCAGGATCACATAGGCGCGCACGGTGCCGTCGCTGGAACGGGCAGGCCGCCCCTGAATCAGCGACGCCGCGCCGCCAAGCCGACGCAGCAACAACTCGGTCGCGGCGCCTTCGGATTGCGCACTCGCCAAAACTGACGCACGCGCATAGCCAAGCCCGGCCAGGTCGCCGCGGATCAAGGGTTCAAGGTCGGCGCCATAAAATTCGGCCGCAGCCAGTTCCGGCATGGCCGCTCTCAACAAGCTGCTGGCCTGTTCAAGATTGACCGGATCGACCGCCAGCGCGCTGACCAGCGCCGGCGTTTTCATGCCGGCATCAGCACGTTCGCGCATGCGAGTGACGAGGCTGCTCACCGCCATAGCCGCTTGGTTGCGCTCGCCCTCGCCCGCACTCGCGGAGCGCTGTTCTTCGATAACCAGCATCGCCTGCCAGACGCAGAAAATGGCCGCAATGATCAACAAGGTGGCCGCAGCCAAGGCACCCAACGCGCCGATGCTGGATTGCCGCGCCAGCGGACGGAACGAATCCGACTGCACGCGCGCCTTTGCGGATTTACCGAACAAACCCATCATCTCTCTCCGTCACCGGCCGGTACTTCCAAAGCCGCCTTCGCCACGCTGGCTGGCAGCGAAGTTATCCACTATTTCGAAATCCGCGCGCCGCACCGGCACGATGACCAGTTGCGCAATGCGGTCCCCGGGCTGGATCGTAAACGTGACGTCGGATCGATTCCACACCGAGATTTGCAATGGGCCTTGGTAGTCGGCGTCAATCAGACCGACCAGGTTACCCAGCACGATGCCATGTTTGTGGCCCAGTCCCGAGCGCGGCAGGATCACCGCGCAAAAGCTGGAGTCGCCAATATGGATGGCGACGCCACTCGGCAGCAGCGCGGTGGCACCCGCTGACAGAGTCAATGGATGGTCGAGCATGGCGCGCAGATCGAGTCCGGCTGAACCTTCGGTGGCGTAGTGGGGCAGCGGAAAATCGCGCCCAAGTCGCTCGTCGAGGATCTTCATCTGAACCTTCGCCGCGCTCACGCGTCGCCACCGGTCTGTTTTAAAACCTGTTCTGCGATGCGCGCGACCAGTTGGTTGGCAAGCACTCGCTTGTCGGCGCGGTCGAGTTGTTCGCGGCCGCCTTCCCATAACAACAGCAGTGTGTTGTCGTCGCGATCGAACCCAAGCTCGCTACCCACTTCGTTGGCGGCGATCAAATCGAGCTGCTTGTCGCGCATCTTGGCTTGGGCGCGCGCTTCGAGATTCTCCGTTTCAGCGGCGAAGCCGACAACGAACGGCCGTTTCGGCAAAGCCGCCACGGTGGCCACGATGTCCGGATTGGCAACGAGATTCAGTTGCAATTTCGCGCCATCCTTCTTGATTTTGTGCGGCGCGATGTGGTCGATGCGGAAGTCTGCCACAGCGGCGGCGGCGATCAGGATATCGGCATCGGTGACCGCAAACAGCGTTGCCGCCAGCATTTGTTCGGCGCTGACGACATCAGTTCGCTCGACGCCCCGCGGCGTCGGCAGATTCACCGGGCCGGCGATCAGCGTCACGTCTGCCCCCGCGTCATGTGCCGCAGCAGCAATCGCAAAACCCATACGTCCCGAACTGCGATTGCCGAGGAAACGTACCGGATCGATCGCTTCGTAGGTCGGTCCGGCCGTGACTACAACGCGCTTCCCGGCAAGTGAACGGCTCACTCCAGCGGACAACAGATGCTCGACGATCTGCGCGGGCTCGAGCATCCGACCGGGACCAACGTCGCCGCAGGCTTGTTCGCCATCGGCTGGTCCGAGCACGTCGACGGCGCGACTTCGCAGGGTTGCCACGTTCGCTTGGGTCGCGACATGTGCCCACATCTGCTGATTCATTGCCGGTGCAATCGTCAACGGTGCAGCGCTGGCCAGGCACAGCGTGCTGAGCAGGTCATCAGCGCGGCCTTGGGCGAGGCGGGCGATGCAATCGGCAGTGGCTGGCGCGATTACGATGCGATCAGCCCAGCGCGCCAATTCAATGTGCCCCATCGCCGCTTCCGCCGATGCATCCCAAAGGCTTTCGCGGACGCTGCGGCCCGACAGCGCCTGAAAGGTCTGAGCGGTCACGAAACGCGCTCCATTCGCGCTCAATACCACCTGCACGTCAGCTCCGGCGCGAACCAGCAGGCGAGTCAGTTCTGCCGCCTTGTAGGCGGCGATGCCGCCAGTAACACCTAGCACGATGTGCGTGCCGGCGAGGTTGGGTCGACTCATGTGCGAAAAGGCTGACAACAGGACATGCCGCTAGCTTACTTAAATTCGCGTTGCCACCGCTGGTCGACTCACACAACTTTCGTCACTGTGATCATCGATGCCGATCACTGCCGATCGGGGAGCGATGCTATGACAATTCGCGATTGGCCCGATGGCGAACGACCACGCGAGAAACTCGTCGCGCGTGGCGCCGGTGCGCTGTCCGACGCCGAGCTGCTGGCGATATTCCTCGGTTCGGGCCGGCGTGGCATGGACGCCGTGCAACTGGGTCGTGCCCTGCTCACCCAGCACAAGGGCATCAAAGGCCTGCTGGAAAACCCCGCAGCGCGCACCGATGTCGGCCCCGTCGCTTGGTGCCGTTTGCAGGCCGGGCTGGAATTGGGTCGCCGCTATCTGGAATCCGAACTGGTGCAGGGGCAGAGCCTGGAAGATCCAGCCCATTGCGCGCGATATCTCAAGTCACAGCTCTACCGCTATCCATATGAAGTTTTCGCCTGCCTGTTTCTCGACAACCGCCATCGCGTGCTCGGCTTCGAGGAACTGTTTCGCGGCAGCATCGCCAATACCGAAGTGCATCCTCGCGAAGTGGTACGGCGCTGCATGTCGCACAACGCGGCCGCGGTGATATTTGCCCACAACCATCCCTCAGGCGTTGCCGAACCGAGCAGTAGCGATCGCGTGATCACCCAGCGCTTGAAGGAAGCGCTGGCGCTGATCGACGTACGCGTGCTCGATCATTTCGTGATTGGCGACGGCGCGCCGACCTCGATGGCACTGCGCGGCTGGGTCTGACCTCGACCGAACAGCGTGCGTGTTGTCCCGGCTGACAAGGACACCGAGCAACGCCGTGCCCGATGGGAGCGGCCTCGGCGACAAATTGGTCGGGCTTCGCTTGGTTATGCTCGGGGCGACCGGCACGTACTGATCGACAAGGCGCCTCAGAAAAAAAGCCACGCTGATGCGTGGCTTTTTTCGTTTCAGATACCAAGGCTTTCGTTCGCGAACCGTTACAACTGGTTGGTCTTGAAGGTGTCGCAGTCCTGCATGCCGCCGCTCTGGAAACCGGCACGGAACCAGCGCACGCGCTGCGCCGAGGTACCGTGAGTAAACGAGTCGGGCACCACGTATCCTTGCGAACGCTTTTGCAGCGCATCGTCGCCAATCTGTGTCGCCGCATTGAGGGCGGACTCGATGTCGCCATCATCAAGCCAGTTCAGTTGCTGCTGGGCCTGTTTCGCCCAGATGCCAGCGTAGCAATCGGCCTGTAGTTCCTGGCGCACTGACAAGCCCTGCGCACCGTCCATCGGCTGCCCGCGTTCGGCCAGTTGGCGAACTTGGTCCATGACGCCGGTGACGTTCTGCACGTGATGCCCTACTTCATGTGCGATCACATAGGCGCGAGCAAAATCGCCGGCCGCGTGGAACTTGGTTTCCATTTCGTGAAAGAAGTCCAGATCAAGATAAACCTTGCGATCGCCCGGGCAGTAAAACGGCCCCATTGCCGCCGAAGCCGAGCCGCAGGCGGAGCGAACACCGCCATTGAACAACACCAGCGTCGGTGGCGGGTATTGCTGGCCGCCGGCCTTGAACGTCGGGCCCCAGACATCTTCGGTGCTGCCCAGGACGGCGCTAACGAAGTCAGTCTGTGCGTTCTTCTCGACGGGTTGTGTCTGCGGTGCGCTGCTTGTCGTGCCGCCACCACCGGCCATATTGCCAAGGAGTTGCAGGATCTCACCGGGGTTCTTGCCGAAAAGCAGGCCGACGACAACAACCAGTACGACACCACCGATGCCCAGACTGCCGCCACCGAATCGCATCCCGCCGCCACCACCGCCGCTACTTTGCTCCACGTTGTCACTGCGTCTTGATCGGTCCCAGCGCATGCTGTGGTCTCCAGTGGTTGATTAACGCCCGCTTTCGCGGGTGGGCCCGCAACGCTACGCGGGCCAGCAGCAGTCAGCAAGCACAATGATCATTTAAGTAATCGTCGATTCATCCTCCGCACGGCTACCGGCCATGTGGAACCAGCGATCTCTAGATCAATGAGAGCATCCCTAGTCCCGCGACTTTCGACGCTCCCTTACGAACACCGACATGGCCGGGCCGTCGCCGGTCTTGCGCTTGTCCATCTCGAAAAGGCCGACGGCGTCAAACAACTCGCCAAGCTTGGCATAGCCATAATTTCGAGGATCAAATTCGGAAACCTGTTTGGCGATGTAGCTGCCCACCGGTCCCAGGTGTGCCCAACCCGCTTCATCGCTGGCGGCGTCAACCGCTGCGCGCAGCAACTTTACGAGTTCCGTGTCGCCCTTGAGTTGCTTTGCGGGCCACGGCTTGGGACTCGCCGTGGACGCTGCGCTACCGGACCGAGTGACGCCTTTTTCTGTCGGCTGCAGCAGGATGTCGGTAAAGATGAAACGGTCGCAAGCCGCAACAAACGGTGATGGTGTCTTGCGTTCTCCAAAGCCATAGACGGTTTGGCCAGACTCTCGCAAGCGCGAAGCGAGGCGGGTGAAATCGCTGTCGCTTGAAACGATGCAGAAGCCATCCAGTTTCGCCGTATAGAGCAAGTCCATGGCGTCGATGATCATTGCAGAATCCGTCGCGTTCTTGCCTGTCGTATAGGCGAATTGCTGCATCGGCTGAATTGAATATTTCAGCAACGTTTCCTTCCAGCCACCCAGGTGCGGGCCGGTCCAGTTGCCATAGCAGCGCTTGACGCTGGCGATGCCGTACTTTGCGATTTCGGCCAACAGACTCTCGGCAATCGCTGGCTGGGCATTATCGGCGTCGATGAGTACCGCAAGTCGTTTGTTGGATGTGTCAGCCATCATCGTTCTCCGTTGATTACATCGCGCAACTCTGGGTTCGTGTCATTCGGCCGCACGCTCATTGTGCGGATCGGCCTTCAATCGCTGCTCGATCTTATCCATACGCAGGATCATCTGGCCGGCCTTGTCGAGCAATTCCGCCACTTCGCTGTCACGCAGCGCGTTCAACTTTTCGTGTACCTGGAGGATCTCGAGTTCGGACTTGATGTTCACTTCGTAGTCGTGCTGGGCCTGCACGCGGTCGGCTTCACTTTGGCGCTTCTGGCTCATCATGATGATTGGCGCCTGGATGGCGGCCACGCAGGAAAGCAGAAGGTTCAGCAGGATGTACGGGTAAGGATCAAATGCGCCCTGAACCAGCACCCAGGTGTTGAACAGCATCCATACGACCAGCGCACCAAGAAAGCAGAAAATGAAAGTCCAACTGCCGCCAACTGCCGCCACGCGGTCGGCGATACGCTCACCGAACGTTCGATGATCGTCAAATTCGCGCAGAACGTTGCGTGCGATGCGCCGACGGCTGACGAATCGTTCGACAATTTGTCGTTCATCCGCGGGCAGCTTGTCGATCTCGACGCGCAACAAGGCACGTGCCGTTTTGGTGCGATCAACGCGCCTTTTAACCGTGTTTGGACTTGCCATGCCGATACCTCGTGCTTGCGATATCCGCGGCTGTAATCAGTCGATCGCACGTACGCGAAAACTGCGATTCTTGATTTTGCTTTTCTGCAGGCGCTGCAAGGCAATCGCGGCAGTATCGCGGCGGATCGCTACGTAGGAACGGGTCGCGAAGATGTCGATCTTGCCGACCACGTCTGCACTCAATCCCGCACTACCGGTCAACGAACCGAGCACGTCTCCGGGTCGCAATTTGTCCTGGCGGCCGGCGTCGATGGCCAGCGTCGCCATTGCGGCCAGCAACGGTTCGTCACGTGGTCCGTTTGAGGGCGGCAACGGCTGCCAGGGAATTTTTCCAAGACGTTCTTCAATGAACTTCATGCGCGGCATTTCAGCCGGCGCGACCAGACTCAGGGCAAGGCCACGACGACCGGCGCGGCCAGTCCGTCCGATACGATGGACATGCGCATCCGCATCGGTGGCCACTTCGAAATTGACCACCATCGGCAGGTCGTCGATGTCGAGACCGCGCGCAGCAACGTCGGTGGCTACCAGCACCGCACAACTGCGATTGGCAAAGCGCACAAGAGTTTCGTCGCGATCGCGTTGGTCGAGTTCTCCGTGCAGGGCCAGCGCCGAGAAACCACGTGCGATCAGTGCATCGGCAACATCCGACGTGTCGCGGCGCGTGTTGCAGAACACCAGCGCCGATGGCGGGCGCTCCACCGCCAGCAGACGCACCAACGCATCAAAGCGGCGCTTGTCGTCGACCTCGTAAAACCGCTGTTCGATAGCAGCCAGCGCCTCGCCGTGATCGACGGTGACCTCGATCGGATCGCGCTGGATGCGCCGGCTGATCGCACGGATCTCATCTGGATAGGTCGCTGAAAACAGCAGCGTCTGGCGCGTCTTCGGGGTTTTCACCACCAATGCGCTGATGGCGTCGAGGAAACCCATGTCGAGCATGCGGTCGGCCTCATCCAGTACCAGGACGCGAACGGCGGACAACGTCAGGGCATCCTGATCCAGTAATTCCTGGATGCGCCCGGGCGTGCCGACGACGATATGTGGAACATGCGTGAGCGAAGCCAGTTGCGGCCGCAATGCGATGCCGCCGCACAAGGTGAGCAGTTTGACGTTCGGAATGAACCGGGCCAGCGCGCGCAGCGACTTGCTGACCTGGTCGGCTAGTTCGCGCGTAGGGCACAGCACCAGCGCCTGCAAACCGGTTTGTGTCACGTCAATCCGAGCCATGACGGCGAGCCCGAACGCAATGGTCTTGCCGCTGCCGGTGCGGGCTTGCGCGATAACGTCGCGGCCCTCAAGCAGACCCGGCAGGCTGTGTGCCTGCACCGGCGTCATCGTCTCGATTTCAAGCGCAGCCAATGCCTGCAACAGGGCCGGGGGCAACGCCAACGTGTCGAATTTATCCATCGACCATGATCGCATGCCATGCCGGTTCAATCCGCTTCAGCCGTCGCGCCACACCATGACTTGAAATCAACCTGCCGCGCCGGCATCACGGTGCGACCTCCAACAAGGAATTTCCATGGCCGAGTTCTGCGACCTTCCCGGCGTTGCCCTGCGCATCGCTCCAAGCGATTTTCCCGATCCCGTTCTGGACGAAACCAACGCCAGCGACGAACGCACCGTCATTCTCGCCGGCGGTTGTTTCTGGTGTACCGAATCAGTGTTCAAAAACCTTGACGGTGTGCTCGAAGTAACCTCCGGTTACAGCGGTGGCGATGCCGCCACGGCGGATTACAGAACCGTATGCACCGGCACCACCAACCATGCCGAAGCCATCGCCGTCCGTTACGATGCCAGCCGGATCAGCTTGGGCCAGCTGCTGAAAGTTTTTTTTGCGATTGCACATGACCCGACTACACGCGACCGTCAGGGTGGCGATATCGGCAGCCAGTACCGTTCGGCGATTTTCTTCGCCAACCAGGAACAACACGACATCGCCCAGGCCTATCTCGACCAGATCGCCAGCGCGGGCATCTTCAAGACCCCCGTCGTGACCCAACTGGTTCCACTGGAAGCCTTCCACACTGCCGAGGCGCACCACCAGAACTACGCAGAGTTGAATCCTGACCAGGGCTATATCCGCGCTGCCGCCCAGCCCAAGGTCGAAAAACTGCGCACATACTTCGGCGACAAATTGAAGCGGGGAGCCGACGCATGAGTCTTTCCGAAACTGGTTACGACCTCACCCCGATTGCGCCGCAGGAACGCGAACAACTCGCGACACGACTCAGCAAGGAAGAGCGCTACGTATTGTTCGACCATGGTACTGAAGCGCCATTTTGCGGAGGCTTGCTCGACGAGCACGGAGAAGGCGTTTTCGCCTGCAAGTTATGCGGACTGCCACTGTTCAAGTCAGTGACCAAATTTGAATCCGGCACCGGCTGGCCCAGCTTTCACACCCCGTTCGATCCACGACACATCCGTGAAATCGAAGACTCCAGCCACGGCATGACGCGCATCGAAGCACGCTGCGCTCGCTGTGACAGCCACCTCGGCCACGTTTTCCCTGATGGCCCGAAGCCAACCGGTCTGCGCTATTGCCTCAACTCACTCGCCCTGCAATTCATGCCGGCCGATGACGCGGCCGGTGGCGTCTCGGGCTGACGCCTCGCGTGTCTCCCTTCTCCCGTCGGGAGAAGGGCTGGGATGAAGATGCGACTCTTGCGCAGCCCATGATTTCGTCATCCCCGCGTCTTTCAACAGCCGAACGGCTGGTCACGCGGGGACCCATTTTGACTTCGCTGCCGGGACCGCCGCCCGTCGCATTTCTCTTGTGGGCTTTTGGCCAAGATTTGTAAAGCGTTTCACCGGGCTGCCGCCCGCCGCTTTTGATTCGCTTCGCTCTTGTCAGCTTCCGCCAGACTGGTAAAGCGTTTCGCCGGGATATCGCCCGCCGCTTCACTGTTGATGGCTATCGCCAGCCTGGTCAAGCGTTTCGCCGGGCTGCCGCCCGCCGCCCTACCTTTCTCCTCGCAGAGAAAGGTAGGCCAAAGATGCGACCCGATGGCCTGTCGCCCGCAC
>JBBSTF010000036.1:0-37305 GCA_038236135.1 Lysobacterales bacterium
ACCCGCCCGTTCCTGTCGGCAAGTGCTGGACGGATCAGCCGCTCGCGGGACGCGCTGGGAGCGCGTCTTCGGCTGCGGCACAGGATGTGCCTTCAGCCGAACCCGGCCAGTGCTTGCGCCCCCGCACGGCTTCACCGTGCGGGCGACAGGCCATCGGGTCGCGTCTTTGGCCTACGTTTCTCTGCGAGGAGAAAGGTAGGTCGCTCGCCGGCAGGCGAGAGAAACGCTTGACCAGTCTGGCGATAGCCAATCAAAAGAGCGAAGCGAATCAAAAGAGGCGGGCGGCAGCCCGGCGAAACGCTTGTAACGTCTGGCGACAGCCAACAAGCAAGAATCAGTCGCGCGCGCGCAGGCGAGTGACAAGATTGCCCAGTGTGGGGATAGCCCACACGACCGAGACGTGGCGAGCGCCTCCCTGGTCAAACCATTGACCAATCTGGCGTCAGCCAACAATGGAGAAGCAGCCGGCGGCAGCAAAACCCCAGCGCGAACGCGCTTTACCGTCCGGCGATAGCCGACAAAAAGCCCCGCCCCGTATTATGTCGGCCTGTCCGCGCGTTCGCGGTCGTGGCACCGCCGAACTTTGTTGAATGTCTGAACCATCTGATCTATCGCAACGCATTGACGCGGTCGCAAGTCGTGATCGCGGGCGACTAGTCGGTCGCTGGCGTCGTTTGCTGCGGGAAGGCAACGACATCGCTTCGAACGCCTTCGCGAAGTTGCAAAAGGATATCGACGCGTCAATCGCGGCGGTCGCGCTTCGCGATGCCAGCGTACCCGAGCTGCGCTTGGATGAATCGCTGCCGATTACCGCCAAGGCAGACGACATCGTCAAGTTGATCGAACAAAATCAGGTGGTGATCCTGGCTGGCGAAACCGGATCGGGTAAGACGACTCAACTGCCCAAACTGTGCCTTGCCGCCGGACGCGGTCGTCGCGGCTTGATCGGCTGCACGCAGCCGCGACGAATCGCAGCGCGCAGTGTTGCGCGGCGTGTTGCCGAGGAACTGGATACGTCGGTTGGTCAACTGGTCGGCTTCCAGGTGCGATTTACCGAGCAGGTAGGTGATGCTGCGCTGATCAAGTTCATGACAGACGGCATCCTGCTCGCCGAGACGCAAGGCGATCCCTGGCTGTCGGCTTACGACACTATCATTCTTGATGAGGCGCATGAGCGCAGTCTCAACATCGATTTCCTGCTCGGATATCTGAAGCGACTGCTGGCGAAGCGACGCGATCTTAAATTGATCGTCACGTCGGCCACCATCGACACCTCGCGGTTCGCGGAACACTTCGGCGACGCGCCGGTCGTCGAGGTTGAAGGACGTGCGTTTCCGGTTGACGTTTGCTGGCGTCCGCCTGATGAAAAGGGTGACAGCAACATTGCCGAACAGGTCGTTGCTGCGATCGATGAAATAACCGCCAGCGACCCACGCGGTGACACGCTGATTTTCCTGCCAGGCGAACGCGAAATCCGTGACGTGCACTTGGCACTTTCCCGACGCAAATATCGCGAGACCGAAGTGGTCGCGTTGTATGCACGGCTGTCTGCCGCTGAGCAGGATCGCGTCTTCAAACCTGGCACGGCGCGACGAATCGTGCTGGCTACGAACGTCGCTGAAACTTCACTTACGGTGCCGCGTATTCGCTATGTGGTCGATACCGGCACGGCGCGCGTGAAGCGTTACGGCGCACGCAGTCAACTGGAACGCCTGCATATCGAACCGATTTCGCAAGCCGCTGCCGACCAGCGCAAAGGACGCTGCGGCCGAATCGGTCCGGGCACCTGTTATCGGCTCTATTCCGAAGACGATTACCTGCAACGGCCTCGCTACACGGATCCGGAAATCCTGCGCTCGTCGCTGGCTGGGGTGATCCTGCGCATGCTGAGCCTGAAGCTCGGCGACGTTGCCGATTTCCCGTTTGTCGAAGCGCCGGATGATCGCGCCATCAGCGATGGCTACCGGCGGTTGGCCGAGATTGGCGCGATCGACGACGACAAGCGACTCACCCGCTTGGGCCAGCAAATCGCACGGATTCCGGTCGACGTGGCGCTCGCCCGCATGCTGGTCGAGGCGAAGTCGCGTGACGTTCTGCGCGAGGCCTTGATCGTGGTGTCTTTCCTGTCGATCCAGGATCCGCGCGAACGCCCCGCCGATGCGCGTGGGCAAGCCGATGCAGCACATGCCCTGTTTGCCGATCCAAAGTCGGATTTTATCGGCGTGTTGCGTTTGTGGACCGACTACAGCCGCGCTCACGAAGATTTCACCCAATCGAAACTGCGCGATTGGTGCAAGACGCATTACCTGTCGTTCCTGCGCATGCGCGAATGGCGAGAACTGCATAGGCAACTGCTGGTGCTGGAAGGCGACATGGATCGCGATCCTGCGTTGCGCCCTGTGCATTCCAACTCGATTCCGGAATCGCAGCCGCCACGCTCGCGGCATCGGCGAGGTCGCAATGCAGCAACGAACGCTGAAGTGTCCGGCCCACCCGTTCATCGCGCTCAAGTTCCAAACGATCAATCGGACTCGAACAACGCATCCGCGCTGCCACCCGATCGCTACGAGGCACTGCATCGCTGCCTGATCTCCGGCTGGCCAACCCAGATCGGCATCAAGGACGAACGCAGCCAATATCGCGGTACGCGCGAACGAAAGTTCCAGATCTTTCCTGGCTCGGCGACGTCCAAATCACCGCCGCAATGGTTGCTGGCTGGGCAGATCATCGACATCGGCAAGATTTACGCGATGAATTGCGCGCGCATCGAGCCGGCCTGGGTCGAGCAACAAGCGTCACACTTGATTCGGAAAAGTTGGCGCGATCCACACTGGTCACGCAAGCGCGGTGCGGTGCTTGCGTTCGAGCAGGTCAATCTGTTCGGCTTGAACCTGGTCGAGAAGCGCCAGGTGCAATTCGCGAAACAGGATCCGTCGCTGGCGCACGAAATATTCGTTCGTGAAGCACTGACCCGCAGTGAAATCGACTGCCGCGCTGACTTCGTGCGCGCCAATGCACGGGTGCTTGCACAAGCCCATGAGCTGGAGGCGAAGCAGCGCCGTTCCAACTTGCTTCGATCCGACAGCGAGTTGGAGGCATTCTTCTTCGGAAAAATCCCAGACGATATTTCAACGACGGCGGCGCTCGACGCGTGGTATCGAAATGCGACACCTGCCGAGCAAGCGTCTCTGCGCTGGTCGCTCGGTGATGTGCTGGCAGGCGTTGCGGGCGCGAGCACGCGCGATTTTCCAGCCGCTTTGGTGGTCAAGTCGCAGTCGTTGCGCTACGACTATCGCTTTGTGCCCGGCGATCCCGCCGATGGCGTGACCCTCAACCTGCCTCTCGCGTTCGTCAACGCGGTGACGGCGCAACAAGGTGACTGGCTGGTACCGGGCTTGCTCGCGGAGAAAGTCGCCGAGCTGATTCGCGGTTTGCCGAAATCGTTGCGTCGCAACTTTGTCCCGGCACCGGATTTCGCGACTGCATTTATCGAAACGGGGCCCGGACACGACCAAGCGCTGAGTATCGCGCTGGCAACCTACCTGTTTCGAGTAACCGGCGTCGAGATAAGTGCCCGCGATTTCGCGAGCATCGAGTTGCCGGTGCATCTGCAATTGCGCTATCGCGTGTTCGACGAAGATGGTCGCTCGATTGCCGAAGGCCGCGATCTCGAAGACATCCAGGCGCAGTGGTCGGGGGCCGCTCGCGCCGCGTTCTCGCAACGCGCCGACGCCGACCTGATTCGCGAGGAAGTCGACCAGTTTGACTTCGAAGACTTGCCGGATACGGTGGTTTCCAGTGGCGGACTCACGGCATTCCCGGCGCTGGTCGACCTGGGCGAAACGGTGGCGTTGCGCGTGTTTGAACGCCGTGACGAAGCGCTCGCCGAGCATGCCGCAGGTGTCGACCGACTTCTGCATCGCGCCCTTGCCGATCGCATCAAACAGGCGCAGCGCCAATTGCCCGTCAACAACGCGCTGATGCTGAAATGGGCCGGCTTCGGCAGTGCTGCGCAATTGCGCAGCGATGTAGTCGAAGCCGCACTGCGTGAATGTCTCAACGCACAGATGCGTGGCGCGCGCACGCGCGAAACCTTCGAAAAAGTGAAAACCACGATTGTTCGAGACCTGTTCCCGACGGCCGTCGAGCGACTGAAGCTGGCCGAGGCGATCATCGAGGCACATGCCGATTTCGCTCCTTGGATGGAACCACCACTGATGGGTTTCGCCAAGGCCAACTACGATGACCTGCGTGAACAGCGCGACGAGTTGTTGTTCCCCGGTTTCCTGCGCGAGCTACCCGCTGGGCGATTGCAGCACTACCCACGCTATTTGCGTGCGATGCGCCTGCGCGGCGAACGCTTGCGCCAGGATCCGGCGAAAGACCAGGCGCGAATGTTGCAGGTACAGCTTTACTGGCGTGCTTATCTCAAGCATCGAGCCAGTGCGAACGCCGACGAAGCCGCATTGGGTGATCTGCGCTGGCTGGTCGAGGAATTACGCGTTTCAGTGTTCGCGCAGGAACTGCGAACCGCCGAACCGGTTTCGCCCAAACGGCTATCCAAGGCAACCGAAGCGCTCGAGCGATAAATTTCCTCGCGACGTCGATGCGCGAAGCTGGCCGCTATCGCTTCGCTATGTCCAAAGCCGCAGCGGCAGCAGCCCCGAAATCGCAAGCACCAGCGACAGCTGCACCACGGCGACCATCGCCAACGAATCGACCATTGCCATGGCGCCGTGGGTGCGACGGCGAAAGTGCATGACTAGGCCGACAATCATCGCCAACGGCAGCAGCGCCGTCACGATGGCCAGCAGTCCACTCGCCCAAGTGAGATCGCCGATCTGCAGGAAGGATTGCGACCAAAAAAACGGCAGCGGCAGCAGCAGCATGAGGATTCCGATCAATGGAATTGCGACCGGGTGTGTCGAATCGAGGTGGCGCGCCACGGTCCGGGAAAGCCCGGACAACAGCAGCCACATTAGACCGACTCCGCCAGCCACCAAACTCGCCCAGAGCAGCACCAGTCTCCACGGTGCAATCTGCGCGAATGTTTGCGTACCTGTGCTGATTACCCGCGTGCCATCCGCGGCCGTCAGCAATGCGTGCGACGCAATCGTGCGGTCCGTGGCGCGAAAAAGCAGGCTGGAAACCGGCACGAGAAGACTTGCCTGCGACTGGAGCGGGGCAATCCGCAGCGCGCTTCCTTCCCGTCGCACGCGGATGAAGTTGAATAGTGTGTCCAACCATCTGAAAGATGCCATACGGTTGGGCGCAGGAACATATGTGCCGTTCCAGTCTTCAAGCCCTTCGCTCACCCCAACTGATTTGACGGGCTCCGCTGCAGCAATGCCCAACGTGTCGACGAACAACTGGTCCAGACGATTGTGGTCTGCGGTCTCGCTGTCGGTATTGACCGACCAGAAGTAGGCGCGCTGTTGCTCGGGAAAAAGGCACAGCATGGCGCGATAGCCGACGACACTGCCACCGTGACAACGTCCCACCACGCCGTTGCGGTCCCGAGTGAACAGCCCCAATCCATAACCCACTCCGAGCCCACCCAGTGCCGCTTCGGTCTCGTGCGGCGTACCCATTGAGCGCAGCCAGCGTGGATCAATGAAAGGTGTTCCATTGACGCGCCCATCGCTCATGAGGAAGCGTGCAAAACGTCCCATGTCGACAGCGCTGGTGGTGAACTGACCGGACGGACGAAGGAAGGTTGGTACTGCAGCCTGCGTGCGGCGGTCTTCGAAATGTCCCATCGCCAACCTCGGGTCGGCTTGTGGGCCTTCCTGCGATACGAAGCCGAATGTGCTGTCGGTCATGCCGAGAGGCGCCAGCAAATTGGCGTCGAGGTAACGCTCGTACCGTTCGCCACTGACTGCTTCCACGATGCGTCCCAGCAACGTGTAGCCCATGTTGGAATACGAAAATCGCGTACCCGGTCGGCTGCGAACACGCAGCAGCGCGTCTCCTGCAAACGCGCGCTTCAACGTCGTATCGGCGTCGGCTTTCAGGCTGAAAATCTGCCAAAGGCGCAAGTCATCCAGTCCGGACGTGTGATCGAGCAGATGACGAACGCGGACCGGGTCGCTTGTCGCCCAGCGGTTGTCGATCAAAGTATCTGGCAAAATCGCGGAGACCGGCGTGTCCAGCGACAGCCGGCCCAAACTGACCAGGCGAAGGACGCCCGTCGCCAACACAGTCTTGGCGATGGAACCCACGTTGACACGGTCCTCCGGACCCAGCGCCTCGCCGGTGCGGGCGTCCTTTATTCCTGCCGCGCCGATGGCTATGGACAGGTCCGGCGAGACGTGGGCCCACACCGCGCCAACCAATCCTTCCTCGACGAGGATTCGCCCGAGGTGCTCATCGAACGGCGATGATGCAGCCGACAACGACGCGGGGCAGGAAAGTATCAAGAACGCGAAACAAGCGCCGAATCGCCTGACGAACCCTTGTTTCATGGTGCTGGACCGTTCACTGGTGATCGGATGAGTTTCTAGACCCGCACGACCACGGCTGCCCTTCAATGGAAGTATCAGAAAAGGGCTTCCATGACATCGCTTTTGCACGATGACGCTGTGCGTTTCGCTGAAGTTCTCAAATGAACTTCGCCGCTTCGAGTTCGCGCTTGAGGTAGGCGTAGTAGATCGGTGCGGCAATCACGCCGGCAATGCCGAATGCGGCTTCCATCACCAGCATGGCCAGCAACAGTTCCCAGGCGCGTGCGCGAATCTGGCCACCGACAATACGGGCGTTGAGGAAGTATTCGAGTTTATGGATGAGGACCAGGAACGTCAGCGCCGCAACCGCAACCCACAGCGACACTGACATGGCGACGATGAAGATCGCGACATTTGAAATCAAATTACCGAGCACCGGCAGCAGGCCAGCGACAAACGTGATCGCGACCAGTGTCTTCGCCAGTGGCAGCTGAACACCGAAGAGTGGCAACACCACGAACAGGAACAGAGCGGTGAACAAGGTGTTGAGTAGCGAAATCTTGAGCTGGGCGAACACGATGTCGCGAAACGCGTGGGCAAGGCGGTGGCAACGCGTCGCCAAGGCTACCGCGAGGGGACCGTGATGGCGGCTCGGCGTGGCACCGCTCAACGCAACCATCGCGCCGAGGACCATGCCGATCAGGGTTTGCGTGAACACCCGCACTGCCTGCTTGCCGGCCAATTGCAGGGTAGCTGCATGCATTCGCAGCCACTCGTCGAGCCCGCTTCGAATCTCTCCGATGTTGTCAGGCACGTGTTCCACGACGAACGTCGGCAGCTGCGCCCGGGCCTTGTCGATGAGCGGCATCATCCGATCAAAAATGTGATCGGGGTTGCCGCCACCATTGGTGAAGAAGGTAATGATGCCAAAGACGGCGAGACTCAACAGCGACACCACAACGATACTGATCAGCAGCACCACCAGCCAATCGGCGCGCGTACCGGGCGTGATACGCCGTAGTGGCGGATCGAGCGCGGTGACCAGCGCGAAAACCAGCAAGCCCGCCAGCAACGCAGGCAGCAGGTGCAACCAGACCACGAGCAACAACGCGATGCCGGTCAGTACGCAGGTGATCGCGGTCAGTCTGGGTGACGGGTAGTCAGGCATCGATGGTGGTCCCGAGGTGAATGGCTGCGCTGTAATAAACTGCGGCGATGCTAACCCATCGCCCCTTCAATCCGCAGGCCGTTCCATGACAGTAATGAATCGATTGCCCGTCCTCATCCCCGCCCTGCTGATGCTGGCCGCTTGCGCGCAGCAGCGCGTGAGGGAGCAACCCGTCGCGGTGGACACGAGACCGACGACGAGCGCTCCCGTCGCGCCTGCCGTGGGCGCTAACGACAACCTTAACGCCGTGGCGTGGACGCAGACGGCGATTGAACACGACCTGATCTATCTGCAGACATATCGCGACGCGGCCGAGCGACTCGACCAGGCGCTGGCTGATCCAACGTGGGATGCGCTGTCCAGCGCAGAACGCGGCGACACTTCGCTGCGCAGGCTCAAGCCGGCAGTGATTCTCGACATCGACGAAACGGCGCTTGACAACTCGCCTTACCAGGCCCGCCTGGTACTGGAGGGCAAGTCGTTCGACGAGTTCACGTGGGCGCAGTGGTGCAAGGAACAGAAGGCACGGGCAATGCCGGGTGCGGTCGAGTTCGCGCGTCGCGCTGACAGCATGGGCATCACGGTGTTCTATCTGTCCAATCGCGCGGCTGATCTCAACGATGTGACGCTGGCCAATCTTGCCAAAGTTGGGTTCCCGATCAAGGCCGACGCGAATGTGTTCCTAGGTTTGGGGACCTTCGTCAAGGACTGCGAGCAGATCGGTTCCGAGAAGGGTTGCCGGCGCAAGCTGGTTGCACAGAAATATCGGGTTTTAATGCAATTTGGCGACCAGATCGGCGATTTTGTCGATGTTTTGGCGAACACGGCCGAAGGTCGTAAGGCTGCCATCGCACCTTACTTGGGCTGGATCGGCGCGAGCTGGTTCGTGCTGCCGAACCCGACCTACGGGTCCTGGGAGCCGGCGCTTTTCAATAACGCTTGGAGCCAACCCGAGAATATTCGGCGCCAGGGCAAACGCGAAGGCTTGCGTCGCGACTAGAGCGCGCGACGTTTCCCATTTATTTCAATTACTTGTCAAGTGTAACTTCATGTATTGCGCGAACTTTGTATCGCGACTACCATGCGCGGGCAATTCGAGCGAATGACTTTGAATCGCGCCCATCTCAAAACCAGAATTACCAGAACAGACCCACGCTTCAATCATCAACAGTTCCCGTTCCGGCCGCGCCGGATTCAGCCCGACCGGCCCGTCCCGTCGGGCTTTTTTACGAAGGTCGATTGGATGGGCCCGTCGCGGCCGCGTGATAAAGTGCTCGTCGACTTTTTCAACGGTATTTCGTCCATGTCCACACAATTGCTCCGCGCTTGCGTGCTGGCAGCGGTCCTCGCCTTGTCGTCTGGCTGCAACAAGGACAAGGCGGTTGATGCGCCTTCCGCTTCGCCGCAAGTCGCGCGACTCGCCACTGGCTCTCCGGAAGCTGCGATCACAGCAAATGCCGCATTGCTCAAGGCTGGCGACTTTGCCGGCCTGATGCAGAACTCGCTGCCGCCGGAAAAATTCGTCGAGTTCGAGGCAGAATGGACCAAGCAGAAAGACGACGAGCCGGTCACGGAAGAAGATCGTCAGAAGTTCGCCACACTGATGAAGCAGCTCACCTCGCCAGATGCCGAGGGGACGCTATACGCCGAAGCCGGACCGAAGTTGAAGGCACTGGAACAGCAGTATCAGAACCAAGTGCCGACCTACGTCAACATGGCACGCGGGTTCGCGCAGAACATGGCTGAACAGAGCAAGGACCTAAGCGAATCGGAGAAGCGCCAGAGCGTGGATGCGATCAATGCGATTGGCGACTGGGCTGTTACCGCCAAATTCGCCGATCAGGAGTTGCTCAAACAGAGCATCGCGATTGCTGTCGCAACCGCACGCTCGCTGCAGCTCAAGACCATCGACGAAGTCCGCGCGATGGACTACAACACCGCAATGAAAAAGGGCCAGGTCGCCTTCCTCGGCGTCAAGAAAATCCTAGCTCTGTATGGGTTGTCGATTGACGATTCGCTCGACTCTGTCAAGCCGACGTTGGTTTCGTCAACCGCCGATACCGCCAAGGTCAAAGTTGATTTCACTCTGCTGGGCAAGTCGATGTCGACGGAAACGGACATGGTTCGTCAGGACGGTCGCTGGTACAGCAAGGACACCATTGAGAAACTGATGCTGCCCGCACCGACTTCAACCACGCCTGAAAAGAAAGCCGCCCAACCCGTAGCGCCCGCCAAAGAGTGAAGTCGACGCTCGGAGAGACTCGCAAGGACGTGTCTGACGGCGTAGTGGATGTCGATCCGCTAACAGTGGCCGATACGCCGTCGTCAGCCGTTATCGCGCGACGGCATCCACCGCCGCTGCATATCCGTGTGCTTGGATCGTTGCTTAGTCGATGGCTTAAGATTCGACAGGAGCCTACAGATCCCGCTGAACTGATTCCTCCCAGTGACTTGCCGACGGTTTACGTCGTCGAACGGCAGGGGTTTTCGGATGCCTTGATCCTTGACCAAGCCACCTCGGAAGCCGGTTTGCCGGCGCCCTACGCCGCGTGGGAAGACTTGCCAATTCGACGCCGTCGCTCGGTCGTCGCGTTGTCGCGGCGGCCGCGATTGTTCGGCCGATCAAAACATCCGTCGCGATCTGAAACCTTGCGTCTGCTGCTTGACCACGTGCGAGCGCATCCCGGCAAAGATGTTCGCTTGGTGCCGGTATCAATCTTTGTCGGTCGCGCGCCAGATCGCGAAGAAGGCTGGTTTCGCGTCCTGTTCTCGGAAGACTGGATGGTCGTGGGTCGCTTCCAGCGCTTGCTGGCGCTGCTGCTCAATGGACGATCAACGGTGGTGCGCTATTCAAGGCCGGTTCTGCTGAGCCAGGTCATTGCCGATGCGCAAGAGCTGGATTCCGAACGCACCGTGCGCAAACTGTCGCGCGTGTTGCGCGTGCACTTCCGTCGCATCCGCGCAGCTGTTATCGGCCCCGATCTTTCGCATCGTCGCACCGTGTCCGACGGCGTGCTTGACTCCGCGCCAGTCCGAGACGCGATTTCCGCAACGGCCAGCAAAGACAACATCAGCCACGCCAAAGCCCGGCGACGCGCGCACCAGTACGTGCGCGAAATCGCAGCGGATTATTCGCATCCTGTGGTTCGCTCACTGTCGTTCCTGCTGAAGTGGTTCTGGAACAAGTTGTACGACGGCGTTACCACTTATCACCTCGACAAACTGCAGGACGCGATCCCCGGCCACGAAGTGATCTACGTGCCCTGCCATCGCAGCCACATTGATTACATCCTGCTGTCCTACCAGCTTTACCAGAACAACATCGTGCCACCGCATATCGCCGCTGGTGTCAACTTGAACCTGCCCGTCGTCGGTTCGATCCTGCGCCGGGGTGGCGCGTTTTTCTTGCGCCGCAGCTTTAAGGGCAACGCGCTTTACACCACTGTTTTCAGCGAGTACGTGGCGCAGCTTTTCGCGCGCGGCGTCTCGCTGGAGTACTTCATCGAAGGTGGTCGCTCGCGCACCGGACGCCTACTTGCACCGCGTGGCGGCATGCTGGCGATGACCTTGCGCGGCTTCCTGCGCGAGTCGCGTCGCCCGGTTATGTTCCAGCCCGTGTACATCGGTTACGAAAAGTTGATGGAGGGCAAGTCGTACGTTGGCGAACTGTCCGGCGGCACCAAGCAGAAGGAAACACTATTCGCGCTGTTCCGTTCGCTAAGTGTGCTACGCAAGCGCTACGGCCGTGTCGCCTTGTCGTTCGGTGAGCCCATTTACCTGAAGTCCTTGCTCGACGAAATAGCGCCGAAGTGGATCCAGTATGTCGGCGATGACGATAAGCCGGAATGGATGGCGAATGCAGTGGACACGCTGGCCGAGCGCATCCAGATCAACATCAACCGGGCCGCCCACGTCAACCCGATCAACCTGGTTGCGCTGGCCTTGCTGTCGACCCGAACGCGCGCGCTGGCCGAGGCCGACCTGATTGCGCAGATCGCATTGAGCAAGGCGTTGCTGACCGAGCTTCCTTACTCTGATCGCGTTACCGTCACGCCGATGGAACCCGGCGAGATCATCGCCTACGCCGAAGAAATGCAGTGGATCGAGCGAGTCAGCCATCCGCTGGGCGACGTGTTGCGCTGCTCGGAAGAGAACGCCGTGCTGCTCAGCTATTTCCGCAACAACGTGCAGCACTTGTTCACCGCCGCCGCCTGGGTCGCCTGCTGTTTCCTCAACAATCGGCGGATGACACGCGAAACCATCCAGCGCCTTGGGCGCGTGGTCTATCCTTTCATCAAGAACGAGTTATTCCTTCCGTGGAATGGTGCGGGCTTTTCCGAACGCATCGATACGACGGCCGACTTTTTCGTGCGTCGCGGCTTGCTCGACAGTCGTGGTGCGGACGGCGCCACATTAAGCCGCAGTCCCGGCCAGACCGACAAAGCGTACTTGCTGCGTGGCATCGCGCAGAGTCTGTTGCAGACTTTCGAGCGTCACTACATCGCGCTGATTGCACTGGTGCGGCACGGTCGTGGCAGCCTCAGTGCCGGCGAGCTGGAGAACCTTTGCCATCTCACCGCGCAACGCCTGAGTCTGCTCAACGAAGTCAACGGGCCGGAGTTTTTCGACAAGTCATTGTTTCGCGCCTTCATCCAGAAATTGCGCGAACGAAAACTGGTCTGGCCGAACGACAAAGGCAAGCTTGAGTACGACGAGCAACTTGAAGAAGTCGCCCGTGATGCTCGCGTAGTGCTGAGCCGCGAAATTCGCCACGGCATCCTCAAGCTGACCGCCGACAAGCGCTCGGCGATTGCCGAGAAACCGGAAACGGAAGATACAACGCCCACGCCGGCAGAGAAGACCGACAAAGCGGTGGGACCTCCCGGCGATAGGGACTAGCCTCGAAGTTCAGGCATCCATGTCCGGGATCAACTTGTTCTCGATCCACGCAATCATGTCCTTCAATTTCAGCTTGCGCTTCTTCAACCGCTTGATGTGGAGCACGTCACCCAATACCGGATCAGCCGAAAGGCGCGCGATCGCGGTATCCAGGTTGCGATGCTCGTCGCGCAGCTCACTCAGCTTGCGGGTCAACACGGCGGGATCTTCGGAAAACGGCAGGGTCATCTAGGCGCGGACTTGCTCCAATGAATCGCGCAAGTGTAGCGGCTGCAACGCTGCTGGTGCTCTTGCGTGATTCAACCGTTGCGGAATACTTCAGCCCGTTCGCGCTGGTAGCGGCGGCTTACAATGGCGGGCTGCGCGCTCTTGAGCCATGCCTGATATCGCGCGCCCTTCGCGCCTCTCCCTCACCCGCACGGGCTCGTAGGCTACCAATCCAATTCCTCCCGTATTCCAAGGTCTTTAGCTTCCATGTTCTTTCGCAATCTGAGTCTGTTCCGCTTTTCGTCCGCCACTTCATCCGATCTAGCCAATGTCGAAACCGCACTCGACCAGCACCGACTTCGCCCGTGCGGGCCGATCGAGATGATGACGCGTGGATTCGTGTCGCCATTCGGGCGTGACTCCGACGAGCTGGTTCATCGCGCTGGCGATTTCACGCTGCTCACCGTGGGTGGCGAGGACAAGCTGTTGCCCTCGTCGGTGATCAACGACGAGCTCGCCAACAAGCTCGCCGAAATCACCGAGAAAGAGGCACGCCGGGTTGGCGCACGCGAGCGCAAGCGCCTGAAGGATGAAGTGCTCACCGATCTATTGCCGCGCGCTTTCGTGCGCAGTTCGCGCCAGTTCGCCTACCTCGATCTTGCCCAAGGCTGGATCGTCATTGACACCGCGAGCCGCAAGAATGCCGAGGAAGCGGTCAGCCAGGTTCGCGACGCGGTCGGTCGTTTCCCGGCGACGCCGCTGGCACCCGAGGAATCACCGCGCGCCCTGCTCACTCAATGGCTGGCCAGCGGCAAACTGCCAGCAAACTTGGTGCTCGGCGACGAATGCGAATTACGCGATCCGGCGGAATCCGGCGCCATCGTCCGTTGCCGCCGCCAGGACCTGGAACTGGACGAGATCAAAGAACATCTCAAATCCGGCAAACAGGTGTTCCAGTTGGGCCTGACCTTCGACGATCGGATCGATTTCGTGCTCGGCGAAGATTTGGTCATCCGCAAGCTTCGATTCCTTGATATCGTGCTCGATGAGATCGACGACAGTTCGCTGGAATCGGCTCGGGCCGAACTGGACGCGACCTTCCTGCTGATGACCGGCGAAATCCGTCGTCTGCTGGAAGCACTGGAGTCCTGGTTCAATATCAAGCGTCCCACCGACCAAGCCTGAGCGGCAACGCCCGGGCGGGAAACTGCACCCTGGGAAAATCATGGCAGCGCCCGCCGAAGAAGATTATCTGGAACTGGCAACTGCCGACGGCGCGACCATTCGCGTGCGCCGTCGCCTGCATCCGCGCGCACGACGCCTACGCTTGACCGTGACCGCCGCGGGCGCGCACGTGACCTGCCCGAAAGGCGTCCGCATGCCACAGGTGCTGGCCTTCATCAGCGAGCACGGCGAATGGTTGCAGCGAAAGCTCGGCGAACTGCATCTGGACTTGCCA
Organism: Lysobacterales bacterium; assembly: GCA_038236135.1. Lineage (GTDB taxonomy): Bacteria > Pseudomonadota > Gammaproteobacteria > Xanthomonadales > Rhodanobacteraceae > Dokdonella. The sequence goes on from JBBSTF010000036.1 coordinate 14,177, forward strand.
GTCGCGCCACTCAAGGTGGGTCTCGATACGACCGTCACGCTGCGTGGCGAAGTGCTCGACCTGCTTTGGCTGGATGGCGAATGGCCAAAGATCGAGCGCGTCGAAGACCAGTTGCAGATCACTGTTCCAGTGCGCAGTCGTCGTTCATCGCAACAGACCGCACGCGGCCTGTTGCGATCGTATCTCGAAGCGCAAATGCGGCGGGATATCGCGCGCTGGCTGGGCCAGTATTGTCCGCTGTTGGGCGCCGCCCCGAGTGGATTCCGCATCCGCCCGTTGAAAAGCCTGTGGGGCAGCCTCGATACGCGCAACACCGTCAGCCTCGATCTCGCCCTCGCACTCGCCCCTCCATCGACGCTGCGTTATGTGCTGATCCACGAGTTGTGCCATCTCAAGGTCCGCAATCACTCGCCACGTTTCTGGCGTCAGGTCGAAGTGCTCTATCCAAACTGGCACGAACAACGCGAATGGCTGCGCCTGCATGGTCAGGCGATCAAAGCCGAGTTGGCTCGCCTGGTGACTGTGGAAACCTGAGCATGCCTTCATTGCGGAGATATGCGAGCGTACTTACAGCGGGCGGACGCCTGATTGGGTTGACCTCTTGTCCGCCATTCTCCGACCCACGCTGTGCATTGTTTCGCTGAGCTTGCGCGACGCCATCGTCGCGCGGCGCCGAATCTCGCGGGTCATGGGCTCGTCGGAAGCGCCAGGAATTCGTTGATCGCCGCCGCGACCGGGTGCGGATTTTCCAGATGCAGGTGATGGTTTCCGGGCAGGCGAATGCATTCGATGCCGGTGACCCGATCCAGCCGTGATTGCATGGCAGCGGTTCGCGCGTACGGGTGCGCGGGATCGGCCAGTATCAACAAGGTCGGCGCGGTGATCGCGTCGAGTATCGCCAATGCCTGCTCTTCGCTGTAGCGCTGCAGGCTGGGCAACATGAGTCGTGGATCACTGGACCAGCGATAGCCGCTGGCCAATGGCGTGTTGAGGTTTACCAGCCCGCGCCCGACCAGAGTCATTGCTGCTGCGTGACTGAGGTCGTTGGCGCGCATCCTCGCCAGTGCCGCTTGTTCCACGTCTGCAAATACCCGTAGAGCCGATGGAGAGAATGCCGCTCGTGCCGCAATCCCCTTGCGCAGTTGCGCAGCGGTCTGCTCGACGGGCAGCGACAGTGGACCCAAGGCTTCGATCAACACAAGGTGCGACACGCGCTCGGGAAATGCAGCCGCATAAGTGCTGGCAAGCGTCCCACCCAGAGAGTGTCCTAGCAGGTCGGCGCTGTTCCAGGCGAAGTGATGGAATACCTGATCGATGTCGTCGAGGTAGTCGACCCAATAATCCGGCGCGGCGGCGTTGCGCCAGTCGGAGCGACCGTGGCCGACCATGTCGATGGCGACGACATGGCGGGTCTCCAGCAAGGGCGCGAGGCCGTCGAAACTGGCCGCGTTATCGAGCCAACCGTGCAAGGCCAACAACGGCGGCAATGAAGCATCACCCCAACATCTTGCGGCCAAACTCAGGTGACGCAAAGGCAGCCGCAGCTCGGTCGGCGCTCGGCTCATGTACCGGAGGACACCGGACCGCTGGTCCAGCCACTACCGTTTCGCGCAATCAGCCCCGCCATCAAGTCGACCTGATCGGCACTATCGTTGAGGCAGGGAATGTATTCGTAGCGCTCACCGCCAGCGTGCTCGAACACCTCGCGATTGGTGATCGCGACTTCCTCCAGCGTTTCCAGGCAGTCGATGGAGAACCCGGGGCACATAAGCTGGATCGAACGCACGCCTTGCTTCGGAAGGTCAGCCAAGGTCAGGTCGGTATACGGCATCAGCCAAGGCTCGCGTCCGACGCGGGACTGGTAACAAAGCATCAGGTACTGCTCATCCACGCCCAGTTTCTTGCGCAACGCTGCCGCCGTCGCCACGCACTGGGACTGGTAAGGATCACCGTTGCGCACGTAGCGCTGCGGAATACCGTGGAACGACATCATCAAGCGATCGGCGCGACCGTGCTGCGCCCAATGCGCTTCCACGCTCGCCGCGAGCGCATCGATGTAGGCGGGCTCAAGGTGAAAATCACCGACAAATCGAAAATCCGGCACGCGCCGCCATTGCTGCAACTTTTTCGAAACGGCATCGAAAACCGACGCCGATGTGGTCGCCGAGTATTGCGGGAACAATGGGATCACCAACAACCGGCGCAGATCCAGCGCGGCAAGTTCCTCTAGTACGGCATCGATTCCCGGATTTCCGTACCGCATAGCGTCGCGAACGATCCAGTCCGGCCCTACCGCGCTGGCGACAGCGCTGGCCAGATCCGCCGTACCCGTTGCCAGTGGAGAGCCACGTTCGGTCCAGACCGCGCGATAGAGCTTCGCGGAGCGCGCGGGACGAATATTCAGGATCACCCCATACAGAAGCGGCACCCAAAGCACGCGCGGCAGTTCGACGACACGTGGATCACCCAGAAATTCGGCCAGATAACGTCGAACCGCGGTCGTCGTCGGCGCATCCGGGGTGCCAAGATTGACCAGTAGAACGGCGTTAGTCATCGCGCGAACACAGCATCTGGTGTCGATGGCGGTGACGAAACACACCCCGTGCTGGCGTGGTCAGCGACGGGTGACGACAGCGTCTGTGAAACACGCGCAAGGCTTTGTTCATACAGGAAATACTGCTAAGGTTAGGGTACATGCGCGTTCAGCGCAGGATGAAACAAGATACCACTGCCCCATGCTTTCGTTCCCCAGACTAACAGCGCTGCTGATCCTTGCTGTCGCCGCACTCCCTTGCGGCGCCCAGGTCATGGGTAATCGAGTTGTGAGCAGCGATTCGCCGGATGTTGCAACGCGCACCGCGTTCGGCGTCGCTTTCACCGATCTGTACCGAATCAATCTCGATACCCGCATCGCGAGCTACGTTGGATTCTCAGGCCAGTACAACGGACAGTTAATTGGCCAGATCCGTGGCCTTAACCTGTTGCCGAACGGCGACCTAATCGCTGTCTCAGGGAATCTTCGCGCGCTGCTTCGGATAGACAAGACCACTGGTGCCGCGACGGTCACCGGCAACTTGAACCTGGATGGTAGCGGCCAGTACGGCACCACACTCGATCTCAGCATGACCGTCGGTTGCGACGGCAATTACTGGTTGGCATCTGCAGTGACCGGCCAATTGTGGAAGGTTGATCCGGCAACCGCGCAGCCAACCCTGGTTGGTTCGATGGGCCACAGGATCACCGGCGTCGTCGCGTATGGCGACACCTTGTACGGCGCTGGCGGCCAGGGCGATACCGGCTTTTACCGGATCAACAGGGAAACTGCCGAGGCGACCATGGTGGGCAGTTATGGTCCGGCACTGCCATGGGTCAATGTTGTTGCGATGAGCTTCGACGAAGACGGCACGCTTTACGCATCGCTCAACTACAACCCGGGGCCACCCGGCAGCACCGTGCTGGTCGACTGGAGTGACCTGGCCACGATCACCACCAGCACCGGCATGGTCACCAAGCTCGGCAATATCACGGGTCCAAGCGCTTTGCGCAGGCAATCGATGAATGCCTTCGTGATTGCGCCCACGCAATGTCCGGTCGCGGTTCCTCCGCCACCGCCGGTGCCAGCTGGCGATCCCGGCTTGCCTGTGCCAATGAACTCGGGGCTGGCGTTGGCCTTGCTCTCGCTGTCGATGATCGCGCTCGCTTATATCGCGCGTCGACGGCGCCATAGTTGAATCGTTCATTGCGTAGTCAGTCTGGCGACCTATCGTGGCCGCCTCTTCATGGAGTTTCGAATGCTTGATTCAATCCGGCCCGTTTCTATCCGAATTGCCGCCGTTCTCGCTACATTGCTGTTACTCGCCGGCGCGACCGCGCAGGCCGGTGAGCGTGAGGTAAAGATCGCGGAAAATGCGATACGCGTATTGCGCGAAGTAATGCAGGCGCCTGACAAGGCGATTCCGAAAGAGCTGCTCGATGGCGCCTATGCCGTCGCCGTGGTGCCCGACGTGGTCAAGGCCGGTTTCATCATTGGTGGCCGGCGCGGTTCGGGCCTGTTGTCGGTGAAGACCAACGGCGTGTGGTCAAACCCCAGTTTCATTGCCATAACGGGCGGCAGCATCGGTTTCCAAGCGGGCGTTCAATCTTCCGACATCGTGCTGGTCTTCAGCAGCCAACGTGGCGTTGATTCGATCGTCCACGGCAAGTTCACGCTGGGCGCTGACGCGTCCGTCGCCGCTGGTCCGGTCGGCCGCAACGCGTCGGCAGCAACCGATGGCTCGCTGAAGGCGGAAATTTATTCGTACTCGCGGGCTCGCGGGTTATTTGCGGGCGTCGCCTTGGATGGCTCGGTGATCTCCATCGACAACAAGTCCAACCAGCGTGTTTATGGTCGCGGCGTTACGCCACGGCGGATCCTGGAGAACGGCGTGACCGACGTGCCAACCGGCATTGTCGAGTTCCGCGACCGTCTGGAAGAATACTCGGCACGCTAGTCACTGATCGACGCGCGCAGCGGCGGCGCCAAGCTGGCGTCCGCTTCACGTTCCAGCCGCGCATGCTCGCGCTACACTGGACGCCATTCACTCACTCGGGACACCGTCATGGGTAGTTTCAGCATCTGGCATTGGCTCATCGTTCTGGTCATCGTCGCGCTGGTGTTCGGCACCAAGAAGTTGCGCAACATGGGCGAAGACGTCGGCAGTGCCGTCAAGAGTTTCCGAAAGGGCATGGCCGACGAAGACGAATCCACGCGCCTGAAGGCTGATCCGCCTATCGTCGAAACGACGGACCGCGTCGATGCCACGCGCAGCAGTGAGCATGATCGCGTCGACAGGTAGGATCGCTCGATGTTCGATATCGGTTTCGGCAAGCTCGCACTGATCGCCGTGGTCGCGTTGCTGGTGCTCGGCCCAGAGCGCTTGCCGCGTGTCGCTCGCACGGCGGGTGCGCTTGTTCGTCGTGCCCGCAACAGTTGGGCGTCGGTGCGTGCCGAGATTGAACGTGAACTGGCCACCGACGAAATCAAGCGCAGCATCCGCGAAGCGGCCGAGGCGGTCGATATCCGTGCCGACGTGAAGACGGCAGCCAACACTATCCACGACGCCGTTCGCAAGCCCATGGCCGACAGGGCGCCTGCGCATCAACCAGCGCCTGTCGCGACCGACGTTGAATCGGGGTCGGCATCCGTCGGGGCCACTACTGTCAACGTGGAAGAGCCCGGCGAGCCAGCGCGATCAACGTCTGACCCTGATTCAAGTACGCATGAGCGAAGCTGACAAGGAAGGCGAGGAGCTCCCCTTCCTCAGCCATCTCATCGAGCTTCGCTCGCGTCTGCTCAAGGCGGTCGCAGCAATCCTGGTGTTGCTGGTTTTACTGCTGCCGTTTTCCAAAAAGCTGTACGGCTGGCTTGCCGAGCCGATGGTCGCGAGCCTGCCGGTCGGCGGCCAGATGATCGCGACGGAAGTGGCGTCGCCATTCCTGGTTCCGCTGAAGTTGGCTTTCTTCGTCGCCGTGTTCCTGGCAATGCCGGTGGTGCTTTATCAGCTATGGGCCTTCGTCGCGCCGGGCCTTTATCATCGCGAGAAACGCCTCGCCGTGCCGTTGCTGGTGTCGGCGGTCCTGTTGTTCTACCTGGGCTGCGCATTTGCGCAGTACATGGTGCTGCCGGCGGTGTTCCACTTCATGACCAGCGTCGCCCCAACCGGCGTCGCAGTGATGCCGGACATCACCCGCTTCCTCGACTTCGCGCTGGTCTTGTTCCTCGCGTTTGGACTCTGTTTCGAGGTGCCGGTCGCGCTGGTGATTTTGGTGGCGATTGGCGCAGTGACGCCGAAACAACTTTCCGAAAACCGTCCCTATGCCATCGTCGGTGCCTTCGTCATTTCGGCCGTTGTCACGCCACCGGATGTGCTCTCGATGATGATGTTGGCGGTCCCGATGTGCCTGCTTTACGAGGCTGGCATCGTTGCAGCGCGGATGGCGATACGCTCTCGCCCAGTGCCAGAACAAACCAGCGCGGAATAGTCGATAGTCAATCGCCGGGGGGTAGTACCTTCATCACTTCGCTGATCGTGGTCACGCCGCGTGCAACCTGTGCGGCGGCTGACACGCGCAACGGCCGCATACCCGCTGCGTGCGTTGCTTCGGCCATTCGCAGCGAATCAATATGCGGCTGGATGAGCGAACGCACGGCGGGTGTTACCTGCAACATTTCGTAGATGCCGGTGCGCCCGAGGAACCCGGTCTTGCGACACTCAAGGCAACCGACCGGATTGAATACGCCTTTCGGTGGCAGCAGCCGCCAGCGCGCGACCAAGGCAGTCCAAGCTTCGCCGTCGAGCTGTCCCGCTTGTTTGCAATGCGGGCACAAGGTGCGCACCAATCGCTGCGCGACGATACCGCTCAGAGTCGATTGCAACAGGTAACTGGGCAATCCCAAATCTTGCAATCGCGTGAACGCACTGGGCGCATCGTTGGTGTGCAAGGTCGAAAGCACCAGATGGCCGGTCAGCGATGCCTGCACCGCCATCCGCGCGGTTTCCAGATCGCGGATTTCGCCGACCATGATGATGTCCGGGTCCTGCCGCATGAGGGTGCGCACGCCGGCGGCAAAATCGAGATCGATGGCCGGATTGACCTGCATCTGGTTGAACTCGGGCGAGACCATTTCGATCGGGTCTTCGACTGTGCACAGGTTGATTTCAGGCTGCGCCAGCACCTTCATCGTCGAGTACAACGTGGTCGTCTTGCCCGAACCGGTTGGCCCGGTCACCAGCACGATGCCGTGCGGACGCTCGACCATCGCGCGCCACGTCGCTTCCTCGGATTTGGAGAAACCCAGTTGCGCGAATTCCTTGACCACGATGTCAGGATCGAAGATGCGCATGACGATCTTTTCGCCAAATGCGGTCGGCATGCTCGATACGCGCAACTCCACTTCGCGACCGCCGGGCGAGCGCGTCTTGACGCGGCCATCCTGCGGCCTTCGCTTTTCGGCAACGTCCATCCGCGCCAGAATTTTTATCCGCGACGTCACCGCCATCATCACCGGCGGTGGTAATTCGTAAACCTTGTGCATGACGCCGTCGATGCGGAACCTCACCATCCCGGCATCGCGTCGCGGCTCCAAGTGGATGTCCGACGCACGCTGCTCGAACGCGTATTGCAGCAGCCAGTCGACGATGTGGACGACGTGACGATCGTCTACTCCGACTTCGCCGCCCTTGCCCAGCTCGACCAGTTGCTCGAAGTTGAGCAGGCCACGGCTATCGGCGTTGTCCATCTTGGCATCGCGGGCGCGCTGGATCGAACGTTGCACGCCCCACCACTCGGTCAGATAGCGGCTGACATCGAGCGGATTGGCGACAACACGCCGAATCTCGCGTCGCGCCAGGTGGCGGATGTCGTCGATCCATCGCGTATCGAAGGGCTCCGACGTGGCAATGGTGACGCTGCTTTCATCCACCGCCACCGGCAAAATACGATGGCGCTGCGCATAAGCGTGGCTGACGATCTGGGTAACCGCCGGCACGTCGATTTTCATCGGGTCGATGCGCAGGTAAGGCAGGTTGGCGCGATCAGCCAGCCAGAGCGTCAGCACTTCCAGGCTGAGTGGTTTCATCGGCGTGCGCCGGTCGGCAACTTTCAGGTTGGCGATCAGCACCAGCGGGTGCAGTTCCAGCCGGCCGCGCGGATTGCGCGCGTCGTTGCGAATGCGCTCCAGGTCTTCCGCGCTGACCAAGCCGTCACCGGCCAGCGCTTCCAGTGTGGCGTCCAGGTCGAGTCGACCGAATGGACCAATCCTCAATTCAACTTGATCGGTTGATGGGCGCGGTCGTTCCTCGTCGTTGGACAAAGCTGGCTGGAACGGTGTGCTGGCCATTGCGTTGTGATCTCCACTAAAACGGTCCACTGCAACTGTTGGCGCCATTGCGCACCATCGGCTCAAAATATCGTGCCCGTTATACTAGCCCGCTTTCCCAGAGACACTGCTCAATCGCAATGGCCGGACTCAGTTTCCAGGACGTCATCCAGACCTTGAATCGCTATTGGGCGGAGCAAGGCTGCGTGTTGATCCAGCCGCTTGATACCGAAGTCGGTGCCGGCACATTTCACCCAGCAACTTTCCTGCGCGCGCTGGGACCCGAGCCGTGGTCGGCCGCCTATGTGCAGCCGTCGCGCCGACCGACCGATGGTCGTTATGGCGACAATCCCAATCGGTTGCAGCACTACTACCAATACCAGGTCGTCTTGAAGCCCAACCCCGACGATATCGTCGAGCTCTACATCGGCTCGCTCAGGGCGCTCGGCATCGATCCACTGGTACACGACTTGCGCTTCGTCGAAGACAACTGGGAGTCGCCAACGCTCGGTGCCTGGGGGCTGGGCTGGGAAGTCTGGTTGAACGGCATGGAAGTCAGCCAGTTCACCTATTTCCAGCAGGCCGGAGGTCTGGAGTGTCGCCCTGTCACCGGAGAAATTACCTACGGCCTGGAACGACTCGCGATGTACTTGCAGAACGTCGACAACGTCTACGATCTGGTCTGGACGGATGGGCCGCGTGGCGTGGTCAGCTACGGCGATGTTTTCCACCAGAACGAAGTGGAACAAAGCACTTACAACTTCGAGCACGCTAACGTCGAAAAACTGTTCGGCTGGTTCGACGCTTGCGAAGCGGAAGCGCAAGCGTTGATCGCCGCCAACCTGCCACTGCCGGCCTACGAACAGGTCACAAAGGCCAGCCACACCTTCAATTTGCTCGACGCGCGACGCGCGATCAGCGTCACCGAGCGCCAGCGCTACATCCTGCGCGTGCGCGCGCTGTCGCGCGCCGTCGCTGAGGCGTATTACGCGCAACGCGAAAAGCTCGGTTTTCCGGGACTGAAAAGCCGCAAGGAAGCTGCCTGATGATCGCCAAATCAGGCAAACCGTTGCTGGTTGAATTGGGCACGGAAGAACTGCCGCCGAAGTCGCTGGACAATCTCGCTGCCGCGTTTGCTGAAGGCATCAGCGATGGTTTAACGAAGGCCGGCGTGTTGGAAAATAATGACGGCATTCGTACGCTGTGCACGCCCCGTCGGCTCGCTGTGTACTTCCCGAACGTCGCCACGATGCAAGCCGCGCAGCAGCAGGAGCGACGCGGGCCTGCGCTGGCTGCTGCCCTCGATAAGGATGGCAACGCATCGAAGGCATTGAGCGGATTCGCGGCAAGCTGCGGCGTTGCTGTCGACGCGCTGGAAAAGCTCGAAACCGATAAGGGCAGTTGGTTTGTCTATCGCGCCACCGCGCCCGGCAGAGCAACCGCCGATTTGATGTCCGGCATCGTCAATGACGCGATTGCAGCGATGCCGATTTCCAAGCCGATGCGCTGGGGCGATCACGACTACGCCTTCGTGCGGCCAGTCCATTGGCTGGTGATGCTGCACGGCGCTGACGTCATCGATGGCGAAGTGCTCGGCATTCGCTCCGGTCGCGCCACGCGCGGCCATCGCTTCCATCATCCCGAGCCGGTCGAGATCGCGAACGCGGACGAATGGCTGGACCGCCTGCGCGAAGCGAAAGTCCTTGTGAATCAGAACGAACGTCGCCAACGCGTGCGCGATGAGGTGACAAGGGTCACGCCAAAAGGCATGACCGCGCGGCTCGGTAACGAGTTGCTTGACGAAATCGCCAACCTCACCGAATGGCCGGTTGCGATCGCCTGCGCCTTCGATGCCGAATTCCTGGACGTTCCGCACGAAGCCTTGGTCCTGACGATGGAGACCAATCAGAAATTCGTGCCTGTGTTTTCAGCCGATGGCGAGTTGACGGAACACTTCATCGGCGTGGCCAATATTGAATCCAAAGATCCGGCGGAAATCCGAAAGGGTTACGAACGCGTCATCCGTCCGCGCTTCGCCGACGCGAAATTCTTCTACGACGAAGATCGCAAGGTTCCACTGGAGTCGTACCAAGCCACGCTGAAATCGGTGACCTATCAGCAGCAACTTGGAACAGTCTGGGACAAAACCGTACGTGTCGCCGAGCTTGCTCGAGTGATAGCGAACCGGGTCGGCGTGGATGGCGGCGCTGCCACGCGCGCGGCAGCACTTGCGAAATGCGATCTGGTCACGCGCATGGTTGGCGAATTTCCAGAACTGCAGGGCGTGATGGGTCGCATCTACGCGAGCCAGGGTGAGAAACCGGAAGCGCCGAACGTTGCCGCCGCCCTCGACGAGTTCTATCAACCGCGCTTCGCTGGCGATGCAATCGCGGCTGGCAAGGTAGGTCAGGTGCTCGCGATTGCCGAACGCATCGACACGCTGGTTGGAATTTTTGCAGTCGGCATGAAACCTTCAGGCAACAAGGATCCCTTTGCGTTACGTCGCGCCGCATTGGGTTTGGCCCGCACGCTGATTGAAGGCGAGTTCGACCTGGACCTGCATGCGCAGTTGCTTGAAGCGAGCGAGTCGGTCCTCGCGGCAGTGCCGACCGAATCAGAATCGAAAGCGAGCAAGCCTCGGCCGATTGTCAGCGAAATGGCAGACGATGTATTCAGTTTCGTCCTCGACCGCATGCGTGGTTATTTCGCCGACCAGGGCATTGGCAGCGAAACCTTCGATGCGGTGCGCGCGACCCATCCGCATTCACTGCTCGACTTTGATCGACGCATCCATGCCGTGCATGAATTCGCTGCCTTGCCGGACGCGAAGGCGCTGGCGGCGGCGAACAAGCGCATTGGCAATATCCTGCGGCAGTCCAATGACGCAGCCGGTAAGCGTGTTGATCCAACGTTGCTTGAAGCGGGCGCGGAAACAACGCTGGCCAACGAACTCGAACGCATTGCCAGTGATGCTGCCAGGCGCATCCAATCGCGTGACTACGTTGGCTTGCTGCGTTTGCTTGCCGGCTTGCGCGAGCCGGTTGATGCGTACTTCGACGCGGTGATGGTGATGGCCGACGATCCAGCCTTGCGTGCCAATCGGCTTGCGTTGCTCGGTCGCCTGCGCAACCTGTTCCTGCACGTCGCCGACATTTCGATGTTGCCCAATAGCTGACAGCTCACAACGTTTTATTGTGGCAACAAAAAGGCCGCAATCGATGCGGCCTTTTTGTTGGAGGTAGGATTCCGTCACTTCGCCGGCTGGGCTTCTTTCTCGTGCTTCCTGGCAGCGTCCGGCAATTTCGCATTCGCCTTCATTTTCTCAGCCACGGCGTCGGCGCCCCCTTGTGCAGCCAGCTTGAGCTTCAGGTTTTCTTCATCGCTGCTCGGTGCAGTCGCTGGTGCTACCGGGACCGTCACCGCTTTCAGCGCGGCCTTGGCACCTTCGGATGGCTTGGGCGGCGCGTTCGGACGCACCTGAAACTCGCCTGCGGCGGTGCTGGCAACATTGTCGTCGCGGGCACGAACGCGGAACGATGCAACGTCCTTTTCGTTGATCCAACCCGGCACCTGCAAGGTGAAGCGTGGCTGATCAAGCGTCTGATGCGTTTCGCCGATCACCTTGGATTGATCGTCATACCAGCGCACGTCGACGGCACCGTCGAAGCGGCTCATTGGCAGATCAATCAGGAAACCACCCGCCCAGCGATCGTCACTGCGGGCAATAAGGATTTTTTCCGGCACCGCCTCCAGCACCACGGCCGGATCGCCAAGCAGGTTGTACATCTCGACCAGCACGCGATCGCCCTCGTCTGCTTTGGCCTTGTTGATGGCGACACCAATGGTTTGTCCGGGCACCATCAATGCATCGACCAAGGCCTTGCTGAAGCGCGCCGACGGCGCATTGCGCCACGATGCGGCGAACACGGCGACGGCACCCTTGTCCGCTTCGCGCAGGAAGCGCTCGCCGATGGAATCTTCGCTGGGATTGTCGAACGGTGCTGAATAGCAAGTCATCGAAAGTATCATCGGCAGGCGCCCGCCGTTATTAAGTGCAGCGACATCATCCAGCGTGAACAGGTCGTGGTTTTTGGTCAGGTCGGGCGGACCGGTGCGCCAGATATATCGTCCACCGTGACCGATGAAATGGACCAGCAACTGTCCTTCGTTGAGTCCGTCGGTGATGCGCGCCTTGTTGGCGGCATTGTCTGCTTCGGTCGACTGGGCGTAGACCTTGTCAATTGCATAGCCATCACTGGCCAACGACGAACTGATCTCATCCGATGACTGCTTGAAATACTCCGAATCATCGGAGATGAACATCACGTCGCGACGCCATGCGCCGGGTGCGGGCTTGCTCATGTAGTTGATGGTCTTCTTGACGATCGCGCTGACATCCGCAGGCTTCACCACCGGGAAGCGCCCCACCGCGACCACAGGCTTCCAGCTGTCGCCATCGACCGCGCCGTAGGGATTGTCGCTGGCCGATTGCCCTTCCGGCGATGGGAACTGCCAGGTCGGAATCAGGTTGCTGTCGCCGAGCGCATCGGGCTGGTCTGCGTACAAGGTGCCGGGAATTTCCGCGAAGCCGCCAGGCATGGCCACGTCGAAGGATTGCCCCGCGAACGTTGCGTACGAAGAGCGGTGGTATTCACGATTGCGGATATCGAAGCTGGCCTTGCCGACCAGCAAAAGGAATTTCGGCTTCACCTTCCAGTTCTTGTAGCCATTGGCCACGAAGCGCTGGATTGCCTGCGGATGGACGATGCCGCCATTGAACTGGTCGTACAGTTCGTTGACGTCGACGAGTGCCACCTTGCGTCCCTGCTTGGCATGGAAGTCAGCCAGCGGCTTGACCGAATCGATCAGCGTGGGGTGCGAGACGATCAGATAATCGTAGCCCTCGCCAGGGTTGGTCCAGTCATGGCTGTCGGCCACCGGCTTGAGCAGTACCGGTGTGGCCAGACTTCCGTCGAGTGCCGGGAATTGCTCGACGCCAGCGGCGGCGCCTGCGTATCGGTAGTGGCCGTCGTTGCTGGCGGTGCCAAGCCGGCGCTTGCCGTCGTCGCCATACAGCAGCGGCGGTTGCTGGCCTTTCCAAGCCAGCGCGATGTCCTGGTTGGCATCACCCTTGACCGAGAACGAGAACGCGCCGGCATCCAGGTCGCCCGTGATTGGATAGGTGACACTGGCCCAGTTGAACATGACAACGTCGATCAGGACATCCTTTTTTTCCTCGTCGCGGAAGCGCTTGGGAATGCGCAACGTCAACGCGTTGTCATTCACCTTCAGCAGCTTCGCCGGCACTTGGAGGGTTTTCTTGACTTCGTCGCGCCCGTCCCATTCGAATGCGCCAACCTCGCTGCCATTGACGCTGACTTCGACTCGGTGATGCATCTGCTGGTTCTTGTCGGTCGGATTTTTCCAATACGCCGACAGACCCCGGAAATTCACCGCGAGAGTCATCTCGCCATTGGCCGAAAGATCGGGCAGGTTGAACGGCACGGTGAACGGTTCCGGATCGACCTGGGTCATCTTTCCCCATTGCCATACATCGGGCTCACTGCCAATTTCCTGCTGCGACTGGTCAAGCCGAATCATCATCCGGTCTTCTTCCAGGTGCAAAACGCGTTGCAGGCTTGCCGCACCGTTGCCGCTGGCGGCCATGTCGGTGATGCGTGGGTGACTGCCTTCTGCCGCGTGCAGTTGATACACGTTGTTGATGCTGAAGTGATCGTTGTAGCTTTCCGGACCACGCAGGTGATGACCGATCCATTCGATCCGGCTACCCGGGCCGAACATTCCCTTGTCGTCGGCGACCACTCGCATCGGCACGTCGCCATCACGATGGCTCAGAAGTAACTGGTCGGCACGGCAATCCACCAGTTTGGGTTGCTTGGCGATCACGCTTGTATAGTCGAGCGAATAGACGCCTTCGTGTTCGATTTCGATGTGCAAGACACCGGAACAGGCGAATGAGAGCGGAGCTGCCAGCAACAAACCTGCGCCGGCGCACCAGCGCAAAAGATGAAAGTTCAAGATCGGGCTCCAGCGGCACAGTGTGCCGATTGCATCGGACAACCCGTGAGACTAGCTGGCTGGTCGAATTCCCGCAACCAAATCAGACCCTATTCGTCGCCCGCAAGCCATGAATAATCAATGGCATAGTCGAGATTGACCTTGCTTTTCGGCGGCACGCTGACGAGGAAATCCAGCGTGTCCGCAGACTGCTTGGCCGGCTTCTGCGACGAGCTGGCGAGCGTCCAGTTGCGCCAGCGATATGGATGCTCGCGCACCGTTACCGTGCGCGCCTGCTCGCCGGTGTTTTCCAACGTAATGCGAAATGCCTCATTCATCTGATGAGCCGCGCGGTCGACGCTGAACCCGGTGCGCTCGCGGCTGCCGGTCAGGTCGAATGCATTGCCCAAAGTCAACGAGACCGATCGGCCCTGCCCGGTATCGGCTACGCGGTCCTCACCGACGAATTCAATGCGGTTGTCGGCATCGCGGGTCAGCACGCGCAACGTGCCGGAGGGAAGGTTTTCCGCCGCTTTGAACTGCAATTTGCTGACGACCGCGCCGCTGCCGCGGCCTTCGTCAACGGGGACGATATAGGGCTTGTCGGGCATCCAGCGCTGACCGTTTTCAAAAAGCCAGGTGCGTTCGCAATCCAGCTCGCGCGACGCGTAAAGGGGCGCTTGGGTGACGCTGGCGTCGGGCAGGTCCAATTTGCTTGCGAGTGTGTATACGTGGAAATCACCGAGTGAGGATTGCGCCGGCATGGAATCGGTGCTGCCCTCCATCGCCATCGACTTCATCATCACGGGTTGTGGACCGGTCTGCTTGACCCGGTTCGGTTCACCCGCAACCAGTTTCAATGCCGCCGAGTCGTAGTCGCGCCCGCTACGGTTGGCAATACTGGCCAGCGCATCAAGGCGCAGGCGACAGCCGCTGGATGATTCCAGCAGAGCAGAATATGCGGCGCGCCAGCCGAGACCCGAAGTCGGATAGGTCAACGTTGCTGGCAGCGACCCGGCGCTGCCGTCAACAGTCACCTGCAACACGCTTCCGGATCGTCCGTTCGATTCGAGGAAACGCGCGGAGGCAAAATTGCGCACATAGCGCACGCTGCCGTTTTCGTCGCGCACGCTGATGCCATCGCCGTCGACGCCGACCAGTACACCGCTAACCGTGGCGGAATTGACCGTCGTCACTTCAACACGCTCGCCGCGGTGCGCAGCGAGGGTGCCACTGTCGCCGGCCGAAAGAACGCGCTGGGCGAGGATCTGCGCCTTGCCAATTTCCAGCGCCACGGCTTCCGGATCAAGCGTGGTCGGCAGGCCGTCAATGATTAGCGATTGATGCCCGCCCGTCAGTTCTACCAAGCGGTCCTCGTGGACGATCGCATAGCCATCGGCAACCGGCGACCCACCGCCGACGAACAGCGCATCGCTGTCACTGCGATAGACGGTGACGGCCACATCCTGGTCGGCGGCCAGTGCAGGCAATGCAGTAGCTATCGTTAGAAAGGTTGAAAGACACGTTCTTGATAAATGGCGCATCACGACAACTCCAGGACATGGCAAACGCGGCAGGCGGCACGGCAAATAGCGATACATCAAACCCTGTCGCGCAACGAAGAATTATCATAACGACTACGCCAGGAGTTTCCGATGAATATCGTCAAAAGCATCTTTCCCTTTATCTCTGTGTTGATGTCCTTGGCCACCTTCCCCGCAGTTGCCGCCGGCAAACTCGAAATCAGCGAGGCCTGGATACGCAGCGCGCCGCCGAACGCAACAATGCTGGCGGGCTATGCGACCCTCTATAACGCTGGCGATGCGCCGATCACGATCAACGCCGTCAATGCTGCCGGTTTCGAGGACACCTCACTGCACGAGACGGTGCTGGTCGGCGACGTTTCGCAAATGCGCGCCATCGGCGATCTCATCATCGCGCCCCGCGCAAGCGTGGCATTCGCGCCAGCGGGCAAGCACATCATGCTGATGAAGCCTACTCAGGCACCAACGCCTGGAACTGCCGTGGCCATCACTTTCAACTTCGCCAACGGTGGCAATCAGTCCGCCCAATTCGTAATCCGGGATGCTGCTCCGGGCGAACAGACGGCAATGCCGGTCACGCACGATCACTGATTGCGCCAACTCGTCGACAGCAACGCCGATCGCCTACGTTCCGTCATCAATTTGCTCTATGCTCCGGCGCAACCGTCGTGGAGGCCTGCATGTTGGAGTCCCGAACTAGTCCCTACCTGTTGCACGCGAATAGCGCGTTGCACAGCACGCGCGTGTTATCGCTGGATGCCGCCGGCCGCATCATGGACTGGATTTCTTGGCAGGACGCGGTTTGCCTCTACGTGCGCGGTGCGATTTCGTGGACGCTCGGCGATGCCTGCCTGACCATCCATGGCGGCGACAATCGGCAGACCGGACAGCAAAGCCTGATCGAACTGCATCCCATCATCGCCAGCACCGGCCAGGCCCGCGGTGCTGCCCGCGATCCGTCACCGGTACTCACCAACACTGCCCTCTTCGCGCGCGACCGCGGTTTGTGCCTTTATTGCGGACAGCAATATTCGCGTGGTGAATTGACGCGGGATCACGTAAAACCGCTCGCCAAGGGCGGCGAAGATTGCTGGGCCAATGTCGTCACCGCCTGCCTGCACTGCAATCACCGCAAGGGTTGTCGCACGCCACAGCAAGCGCACATGCCGTTGCTGGCGGTGCCGTATCGGCCGAGTTGGGTCGAGCATTTGATCCTGTCGAACCGCAACATCCTCGCCGACCAGATGGAATTCCTCGCCCAGCATCTGCCGAAAAAACCACGTCGCGCAGCACTCGTAAGCTGAACTGCCAGCGTCGCGTCATCGCATTGCCTGCTTCGTATCCTTGCCCCTCAGGCCACGCTGGCCGAAAATGACGGTCTGTTTCCCGCCGTGGTCGCAATGATCGACAGTTCCCGCTATCCGCACTTGTCGCGTATCGATACGCCGGCCGACCTGCGCCGCGTCGACGAGGACGTCCTGCCGGAGGTTGCACGCGAGCTGCGTGAATACCTGATTGAATCAGTCGCGAGTTCTGGCGGACATTTTGGCGCGGGCCTGGGAGTGATCGAACTGACGGTGGCTCTGCATTACTTGTACGACACCCCAAACGACCGCCTGGTCTGGGATGTCGGTCACCAGTGCTACCCGCACAAAATCCTCACCGGCCGCCGCGATCGAATTACCTCGATCAAGAAAAAGGATGGACTTGCGCCATTCCCGCGTCGCGAAGAAAGCGAGTTCGACACGTTTGGCGTTGGTCACTCATCGACTTCAATCAGTGCTGCGCTCGGGATGGCAATCGCCGCGCAACTGCAAGGTGATGATCGGCAGATGGTGGCCGTGATCGGCGACGGCGCAATGACGGCGGGAATGGCTTTCGAAGCGCTCAACCATGGCGGGGACATCGCGCCGAACATGTTGGTCATTCTCAACGACAACCAGATGTCGATCAGCGAGAACGTCGGCGCCTTGACCAAGATGCTGGCGCGCCTGCTCGCGAGCCGCACCTTGAATGTCATCCGCGATCGCGCCAAGCGCGCCTTGCCGCGCGGCGGCTGGTTGTGGCGCTGGACCAAGCGATGGGAAGAGCACGCCAAGGGCATGTTCGTGCCATCGACGATGTTCGAGGAACTGGGTTTCCACTACACCGGCCCGATTGATGGCCACGACCTGCCCGCGCTGATGAATGCGCTGCGCACAGTCAAGGATTTGAAAGGCCCGCAGCTCCTTCACGTAATCACCAAGAAGGGCAAGGGCTATGCGCGCGCCGAGGAGGCGCAGATTGACTATCACGCGGTCAGTCCATTTGATCCCGGCGTCGGAATTCTCAAGAAAGCCGCCGGCAAGGCAACCTATACAGACATCTTCGGCGACTGGTTGTGCGACATGGCAGCCGTCGAGCCGCGCTTGTACGCCATTACGCCAGCCATGCGGGAAGGCTCGGGACTGGTACGTTTTTCGCGCGAATATCCCAACCGATACTTTGATGTCTCGATCGCGGAACAGCACGCCGTCACCCTCGCTGCCGGTATGGCTTGTGAAGGCGGCAAGCCGGTCGTCGCGATCTATTCCACCTTCCTGCAACGCGCCTACGATCAGTTGATTCACGACGTCGCCTTGCAGAATCTGGACGTTCTGTTCGCGATTGATCGAGCCGGCCTGGTCGGGCCGGATGGCGCAACGCATGCTGGCAGTTTCGATCTCAGCTACCTGCGATGTATCCCGAACATGGTGGTGATGGCGCCAGCCGATGAAAACGAATGCCGGCAGATGCTGACGACCGGCCTGAAGTACGAAGGGCCGGCGGCGGTTCGCTATCCACGCGGTGGTGGTGCGGGCGTTGCCATAAACGCTGAGCTGACGACCTTGCCAATCGGCCAGGGCGAGATCCGCCGCCGTGGTCAGGGAATTGCTTTGCTCGCCATCGGCAGCATGGTCGCACCGGCAGAAAAAGTGGCTGCGAATCTCGATGCCACGGTCGTCAATCTGCGCTTCGTCAAGCCGCTCGATGAAGCACTGATCCTGTCGATGGCGCGCAGTCACGAGGCCATTGTCACGATTGAGGAAAATGCGATTGCCGGGGGCGTCGGCAGCGCGATCACCGAGCTGCTCGCCCACCACGACATCGTGATGCCGGTGCTGCAACTCGGACTGGCCGACAGTTATCTGGAGCATGCCAGTCGCGAAGAATTGCTGATTCAGTCGGGACTGGACGCCGCGGGCATCGAAAGTGCAATTCGCGTGCGGTTTGCTGACCGAATCGCGTCTCCGGCGCGACGCAGCGCGGGTTAGATTACGCCATGCGACCCGTGGAACCTCCGCAAGGAGGTTCCACTAAGACGCCCTGCAACACCTGTAATCCGATAACGCGGAAGTCCCTCAACCAGCCGGCTTGCCCCACACCGTCTCAAGGCGATTGTCGCGACCGCAGTTGTAGCGGTAGAACTTGTAGCGCACCGGATTTTTCATGTAGTAATCCTGGTGATAGTCCTCGGCTGGATAGAACGTAGACGCGGCAGTGATCTCGGTGGTGATCGGCTGACTGAGCTTCCCTGAATGCTGCCACTTCTTCTTCGACGCGTCGGCGAGCTGCTTCTGCTCGTCGCTTCCGTAGAAAATCGCGCTGCGATATTGATTACCGTGATCGCAAAACTGGCCGTCGGTCGAGACCGGATCGATGTTGTGCCAGAACACGTCCAGCAACTTTTCGTAGCCTACCTTGGCCGGGTCGTAAACAACCTTCATCGATTCAGCGTGGCCGGTCGTTCCAGATGAAACCTGCTCGTAGGTCGGGTTGTCCTTGCTGCCGCCGGTGTAACCGGATGTCGTCGATATAACACCATCCAGTTCATCGAACGGATGCTCCATGCACCAGAAGCAGCCGCCCGCGAAGATGGCGGTTTCGGTCTTACCCGATGCTGATTGCATGGCAGCATCCACCGCTGGCGTGTCGGCCTGGCTGCATGCGGCAAGTATGCCCATCAGCAACGAGGCGGCGCCGACGCGCAAGGTGAAAAGAAACGAAGATTTGCGTGCTTTCATGTCAGCTCCTCAATGCCGGAAGTGGTTCACCGGCGACAACGAAATTGAGCGCCAGCCCGTTGTTGCACCAGCGCTGGCCGCGTGGCTGTGGCCCGTCGTCAAACAAGTGACCCTGGTGGCCACCGCATCGCACACAGTGATATTCGGTGCGCGGGAAGACCAGTTTGAAATCACGCTTGGTATCGATATGGCTGGCGATCGGCTGGGTGAAGCTGGGCCAACCGGTGCCGCTCTCGAACTTCGCCGTCGACTCGAACAGCGGCAGGCTGCACGCCGCACAAACGAAGGTGCCGTCGCGATGTTCTGCATTGAGCGGGCTGCTGCCCGAACGCTCGGTGTCTTCCTCGAACAACACGCCGTAGACATCGGGTTTCAGAATCTGCTTCCATTCCGCATCGGACTTCTTCAGCGGTGTGATGCCGGCATCGCCGTTGCTGGCGGCGACTGAACCGGGCGGTGCGCTGTTTGCGCAAGCAGGTAGCAGGGAGATGGCAAAAAGCGGTGCGATGCTTTGCAATAGGGTGCGGCGTTTCATGATGGGCTCCTGATCAATCGGTGACCTGAAAGAAACGGGCCACGGCGCAGCCCGGATTCGCGACCATCATTGCGCGGTCAGCTTGCATTCGGCATGAACCCGTCGTTGGGCTGCGTGTCCCATCGTCCGCTTGCTGTGTTCCGATGTCCGTTGGACGCGCGAGTTGCTCAGCCAGCGGTCCTGACTTCTTTCCTGGACCGAAAAGAACCAAGCGATACGCGGTCGCGATCTCCGAGGTCACGATGCGTTGCCACCTCAGCGAATCCCGCCGCGTTGAGCAACGCACGCACGGCCTCGCCTTGATCCCATCCGTGCTCCAGCAAAAGCCACCCCCCATCGAGCAAGTGGTTTGATGCATCGGAAATGATCTTGCGTATCGCATCGAGACCATCCGCGCCTGACGACAGCGCCAACGCCGGTTCGTAACGCAGGTCACCACGGCCCAGGTGCGCATCACCAACAGCGATATACGGTGGATTGCTTGCGATTAACGAGAATCGCGCATCGCCAACTGCCGCAAACCAGTCACCTTGTGCGAAGCGCACGTTTGCTAAACCCAAGCGCTGTGCATTTGCGCGCGCCACCGCCAGCGCGGCTGCACTCGCGTCGCATGCAATCACTCGTGCACCCGGACGCTCAGTTGCGAGCGCCAGCGCAATCGCGCCCGAGCCGGTGCCAAGATCCGCGATATTCGTGTCGGCATCAGCTGGAATGCGCTGCAACCCCAACTCAACCAGCAACTCGGTCTCAGGCCGAGGAATCAAAACATCCGACGATACCGCGAGATCCATCGACCAGAATCCACGCGAGCCGATCAGGTAAGCCACCGGCACGCCACGTACGCGTTCTGAAA
This sequence comes from Lysobacterales bacterium, assembly GCA_038236135.1. Taxonomy (GTDB): domain Bacteria; phylum Pseudomonadota; class Gammaproteobacteria; order Xanthomonadales; family Rhodanobacteraceae; genus Dokdonella. The sequence goes on from JBBSTF010000036.1 coordinate 35,028, forward strand.
TCAGAGCATCAAAACGCGCCGACTCCTCGGCGCTCAACTCGTCGTCACCATGGGCGTACAGCCACGTCGAGTCTCGCTGAAGCACATGCCCAAGCAGCATCCGCGCCTCGACGTCTGAATAGTCGCCTGTCAGGCGTAACGTCGCGGCGAGCAAATTCGAGCGGATCGATGCCATCTGCGTAGTGTAGTGCTGACGCCGTAAGTCGACCAAAAAATTAAAACATCGGTGGTGGATGTCGGCATGCTTGAATAGCACGCAAACTTAGGACGAGGAGCGCCTATCGAGTTCGGCAACCCGGTCGTCGCAGAAAAAGGGGGTACTCTAGAATTCCATTGACCGTCGCCGCACTTCTATCCGACCATCAACCTCAGGCGAGGCTGCCATGCTGAGAGGTCTGAATTTTGCCGAAGGAGAGTAGTGCGCTACGCCATCGTGATCGAGCAGACAGGGAACAATTACTCGGCCTACGCCTCCGAATTTCCCGGCTGCGTCGCAACCGGCAGTTCTGTTGTAGAAACCGAAGGAGTGATGCGTGACGCGATCAATTTTCATCTTGAGGGCTCGGCGAGGATCGCGCTACCCTTTTGCGTGCGACCCCGTTGCCACCCTAGGTTATTGAAATTCAAGCTGCTCGCGCAAAAAGAAAATTCCCGATCAACCTGTCGAGTTTTGCGACTGAAACGCAGGGGTGATTATTAAAGTTAACGAGGTGGAGCGCGCATGAAAGCAACGACATGGCACAGTGGAGCTCAGTACGGCATACGTGTCGGCGCCGCCAACCGAGATAGATTTTTTGACATCGGATGGTCACACATTTACGTAGAGATGGACGGACAGGTCCAAAGATTCGAATTAACGCCTGGATTCTGGAGAAATTGCCCGGAATTTCGGGAAAGTGGAAACTCGGCGATCGGCGACTGGCTGAAGAAGTTCAAGTCTCTTAAGTGGCCTTACCGAAAACCACCTGTAATGTCATTGATTCAACTTCGTGATAATACATTTCGTCTTGACCCGTGATTATAATGCGTCGTGCTGACAAAATTTTTCGATTATTTGTATGAGCTGATTATTAATATTACTGAGCGAGGACGATTATGAGTTTCCTAGTTGTAGTTCTAATCGGTGGTGTAGTAATCTTCGCAGCGATAATTGCTCACATCATTTACAAGGTCAATCACTCAACGCTTAAACAGCTCGAGCAAGAAGCATATGGCAATTTGAACCCAAAAATGATCTGCACGCACTGTAGCGAAAAAGGCAACGTTCGAACAAAGCCCGCGGTACAAAAGAAGGGGATTAGTGGTGGTAAAGCGACGGCTGCAGTACTTACCGGCGGAGTATCATTGCTTGCGACGGGGTTAGCGCGTAAGGAAAATAATACTCAAGCCCGTTGTGGAAATTGCAAAAACACGTGGATATTCTGATCCTTACCAGCATTTATATTTTACTTTGTTACGTATTATCAACAATTTCCAACACAGCGCCGCGTTGCTCTGACAACTCAACTGCGAGTTCGCGGACGCGGTGGGCGACGGTGTCGTTCGACACTTCGACTTCGATGCTGTGAAAGCCGGGGCCGATATCGTCGCTGAGGCCGGCGGAGCTGGAATCGTCGTCATCCATGTGCGGCATCAAGTCGGCGATTTCTTCGGCGCTGTCGACACCTTCGAGGCCGGAGATTTCATCGATCAAAAGGCGGACGACGTCGTCGGCACCAGTCAGACGCAGGTGTACGGTGGGCATGGTTGCTTCCTCTGTGGTGGTAGACCGGCAGTAAAGCGCGGCATGGCGGAATCGGAGCGGAACGTCGCAATCGTCTTTCGCATTTTTCGTGAACGGTGCAGGCAGCCTGACAGCTCGTCACCCCTATCGGCGCGTCCGAATCGGCCAATCCCACACGCGCTGTCCGCAACCGGCTTTTCCGTCTAGCACTTGCCGACAGGAACGGGCTGGTGGGTCCAAAGTCAGAAGCAGCAACGCAGCGCGAAGCGCTGTGTGCCGTTGACCTTCATCCCGTTTCGGGGAGGCGAGATGGCGAAGGAAATGCCCGCAGATACCGTCTTGATCAACTAACCGCAAGTCCTGCGTTTGGATCGAAGGGTTGCTGGTTTTTGAGCACGCCGAAGATGATGTGCGTGAGTTTGCGCATGGCCGCGCAGAGCACGACCTTGCCGCGCTTGCCGTTGCCCTTGAGGCGGTCGCCAAAGGCTCGGATGATGGGGTTGTGCGTCAAGGCGGACAGGGCGGGGAAGTACAGCGCACGGCGTAGCTGCGCGG
>JBBSTF010000037.1:0-34481 GCA_038236135.1 Lysobacterales bacterium
AGCCCAAAGGGTGGCCGAATGGATTCGGCCAGTTCGCTGCAGGTGCAGGGATGCGCCTTCAGCGAACACCGTAGCCAACTCGCGTAGTCGTGCGGCTTCATCGCACGACCGACCCGCCAAGGGCGCATCTTTGGCCTACGTTTCTCTGCGAGGAGAAAGGTAGGTCGGCGGGCGGCAGCCCGGCGAAACGCTTGACCAGTCTGGCGACAGCCGACAAGCAAGAAGCGAGAAGCCGTGACTCGCGCGCCGGGAGGCGCGAGACACGCTTGACCAGTCCGGCGACAGCCAAGTTGAGAGTGTGCGCGGCGACACGCGCCTTGCCGGACGCAGCGCAGTCCGTGACAATCAAACGATGAGTGCCAAAAAGCCATATGCGATCAGCGTCACCGTCACCAGCCGATTCCTCGAAGAGGAATCTGTCCCAAACGACGACCGTTATGTGTTTGCCTACACAATAAAAATCGCCAACGAAGGCACCATTGGTGCGCGCTTGCTCACGCGACACTGGGTGATTGCCGACGACAACGGCGAAGTGAATGAAGTGCGCGGCGACGGCGTGATTGGCGAACAGCCCTGGATGTCGCCAGGCGATGATTTCGAGTACACGTCGGGCGCAGTGCTCAAGACCGGGCTCGGCACGATGCACGGCAGCTACCAGATGGTTGCCGACGATGGCACGCATTTCGACGCGTCGATCCCTGCTTTCGTGTTGAGCACCCCCCGGACCCTGCACTGATGGCGGTCTGGGCGATTGGCGACCTGCAAGGCTGTCACGACGAATTGGTTGCCTTGATGGCGCGGATCAAGTTTGATCCGCAGCGCGACGTGCTCTGGTTCTGTGGTGACCTGGTCAATCGCGGCGGTCAGTCGCTACAAGTCTTGCGTACGGTAAAGGCACTCGGTGATCGCGCCGTCGTAGTGCTTGGGAATCACGATCTTTCCCTGCTGGCCATTGCCGAGCGTCGTCGTGAAGACCAGGCCAAGGTGAATCCCGAGTTGCGCGAAGTGCTTTTTGCGCCGGATCGGGATGAGTTGCTCGACTGGTTAAGGCAATGCCCGTTGATGCATGTCGATCGTGAGCTCGGACAGGGCCTGCTACATGCCGGCTTGTCGCCGCGATGGACCATTGAGCAGGCCGAAGGATGCGCACGCGAAATTGAGTCAAGATTGCGCGGCTCGGGCTATCAAAGCTTGTTGAAACAGTTGTTCGGCAACAATCCGGATACGTGGTCTCCACGCTTGCGTGGCATCGACCGCCTGCGTGCAGGTATCAACGTATTTACCCGAATGCGCTATTGCGATGTACGTGGCCGCATTTCGTTTTCCGACAAAGGCCCGCCGGGCACGCAACGTGCGGGTCTGTACCCGTGGTTCGAAGTACCCGGACTGGCCAATCGGGATTTACGGCTGATTTTTGGCCACTGGTCCGCGTTGGGACTGTGTCATGCAATGGGAGTTACGGGTCTGGATACCGGTTGCGTCTGGGGTGGATCGTTGACTGCGATGCGGGTGGATGGCGACGCGCCAGAATTCGTTTCGATCAAATCCAATCGTCCGGCACCGCCCGGAAAAAACAACGACTGATCGCGGCTCGCGGTTGCATTCAGTACGTTTGGCACGGCGCGAAACTGATAGTGTCGGCCTACAATCGGCAGCATCGTTGCTTTTGTGGAATCCCGATGATTGGACGCCTTCTCGTCGCGTTGACCGCTGTTTTCGTCAGTGCCCTTGCGACTGCGCAAGTCGATCCTGCCTCGTTCCAGAATCTCGACTGGCGATTTGTCGGTCCCTACCGAGGCGGTCGCGTTCTTGCCGTCAGCGGCGTGCCAGGGCAGCCACAGCATTACTACTTCGGGTCGGTCAACGGCGGCGTTTGGGAATCGAAAGATGCTGGACGAACCTGGCTTCCAATCTTCGACGATCAAGGCATCGGATCAATTGGTGCCATCGCAATTGCGCCGTCAGATCCGAATGTGATCTACATCGGCAGCGGTGAAGCCGACATGCGCTCGGATATCGCCCAAGGCGACGGTATGTATCGTTCGTCCGATGCCGGCAAGACCTGGCGCAAGATCGGTCTCGGCGACAGTCAGCAGATCGGACGTGTCATCGTCGATCCGGGCAATCCCGACTTGGTCTATGTCGCCGCGCTGGGCCATCCATATGGCCCCAATGAACAACGCGGTGTGTTTCGATCCCGCGATGGCGGTGCGAACTGGACGCGCGTACTCGGCAACGATGATTCGACCGGTGCCATAGATCTTATCTTCGAACCCGGCAATCCGCGGACTATCTACGCATCGATGTGGCAGGCGCGGCGCACACCGTGGAATGTCTATCCGCCAGCGAGCGGGCCGGGCTCGGGTTTGTATAAGTCTGTGGATGGCGGAGATACCTGGCAACCGATACGAGGCAACGGCTTTGCGGAAGGCAAGGTCGGCCGCATCGGTATCGGGATTTCGGTGAGCGAACCGAAACGCGTCTACGCCATCGTCGATGGCGATGCCGGTGGCTTGTATCGCTCCGACGATGGCGGCGTGCATTGGACCAAGAGCAGCGGTGATCCGCGAATCTGGCAGCGCGGTTGGTATTTCGGCCGCATTGCCGTGGATCCTAAAAATGCCGACCTCGTGTACGCATTAAATACCATGGTGTTGCGTTCTAACGATGGCGGCAAAACGTTTATTCCGCTCAAGGGCGATTCAACCGGCGACGATTTCCACGATATGTGGATTGACCCGAGTAATCCGCAACGGCAGATGCTGGCGGTTGACCAAGGCGCGCTGGTGACGTTGAACGGCGGAACGACCTGGTCGAGTTGGCACAACCAGCCGACCGCGCAGCTTTACCACATCAGTACCGACAACCGTTTTCCCTACCGCATCTACGGCGCGCAACAGGACTCCGGTGCGATCGCCCTGCCCAGCCGCAGCCACGGCAACAGCATCACGATGGAGCAATTCAGCGAAGTCACCGCTGGCGGCGAGTCCGGAATGATCGCGCCCGATCCTCGCGACCCGGACATGATCTACGGCGGCAGTGTCGAAAAACTCGACCTTCGCACCGAGCAGACTCGTTCAGTCCCGCCGACGCTTGCCGAGCCCGACCTGTATCGCAACACCTGGACGTTGCCGCTGGTTTTCGACGAGCGAAAGCCGAATCGACTCTATTTCGGCAACCAGAAAATCTGGCGCACCGACGATGGCGGCGAACGCTGGCAAGCGATCAGTCCGGATCTGACTCGCGAGGACCCCGGTGTGCCGCCGAATCTCGATGCCATCACCGCCGACAACAATCTCAACAGCGGACCGCGCCGCGGCGTTGTCTATGCCATCGCCACGTCGCCGGTTCGCGACAAGCTGATTTGGGCGGGCACCGATGATGGCCTGGTCTGGCGCAGCGATGATGCTGGCGAGAACTGGAACGACGTGACGCCGGCCGCACTGACTGCATGGTCGAAGGTCGGCAGCATCGAACCCTCGCACTTCGACGCAAACAGTGCCTACGTCGCGATTGACCGGCATCGACTGGATGATCGCAAGCCATACATCTACCGAACCCGCGATGGTGGCAAATCGTGGGCCTTGATCGTGAGCGGCATTCGCGACGGCGATTTCGTCAATGCCGTGCGCGAAGACCCCAAGCAACGTGGCCTGCTCTACGCGGCGACTGAACTCGGCATGGTCGTTTCCTTCGATGATGGCGATCACTGGCAGTCGCTTCAACAGAACCTGCCGTCGACTTCCGTGCGCGATATCGTCGTCCACGGCGATGATCTGGTCATTGGCACGCACGGTCGTGGCATCTGGATCATCGACAGCATCAACGCCTTTCGGCAGCTTGGACCGGGCAACGCGAAAGGCACGCGTTTGTTCGATCCGGCCCGCGCGATTCGCTATCGTGAGGCGGCTTTCACGGGAACGCCTTTGCCCAAGGATGAGCCAACCGCGGCCAATCCACACAGTGGTGCGGCTATCGACTATGTGCTGGCGAACGACACGAAGAAACCGGTCGAACTGATCATTCGTACGGCCGATGGCGGCGAAGTCCGGCGCTGGTCGAGTGCGCAGCAACCCGCCGCGCCGGATCTGTCGAAACTGGGCAATGCGCCAGAGTGGTTCACACAACCAACGCCGCTTGGCACCTCTGCCGGCATGCATCGTTTTGTCTGGTCGCTGCACTATCCGCCGGCCAGCGATGGATCGAATCCATATGCCGACGGCATCTGGGCGCCGCCAGGCGTCTACCGTGTCGAGCTGGTTGTCGATGGCACGTCGTATCACCAGGACCTGACCGTATTAGCCGATCCGCGCATCGACCTTCCCGCCGCTGCATATTCCGAGTCGTTCGCACTCGCACGCGAGGTTGAAACCTTGCAGACAAAAGTCGCCACCGCGATTGCCGACGCGGGCAAGCTGCGCGAGCCACTGATGGAGCGCTTGAGCAAGAACAGCACCTCACAACCGTTGTTCGAAGATTTCGCGAAACGCTTCAATCAGGTCACCGGCACCACGCCATCACCCAATCCGTTCAACGCCTGGTCGCGGCCGCCGAACTCGACGCGCAGCCTCGCTTTCGTTGCGCGCACGCTCGAACAATTGTTGGCTGCCATTGACGCTGCCGATGCCGCACCATCTGCCGATGCGCGTGCCGGCTACACGAAATTGGTCGAGATGACCGAGGTGTCCTTGCAGGGCTGGAAGCGCTTCAACAATGAAGATGTGGTTCGCCTCAACAAGGCGTTGCGCGCCGCGGGCGAAGCACCGCTTAAGGTTGAAAAGTCGTAGTCCCACTCACGATCCCATACCCACAACTGCATAATTCCTGCTTTCGTGGGAATGACCAAGCAATCGTTTGGTTGCACCCAGCGTTCGCAGGAACGTCTCCTACGACGCCACGTCAATCATGTAGTGGCAACGTTGAAAATCACCGTCGCCGGTAGTCGATGAACTCGAACGCGTGTGCGTGGTTGGCATCGGCGAGATGCGCCTTGCGATTAACCTCTTCCCAAACCATCGAGTCGAGCGGCGCGAAGAAGGTGTCGGCATTTGCAACGTGCGTGTCGACACGGGTCAGGTGGACGACCGTCGTGTACGCCATGGCTTGCGCATAGATTTCGCCACCACCGATCACCGCGAGCTCGCCGTCAACGCTTGCAAGCGCCGCATCGATTCCGTTGACAACTTCCTGATCCGTAAACGGTGCGGTGTCGCCACGCGTCAACACCAGGTTTCGGCGACCAGGCAAGGCCCGACCAATCGCCTGCGCTGTCTTGCGACCCATCAACACAGGCTTGCCGAGGGTCAACGCCTTGAAGCGCTTCAGGTCATCTGGCAAATGCCACGGCAATGCATTACCTCGCCCAATTGCGCCATCTCGATCAACCGCAACAATGATGGCAACCTCATTCAAACTGCCACTGCTGCCTTGATTGCTGCTTGCGGCTGGTAGTCCTCGAAGGCGATGTCGTCAAAGCGGAAATCAAACACCGAGCGTATCGCTGGATTCAACCGCAAGGTCGGTAGCGGTCCCGGGGCGCGCGCCAACTGAGTGCGTGCTTGGTCGACGTGGTTGGAATACAAGTGTGCATCGCCGAGCGTGTGCACGAAGTCACCGACTTCGAGATCGCAGACCTGCGCGACCATGTGGGTCAGCAACGCGTAGCTGGCTATGTTGAACGGCACGCCAAGGAAGATATCGCCGGAGCGCTGGTACAACTGGCACGACAGTTTTCCGTTCGCAACGTAGAACTGAAACATGGTGTGACACGGCTGCAAAGCCATCTCGGCCAGTTCGCCGACGTTCCATGCGCTGACGATTAATCGTCGCGAATCAGGATTGCGCTTGATGTGTGCAATCACCTCGCGGATCTGATCGATATTGCGGCCGTCGGCGGTCGACCACGAACGCCATTGCTTGCCATAGACCGGCCCGAGGTTGCCATCCGTATCGGCCCACTCGTCCCAGATGCCGACACCGTTTTCTTTGAGATATCCGATGTTTGTGTCGCCAGCAAGAAACCAGATCAGCTCATGGACGATCGAGCGCAGATGCAATTTCTTGGTCGTGACCAACGGAAAACCTTTGCGCAAATCAAAACGCATCTGCCAGCCAAAGACACTGCGCGTGCCGGTGCCGGTTCGATCATCTTTCTGCGTGCCGTGTTCCAGGACATGGCTTAGGAGATCGAGATAGACCTGCATCAGCGCTTGCCTGCTTCTTTCTTCTCTTTCGGCGGATCGCTGACGATGCGTGGCTCAAGCACCGGCGCGCGTCGCGAGAGCGCGATCAGGAACAGACCGACGGCGATCAACGGCAACGACAACAACATGCCCATGGTCAACCAGCCACCGGCCAGGAAACCAAGCTGCACGTCAGGCTGGCGCACGAACTCGACGGCAAAGCGAAAGCAGCCGTACATCAGTGCAAACAAACCCGAGATAAGATAACGCCGACGCGGTTTCGCCGATACCAGCCAGAGCACGGCGAACATCACGAAGCCTTCGAAGAACATCTCGTACAGTGTCGAAGGGTGGCGAGCTTCCTGGTTCAACATTCCAGCCTGCGCGAGGGTCCGCAGCGACTCGATGGACTGGTCGGCAAGTTCGGGAGCACGCGGGAAAATCATGCCCCATGCCACATCGGTATGACGGCCCCACAATTCGCCGCCGATAAAATTGCCGAATCGGACCAAGCCCAATCCAACCGGGACGAATGGCGCGATGAAATCCATGGTGTCGAAGTAGTGGATATTGTGTCGACGCGACCAAATCCACGACGACAACAGCACGCCGATCAAGCCACCATGGAACGACATGCCGCCCTGCCACACCTTGAAAAACGAAATGGGATCGTGGATCAGCTCGGCGAAATTGTAGAAGAACATGTAGCCGACACGACCGCCGACGATCACGCCGAGCATGCCGTAAAAGAACAGGTCGGAATAGGCCTGCTCGCCTACGGGCAGCCGTCCGCGTCGACGCCGCGATTCACCCAATGCGTAGGCACCAGCAAACGAAACCAGATACATCAGGCCGTACCAGTGCACCGCTAGCGGGCCAATCGAAAACGCAATCGGGTCGATGTCGACGAAATAGTGCATCAGCAGTCCTCGCAGTTCGCCGAATGGCCTAGACCGGGAGCACCCGGAAGATGAAGCCCTTCAGGTATTCGGTTTCCGGAATCGCCGGATGGACCGGATGATCGGGACCCTGCTGCAGCGATACCAGCAACTGCGCCTGTCGGTCGAGATGGCGGACACCTTCCTGCACCGCACCCAACAGCGCGACGCGCGGCATGTGGTGCGAACACGAGCACGTAACCAGAATCCCTTCGCGCTGAAGCAGCTGCATCGCCAGTTCGTTGATGCGCCGGTACGCCGTACGACCTTCGCGAAAATCCTTCTTGCGCTTGACGAACGCGGGTGGATCGACGATCACCACATCGAATTTCTCGCGCTCCTCGCGCATGCGCTTGAGTTCTTCAAAGGCATCGCCACGAATCGCCGTCACCTTGTCGGCAAGACCGTTGATCTGCGCATTGCGGGTGATCGCATCCACTGCTGATTGCGAGCCATCGACGCAGACGACTTCGCTGGCGCCAAGCTGCGCCGCGCGCAAGCCCCAGCCGCCGAGATAACTGAAGACATCCAGCACGCGCTTGCCTTCGACCAGCTTTGCCAAGTGATCACGATTGGCGCGTTGGTCGTAGAACCAGCCCGTCTTCTGGCCGCGTTCGGGGTCCACTTCAAACGTCAAACCATTTTCCTTGACGATAACCTGGCCGCCGGGTTCGCCATGCGCAAGTTCAACTGAATCGGTCAATCCTTCCAGACTGCGGATTGAAGCATCGTTTTTCCACCAGAACTGGCGAGGTTTCAACACCTTGACGGCGGCGGCGACGATGTCTTCCTTGATGTTGTCCATGCCGGCCGTCGTGGCCTGCGCGACCAGCACGTCGCCGAAGCGGTCGATGGTCAATCCCGGCAAGCCATCGGACTCGCCAAACACAAGGCGATAGTAAGGCTCGTCGAACAATCGCTCGCGCAGGGACAAGGCGATGTTCAGGCGGTGCACGATCAACGATCGATCCAGCGGATGCTCAAGCCCGCGCGAAACCAGGCGCGCGCAGATCAGCGAATTGGGATTGACGTAACCGATGCCGATCGGCTTGTCGCGATGATCGACGATGGCGATCGCCTGGCCCGGGGTGAAGCCGCTGAGCGGCGTGCGCTCGGTGTCCACTTCGTTGGAAAACACCCACAGATGCCCAGCCCGCAATCGCGCGTCTTCGCCTTTTTTCAGGACCAGGACGGAATACTCAACTTCGTCAGACACGCAATGCTCCAGCACAGGCAAGCCGCGCATTGTACGTGTGCTGACGACGTTAGGCTTCGAAGGCGCTGGTGTCTAAAGACCGGCACCAATGAAAAACCCGGCCGTAGCCGGGTTTCTGGTGCTCACTTGCGTTGATCAGCGTTTCGCGTCGGCTGCTGCGACCTTTGCGTCGTCCAGAGCGCGTTGGGCGTTGGTCCTGGCCAGATCGCGGGCGGCATCCGCCTGATCGCGGCAGGCGCCCTTGTCACCTGTCGTCATGGCGTCGCAACGCTCTCCGGCGATCTTGTGTTCGGCGTCGGCTTTGGCGACGGCTACGTCATAGGCGGCCTTCGCCTCGGTCGTGATCGTATCGGCTTGCACCTTTAAAACCTCAGCACGCGAATCAGCCGCCGAATCGACCGCTGCCGTGGAGGCGTCGTTGATTTTTGCGTTGGCATCGGCATGCGCTTCGGCTATCTCGGCCTCGGCCTTGGTTCGCGCCGCTTCAAGCTTGTCGTTCGCCTTGGCAATGTCTTCATTGGCATGTTGCTGCGCCTGTGCGACGTCCTCGGCGCCTTGCTGACGCGCTTCTCCGACTTTCTGCGCCGTGTCTTGTTTGTCGCACGCCGCCAATGAAAGCACGGCAACAATTGAAGCGGCAAGCAGCGTAGAGCGATTCGTTTTCATGACTGTCCCCTTTTCGAGTTGATGAGCCTGCAAAGGCATCCGAGTGGTTGCGATGGTGGCTGAACGGAGTAAAGACGAGCGAACGTGAACAGGAAGTGATCGTCGCTACATTGTCAATTCACGTTCGGCACTGCAAGGACGTGCCTCGCGATCAGACGGAGGCGTTCGCGACCGTTCCATTCATCCAGATCCAACTGGTAGATCACCCGTAATGAGCCCGGACCGGGCTGCACCAGCGGCGCGTTGAACAACATGGCTTCCAGCGCTTCGCGCCGGTCGGCGTGCTGCAAGGTCAGTCGCCAATGCTTCTCCGCAACGATCTTGATCGCGAGCAACTGGAAAACGTTGTCAAACAAGGGTTCGGGATAGTGTTGCCCCCAAGGTCCGGCATAACGCAGTTGGCGCGCCAGTGCGAGGTCAAAATCGGAACCGCGCAGCGCACCGTCGGTGAGCAACTCGGCGTGAAGCGACTCGCTGGTCAGTCTACGGCTGGCTACGTCATCAAACGCGCTGGAAAACGCGTTGAGGCACGTGCGCTGCAGGGTCATTCCGGCAGCCATGGCATGGCCACCAAAGCGAACAATCAATCCGGGATTCAGCGCGTCGACTTCAGCCAGTGCATCGCGGATATGGAAGCCGGGTATGGAGCGAGCTGATCCGCGCAACTCATCACTGCCATCGCCGGCCGGCGCGCAGGCAATCACCGGCCGATGCAAACGATCCTTGATGCGCGATGCGACCAGTCCGCCTACGCCCGGATGCCACTCGTCATCGAACAAAGTCAGGCCGGTTGGCAATTCATCCACATCGCGTTGCGCCAACCACCTACTGGTTGCGGCTTCAGCCTGTTCCAGCATGTTGCCCTGCACTTCCCTGCGCTCGGCGTTGATGCTCGACAGGCGATCCGCAAGTTCTCGCGCGACGCGATGATCGTCGGCGAGCAGGCATTCGATGCCGAGCGACATGTCTTCCAGCCGTCCCGCTGCGTTGATGCGCGGAGCAACGGCAAAGCCCAGATCGCTGGCGACGGTCCGCGACGGGTCGCGACCGCTGCTTTCGAGCAGCGCCATGATTCCCGGCACGGCGCGACGGGCTCGGATGCGGCGCAGGCCGGCTTCAACCAGCAAGCGATTATTGCGATCCAGCGGAACCATATCGGCGACGGTGCCGAGCGCGACAAGGTCGAGCAAAACGCTGAGATCGGGCTCGGTCTGGCCCGCGTACTCGCCGCGCTCGCGCAAATGGGCGCGCAACGCGAGCAGCAGGTAGAACATCACGCCGACGCCGGCGAGCGCCTTGCTCGGGAATGCATCGCCGATCAAATTCGGATTGACGATGGCCGCAGCGTTCGGCAATTTCGGACCCGGCAAGTGATGGTCGGTCACGAGCACCTCGATGCCAAGTGCGTTCGCCGCATCGACCCCGGCCAGGCTCGCGACACCATTGTCGACCGTCACGATCAGATCGGGCTTCGGATTTCCCAAGGTCGCGACCAGCGCGGGACTTAGTCCATAGCCGTGCAATACGCGGTTGGGTACCCGGTAGGCGACCCGCGTCGCGCCCAGCATTCGTAATCCACGCATCGCAACAGCCGTGCCAGTCGCGCCGTCGGCATCAAAATCGCCGACGACAACGATCTGCGAGTCGCTCTCGATTGCCTTTGCCAGCAGCTTGCAGGCGAGATCGAGGCCACTGAGAGAAGTAGGTGGAACGAGCTTGGCGAGACGGTGCTCAAGATCGGAAGGATCGGTTACACCGCGCGAGGAGTGGATGCGCCGCAATAACGGATGGATCGAATCAGGCCAGTCGCAGCGATCTTCTGGAACCGGGCGTTGGCGGATAGTGAGAGGTGCGGGAGATGTCATGATCGCGACGAGTTTATGCGAAGCACCGTCGACTTTACGGGAAGCTGCGTCGTCATTCGGTAGTCAGTGTTTTTCGGTAGACTGGCCGAACCGCCCGGCAATCGGGCCCGATATGACGATGTAATGAGCGAGGACCCACCTAGTAGCCAGCCGGCGCGTTCCTGGTTTGGTCGTTTGACCCAGGCGCTGTCCGGCGAAGTAACCAGCCGCGAGGAATTGCTTGAAGAATTGCGCGATGCGCGCGCCAATGGACTGCTTTCGAACGACACTTTATCGATGATCGAAGGCGCGATCCACGTTTCCGACCTCAAGGTCTGGGAAGTGATGATTCCCCGAGGCCAGATGGTGTCGATTGAGATTGACGCGACGCTTGATGAAATGCTCGCCACGGTCATCGAATCCGGCCACTCGCGCTTCCCTGTCCACGGCGATGATCGCGATGAAGTACTCGGCATCCTGCTTGCGAAAGACCTGCTGCGCTGCTTCAAGCAAGGCAGCGCTCAAGACATACGCCAGATGTTGCGCCCGGCGTCGTTGATACCGGAAAGCAAGCGCCTGAATATCCTGCTCAAGGAATTTCGACTTTCGCATAACCACATGGCCGTCGTCGTCGACGAGTACGGCGGTGTCAGCGGCCTGGTGACAATCGAAGACGTGCTGGAACAAATCGTCGGCGACATCGACGACGAACATGACGACGATGACGATCCGAAAGACAATCTGATCCAGTCCACCAACGACGGTCGCTATCTGGTCAATGCACTGACGCCGTTGGCGGTATTCGATGATCGCTTTGAATCCGAATTCGCGAGCGATGAATTCGACACCATCGGCGCGTTGTTGACCGCGCAGTTCGAGCACGTGCCGGAGATCGCCGAGGAAACAACCCTTGGTGGCTTGCATTTCCGCGTCACCAAGGCCGACAGTCGACGCTTGCTGCAGGTCGCGGTCAGGGTCCACGAAGCGTGAGTTTTTGGACTTGTTTGCGTGGCGTTGGCATCGCCTTCGCCTTCGCATTGTTTTGCTGGCCCGTGATCGCTGCTGCACAACTATTGCCGACGGCTGGCGAGAACCTCGAAATCAGCTTGGTCACCTATGGCCCCGGCGAAATCTACTGGGAGCGTTTTGGCCATAACGCGATCGTCATCCGCGATGCGTCGACCGGCCGCGCGGTTTCCTACAACTACGGCATGTTCGACTTCGAGCAGGACGACTTCTTCGTCAACTTTCTGCGCGGTCGGATGATGTACCAGATCGGTGCATTCGACTTCGACCAGGAATACCCGAACTACATCGACGAAGGCCGTAGCGTCGAGCAACAAGTACTCAACCTTGCTCCGGCCCGAAAGCGGGAACTCGCCGAATTTCTGGCGAACAACGCGAAACCAGGGAACGCCTCGTATCACTACGACTATTTCGTCTCGAACTGCTCGACGAAACTGCGTGACGCGCTCGACACGGTGCTCGATGGCGCGATTCGCAAGCAAACCGAAGGACGTTCGCGAGGCTACACGTTCCGGCTGGACGGCCTTCGGCTGACGGCACCGGATCGTTGGCTGATGCTGGTGATCGATCTTGGTCTTGGACCGTACGCCGACCAGCGCCTGGATTTCTGGCGCGAGAGTTTTGTGCCGATGACACTGGCCAGCGTGGTTTCGACGATCATCCTGCCCGATGGTCGGCCACTGGTTTCCAGCAAACACATGTTGGCAGAGAGCCGCGTCACCGAGCCACCCGTGTTACCACCCGATTTGCGTCCGTGGTTTGCCATGTTGGGACTGTCGATTGCCATCGGCCTGACAGCGCTGCACGCGACTCGCCGCAATTCGATTTCGGGGGTCATTTTTGCGTCGTCGGCGACGCTACTGTCGTTGTTCTTTGGACTTGGTGGCCTGGTGCTGTTGGGGCTTTGGGGCTTCACCGAGCATCAATCGGCGTGGCGCAATGAAAATCTGTTGCTGCTGAATCCGCTGTGCCTGTTGATGCTGCCAACTTGGGTCGGTGCGTTTCGTCGAGGCTGGACGGCCTCCCCGCGCGCGCAGGTTCTGGCTTGGACCATTCTGTTTTGCGCAGCTGTCGGCTTATTCCTGAAGGTTCTGCCATCGTTCGTGCAAGCGAATCTTCACTGGATCATGCTGATCCTGCCGATTCATCTTGCCTTGGCGAGATCGGCACGATTGTCATCCGCCTCCGCGCCGTCGGAATAGACTCGTTCAGTCCGGCGCGTAATCGCGCTGGAAGGTGATCTCCTGATCGGCCAGGCCTTGCGCTGAAACATGCAGCGTGTAGACGAGTGTGTCCGGCGGCGTAAGCGTGAACTCGGCGATGTAGATCGGCGCGTCCGCGTCGGCGTGTTCGACGAAGTTGAGCACAACTGGTTTCGCGGCAAGGCTTTTCGCGGTACCACTGATGGTTGCGGCGATGGCCTTGTCGCTGCCGTTAGCATTTTTGCGCACTGTCACCTGCAACATCGCCGCATCAGGCCCGCGCTGCAGGTTGTAACGCTTGCTGATCTGCTCGGGCAGCTGATTGATCGGGATCGCGCTGTAATAGATCTCGAAGTCGCCGACGCGGCGCATCTGGTCTTCGTCGGGGCCGGTTTGTGCTGCGACGCCCGTCGCAAATGAAAGAGTCGCGATACCCGCCAGGATTCGGATGACTCGATTCGGTGTTGTTGTCATGTCAACTTCCTTTCGTTTGTGACGCTCTGAACAAGTCCACGCCTGTGCGGACTACTTCAGCGCATCCCTAGCTGCAGGCCGACGTCGAGCAAGGGCTGCACGATGAGGATACGTACCAGCAGAATTCCCAGCCAGGCCAGCATCGGCGAGAAGTCAATCCCACCGGGCGCCGGCAGCACGCGGCGTATCGGTTTGAGCACGGGTTCGGTCAGCCCGAATACGAGGGGCACGGCAGGATGATACGTGCCGCCATTGCCGACGAAGCTGAGCACGACACGCACGATAATCAAGATTATGAAAATTGTCAGGACCGCGCCTAGCAGGTCGGCCAACCCCATCAGCGCGAGACCAGCAATGCCAAGTGTCTCGTCCATCATCGCGTAGAGGATGGCCAGCTTCAGCGCAGTCAGTAACCAGGCCAGCAAGACGCCCGCAATATCCAGCCCACGCCACGCCGGAATGATCCGCCGCATCGGGATCAGAACCGGGTTGGTAGCGCGATACAGGAATTGGCAGATTGGGTTTTTGAAATTGGCGCGCACCAGTTGGAGTAGCACGCGCAGGATCAACAGGCCGATAGCGGCACCGAAAAAAACTTCGACCAGCAACTGACCAGCGTTGGCAACGTAATTCATGGCGACAGTATCGCCGATGGTGCGTCAGTCACGCCGGGCGAGGACAACTTGCCCCAGCTTGCTCGCCGGTTTGCGCCCCAGTTCTGAGCTGATCCAGATCGCGGTCTCACACAGCGCATCGAGGTCGACGCCCGTTGTCATGCCTTGGCCATGCAGCATGTAGACGAGGTCTTCGCTGGCGAGATTGCCGCTGGCACCTTTTGCATACGGGCAGCCGCCGAGACCACCGACGGAAGAATCCACCACACGTACTCCGGCTTCCAGGCAAACCAGCACATTGGCTAGGGCCTGGCCGTAGGTGTCGTGGAAATGGACGGCTAGATTCTGCATAGGCACTTCGGCAGCGCAGGCTTCCAGCATCGCCCGCGCCTTGGTGGGCGTGCCGACGCCAATGGTGTCGCCGAGTGAAACTTCGTGGCAGCCCATTTCGTGCAATGCACGCGTCACGCGAACCACATCGGCAACGGCAACATCGCCTTGGTACGGGCAGCCGAGCACGGTCGAGACATAGCCGCGCACCGGAATCCCATGTGACTTAGCCGTCGCAATCACCGGCTCGATGCGTCGCAGCGATTCGCTGATGTCGCAATTGATGTTGCGCAGGTTGAATGCGTCGGATGCTGCCGTGAACACCGCGATCTCGCGTGCGCCGGCCAGAATGGCGCGCTCAAGCCCCTTTTCATTCGGCACCAGCACGGGATAATGCACGCCAGCCTTGCGCGTGATCGCCGGCAGCACCTGTTCGGCGTCGGCGAGTTGCGGCACCCACTTCGGGCTGACGAAACTGGTCGCTTCGACGACACCGAAACCACACGCCGTCAATCGATCAATCAACGCAATTTTTGTTGCAGCGGGAATAATCGCCTTCTCGTTCTGCAAGCCATCGCGCGGGCCAACTTCAACGATGCGGACATCGGGCGCGGTGTGGCTCACTTTTTTTCCTCGCTCGCCTCTGCTGCCACTTCGAAATCAACCAACGCCGCGCCATCGGCGACCTGATCGCCAACCGCCACGAGAAACGACTTCACCGTGCCCGCATTGGGAGCAGCAACCGTGTGTTCCATCTTCATGGCTTCAAGAACCAGCAACGGCGCGCCCTGTTCGACCGACTCACCGACAGGCGCGAGCAGCGCAATGATCTTGCCCGGCATCGGCGCAAGCAAACCCCCGTGATGACCAGCCGCTTCACCTGCGTGGGCAAGCGGATCGTCAATATCGAAGCGAAGTTGCCCGTGATCTGTAAACAAATGCAGACGCTCGCCGCTCAACACAACGTCGGCGCGGATGGCGTGTCCGTCGATTTCTGCGCGCAGATGATGTGCGTTTAGTGTTCCGCGCACGTGGAGCACGGTATCGCCCACATGGACGCGGTAGCCATCACTGGCGTACTCGACACGCAGTTCTTGGTCCGCATCTCCACTGCGCAAATGCAGGGATCGAGTCAGTCCGCCATTAAGACGAAAGCCATTGCACGATGCCCACGGTGAATGCGGGTCGCCATGGACGACCACGGCGGGTGCGGCTTGCTCGATGAGCACCAGCGCGAGCGCAGCGGCTGCCCATTCGCTGGCTTCAGGTTGATTACGCTTGGGAAACAGCGCCGCGCTCTCGCGTTCGATCAAACCCGTATCGAGATTGGCGTTCGAAAAAGAATCGGTAGCGACCAAGCGTCTCAGGAACGCCGTGTTCGCGGTAACGCCAACGATGCGAAATTCAGCCAGCGCCTGCTGCATGCGCTGCAAGGCGCGTGGACGGTCTTCGTCCCAGACAATCAGCTTGGCAATCATCGGATCGTAGTACGGGCTGATCTGATCGCCCTGTTCGACGCCGCTGTCGATACGCACATGCACCGACGGATCGGGTGTAGCAAGGAAAATGAGTGGGCCGATCGACGGCAGGAAGCCTTTGTCCGCGTCCTCGGCGTAGATGCGCGCTTCCAGCGCATGGCCATGTATCGACAACTGGTCTTGCGTCAACGGCAATGGCTGGCCAGCAGCAACACGCAGTTGCCATTCAACCAGATCGACGCCGGTGATCATCTCGGTGACCGGATGCTCCACCTGCAGACGTGTATTCATTTCCATGAAGTAAAACGCGCCATCCTGATGCGCGATGAACTCGACCGTGCCGGCACCGACATAGCCAACCGCTTTCGCCGCATCGGTGGCGGCCTTGCCCATCGCGGCCCGCCGCTCGGCAGTCATGCCGGGAGCTGGCGCTTCTTCCAATACTTTCTGGTGACGACGTTGCACCGAGCAATCGCGCTCGAACAGATGCACCACGTTGCCGTGGCTGTCGCCGAACACCTGGATTTCGATGTGGCGCGGCTGGGTGACATATTTTTCGACCAGCACAACCGGATCGCCGAACGATGCGGTTGCCTCACGTTGGCATGAGGCGAGCGCCGCTTCGAAATCTTCCGACTTGTCGACCAGGCGCATGCCCTTGCCGCCGCCGCCCGACACCGCCTTGATCAATACCGGATAGCCGATGGCGTCGGCCTGCTTGCGCAAAAAGTCTGGTGACTGTTCCTTGCCGTGGTAACTCGGTGTCAAGGGCACGCCGGCTTTTTCCATCAACACTTTCGCTGCACTCTTGCTGCCCATCGCGTGGATCGCCGACACAGGCGGTCCGATGAAAACGATGCCCGCTGCCGCGCAGGCTTCGGCAAAGCCGGCGTTCTCGGATAGAAAGCCGTAACCCGGATGTATCGCTTGAGCGCCGGTTTGTTTCGCGGCCTCAAGAATGCGATCAGCGAGGAGATAGCTTTCGGCTGCCGGTGCCGCGCCGATGTGGACGGCTTCGTCGGCCATGCGCACATGACGCGCTTGACGGTCTGCATCGGAAAAAACCGCGACCGTGCGAATTCCAAGGCGTCGGCAAGTGCGAATCACCCGACAGGCGATCTCGCCGCGATTGGCGATCAGGATTTTGTCGAACATCGGCTGAGCCATAGAGTGGTCAATCATGTTAGGTGGTTCGGCGAGCGGCAGGGCCACCAAGAGTGGAAGACTGAACTCCACTGCCCACGACGTAGATTTCGTTTAGGATTTCAATCGCCTTTGAGTGCATCCGACAATCGTTGGTCAACTAACCAAACCGCATCTGAGACGGCGAACGCTTCAGATGCGCGGCCAGAAGCCATTGATTCGTCACGGCTGATCACGCGCCCGAGCAACCGCTCATCGACCCAAGACTCGGCGACGAAATCCACCACTCGACATGCTGGGCCAGCATCCATCTTGCGCCACTCAAGAAGGATGCATTCCTTGTTCGAGGGATCAGCGTTTTCTCCCCATCCGCCCAAGCTAATTGCCATTGAGACCCCGAGCTCTGAATGTCGCGCGGTGTAGTAACAGACATAGACACCGTGTGCGGCATCGTCCTGGTAGACAAAGCCGCGAAAAAGCCTTGATTCATGACCGCAGCAGTCGCAGTGACCGACCACGTTCTCGGTGCCTGTCTCAATCGCGAATAACTTTTTCATTTCTACTGCGGCACATTCCATACCGGTGGTCGCTTGGCGAGGAAGGCGCCGATGCCTTCCTTCGCCTCATCACCGGCGCGGACGCGGGCGATGCGATCAGCCGTATCGGCGATCAGCCCATCATCGAGCGATGCGTTGCTGACGCCCGCGATCAAACGCTTGGAGGCGGCCTGTGCTTCAGGACCGCCGCTGCGCAATGCGGTGAGCAATTCGGCGAGTTTTGCATCAAGTAGTTCCGCGTCGACTGCTTCGTGGACCAGGCCAATGCGTAACGCGGTCGCGGCATCGATGCGTTCCGCAGTCAGAAAATAGCGTCCAGCCTGGCGTGCACCGATGGCACGCAACACGTACGGTGCAATCGTTGCCGGGATCAAACCAAACCGCACTTCGGATGTTGCGAACACCGCGTTGCTCGATGCGATCGCGATATCACAGGCAGCGGCCAAGCCCATGCCGCCGCCAAGGGCCGCGCCATGCACACGGGCAATGGTTGGCTTCGGCATTTCGGCAATCGCGCGCAGCATCGCGGCAAGAGCGCGTGCGTCGGAGAGATTCTGCTCGTAACCGTACTCGGCAGCGCGGCGCATCCAGTCGAGGTCGGCACCGGCGGAAAAACTCTTGCCGCGACCGGCCAGCACGACGACCCGAATATTGTCGTCGGCACCCAGCGCCAGAGCACCGCGCGTCAGCTCTTCAATCAAATTCTCATCAAACGCGTTGTGCTTGTCGGGACGATTCATCCAAAGCGTCGCGACGCCGTTGTCGTGTTCAATTTCCAGATGTTGGTAATCGCTCATGTCTATTCCTACATGCGGAAAATACCGAACTCGCTGGGCGCGATCGGTGCGTTGAGGGATGCCGACAGTGCGAGGCCGAGTACTTCACGCGTTTGCGCCGGGTCAATCAAACCGTCGTCCCAGAGCCGCGCGGTGGCGTAGTAAGGATTGCCCTGGTGCTCGAACTGATCAGTGATCGGTTGCTTGAACTCGGCTTCGTCGGCGTCCGACCATTCGCCACCTTTCGCTTCGATACCGTCGCGACGCACGCGGGCGAGCACGCTGGCCGCCTGTTCGCCGCCCATCACGCTGATGCGCGCGTTCGGCCACATCCACATGAAGCGCGGCGAATAGGCACGACCGCACATGCCGTAGTTGCCGGCGCCGAACGAGCCGCCGATGACCACGGCGAACTTGGGCACGTTCGCGCAGGCCACCGCCATCACCATCTTGGCGCCGTCGCGGGCAATGCCGCCGTTCTCGTACTTGCGGCCCACCATGAAGCCGGTGATGTTCTGCAGGAACAACAGCGGAATGCCGCGTTTGGCGCACAGCTCGACGAAATGCGCGCCCTTCTGCGCCGACTCGGAAAACAGAATGCCATTGTTGGCGACGATGCCGATCGGATAGCCCTGCAGATGTGCGAACCCCGTCACTAACGTGGTGCCGTAGCGCGCCTTGAATTCATCGAACTGCGAGCCGTCCACCAATCTCGCGATCACTTCGCGCACGTCGTAGGGCTTGCGCGTGTCGGCGGGAATGACGCCGTAAAGTTCTTCGATCGGATAGTTCGGTTCCTGCGGCGCCTGCATCCTCAGCCGTCCCTGCTTGGACCAGTTCAAGTTCGCAACGATGCGTCGAACCTGGGCCAGCGCGTGATGATCGTTCTCGGCGAAATGATCGGCAACGCCGGAGACGCGCGTATGCACGTCGGCACCTCCCAAATCTTCAGCCGTCACGTCTTCGCCGGTCGCGGCTTTCACCAGCGGCGGGCCACCGAGGAAGATCGTTCCCTGCTCTTTCACGATGACGGTTTCGTCCGACATCGCCGGCACGTAAGCGCCGCCGGCGGTACAGGAACCCATCACGCAGGCAATCTGCGGAATGCCCTGCGCCGACATCGTGGCCTGGTTATAGAAAATTCGACCGAAATGGTCGCGGTCCGGGAACACTTCGTCCTGCATCGGCAGGAATGCGCCACCGGAATCGACCAGATAAATGCACGGCAGCCGATTCTCGCGGGCGATTTCCTGTGCGCGCAGGTGTTTCTTCACTGTGATCGGATAGTAGGTGCCGCCTTTCACTGTCGCGTCGTTGGCAACGATCAGGCATTCGACGCCCGAAACGCGGCCGATGCCAGCTACCGCGCCAGCACAAGGCACGTCATCGTCGTACATGCCATAAGCGGCAAGCGGCGCAAGTTCCAGGAAGGGCGAGCCGGGATCGAGCAGGCTGCCGATGCGATCGCGCACCATCAACTTGTCGCGCCCCACGTGCTTGGCTCGCGCCGACGCGCTGCCACCTTCGGCGATTTTCGCGATGCGCTCTCTCAACTCGGAGACGCTCGCGCGCAAGGCGTGCGCGTTGGCCTTGAAGCCCTCGCTGCCGGTTTGTAACTGGGACTTCAGTATCGTCATCGTGATCCGTTCACTGAGGCGAATGGAGGTGCGCCGTCGAAAGCAATCGATGCATCAAAGGGTAACGCTTGATGCGACCGCCGTGTGCCGCCATCGCGACGAGATCAATGCCCGGTCTGATTGAACAGTTCGCGTCCAATGAGCATGCGGCGAATTTCCGACGTGCCGGCACCAATCTCGTAGAGTTTCGCGTCGCGCCACAGGCGGCCAACGGGATATTCGTTGATGTAGCCATTGCCACCGAGCGCCTGGATCGCCTGACCGGCCATCCATGTGGCTTTCTCGGCGGCATAGAGAATCGCTCCAGCGGCATCCTTGCGCGCGGTCTCGCCGCGATCGCAAGCCTTGGCAACCGCATACACGTAAGCGCGGCAGGCGTTGAAGCCAACGTACATATCGGCCAGTTTGCCCTGCATCAACTGGAACGAGCCAATCGCCTGATCGAACTGCTTGCGCTCATGGACGTACGGCAATACCGAATCCAGGCATGCCGCCATCAAGCCGAGCGGACCGCCAGCCAGCACCAGCCGCTCGTAGTCGAGACCTGACATCAACACCTTCACGCCCTTGCCAAGCTCGCCGAGGATGTTTTCTTCCGGCACTTCGCAATCGACGAAGACAAGTTCGCAGGTGTTTGAGCCGCGCATGCCGAGCTTGTCGAGCTTCTGCGCGGTCGAAAATCCCATGTAGCCTTTCTCGATTATAAAGGCCGTGATACCGCGTGAACCCGCGGATGGATCGGTCTTTGCGTAGACAATCAGGGTGTCCGCATCCGGACCATTGGTGATCCACATCTTGTTCCCGTTGAGAACGTAATGGTCGCCCTTCTTGTCGGCGCGCAGTTTCATGGAAACAACGTCAGATCCGGCACCCGGTTCGCTCATCGCCAGCGCACCAACGTGCTCTCCGCTGCACAACGTGGGCAGGTACTTCGTCTTCTGTTCGGCCGAACCATTCTTGCTGAGCTGGTTAACGCAGAGGTTGGAATGGGCGCCATAGGACAGCCCGATGGAACCCGACGCGCGCGAGATTTCTTCCATGGCGATGACATGGGCGAGATAGCCGAGGTTGCTGCCGCCATACTCCTCTTCGACGGTTAGTCCCAGCAAACCCATCTCGCCGAGCTTTGGCCAGAGCGCATTCGGAAACTGATTGTCGTGGTCGGTTTTTTCCGCGATAGGCGCGATCTCCGCCGCGGAAAAACCGCGCACGGCTTCACGCAACATGTCGATATCTTCGCCCAGATCAAAATTCAGCGACGGCAAGTTCATCAAGCGGAATTCCTCGGATTTGGCGGATTCTTTGCTGGCTCGGCTGGAGCAGCGCGGCTAGCGTGAGCGTTAGGCGGACAATGCGAGGCACAAGTTTAGGCCAAAACTACGCTAAAGTGAATATAGATTCATTGTTTGAACGTGGAATCACTACATGGCCTACAAACGCTCAGTCCTGATGGAAGAACGCCTCGCCGGCAATCGCGAGCGGATCATCCTTGCCACCCGCAAGCTGATCGCCGCCGGCGGATTTCGGGAAGCTTCGATTGCCGCCGTCGCGGCGCGGGCAGGCATATCAACCGGTTTGATATACCGCCATTTTCCTTCCAAGGCCGAGCTGTTCGTTGACGTGTTGACGACTGCCGTCGATCGCGAAATCGCGATTCTTCAAGGCATCGTTGCCAAAGGTGGCAGTGCGCAAGAACAACTTGGCGCCGCGATTGAATCCTTCGTGCGCCGCGCGCTGGCCGGGCCAAATCTGGCCTATGCGTTTATCGCCGAACCGATCGATATCGAAGTGGATGCCGAGCGCATTCGAGGCCGCCATCGCTTCGGCGACATTTTTCGCGGCATCCTCGCCGACGGCATCGCGCGCGGGGAGTTTCCCGACCAAGACGTCGATGTCGGCGCGGCCTGCATCGTCGGCGCGTTTACCGAGGCTCTGGTTGGTCCGACGTCGCCAACGCTGCGCGAAGCCCGTGATGACACGCGAATCGTCGACGCGATTCGCGGGTTTTGTCTGCGGGCTGTGGGAATGACGAACTGATTAATTTGAACGTCGTCGCGCCAGCGTGCGCGTCACAACCAGCACGAGCGCAACAACGAAAAACGCAATCGCGGCGTTGCCAACCAGATGCCCTTGCTTGGGCGTATCGGCCAATCCGTCACCCAGGATGGTGACGCCCAGCGTCGCGAGCATCAGCACGCAGGTGAGCTGTGTGTATTCGAACCCGCGACCACGTCGCCAATCGCTTCGAAATGCAAGCAATGCAAGAACGACGAACGGAAACGCAAGCAGACTGAAGAACACGGCCGGCGCGGCCCGCAACGCGCTCCCAAGGTTCGGAATGGAGGCCGGAATCTCGTCGTTGCGACCGTTCTCGACCTGCCCTAGCGCTGGTGCGATCCACGGCTGCAATCGTCCGATTCCGTGCACGAACAGTGATAAACCCAGTTGCGGGTGGCGTAGCAACACCATCAACTGCTTGCCGCGTCCAAAGTCTTCCACGCCGGGGCAAACCACTTGCGGTTGGCCGGGCAGTTGCCAGGCGTGCTTGCCGACGTATTGCAGGCAGTCGGCGGACACGCCCATCTCGCGCAGTAACGCCGGTTTGTCGCTGGACCACGGCAGCAGTCCGGTGAGAACGACGTGAGTCTGGTTGTGAACGCGAATGGACTCCATCAACTCACCGCCGCGTCCCAGTTGGACACCCTGCCCGACCACGCCGACCAGGCCACCGACGATTAAGGCCCAGCCTCGCCAAGAGCCGTGCCGCTTATGGATTCGATCCAATACCAAGACTGTCAAACCAAGCACACAAGGCAACACCACATGCTGGATCTTGCTGAACGACAGCGCGAACGCGAGCAACCCCAGGACGACGGCGCGGCGACGCGTAACCCCATCCTCGCGCCACAACATCAACACGCCGATGACGCCGTACGCGGCCAGCAGGCTTGTCCATTCGGCGTAGTAGCCATTGAGATAAAGCGCGTCACCGGGATCAGTGAAAAGGATCGCGAATACGGCCGCATGCGCGAGCGCGACCGACGATTCGCCACGTCGCCAGTGCGCCCGCAGGAATACGAAAAGCATTGTCATCAGGGCGACGATTCGCAGAGCGCCGATGCTGCGCACGTCGTGGGTTCGCGTCCCGCCCAATGCCTCTGCGACATGGTAGATCGCGGCATTCGCTCCCTGGAAAAGCAACTCACTCGACCAATAACAGAACGGCTCCCGCAGATCGAAGAAGCGGTACGTTGAATACGGCGCCCAGGGGCTGTTGTCAGTTGGCTTGAACGGTTCGGGCCGATCGGGATAAAGGTTGAAACAGGCCGTATAGCGGACTTGGTCGTAGCTGTTGGCGTAAGCCAGCAACGGCTCGTGCGCCCACAGCGTCAGCAGGCGCGCAACGCCAATCACGACAAAAGCCGCGATTCCACACAGCCACGGCAGTCGGCTTTTCGGCGCAGGCAAACTCACGCTGGCAACTCGTTCGCGGGCAGGATCAGATGATTCCAAGGTTCCGATCATGGAGCGAACGTGCAGGCACGAAGGTCGACGGAGGGGGAGTCTGAGGCGACGCCTGCACGCCGTCCACAAAAACCGCTTCAACAGTGCATTCATCGCTTTGGGGTGTTCAGAGCAAGCCCAGAGGCGGATAATCCTTGGCCGCCTTTTGCCCCGGTAGCCGATGCCTTTCGTTCCTGGACAACGCTGGATCTCAAACGCCGAACCCGAATTGGGCCTCGGCACCGTGCTACGCGTGGAGGGGCGCCAGTTGCAGGTGCTGTTCGCCACCGCCGGCATGTTGCGCCAGTATGCGACCCACTCCGCACCGCTGGCACGTGCCGACTTCCGCGTCGGCCAGAAGGTGATCGGCAAGGGCCGCCATTTCACCATCGAGCGCATCGAAAACAGCAACGAACTGCTGATCTATCACGGTGAAGGCCAGCAGCTTTCCGAATCCGAACTCGACGATACACAATCGGTTTCGCGTGCCGATGAGCGCTTGGTCTCGGGCCGTGTTGATCGCGCCGAACGCTTCGATTTTCGAATGGAAGCCTTGGTGCGTCGCGCCGAATCACGTCGTTCGCCGGCATTCGGCTTAGGCTCGGCGCGGATAGACCTGATTCCGCATCAGCTGCGCGTGGCCGAGACAGCCAGCCTGCGTCGCCCACCGCGTGTACTGCTTGCTGACGAGGTCGGCTTGGGCAAAACCATCGAAGCTGGCATGACCCTGACTCATTTGCTTGCTATCGGCCGCGTCTCGCGCGTGCTGGTGCTGGTGCCGGAGAGCTTGGTCCACCAATGGTTCATTGAATTGCTGCGTCGCTTCAACCTGTCTTTTTCGCTATTTGACGAAGAGCGCTGCGAGGCCATCGAAATTGGCGGCGATGGCCGCAATCCATTTGAAGACGAACAACTGGTCATCGCCAGCACCGACTTCCTCGCCAACGACGAAAAGCGCGGCGCGCAGGCGATCGCAGCCGGCTGGGATCTGATCATCGTCGACGAAGCGCATCACCTGGCGTGGACGCCGGAAGCCGCCAGTCCTGCCTACGAACTGGTTGAAGCGCTGGCCGAAAAAACACCAGGATTGATCCTGCTGACCGCAACACCCGAGCAGCTTGGCCGCAGCGGTCACTTCGCGCGCTTGCGCCTTCTCGATCCAGCGCGCTATCACGACCTCGACATCTACATCGCCGAATCCGATGGCTATGCCGCGCTGTCGCAGATTGTTGATCGCTTGCTGGAGAACGGAACGCTGGGCGACGTCGACAAAGCCCGACTCCAAGAACAGTTCGCCGGCGACGCCGAATTGCAGGCCGTCGTGGAGGCCGGTGATGGCGACGCGATAGCGCAAGCTCTGGTTGATCGCCATGGAACTGGCCGCGTGATGTTCCGCAACCGCCGTGCGCGTGTCGGCGGCTTTCCAGATCGCATCGCCGAACTGGAGTTTCTCGACGGCAGTCTGCTCAATGACGAACAGCGCCAGCGTCTGTTCGCGGAATTTCACACCGATCTCGTCATCGTGCCGCCGGACAACGAAATTGATTACAGCGACGATCCACGGTTGCCGTGGTTGATCGACCTGATTGATTCCACCGGCACGGACAAACTGCTGTTGATCTGCCGCAGCGCTGCCAAGGTGATGGCGCTGGAAGAAGCCTTGCGCACGCGCAGTGGCGTGTCCGTGGCGCGCTTCCACGAAGGCATGACCTTGCTGCAGCGCGACCGCAACGCGGCATTTTTCGCCGATGCCGGTGGAGCACGACTGCTTCTATGTTCGGAAATCGGATCGGAAGGCCGCAACTTCCAGTTCGCCCATCGCATCGTGATGTGGGACTTGCCGCTAGACCCGGATCTGCTCGAACAGCGCATCGGTCGCCTCGACCGCATCGGCCAGAAGCACGACATCCGCATCCATGCCGTTGCCTACACCGGCACCGCGCAACAAGTGATGCTGCGCTGGTTCAATGAGGGTGTTGACGCGTTCAGCAGCAGCCCCGCTGATGGGCGTGAGTTGTTACGCCGTTTTGGTCGTCGTCTGGTCAGTATTGCCGACAGTCATGCCCAAGGCGGCGAAGACGTCGATGCCGAAGTCGACTCGTTGATTGCCGAGACGCACGCGGTACACGAGGAATTGTCCGCACTCGTACACGGGGGTCGTGATCGGCTGCTGGAACTGGCGTCCGAACGCGGCGGTCGCGAGCAGTACCTGCTGCACGCGATGAACGTGATTGATCGCGACGACAACGAAGACTATGTGACGCGACTGTTCGAACAGTTCGGCGTCGCCATCGAGGAAATGGCGCCAGGCATCGTGCTGCTCGATCCGGAACACCTTTCGACCGATGGCTTCCCCGGTCTGCGCGACGGACCACAACAGGCGACGTTCCAGCGCAGCATTGCGCTGTCGCGCGAAGATCTGCCTTTGCTGCAACTGGACCATCCGATGGTCGCCGGTGCGATGGATTTGCTGCTGGAAGGCGAGCACGGCAATGCGGCGTTCCTTGTTGACGACCAATTGCCACCACGCAGCGCCCTGCTGGAATGCCTGTTCGTGCTCGAATGCGTGGCTGATCGTAAGCTGTCCGTGGATCGCTACTTGCCGCCGTTACCGATCCGGGTCGTCATCGATTCGCGCCTGCAAAAGCGTAACGACTTCCGCGCCAG
Source organism: Lysobacterales bacterium (assembly GCA_038236135.1). GTDB lineage: Bacteria > Pseudomonadota > Gammaproteobacteria > Xanthomonadales > Rhodanobacteraceae > Dokdonella. The sequence continues at coordinate 26,255 of JBBSTF010000037.1, forward strand.
TGATGAAGCACTTCGCCGTGCCGGCGAGCGGGCTGTTGAATATGCGCGTTACAAGCCGGTCCTGGCCAAGCTGGTGCCGCCGATGTTGGCGCAGGCCGAGATTCTGGCAAAAGAACGCGCAGCCACCGAGATCGAGACCGCGATGGCGAATGCGGAGCGCGATCTTGGTGCGGAACTGACCCGGTTGACCGCATTGGCGCGGGTCAATCCAGCGGTGCGTTCCAGTGAGATCGATGCGGTGCGTGACGAACTCGCTGCCCTGCGCGCGGCGATGCCAACGGCGACGCCACGACTGGATGCTGTGCGCTTTGCATGCAGCAAGGATTTCCTCGCACTACGCTGATTCGTTTAGGCACTTGCCGAAGCATTGCCGATGAACTCGGCAACCGCTTCGGTGACACGCCTTCGCGTTCCGGCGTCATCAGCATCGAAGCAGCGTGCATCCAGTTCCGAACGTATCCAGGTGATTTGCCGTTTGGCGAGCTGCCGCGTGGCGGCGATGGCGCGATAGCGAAACGTGTCGGCATCGACCGCGCCATCTAGGAATTCCCAGGCCTGTCGGTAGCCAACGGCACGGATCGCCGGCAGGTCGGCATGCAGATCACCTCGCTCGCGCAGGCCGCGCACTTCATCGAGAAAGCCGGCGTCCAGCATCGCGTCAAAGCGTTGGGCGATGCGTTCGTGCAGCACAGATCGTCCGTCAACCATCAGTGCCAATTTCAGGAATCGCCACGCAGGCCTCGGGCGACGCTGGCCTTGTTGATCCGACAATCGCTTGCCCGTCATCTCAATGACTTCAAGTGCGCGCTGGATGCGTTGCGGGTCGCTGGCTCGGATACGTGACGCAGCAGCAGGATCACGCTCGGCGAGTCGTGCGTGCATTGCGGGCCAACCGATCCTGTCCGCTTCGGCACTGATCACTGCCCGTACTTCCGGGTTGGATGGCGGCAGATCAGAAAGGCCGCGTTCCAGCGCTCGGAAATAGAGGCCCGTGCCGCCGACCAATAGCGGAATCTTTCCCGCGTCGCTCATGAGTTGCATCTCGGCGAGCGCATCGGTGCGGAACTCCGCAGCTGAATACGCTTCGACAGGTTCGCGAATATCGACCAACGCATGGGGATATCGATCCAGAGTCTCGGCATCCGGTTTGGCCGTACCAATATCGAGACCGCGATAGACCAGCGCTGAGTCGACGCTGATCAGTCCGATTGGAAAGCGATCCACCAGCGAACAGGCCAGCGCCGTCTTGCCGGAGGCGGTAGGGCCCATCAGAACGATTGCAAGTGGTCGTTGGTCGAGTGACATGACTATCGTGGCGCCGATTCGCTTCGCTTAACTTCGTCATCCCCGCGTTCGCGAGGATGACGAAGTTGTGGAAGTCACTACTTCACACCCATCTCTTCAAGCAGATTATCGGCGTGGTCTATGCGGTCCATCACCCAGAGCATGTAACGCACGTCGACCTGGATGGAACGGGTCAGCGTTGGATTGAAGATCCAGTCGGCACTGATGCTTTCCCAGACACCGTCGAAGGCGAGACCGACCAAGCCACCACTTGCATCGATGGTGGGCGATCCGGAATTGCCACCGGTGATGTCGAGGTCAGCGAGGAAATCGACAGGTACCGAACCCAGGCTTTCGACTTTGTAGTTGTCGTAGTCCTTCGTCGCGATGGCATCAAGCTCGGCCTGCGGCGCATCGAACGGATCCAGTCCGGTGTACTTTTCAGTGATGCCGCCCAGCGTGGTGAACGGCAGATATTGCATGCCGTCCTTCTTCAGCCCTTGCACTTGGCCAAAGGTGACCCGCAGCGTGCTGTTGGCGTCGGGATATACCGCCTGCCCCTTCGATTTCTTCCACGCGATCATTGCGTCCATGTAGCGCGGACGCAGACGCAGCTCGTCACCGGACCGAGCCTTGTCCTCGTTTTCGATACGCAGCAGGTCGGGCATCAGTGCCGCCATCCATACCAACGCCGCATCGTCGGACGCTTCAACCGTCTTGCGATCAGACTTGAACCACTGCAAGCGCTGCTCCAGCGAATCCAGTTTCGTACCCGAGTACAGCGCAGCGACCTTGGCTTCGACATCAGCATCGCTCGCTTTTATGCTGCCAAGCCACGCGTCAAGACTGGCAATGTGCTGATCGGCTGGCAGCTTCGTGTAGCGCTTGAGGAAGTAGTTCATCAACTGCGCATCGACGCCGCGATCACCGCGACGCTCCATCTGCTTCAGACGGCCCTCTATCCGAATTTCATCGCGTTTCTGGTAACCCGATTCGCGATCAAGGTCCGGCTTGGTGCGCTCGATGGCGAGCCGATCAATGGCAAAGGCAGCACTGTAGAGATTGGTTCGCGCCAGTTGTCCCAGCAAATAGTCGCGGTCGCGCGTCTTTTCCTGATCAGCGATCAGCGCGCGCAAGGCAACAACATCGTCGTTCATGGCGCTGTCGTGACCGCTGGCGAGGAAACTTAGCAACGCTTTCGCTTCGACCTGTTTCTGCTTGAGCGCCTGAGCGCGAGCGAGGCCTTCGAGCTGTCCGCCGTAATTCTTCAAGCCGTTGTTGTAGCCCGCGACCGCGTCCGCATACTTCACCGCGACAGCCGGGTTCTTTTTGGCAGCGGCATTAATGATGGCCAGCACATCGGTGTTGCCGCGGATCGAATTGGGGTAGCGCCAGTCGATGGCCGATGCCATTTCCTCGGCCAGTCGATAGCGATTGGTGCGGCCCGGATAACCAGCGACCATGACGAAGTCACCATCCGCAACACCGTTCGCGTGGACTGGCAAGTGATGCTTTGGCTTGAACGGTACGTTGTCCTTGGAATAGGTGGCCGAGTTGCCGTTCTTTGCGACGTAGGCACGCAGGAAACTGAAATCACCGGTATGGCGCGGCCACATCCAGTTGTCGACATCGCCGCCAAACTTGCCGATCGAATCCGGTGGCGCGTACACCAGGCGCACATCCTTGATCTCGCGCTGGCGGACCAACTGGTAACTGGCACCACCGTAAAATGAGGCGACATTGCAACGCAAGCCGCTTGGCTTCTCGCAATCCGCAACCAGCGTTTTCTCGGCCTTGTCGATCGCCGTGTAGAGCGCGACGCCGCCGCTTCCCGGCGTGATCTTCGCGCGAATCTTCTCTGTCACGTCGCGAATTTCTTCGGTCACATAGACACGCAGGTTTGGATCGCCGGGCAGTTCTTCCGCCAGCGACTTCGCCAGGAAGCCATCTCGGATCAGATTCCGTTTGTCCGTCGAGTTGTACTGGATGGCGCCGTAAGCGCAGTGATGATTGGTGACGATCAATCCCTGCGGGGACACGAACGACGCCGTGCAGAAACCAAGGCTTACCACCGCGCCCATGGTCGGGCCGGTCAGGTCAGTCAACTGCGACGGGTCAAGCTTCAGTCCTTGCTCTTTCAATTGCGCAGCAATCGATGGCAACTGGGCTGGCTGCCACATGCCTTCGACGGCATTTGCCGTCCCAGCAGAGGCAACCAAGATGGAAGCAATAATCAGCCTGCGCACGGGAGTCTCCAAGATGCTCATCCCACCTTTATGCCTGCCGAAGGCGCTGGCCTCAAGTGTCGAAGGTCAGTGAGGCGGCAGCAGCGGCGCAAAAAAAACGCCCCGCGAACGGGGCGTTTCTATGTACGCGCGGACGACAGGATCAGTCGACCTTGTATTCCTGTAGCTCAACCGGCAAGCCAGCACCGGCCAGCGAGGCGATGATCTTCACGTTGGGAAACGATCCCAGCGACTGAAGATCGACGGGTTCCGCGGCACCACAGCCTGGTGCGCGAATGTAAGTGACGCCCGTTCCGGTAGCATTGGAGCCGAAAAACATCGTTCCGACGCCTGTCAGATCAGGCTGGAACAACTCGACGACGATGTTCTTGGTGGCCGGGGTGTCGACGACCGCCGTCGGCGAAATGGTCACGGTAAGCTCCGCCAGTGCCAAGCCTTCCGTCACGGGAATCGGTGCCGAGCCTATCTGGGTGAGGTTCGCGAGCACCAGCGGCGATCCATTGGGTATGGTGTAAACCTTCGCCATCGCACCTGGAACGGGGACGTTAGCGCTTTCAATAGCGAGTCGTACCGTCGAAATCTGAACATTCGGTGGGCTGCTGGCGCTGAGAACATAGCGACGGTAGTAGCTGTTCTCCTGACCTGTTTGCGGAGGTCCGGTGTTGTTGCAAGCTACGGTATTTGCCGCGGTAGGCGTGCAATCGACGTTATAAGTCAGGAAGCCAGGACCTGTCGGGCACGCTGCCGAGGGGACTGGCGCGCTTGGGGTGGCAGTTGACTTGGTCAACGAAGCGGCGTGTGCGCCACCGGCGCAGATCAATGCGATGGATGCAGAAAGGAGCAATTTATTCATGGGGACCTCAAATTTAGTTGAGCAAAGGCGAACGATCGTGGCCGCGCGACGATCAGCTAAATCACGCCGAGATTTCCAGGATTCGGCCAGTTGCCACAAACCGGAACGGTATTGTAATGCACGCGGCGAATTGTGAACCGTTCAGTGGAATCCGGGGCCTGTTACGAGCCTACGGAAACTATACTGCGCACCTCCCCGCACAACGAGCACCACAATGAAAGCACTCGTCAAACGTGAAGCCGGCAAAGGCATCTGGATGGAAGACGTGCCGATGCCGGAGATCGGACCGAACGATGTGCTGATCAAGTTGGAAAAGACTGCGATCTGCGGCACCGATCTGCATATCTACCTGTGGGATGAGTGGGCCCAGAATACGATCAAGCCGGGGTTGGTGATTGGCCACGAGTTCGTGGGCCGCATTGTCGAGATCGGCCCGGGTGTGCGCGGATACGAGATCGGCCAGCGCGTATCGGCGGAAGGACACATCGTTTGTGGGGTTTGCCGTAACTGCCGCGCCGGTCGCCAGCATCTTTGCCCGAACACGACGGGGATCGGGGTCAATCGCAACGGCGCGTTCGCGGAATACATCGCGATGCCGTCATCGAATCTATGGCCAATTCCGGATCAGATTCCCTCCGAACTCGCAGCATTTTTTGATCCCTACGGCAACGCGGCGCATTGCGCGCTGGAATTCGACCTGATTGGCGAAGACGTCTTGATCACTGGCGCCGGCCCGATCGGCATCATCGCAGCAGGCATCTGCAAGCATGTCGGCGCGCGCAACGTGGTCGTGACCGACGTTAACGATTATCGGTTGAAACTTGCAGCAGACATGGGTGCAACGCGAGTCGTTAATGTCTCCAAGCAGTCGCTCAACGACGTGGTGAAGGACTTGCACATCGACGGTTTCGATGTGGGTCTGGAAATGTCGGGCAACCCGCGCGCGTTCGCCGACATGCTCGACAACATGTACCACGGCGGCAGAATCGCCATGCTCGGCATCATGCCCAACGGCGCTGGCATCGACTGGAACAAGGTGATCTTCAAGGGCCTGGTGCTGCACGGCATCTACGGCCGGCGCATGTACGAGACATGGTACAAGATGACCCAAATGGTGCTGACCGGCTTTCCATTGCAGAAGGCACTCACCCACCAGATCCACATTGACGATTTCCAGAAAGGCTTCGACCTGATGGAAGCGGGCCAGTGCGGAAAGATCGTCTGCTCCTGGAATTGAGTCGACAGCATCGCGGGCATTAAGCCGATGAATGCGCTGTCGGTAGAAGCTCATCTCGCCGCTGCCCTGGAAGGGGCTGACGCCGGAGCGATCACGGTAGGACTGAGCGGTGGCAGCGATTCCACCGTGCTGCTGCATGCATTGGCAAATTCCAAACACGCGCGCAAACGCGGCTTGCGGGCGATTCACGTCGATCACGGACTGCATGTGCAAAGCGCCGAGTGGGCGTCGCAAGCGGTCGCGATGGCTGCGGCCCTCGATGTTCACTGCGCTGTTCTGTCCGTGAAGGTCGAACGAGGCGACGGCATCGGCCCGGAAGCCGCAGCACGCGCGGCACGTTATGCCGCCTGGGCGAATGAATTACGCGAAGGCGAAATCCTCACCCTCGCCCACCACCGCGACGACCAGGTCGAAACGCTGCTGTTGAAGTTGCTGCGTGGCGCCGGTACGGATGGGCTCGGTGCGATGCGACCATGGCGTCCGCTTGCCAGCGGTTGGCTTTGGCGACCTTTGCTCGACATGCCGCGAAGCGCTCTTTCCGACTACGCGAGTCGCCACCGCCTGAGCTGGATCGACGATCCGTCCAATACCGATCAGAAACTCGATCGCAATTACCTGCGCCATCGCGTGCTTCCGCTGCTGCGTGATCGCTGGCCGCAATGCGATGTGGTGATCGCACGCGGGGCACAATGGCAACGGTCGGTCTCTGCATTTCTCGACAGTGAAATCGAGCAAGCGACAACGCTTTTGACTGGGGACGACGTCGCTACGCTGAGAATCGAAGACTGGCTGAGCCTTGATGAAGCCATTCGCGATGGCGTTTTGCGCCTGTGGTTGCGGCGACTGGGTTTGCCGCAACCAACCCATGTGCAGGTCGTGGAACTCAGTCGACAGATGGCGACGGCAGCTCCAGAAAGTTGCCCGCTGATTCGCTGGCGTGGTGCAGAAATTCGCCGTTACCGACAACTACTCCATGCGATGACGCCTTTGCAGCCAATTCCTCCGAACTGGTCGACCGCCTTCGACGGCAGCGCCGTCGTTCTACCGGCCGATCTTGGCTTACTGTCGCTCGACGGTGACGTTGCCGCTTCCGAAAATACAACGTGGCAAGTCCGCTTCCGCCGCGGCGGCGAGCGCATCCAACTCGCTGGCGAATTGTTCCACCGTTCGATGCGCGATTTGTACCAGCAGCATGCCGTTCCACCCTGGCAACGTGACCGCTTGCCGATGGTAGTCGACGCGGATGGCGATGTACTCGCCGTCGGCGAACACTGTCTTTCGGCGACTGCACGGTCAGTATGGAATGAACAAGGCCGACGTCTGCGCTGGATGCGCTGACGTCGGCCCGGGATTCAACGCGGGTAGTTCGCGCGAATTACTTCGCAATCACGCCACAAGCGATTCGACTGCCGGAATCACCTGCCGGCTGCGAGGTGTAGTCATCAGGTCCCGCGTGGATGACGATCGCCCGATTCATCACGTCGTCAACGCCGCCATCACCCAGAGTTACGCCCGTTACGGTCACATCAAGCGTTGCACTGCCGCTGTCATTGACGGCCAGATTCATCATGTCGCCGGCGTGGTGCATGTCCGAAGTCGGATTACCATGGTCCTTGTTGCCGGGATTGAAGTGGCCGCCCGCACTCTTGAAGTCGGCCGCGCTGCAGTCGCCGGTTTCATGGATGTGGAATCCATGCTGTGTGCCGGGCGTCAGGCCATTGATGGTGCCGCTGATATGGACTCCACCGGGCTCGGCGGTCAAGTTCAAGTCGCCAGACACTTTCATGTCGTTCGCCGATTTCAGACTGACCACGGCTTGGCCGGCGGGAATTTCTGACGGCGCGGACACTACGGGAGGTGGCGCAGGCGCGACCGGTTCTGCTGACATTGGCGCAGGTGCGGCCGTCGTGGTGTCTTTCTGGTCGGGGGTACAGCCCGCAATGGACGCCGCCATGGCCATGCCCGCGATGATTACAAGATGCAGATGATGTTGTTTCATGATGGTTCCTCGGTTGCAATGAAGTAGCGCGAATCGCGCAGGCCCATAGGCTCGAATCATCGACCGCTCGTCGTCATGGGGCGTCGGGATGGTGCTCTGGTACGAGTGAACGTTGCCTGCGCCGTCGGTACAGCATCGCGGATTATATGACTTTTGACAGTCGGTACAGCCGATGGTTTTGACTAGACTGCGCGCCCGCTGTCAAAAGAATTATTCATGTCATTGCGTCATCTCTTGCCGATGGCATGGCTCCTGGTCTTCGCGACAGCGCCTGCACTCGCGATCACCATCGATGGAAAAATCACGCCTGGCGAATGGGCGGATGCGCGCCGGATCAGCGATTTTCGGCTCACCCAGCCGCTCTCGCGCGAACCCGCTCCGCAACCCACTGAAGCCTTTGTGCTGGCGACACCGGAAGGCCTCGCGATTGCATTCCGCAACGAACAATCGGCCGAGTATCCGCGTACCCGCCAGCAGACCGAACGCGATGTCAGCGGCGCCCTGGACCGGGTCAACGTCTACGTCGATTTCGATGGTGATGGCCGCGTTGGCTACAACTTCATGATCACGCTTGCCGGCGGAATTGCTGACGCAACCATCAGCGACGA
>JBBSTF010000038.1:0-33246 GCA_038236135.1 Lysobacterales bacterium
GGCCGAGCCGACGCCGGTGCGTTCCGGCCGCGCGCCCGCAACTTTACTGGCGGGCGCGATGCCGTAACGCGTCCCGACAACCCGCTTCATGGCGACTCTGCTCAGAACCAGATTCTGAGGCCAGCGACCACCTGCGTGTCTTCCGCGCCACCACCCTCGGCACGAGCAAAATCAGCGGTTCCACCGAACTTGCGTGACCAGACGACACCGACATACGGTGCAAACTTGCGCGTGAACTCGTAGCGCAGGCGTAGGCCGACATCGAGATCGGACAGTCCGCTGCCGATGCCGCGTGCTGGATCGTCCTTGCCGTAGACGTTGAGTTCGACGTCGGGTTGCAGGATCAATCGCTGAGTCAGCAGCAGCTCGTACTCGGCCTCCAGGCGCAAAGCAGTTCGACCGGATTCGCCGACATAAGCCGTCGCTTCCACTTCAAACCAGTACGGCGCAAGACCTTGCACGCCGAACGCAACCCAGTCGCGGCTTGGACCTTCACCAACATCGTGACGGAGTCCGACTTGAGCGCCCCAGTATGCGGCGTAAGCATGATTCCAGAGCGCTTCGATGCGTGTTGCACCCTGCTGCCCATCGCTGCGTTCCGATTCCCCCTTGAACCACAGCTTGTTCAGATCGCCGCCGTACCAGGCCTGCATATCGATGGCCTGACCGCTGCTACCGTCGCCGCTGAAAACTTCCAACTGGTCGACCATGACGCTGCCCAGGCTGACAACACCATGCTTGTGTAAGCCGTGCATGTGCGCCGCTTCTACGCCATCGGAGAAGTCAGGGTCGCGCGCGTCGGGCGGCGCGGAGCCGCCTTGCATGTTCATCGACCCGTGATCCATGCCAGCCATGTCGCCATCAGTCATTGCAGCATGATCCATGCCTTCATGTTTGCTGTTATCCATCCCCGCCATGTCGGCATCACTCATGGCAGCGTGATCCATGCCTTCATGATTGTTGTGATCCATCTTCGCCATGTCGGCATCACTCATGGCAGAGTGATCCATACCTTCATGTTTGCTGTTATCCATCCCCGCCATGTCGGCATCACTCATGGCAGAGTGATCCATACCGGCATGTTTACTGTGGTCCATCGCCGCCTTGTCGCTATCCGTCGTGGCAGCGTGGTTCATGCCTTGATGTTTGCCGTGATCCATCCCCGCCATGTCGGCATCACTCATGCCAGCGTGATCCATACCGGCATGTTTACTGTGGTCCATGCCGGCATGCTCGCCTTTGGCCTCGGAGTGATCCGCGTCAGCCTTCTTCACGACCTCATTACCCATCACGTGATCGCCGTGATCAACAGCTTTCGCGTCCGCTTTCGCCTTGGCGGCCTTAGCTTGCGGCTTCTTGGCGACCGGAGCATGCATGGCATGTTCGTCATGAGCGTTGCTGCTTTGCGCGAGCAACGGCATCGCGCATAACGCCAATCCCGCGATCGAAACCTGCGCTGCAAAAACGTGGGCGTTGCGCCACATTGATGACACTACTGAGCGGCTCATCACGACACCTTCACTTCGCGGAACATGCCGGCTTCCATGTGATAGAGGAGATGGCAGTGGTAGGCCCAACTGCCGGGCACATTGGCATCGACGAGATAAGTCACGCGTTGCGCCGGTTGCACCATGATGGTGTGCTTGCGCACCTGGAACTCGCCGCTTGGCGTTTCCAGCTCGCTCCACATGCCGTGCAAGTGGATCGGGTGCGGCATCATCGTGTCGTTGACCAGCACGATGCGCACGCGTTCGCCGAGACGCAGGTGCAAGGGCTTGGCGTCGCTGAATTTCTGGCCATCGAACGACCACATGTAACGTTCCATGTTGCCGGTCAGGTGCAGCTCGATCTCGCGACCCGGCGCACGCGGATCAAGCGGTCCGCCGATGGTGTGCAGGTCGGAATACGTCAGCACTTTCCGCCCGTTGTTACGCAGGCCGATACCGGGATCGTCAAGGTTGGTGCGGGGCGTGTCGACGCGCATGTCGACGCCAGGTCCGTACTCGGTACGCGCATGGTGCACCTTTGGCGTCGCAGGCATCGCCGACATCGACCCGCCCGGCATGACGTGTCCTTCATGACCACTCATTTCAGTCATTGCGTGATCCATGCCGGCACCCATCGCCATCGCGCCCATCATGTCTTTCATGGTCAGCCACTGCGGCGCATCGACAGCGGGAACGTCGGCACTCATGCCCGCGCGCGGCGCCAGCGTGCCGCGAACGAAGCCAGTTCGGTCGATGGATTGTGCAAACAACGTGTAGGCGCGGTCATCGGACGGTTCAACAATCACGTCGTAGGTTTCGGCAACGGCAATGCGGAACTCATCCACGCTGACCGGCTCGACATCCTGCCCATCGGTCGCAACCACGGTCATTTTCAAACCCGGAATGCGCACGTCGAAAATACTCATCGCCGATCCGTTGATGAAACGCAGCCGTACCTTCTCTCCGCGCGCAAACAATCCGGTCCAGTTATCGGTCGCCGTCGCACCGTTGATCAGATAACTGTAGGTATGCGCGGTAACGTCGCCCAGGTCAGTTGGGCTCATCCGCATCTGGTTCCACATGCGACGCTTCGCCAACGCCTGGCTGAAACCCATCTTCAATGCATCGTTGGCAAACTCGACAGCGGTCGGCTCATTGAAATTGTAGAAGTCGCTCATCTTCTTGAGATTGGCGTACAAGGTCTCGGGATTTTCATCGGACCAGTCCGACAACATCACGACGTAGTCACGATCGGCAGGAAAGCGCTCGCCGTCGCGCGGCTCGACCACAATCGCGCCATACAGGCCAACCTGTTCCTGGAAGCGCGAGTGGCTGTGATACCAGTAAGTGCCGGCCTGCTTCACGTCGAACTGGTATTCAAATGTTTCGCCCGGCGCGATGCCGTCAAAACTGAAACCGGGCACACCATCCATGTTGGCCGGCAGCAGGATGCCATGCCAGTGGATGGAGGTTTGTTCGCGCAAGCTATTCCTCACGCGCAAGGTGACGCGCTCGCCTTCGCGCCAGCGCAGGATCGGCCCGGGCACGCTGCCGTTCACGGCAATCGCGCTGCGTCGTGCGCCAGTGAAATCAACCGGCACCTCGCCGATGGACAAGTTGAAATTGGTACCTCGCAGCACGTTCGCATTACCTGGCACGGCCGCTGCCGACCAACTCATGCGCGGTAACAGGCCAAGACCGGCAACGGTGCCGCCAGCCAGCAGGGTTTGCAGGAAACGGCGACGCGACGCCGTCATGTCTCCGCCATCGGCGGAAGGAAAGGTATTGGATTGCATGATCGCTCCGAAAAATTCGATTGGGTTCCGCCACTTCAGGGCGGGAGCGTGCACGGGTTCGCGGCACGCCAATGGGCATCCGAAGACGCCAATCACTCAAGCGATGGGAGGTCGATCCAGTCGCGACGGACGTGCGGCGGCAACGCTGCGATCTACAAGGGACGTCGCTTCATTGATGACAATGACGGCAAACGCAACCGGCAAGAACTCGCCCCCCGCCGTCGCTTGCGTGCAAGCGCAGTGACAAGCGCTGCCCTTGCAACAATCCGGCGTGGTGTGGTCCGGCGCGGTGTGGTCGTTGGAATCGCCCGTGTGCTGGGAGCCAGAAGCATACTGCGCGGTACCCGGCTTGCTGTCCGCTACCGCTTGCTGCATGTCCATCTCGTCGCAATGCCCCGCACTCGCCATCGACGCGTCTGCCATGCTGGACTCGCCCGCGACCGCCATTTCCGGCATGACACCCGCCACCGCGACCGATCCATTGAGGATCATCGCGAAGCTGAGCAACAGGCGTATCAGGAGGGAACGTGCAGGCATGCCGCAATCATACCGACCGGCCAGCAACTTTCATGAACCGCGCGAATTCGGCCGCGAACGCGACTCGGTTCACAGCTTTCTCACGTCGAAGCGCGCCATGTTCGAAGTCTCGAAGTAAACCTGAGCTGGCCCCGCTCTTCGCCGGACCCCGTTCTATGCCCCGTTCTTCGGGCCCAGTTCTTCCAAAATTTGGAATTAGGCCTTGCACGGTCCGGCCGCTTTAGCTCTTGACCCAGGTATCCTGGCACAGCCGACTTGGGCCACATTGGGGAGCACGGGTGCCAAACAATTTGCCGGCGGGCTTTTATGATCTATTGCTATCAGACCGCACCAGCGATGCGATCGATCGAGCCACCAGCCAAACCCGTCCGCTTGATATCTCGGAATGTGAACGATTGGCAGACGTGCTTCAGCGTCAGCTAGTCGGCGTACTGAATGACATATCCGATGGCAATTCGATTCAGCCACAACTGGCTCTGGTCAACGGCCTTCTGACCGAACTGCGGCGGCAGCTGTCGCCAGAAGTAGCGGCCGCGTTGGAGCTGGTAGCTGATCCGCCAAGCGTGCTTACCTCGGTGCTTCGGCACGGATCTCATCCTGAGCCGCCAAAGACCGGCTTAACTGTCCCATGGTTATTCACAGCGGGCAAAGGTACGCCATCGCTTCTGAGCGAACTTCGGCGCGAGTTCGGTGCCGCCGAGCAGGTCGATATCCTAGTCAGCTTCATCACGATTTCAGGGCTACGCAAACTGCGTGACGTCCTGTCTCGAACCACAGCAGTCGGAGCGGACGGAAAACCGCCAATTCGTATACGCGTTTTGACGACTACCTACATCGGCGCTACAGAGGCCGCCGCTGTTGATGAACTGGCACGCTTACCGGGTTGCGAAGTACGAGTGTCCTTGGACGGGCGTAGGACACGCTTGCACGCCAAGGCATGGATCTTTCATCGCAATACTCATTTCGGCTCAGCGTATGTAGGCAGTGCGAACCTAACCGGCGCGGCGCTGATGGGTGGTCTCGAATGGACCGTGAAGTTCACAGAGCGAACTCAGGGCGAGCTGTATGCACGGGCGATCGCACACTTCGACACGCTATGGGAAGACCCGGAGTTCCAGCACTACGATCCGGACGACGCGAGCCATCGCGTTGCGCTGGAACGCGCGCTGGGTCGTGAGGCAGGCGGAGGCCAAACGACCCTGGTTTCTTTCTTTGAACTCCAGCCTAAGAATTATCAGCAAGACATGCTGGAGCAGTTGGCGAACGAACGCCTGCACGGGCGTTCACGCAATCTGCTGGTGGCCGCCACAGGCACCGGCAAGACCGTTGTCGCCGCCTTCGACTATCGCCGCACCTGCGAGCAAATGGGTAGCCGGCCTCGACTCCTATTTGTGGCACATCGCATCGAAATCCTTCAACAGGCATTGCGCACCTATCGTGAAGTTTTGCGTGATGGCGACTTCGGACAACTGCTCAGTGGCGCCTTCACGCCGAATCGCTTCGACCACCTATTTGCCACAATTGACAGTCTGGCTTCGCAGCAAATAGTCGAAAAGTTCGGGCCGGAGCATTGGCACACCGTTGTGATCGACGAATGCCACCGCATTGCAGGCGAACGTTTTGACGCATTGGCGATCTCCATTGCCCCGAAAATTCTGCTCGGCCTGACTGCGACTCCCGAGCGAACCGACGGCAGGCCGATTACTCCTTATTTCGATCCGCGCCCTGACGGCAGCCCGTCAGTCGAGCTACGACTGTGGGATGCGTTGGACCTGCAGTTGCTCGCTCCGTTTGAGTACTACGCCTGCGAAGACGAAACTAATTTCTCCGACGTGCCATGGAACCGCGTCGGCGAGCAACAGGCGATCGCGGCAGTGGTTAGTAATAACGACGTCCGCGCAAGGCTGGTCTTGCGCGAATGGCATCGATTGAGCGCCAGCCCACGAACAGGACGCGCGTTGGTGTTCTGCGCGTCTGTCGAGCATGCGAACTTCATGACGGCCACTCTCAATCGCGCCGGATTGCCGGCCCTATGTGTACATGGGGGAACGAATACAGATGATCGCCGCAATGCGCGTGCGCGCCTTGAACGAGGCGAGGTGTGCGCCCTCGTCACGGTAGATCTCTATAACGAAGGCGTTGACCTTCCTTCGGTGGACACTCTCTTGCTGCTGCGCCCGACCCAAAGCGCGCTGCTGTTCCAGCAACAACTGGGTCGCGGCCTGCGCCTGCATCCTGGAAAGGAAAGTTGTCTGGTTCTGGATTTCGTTGGGCAGCACAATTCCGAGTTTCGTTATGACCGTTTGCTTTCGACGATTACCGGCCAGTCGCGTCGCGAGCTAATCGACAGTCTGGAACACGAGTTTTCGGCGCTTCCTGCCGGCTGCCATATCCAGTTGCACCATCAAGTTCGCGAGCGCGTGTTGGCTAACCTGCGCAGCCATGTGCAACAACGTTGGCGGAATCTAAAGACTGAACTGCAGACGCTGACAGCGTTGCGCGGTAAGGCGCCGACACTGGGCCAATTCATCCATGAGCAAGGCCTCACGCTATCCGATGTGTATCGCGACGGCGCCCGCGCAGGCTGGTCGACGCTGAAGCGCGACGCTGGGTTGCTCGTGGCAGAGCCGGGACCCGAAGAGGAGTATTTCTCGAAACGGTTCGGCAGTTTGTGTCATCGCGACGCACCTAACCAAATCGAGGCGCTTCGCTTGGCGGCCGACCTTTCAGCAATGCCCGGCGCCGCGCTCGAACTAGGCAATGCGACGCTGCTCCAGATGCTGGCGTATCAAGTCGATGGCACCAGTAACCGGGTCGGTAGCCCCGAAAGATTCTTGTCGCGTCTTGCCGCCAACCAGAGCGCCGTTAGCGAATTGAGGGAGCTGGCGGATGTGCTCGAAGTACAAAGTACCTTGCCAGCTATCTCACTACCCGGATTAGTGCATACCCCATTGTTGTTGCACGGAAGTTACGAACGACGAGAGATCCTGACTGCAGTCGGCTGGATGACTGCGACTACGAGGCCCGCCTCTCGCGAAGGGATCTTGCGACTCACCGATAGGCGGATCGAACTGATGTTCGTCACCCTTGATAAGAGCAGCGGTTTCCACGAAACAATCAATTTTCGCGACTACGCGATCAGCCCAGATCGCTTTCACTGGCAAACGCAAAACAGCGCGAGCCCGGCAACGTCCATGGGACAACAGTATCTCGCAAGCCCTAGCAATGGCTGGACGTTTCAGTTGTTCGTACGCACCAATCTCGATTCGCCATTTATCGCGTGCGGGCCGGTCACCTTGCTCGAATCCTCCGGCGCAAGCCCAATGAACATCATCTGGCAGCTTGACACCGCACTATCCGCACGGCTGTTTCGAGAGTTCAGCGTGCTGCGCGGAAGCTGATACGCGCTAGGAGCGCTTCCTGATGGAAGAATGGGGTTAGGTTGGGATCCTTCCAACATTTCGTTTCCCCGGCGCAGGCCGGGGAAACGAGGTGGTTTGGGTGCGCGGTCCAAGGAGTGAGTCTGCGTCGACGTGTCGTTCGGGGAAGCAAGATTATTGCGACAGCTGTGAGCACCACAGGGATTGCCGGCCGTCCAATGACCCTATATATTTAGGGTATGCAAACCCTCACCGCACGCCAGCAGCAGATTCTTGATTTCATCCGTGAGCGCATCGACAGCGATGCGATTTCGCCCAGTCTGGCCGAGATTGCTGAGGCGTTTGGGTTTGCCGATCCCAGTTCGGCGCAGCATTTCGTGGCGGCGCTGGTGGCCAAGGGTGCGTTGTTGCGCGAGCCGGGCAAGCGTCGCAATTTGCGGCTTGTTGATGCCGAGCATCGTGGCGGTGAACGCAGCGGCGGGCGTGGCGGCAGTCGTGACGGAAGCCCTATTGGCAATGGCGCAAGCAACGACAGCGGTTTTCGGATTCCTCTGATTGGCCGGGTTGCTGCCGGCCAGCCGATCCTTGCCCAGGAACATGTCGAACGCAGCTTGCTGATCGATCCCGACCTGTTTCGGCCGCGTGCTGATTTCGTGTTGCGCGTGCAAGGCGACAGCATGCGTGATGCCGGGATTCTGGATGGCGATTGGGTGGCCGTGCAGCGCAGTGCGGAAGCGCGCAGCGGCCAGATCGTGGTGGCGCGGCTGGATGACGAGGTCACCTTGAAGCGCTTTCGCCGTATTCGCGATGTCATTGAGCTGTGGCCAGAGAATCCCGCCTACTCGCCGATCCGAGTTGATCCGCGCAAGCACGCCTTTGCGATCGAAGGCATTCACGTCGGCCTGATTCGCAATCGCCGATGAGCGTGGTCGCACTCCAGCAGGTATTGCGCGATCCGCGCATCTGGCGTGGTCCGCAGACGGCCACGATTGCCACGGTGGCGAGCGGGCATTCGGCGCTCGATGACGTGTTGCCGGGTAGCGGCTGGCCGCTGGGTAGCTTGTCGGAAATACTGATTGAAGCCGATGGTCATGGCGAACTCGGTCTGCTGTTGCCAGCGTTGGCGCGATTGAGCGAAGGCGAGCGGCCCATCGTGCTGGTCGACCCGCCTTACCTGCCCTACCCGGTAGCACTGGCGCAGGCCGGTTTGCGCAGCGGTCGCGTGCATGTAGTCAACACGCAAGGAAAAGATGCCTGGTGGGCGGCGGAACAATGCCTGTCGAGTGCGGCTTGCTCAGCCGTGTTGTGCTGGCCGGTCAATATCGACGAGCGTGGTTTGCGTCGTCTGCAACTGGCGGCTGAGGCTGGACATTGCCTGGCGTTTGCCTTTCGTAACCAGCGCATGGCGGCGCAATCTTCGCCGGCATCGTTGCGCTTGCGCATGCAACCCGATCGGCGCGTGCAGGTGCTCAAGTGTCGTGGCCGGGTGGCGCCGGTTGCGGTCGCGCCGAACGACCTTTCCGGTCTGTGAAGCAGCCATGTTGTGGGCAAGCATCCTGCTTCCGCAGTTGGCCATCGACGCCGCAATCCAGGGCGGTCGCGATCCGGCCAGCGCTTTTGTATTGATCGATGGACCCTTGCAACGTCGCCACGTGGTGGCGCTGTCGGCAGGCGCGCGGGCGGGTGGTGTGCGCATCGGCCAACCACTCGCTGCCGCACAAGCCTTGATGCCCGCGTTGCACAGCAGTGTGCTCGACCGCGCCGCCAGCGCACGCCTGCGCGAGGCGGTGGCCAGCATCGCCTACGCCTGCAGCGAGTGCGTGAATGCGCGCGAGGACGACGCGGTGACGCTCGAAATCGGCGCCAGCCTGCGCTACTTCGGTGGCTGGCCGACGCTGGCAACACAATTGCGCCAGCAATTGAAAGCGCTGGGCGTGCGCCATCGCATTGGCGTGGCACCCACACCGCTGGCTTCCTTGCTGGCGGCAACTGATCGCGATGGTCGCATCATCGACGAACGTGGTCTGCGTGACTTGTTGCGTCGCCTGCCCTTGCGCCGAGCGCGCCTGGATTCGGCCAGTGTCGGCATTCTTGATGCGATGGGCGTACGCAGTCTGGGTGAATTGATGGCTTTGCCACGTGCAGGATTGGTACGGCGGCTGGGTGCGAAGTTGCTGGATCATCTGGACCGCTTGAGCGGCGAGCAAGCCGACCCACTCGATGTCTGGCGCCCAGCTGATACTTTCAGCGCCGGGCTGGAGCTGGATGCCGAAATGCACACCACCAGCGCCATCCTGTTTCCGCTGCGTCGATTCCTGCAACAACTGGCGGCGTTCCTCGCCTGTCGCGATGGCGGCGTCGCGCATTTTGAACTGCAGTTGCTGCACGCCCGTGGCGAGCCAACCTGCATCCGCATCGCCACGGCAACGCCGGAACGTGATGCGCAGCGCCTGTTTGATCTTGCTCGCTTGAAACTGGATCGCGTGCAGTTGGCGACGCCGATCATCGGCCTACGTGTGATTGCCGATCAGTTGCCGGCATTTGTGCCCTTGCGTGGTGACCTGTTCGAACGTTCTGCGACAGCACTCACCGGTTGGCAGGCACTGGGTGACCGGCTACGCGCGCGACTGGGCGACGAGGTGTTGAGCACGCCGATCGAACAAGCCGATCATCGGCCCGAGTTCGCCTGGTCGGCAGCGCCGCAGGCACGACTGGCGCGGATTGAATGCGGACCACGTCCAAGCTGGTTGCTGCCGCGCCCGATTCCGTTGCGCGACCATGCGCCGCGCGTGTTGAGTGGCCCGGAGCGCATCGAAAGCGGCTGGTGGGATGACGATCAGTCCGGTCGCGATTACTACGTGCTGGAAACCTCGCTCGGGCAACGCGCATGGGCGTTTCGCCCGGTTGGTCATCTGGATGGGCCGTGGCTGTTGCATGGGTGGTTTGCCTGAGTCATCGCCCCATGCACGACCTCATGGCACTTGAACTGCCGCAGTACGCCGAGCTGCATTGTCTGTCACCGTTTTCGTTCCTGCGCGGCGCGTCGTCGGCGCTGGAATTGTTCGAACGTGCTGGCGAGATGGGCTATCGCAAATTGGCGATCACCGATGAGTGTTCGCTGGCCGGCATCGTGCGTGCACTGGAAGCGTCGCGACGTACTGAAATGCCATTGATCGTCGGAAGCGAACTGCGTCTCGACGATGGCTTGCGCGTGGTACTGCTGGTCGAGAATCTCGCCGGCTATCAAGCCTTGTGTGCGCTGATCACGCGCGGTCGGCGACGCGCCAGCAAGGGCAGCTATCGTTTGCAACGCAGCGACCTTTGCAACTTGGATGGCTTGCTTTGTTTATGGCTGGCCGACGCCGAACCCTCGCCCACCGATGCGCAATGGCTGCGCGAACAATTCCCGGATCGGTTCTGGCTTGCGGTAGAACTGCATCGCGGTGCACGTGATGCCAAGCGGCTTTCGCAACAACTCGCGTTCTGCAAACAGCATGGCATTACCGCCGTTGCCAGCGGCGACGTACACATGCATGTGCGTGGTCGACGTCGCTTGCAGGACACGCTGACCGCCATCCGCCATCGCACCACGATTGCCGAAGCGGGAGGCTTGCTATTCCCGAATGGCGAGCGTCATTTGCGCCGACGCGATGCACTGGCGGCGATCTATCCAGCAGGCTTGCTCGAAGAAAGCGGACGCATTGCCGAGCGTTGCCAGTTCACGCTGGACGATCTCAACTACGTCTATCCGCGCGAACTGGTGCCCGAGGGCGAGACGCCGATCTCGTGGCTTCGCCAGTTGACCCATGAAGGCGCAGCCAAACGCTGGCCGCAAGGGACACCCGATTCCGTGCTGGCGCAGATCGAACAGGAACTGGCACTGATCCAGACCCTGGAATACGAAGCGTTTTTCCTGACCGTCCACGACGTGGTGCGTTTCGCACGCGAGCAGAAAATCTTGTGCCAGGGTCGTGGCTCATCAGCTAATTCGGTGGTGTGTTTTTGCCTGCATATCACCGAGGTCGACCCGACCCGTGTGCAGTTGCTGTTCGGGCGATTTCTCTCAGTGGAACGAAACGAACCGCCCGATATCGATGTCGACTTCGAGCACGAGCGGCGCGAGGAAGTCATCCAGTACATTTATGCCAAGTATGGTCGCGAGCGTGCTGCGCTGGCGGCGACGGTGATCTGCTATCGCGGTCGCAGCGCCTTGCGCGATGTGGCAAAGGCGCTTGGACTTTCTGCCGATCAGATCGACCAGATCACACGTTGCATCGGCATGCGCGAAGGCAACGATGCGCTCGACGAACGCCTGCTTGAGCGCGGCTTCGATCCCGATGCTCCAGTGATTCGCCAGATCGTCGCGCTGACCCGACAACTGGTTGGCATGCCGCGTCATCTTTCCCAACACACCGGTGGCTTCGTGATTGCTGATGCGCCGCTGTCGACGCTGGTGCCGGTCGAGAACGCGGCGATGCCTGATCGCACCATCATCCAGTGGGACAAGGACGATCTGGAAACGATGAAGCTGCTCAAGGTCGACTGCCTCGCACTCGGCATGCTCACCTGCATCCGCAAATGCCTTGATCTGTTGCGCAGCAGCGGTCGTCGGGACATCGATGTTGCCGACATTGCTGACGACGATCCGGAAACTTTCGACATGATATGCAAGGCCGATACGGTCGGCGTTTTCCAGATCGAATCGCGGGCGCAGATGGCGATGCTGCCGCGCCTGAAACCACGTTGCTACTACGACCTGGTGATCCAGGTTGCCATCGTGCGACCGGGTCCGATCCAGGGCGACATGGTGCATCCGTATTTGCAACGCCGGCACGATCCCGGCGCCGTCGTTTATCCATCCGAAGAACTCAAGCCCGTGCTGCAACGCACGCTGGGCGTGCCGCTGTTTCAAGAGCAGGTGATGCAGGTCGCCATCGTCGCGGCGGGTTTTTCACCCGGCGAAGCGGATGAGTTGCGGCGCGGCATGGCGGCATGGAAACGCCGCGGTGGCATCGAATATTTCCACGAACGTTTCGTCAACGGCATGCTCGGCAAGGGTTACGACGGCGACTTCGCCGAGCGTTTGTTCAACCAGTTGCGCGGTTTCGGCAGTTACGGCTTTCCGGAATCGCACGCGGCGAGTTTCGCCTTGCTCACCTATGTCAGTTGCTGGCTGAAATGCCACGAGCCGAGTGCGTTCGCCTGCGCCCTGCTCAACTCACAGCCGATGGGTTTTTATGCGTCCAGCCAGATTGTGCAGGACCTGCGCCGTCATGGCGCTGCGGTGCAGCCGGTCGATGTGCGTTACAGCGATTGGGATTGCAGCCTTGTTCCGGCCCCTGCCGATCGTCACCCTGCCTTGCGGCTCGGTTTGCGTGAAGTGCGTGGGCTTGCGGAAAAAGCTGGTCACGCGATCGTGCAGGCGCGCGCGATATCACCGTTCCGCGATGTGCAGGACTTGGCCGAACGCGCCAATCTGGATCAACGCGCCTTGGCGCGACTTGCCGAAGCGGACGCCTTGCGCGGTTTGGTCGGCCATCGCCATCGCGCCCGCTGGCAGGTCGCTGGCGTAGAAGCGCAATTGCCGTTGTTCGATGGCATCACCACGCCCGAGCAATCGGTCACATTGCGCCCGCCCAGTGCGCGCGAAACCGTCGTTGCCGACTACGCCGCGACCGGTTTAAGCCTCGGTCCGCACCCCGTGTCATTGGTGCGCGGACAATTGAAGGCGAGGCGTTGCACCATCGCACGCGACCTGCCTCGATTGAGCCATGGTCGCAATATTCGCGTTGCCGGTCTGGTCACTTTGCGACAGCGGCCGGAGACCGCCAGCGGCGTCACCTTTCTCACGCTGGAAGACGAGAGCGGCATGCTCAATATCGTCGTATGGCAACGCATCGCCGAGCGTCAGCGCCGCGTGTTGCTGGAATCACGTTTGCTGGGTGTGGCCGGTCGAGTCGAATTCGTTGATGGCGTGCAACACATCATCGCCGAGCAGCTGCTCGACTACACACCTCTTTTCGATGAACTGGATTCGCGTTCGCGCGATTTCCGTTGAAGCTAGTACAACACTGGTCGCCTGCCGCCCTGCATTATTTCGCGAGCCCGCACGCATCTGTTGGTGAGCATCGTTTTCGAGCCACTTGCAGATCGGGCGACTTCAACTCACGTCGCGGGACCCCCTTCAATCTCGTCATTCCCGCGTAGGCGGGAATCCATTTTGATCCTATTGAAGTCACTGGAAACACAGCAGAATCAAAATGGATCCCCGCCTACGCGAGGATGACGACGGTACTTTTTCAGTTCGGCGAACCATGCTGGCAAGTATTCATACCGAGCAACAGTGCGTCCGGGCAAAAAGCTAGCGCCGATTACCGCTCCAGCAGGAACGCCGGCTTGCGCGATTTTGGCAAGCGACGGATTTGCCATTCGGCACGCGCCGCGCTGGACTTGTCGGGATAATCGCGACTGCCGACTAGGCTCACCGGCGGATTGGCCTTGGTATAGCGCGCACCGCGACCGCTCGCATGGGCGGCGTAGCGCGCGTCGAGGTTGTTGGTGATGCCGGCGTAATAAGAGCCATTGCGGCACTCGATCAGATACAGGCACCAGCCCGGCGCGCTCATTTTGTCAGCGACAAGCTCAGTCATCGGCGGAGTCAGTCGTCATCCCAGAGACTCGCCGACGATGTGGCCTTCTTCGCGACC
Source organism: Lysobacterales bacterium (assembly GCA_038236135.1). GTDB lineage: Bacteria > Pseudomonadota > Gammaproteobacteria > Xanthomonadales > Rhodanobacteraceae > Dokdonella. Next base: position 13,908 of record JBBSTF010000038.1, read on the forward strand.
GGCTTGCGATCACCAGCGGCAACTGCGTTCCACACCATCAATGCATCGCGCGTCGCGGCGACATCGTGGACGCGGACGATGGATGCACCGCGTTCCACCGCGATCATCGCCGCTGCGGCAGAGCCCGATACTCGATCAGCAGCAAGCTTGCGCCCGGTTAGCGTTCCAATCATCCCCTTGCGTGAAAGGCCAACCATTACCGGCGCCAGTTCCGCGAATTTCCCCAGTTCACGCAGCAGCGCAAGATTGTGCTCCAGAGTCTTGCCGAAACCGAAACCGGGATCGACCAGCAGATTCTTCGTTTCAATACCCGCCATCTGGCAGGCGAAAAGGCGTTCGGCGAGGAAGCGATGCACGGTTCCGACGACATCGTCGTATTGAGGATCGTCCTGCATCGTCCTCGGCGCGCCGAGCATGTGCATCAGGCAAACCGGAACGCCCAGCGCCGCAGCGGCATCGAGTGCACCGTCAGCACGCAAGGCCCGCACGTCGTTGATCATGCCCGCGCCGGCTTCAACAGCGGCGCGCATTACTTCGGGCTTGGACGTATCGACAGAAATAGGAACCTTGACTTGCGCCGCCAAGGCGGCGATGACAGGAACGATGCGTGCCATTTCTTCATCGACGGAAACATCATCGCCGCCGGGCCGTGTCGACTCGGCACCGATATCGAGCAAGTCCGCGCCATCGGCGACCAGTTGCAGGCCGTGCGCAATGGCCGCTTGCGGATCGAGAAAGCGCCCGCCGTCGGAAAACGAATCCGGCGTCACGTTGACGATGCCGGCAATGCGAGGACGATCGAGAATCAACAGGCGGCCGGCACAGTCGATGGTCTTTTGAGGGGCGGACATTTCCATCACGAGAGCATAGCCGGAACCTGCCACCCGGTTCATCCGTCCAACGCCGATGGATGCGACCATGACCGCAGCGTCTACGGAGTCAACCATGATGATTCGAGCATCAGTCGTGCTCATCCTTTTCGCCGCCGCCTCGCCAGCTTGGGCCTTGCGCTGCGGTACCCAACTGGTTGGGCCGGGTGACCAGGATTTCCAGGTGCGCTCACGTTGCGGCGAGCCGATCTGGATCGAGCGTAGCACCGAGCTGGAAGTGCTCGGCGGCTATGGACCGTACGAACGTCAGCGCGAAACGCCGATTGAAGCGTGGACCTACAATTTCGGCCCGCGGATGCTTATGCGCCGGCTGGTATTTCGCAACGGCGTGATGAGTCGCGAAGACACGCTCGGTTACGGCGTGAACCGGATTGGTGACGACTGCAATGCGCAGGCGAGCTATGACGGTTTCAGTGTGGGCGAACTGGTCGCCCATTGCGGACAACCCGTGTCACGTCGGCGCAACGACGATGGCATCGTCCGGCGACCTGCGCCCGGCATCGCGTTCTACGGCGTCGAGCAGCGCGAACAATTGATCTACGATCTTGGAGACCGCCGCTCGCTGAGGCGCTACTTCGTCGTCAATGGTCGCGTCGTCGACAGCGATACGCTGGAGCGCTGAGGCGCTGGTACGAAACGAAAAAGCCGCGACGATGACCCGTCGCGGCTTTTCTTTTGCAGTTGAATCGACCTGATCAGTCGGTACTTTCGCGCGACTGCGTTGCGGCTGCGCCAATTGGCGTTTCGCCACCGCGTGTGCCGCTGTCGCTATTGCCCTTCTTGGGTTTCTCGGTCCAGTCCTTGGGCGGCTTCGGGGTGCGTCCGGCCATCATGTCCTCGACCTGTTCGCGGTCGATGGTTTCCCAGACCAGCAAGGCATCCGCCATCGCGTGCAACACGTCGATCTTCTCGGTGAGGATTGTCTTGGCGCGCTGATATTCGCGATCAAGGATGCTGCGAACGACTTCGTCGATCTTTCGCGCGGTGTCGTCCGACACGCTCTTGTGCTGGGTGACCGAGCGGCCGAGGAACACTTCGTCCTCCTGCTCACCGTAGGCGATCGGTCCCATCTCGTCGGACAGGCCCCAGCGCGTAACCATGTTGCGCGCCATCTGGGTGGCGCGCTCGATATCGTTGGATGCACCCGTCGTGACGTTGTCTTCACCGAAGATCAATTCCTCGGCAACGCGGCCGCCGTAAAGGCTGGCGAGTCGACTGGCGAGTTCGGTCTTGTTGTAGCTATGGCGATCCTGCTCGGGCAGGTACATGGTGACGCCCAGCGCACGGCCACGCGGAATGATCGTGACCTTGTGGACCGGATCGTGACCCGGGACCGACAGGCCAACAATCGCATGACCAGCTTCGTGGTACGCGGTGAGTTTCTTCTCTTCCTCACTCATGATCATCGAGCGCCGTTCGGCTCCCATCATGATCTTGTCCTTGGCCTTCTCGAAGTGATTCATGTCCACTTCGCGCGAAGTGCCGCGCGCGGCAAACAGAGCTGCCTCGTTGACCAGGTTGGCGAGATCCGCACCTGAGAAGCCCGGCGTGCCACGTGCAATCACCATTGGCTCGACGTCGGACGCAATCGGCACGTTGCGCATATGAACTTTCAAAATCTGCTCGCGGCCCTTGATGTCGGGCAAGGGCACGATCACCTGGCGATCGAAACGGCCGGGACGCAGCAAGGCCGGGTCGAGCACGTCGGGGCGGTTGGTCGCGGCGATAACGATGACGCCTTCGGTGCCTTCGAAACCATCCATCTCGACCAGCAACTGGTTCAAGGTCTGTTCGCGCTCATCGTGACCACCGCCGAGACCTGCGCCACGATGGCGACCGACCGCATCGATCTCATCAATGAAGATGATGCAGGGCGCCTGCTTCTTGGCCTGCTCGAACATGTCACGAACTCGCGCCGCGCCGACACCGACGAACATCTCGACAAAGTCGGAACCCGAAATTGCGAAGAACGGCACCTTGGCTTCGCCGGCGATTGCCTTGGCGAGCAGCGTCTTGCCGGTGCCGGGGGAGCCGACCATCAATACGCCGCGCGGAATCTTGCCGCCGAATTTGGTGAATTTGCTCGGATCACGCAGAAAGTCGACCAGCTCGGAGACTTCTTCCTTCGCCTCATCGCAACCAGCGACGTCGGCAAAGGTGGTCTTGACTTGATCCTCGCCTTGCAACTTGGCGCGCGAACGGCCAAAGCTCATTGCGCCGCCACGGCCACCGCCGGACTGCATCTGGCGCATGAAGTAGATAAGAATGCCGATGAAGATCATCAGCGGAATCCAGTCGAGCAGGATCTTCAGCAGCGAGGGGCCGCTGTCGGATGGCTGCACGGTCAGCTTGGCAACCGACTTCTCGAGCTCGCCCAAGGTGGTATCGGTCAGCAAAGCCTGCGTGGTAATGGTGGCTCCGCCCTTGAGCGTGCCTTTCAGGCTGCGGTTGTCGTTGCCGACGACCAGCTCGTCAACCTGGCCGTTGCGTACTTGAGAGATGAATTCCGAGTACGGAACCTCGCTCGTCGTGGCCGCGCCTCGTGGGTTGAAGCTCTGGAAGACGGACAGCAGGACAATCGCTATCACGAACCACAGCAACAGATTCTTGGTCATGTCATTCATCAAACGTTGATTCCTTGGAACTCGGGATGCGTTTCGGCACAGCTGCGGCCGACCCGTTTAAAGCTTCCCGCGCGAAGCGCACGGGCTGACGCATGATTTTGGGACTTTGCCGCAAAACTCAATCGCCGCGGCTGTTAATAGGCCGATTTGGGCAAACTTCTCCCAAGTGCCCGGATTATCGCCGTTTTTCGATGGCCAGCGCATAAACCTCGGGGCTGCGTGGGCGCGATGCCTTGGGTTTACGGACGCTGACCTTGCCGTAGTTGGCACGCAAACGCTTGACGTAGGCGTCGAATCCACCGCCTTGGAACAGCTTGATCAGAAACGCACCACCCGGTTTCAGGTGCTGGCGTGCGAAATCGTCGGCCAGATCTGCCAGGTCCATAACTCGAATCTGATCGATTTCGCCGACGCCGCTCATGTTTGGAGCCATGTCCGACAGGACAAGGTCGACCTGCTGCCCGCCCAGTTCCGCTTCCAGCCGCTTGAGCGCCTCTTCCTCGCGGAAGTCGCCGCAGATGAAATCGACGCCGGCGATGCTATCCATCGGCAGGATGTCGAGGGCGATCACGCGTCCGCCATCTCCGAGCCGTTGCCGCGCCATCTGCGACCAACTGCCCGGGGCGGCTCCGAGATCGATGATGGTCATGCCGGGTTTCAGCAACCGGTCGCGTTCGAGCAGCTCTTCCAGTTTGTACACCGCGCGCGAACGCCAGCCCTCGGCTTGAGCGCGTTTTACGTACGGATCGTTGAAGTGTTCCTTCAACCAGACTTGCGAGGATTTGCTGCGTGCCATGGCGCGCATGATAACCTGACCGACTCGCCCAACCCGGCCAACAGCCTCCCGCCGATGTCGCTTTCCAAGACCCAAATCCGTTATCTGCGCGGCCTCGCCCACGCCCTCAACCCGGTCATCCTGATGGGCCAGAAAGGTCTCACCGATGGCGTGCTGGGCGAGCTTGATCTCGCCCTGTCGCATCACGAACTGGTCAAGGTGAAACTGGCTGGCGGCGACCGTGAAGAGCGCGCTGGAATCCTTGCCGCGCTGCTCGATGGCAGCAAGGCGGAACTGGTCCAGAGCATCGGCCACACTGCCAGCCTGTTCCGGCGCAATGCCGAGCAGCCGAAGATCACCCTGCCGAAATAGTTCGCTGCGATGGCGCTGACCCACGACCGTCCGGAAGGCTACTTCTTCATTCGAACCTGCGACGCCAGCAGCGTCACCATCATTGATCGCCGCCTGCACAACAGCTGCCTGGTACTGCCGGATCGTGTCGTCGAAGGTTGGCCGGTGAACGATATCGACGGATTCACCGATGCAATCGCGCAGAATCTCGCCGCGCTGAAGCCAGAACTGATCCTGCTGGGCACGGGGGCGAAATTGCAGTTTCCATCGGTATCAAGCCGTAGCGTATTGCTGCGCCAACACATCGGCATTGAGGTGATGGACAACAACGCGGCTTGTCGCACTTACAACCTGCTTGCCGACGAAGGACGCTACCCGCTGCTGGCGTTGATCCTGCCAGCATCGGACTCCACGATGGAGGCACCGCGTGCGTGATGAACTGTCGGTGCTGGCTCGCTACAACCGCTGGATGAATCATCGTATTTACGCGGTCTCGGCGACCTTGCCGGAAGCGGAAATCATGCAAGATCGCGGCGCATTCTTTGGGTCGATTTTCGAGACGCTAAATCACATCATGGTTGCCGACCTGTTGTGGCTGCATCGCTTTGCGCGTGCCGACGAGAGCGACCGCGAACTCGATCCGATCCGCGCGATGATCGAGCCGACTCAACTCGATCAACCGTTGCAAAACTCACTCGCCGACTTGGCGAAGCAGCGCGAAATTATCGACACCACGATACAGAAGTGGATTGCAAAGTTGAGCGAAGAACGCCTTGTCGCTGCAATCAGTTATCGCAATACCAAGGGCATCGCCTTCACGCGTCGCTTGAGTTTCCTGCTGATCCATTTTTTCAATCACCAGACCCATCATCGCGGCCAGGCGACGACGTTACTCAATCAGGCTGGCGTCGATGTCGGGGTGACCGACCTTGCGTTGATGCTGGCGGAACCCGAGTAGCTCTGGGCTACAGGCGTTGCTGATACTTCTCGGCGACGTAATTCTCGATCACCTCGACAAACTCATGCGCGATATTTTCGCCCCGCAGGGTCATCGCCTTCTTGCCATCGATGAATACCGGCGCGATGGGTGCTTCGCCAGTTCCCGGCAGTGAAATTCCGATGTCTGCGACCTTGGATTCCCCCGGCCCGTTTACCACGCATCCCATCACGGCGAGTGTCATGTTCTCGACGCCGTCGTACTTCATCCGCCACTCCGGCATTTTTTCGCGAACGTGGTCCTGGACGGTCTTGGCGAGTTCCTGAAAAAAAGTGCTGGTGGTTCGGCCGCAGCCGGGGCACGCGGTGACCAGCGGCGTGAACGCGCGCAAGCCCATGGTTTGTAGAATCTCCTGGCCGACAATCACCTCGCGAGTGCGTGATTCGCCGGGCTCGGGCGTCAGTGAAATGCGGATCGTGTCGCCGATGCCTTCCTGAAGAAGCACGGCCAGCGCAGCCGTCGAGGCGACGATGCCCTTCGAGCCAAGGCCGGCTTCTGTCAGCCCCAAGTGCAAGGCGTAGTCGCAACGCGCGCCAATATCGCGATAGACCGCGATCAATTCCTGCACGCCGGAAACCTTGCAGGACAGGATGATGCGATCGCGCCCCATTCCAAGTTCTTCGGCACGTGCCGCCGATTCCAACGCCGAACGGATCAACGCTTCGCGCGCTACGCGAGCGGCCGACCAAGGTTCAGCACGCGTGGTGTTCTCATCCATCATCGCTGTGACCATATACTGGTCCAACGAACCCCAATTGACGCCAATTCGGACCGCTTTTTCGTGCCGCAACGCGGTTTCGATGATCGCGCTGAACTGTGTGTCGCGCTTCTTGCCGAAGCCGACATTGCCGGGATTGATTCGGTATTTGGCCAAGGCGACAGCGCATGCGGGCTCGTCTTCAAGCAATTGATGACCGTTGTAATGGAAGTCGCCGACCAGCGGCACCGAGCAGCCCATCATGTCCAGCCGGTCACGGATGCGCGGCACGGCCGCGGCGGATTCCGGGTTGTTGACGGTGATGCGGACCAATTCGGATCCGGCGCGCGCCAGTTCGGCGATCTGCTTGGCGGTGCCGGCCACGTCGGCCGTGTCGGTATTGGTCATCGACTGCACGACGATGGGCGCGCCACCACCGACCGTGACCTGATCGATGCGAACGCCGACGCTGGCGCGACGGGTCTTCAGTCCGCTGAAGGGTTCTTGCTGGGTCACTGAGGATCGCAATTCACGAAACGGGAAACCAATTTTAGCAAGGCTGGCGTTGCAGGGACGTTTCCGCCGTGCTTTTGCGCCGCGGTCGAGTGATTGGGTTCAGTCCGCGCCGGCCGCCGGGTTCCCGGGCATCGCATCGACTGCGACGTCGGGACGGCGCATCGAAGGCAGGCGGAAGTGTATGTAATTGCCGGACCGATCGAGGAGGCCGGTTGCGCCAAGTCGACGCACGCCGGCGTCCATCCACCACCGATGCACATCCAGTGGTGACGCTACGTTCAGCGCGACAAGGCTGCGATCGACCAGCTTCGGCGACACTACCGCTGGCACCAGCAAAGTGGAATAAATGCTTGCGTCGACACTGCGCAACGGTGCCAGCAACAGGCCGCGGTATGGCGCGCAACGGGGTGCCGTGTCGTCGTCCAGCCCCACCGCAACCGGAAGCGCGCGGCGTGCCAGAACTTCGACACCGGCATCGACGTCTCCACCATCATTGATCCGCAGCCAGCGGATTGAGCCGACAATCCAGTTCGATGCGCTATCGCGGTCGGATCGCAATCCAATCAACTCGCCGACCTTGGCACGAACAGTCTCGCCATGCGCGCGACTGGGCCAACGTAATCGGTAGCCGCGCAGACTTTGGTTGAGAACATGGGCACGCCGCTGGCTGACGAGCGTTCGTTCGCTTCTGGAGTTGACCGACGAGGGCATTACTTCGCGTTCGGTGGTGTCGCCGCTGCCGAAAACGCGCTGCGCAAAGCTGCGGAAATCCTCTCGGTTCGCCAGTACGTTGTGCAAGTCGTGCAGGCCAATGACGGTTTCCATCTCTTGCTCGCTGTCCAAGCGCTCGTAGTCTCGCGAGTAGTCAGCGGACAGGCTGCCGACCAAGTGGCGCAACAATCGGATTTCGGCGCGCCACGGGTTTCCGCCGCGATGTGGCAGTTCCACCGAGTGTGCATCATCGCTGGCCGCGTTGATGCGCCATTCGATCTCACTGACAACGCCCGTCGTGTCGATACCGAGCAGGGTCTGTTTGCCTAACATCAACTCTTCGAAGACAACACCGGGGCCGACGTCGCTATGGATATTGGCAAGTCGCAATGTGCCGGTCTGTTCCACCTCGGCACCCACTTCGAGCAGTTCGCAGAGCGGAGCCAGTAGTCGGGTGATCGCGGTGATTTCGGGCAATTCGGAACACGTAAAACTATAGGGATTGACGAGCGAGAGCAGCAGCGCGTGCGCGTAGACGTGGCGCGGTTGCGCACCGTCGCCGAAGCGCGATCCATCCACGGACCTGGTCTGCAAGTTAAGATCGACAATTACACGGTAAAGGTCATGCATTGACTGCCAGACGCCCGCCATCGGCGCGTGGTAGCACTGGTAGGACTTCTGCAAACACTGCCCAGCATGCTCAAGCGCGCGAAATGCCGCCAAGCTGGCATGGCGGCCACGGAAAATCGGCACGGCCTCTTTGGGAGCGCACAGGTCAAATAAGACTTCGATGTAGCCCAACGATAGCTCGAACTCGAACGTCTCGCTGAGCGTCGCCAACGCGGCCTTCTGCGGCGTCAGCGGAAAAGTGGAGCCCACTATTTGAGCATCGGCGGTGGAGACGCATTGCCCTACCGAAACGCGCAAAACTTCCAGCATTTCCAGACGTCGCAGCGGTTCCATGCGGACTTTATTCATCGCGCGCAGACGGTCCAGCAGTTGGCTCGACGTGGCCGCGAAGTTGGCTATCGGGAGCGCATCAACCCAGTCGCGCAACGTGCGAGGGACCGAGCCAGGCACAGTTTCGTCGGACAGTTGCCGGTTCGGTATGCTGCGCATAAGTTGTCGATAAAGTTCGTTCATTCTGTCGTCCCGTTACATCCGGCCCGCATACAAAATGTCGAGCAATCCTTATCGAATGCAAGGGCGATGCCAGCCGATGAGGCTCGACAGCCCACCAACACGCAACGTCCAAGCAACGTCGCCGCCGCGATTATTCAGGAATTTTCACGGCTGCATTCGCGGAAGGGCGAATGAAACCGCGAGAGCTGACAGAATCCGGCAGATTTTTACATCCGCTCCGATCGGCGTCGCCAAAAAAAACGGGCCCCGAAGGGCCCGTCAAGGTTGACGACTGAGGGAGGATCAGTCGTTGGAGCTCTACCAGAACAGTTGCGCGCGGCCTTCGATCGCATTCGGCTGGTCGGAGATGCCGCTGCCCTTGGTCGCGTTGGCGCGGACGTAATTGAGCGATAACTTGAAGTTCCTGAGTGCGTAGTAGTTGACGCCGACCGCGAAATTCTTTTCTTCGCCACCGCGGACCAGACCATCGATGAGATTCAAGCGTTCGTAGCGAACGCCGACCTGCCACATGCCGGTCTTGTGGACAGGATGGTTGGTCGCGAACACGCCGTCCTTGTAGCCCCAGGTCTCGCCGCTGATGTTCCACAAGCCCGAAACGTACCAGCTGTCGGCGTTGTAGTCGGGGTGGGAAAGGCGATCAACGGTCGAGTCAAAATATTCCGCCTGCAACTTGAATGGGCCGCGTACCCAACCAGCTTCCAAACCATACGTAGTGCGCTTGTCCGCATCACGGAACGTACCGCTGTCGATCAGGCGAGGGGTGGTGCTGATATCGAAGCCTGGACGTGCGCGAATACGATCACGATCGTCGTTGGTGTCATAGCTGATCGCCGAAACGCCAAGATGGATAATGTTGCCGTCCTCAAGGATGGGTGTATAGGTGAACCGACCTCCATAACCAGCGCCGGTGCCGCCGCCATCGGTGATCTCGCGACCAAACCAGCCGCCAGTGAGCAGCCACTTGCTCTCCTGCCATGCAAGGCTGGCGCCCTGGCGGCGCGACACGGCGAACGCCTGGGTCGCCATCGCCTTGACGATGAAGTCGTTGTTCTTGGTGCTCGACAACTCTTCGAGGCTGTTCGCCTGCTTGTACTGACCGACCCGCGCACTGAACTTCGAATTGAATTTGTAGCGACCGTTGACGTCCAGGAACTTGTCGTTTCGGGTGCTGACGTCGTAACCGACGACCCAGTCGAAATTGCCCTTCTTGCCCTTCAAGACCAGCTCGGCGCGGCGCACTTCGCCATCGTCGACCAGCGGCGTCACATCAGCGTCATATTGGGTACGGTCAGCCTGGACCAGGCCTTCAAAGGTCACGCTGTAGCCGAGGATTTCGCCGAGGCTGAAATCGGCATGGGCCAGCGGCGCGGTGACCAGCATCGCGATCGCGAGCAGCGTGCGTACGTTGCGTGTGTGCATGGAAACTCCATCGACAAAGTAGAAAACGATGCAGTTGGCGCGCTCTTGAACGGCACCGGCTGCTGACGAAGCGCAGGATGCTTCACGTGCGTTACAGCCACATGCAAGATAGATGACAACCGTGTTACGCCTGCAAACGAAAGCGTAATCAACGGCATTCATGGCAGCACTGCTTCCAATGCAGTCGACCACCGTTTGACCATCCTGGAGGTCCACAATTACAGTGAGTCGACGGGTATCAACCCCTATACTGGAACCATGCCCGCCTCTCAATCGACCCGCATCTTTGACCGCTTCCGTGGCTTCCTGCCAGTAGTGGTCGACGTCGAAACGGGTGGTTTCAATTCCGAGCGTGATGCCTTGCTGGAGATCGCCGTCAGCGTAATCCGCATGGACGATGCTGGCTGGGTCGAGCCAGAAGCGGTGGTATCCACCCATGTCACGCCCTTTCCAGGCGCCAACCTCGATCCGAAATCACTCGAGATCACCGGCATCGATCCAGACCATCCGTTTCGCTTCGCCAAGCTGGAGCGCGCGGCATTGGACCATGTGTTTGCGCCGGTGCGACTCGCCTTGAAGGAAACCAGTTGCCAGCGCGCGATTCTGGTCGGCCACAACGCCGCCTTCGACCTCGGCTTCCTTAATGCGGCGATTCGTCGAACCCTGCACAAGCGCAGTCCATTCCACCCGTTCAGTTGTTTCGACACGGCGACTCTGGGTGGTTTGGCGTTCGGGCAGACCGTCCTCAGCCGCGCCGTGAATGCCTCCGGTCTGGACTGGGATCCGAACGAAGCACACTCGGCCGTGTACGACACCGAACGCACGGCGCAGTTGTTCTGCCGTATCGTCAATCGTTGGAAAATGCTTGAAGACGCCCAACCTGAAACGACCGCGATTGCTGGCCACTGACGCGCACCATGCCGATCTATCAATACAATCCTGATGACGATGCCAGCTCCTGCGAAAAATGCCGCGATGGCATCGAACAGTTGCAGAAGCTGTCCGATCCCGCGCTGGTTGTCTGCCCGCAATGCGGCGCGGCGATGCATCGCGTGATCAGTGCGCCGGCGGTCGTCAGCGGTGCCGCCCATTTGAACCGTGAAAGCCATATCGAAAAGCATGGTTTCACCCAGTACAAACGTGCCGGCGGGGGTGTCTACGAAAAGACCGCCGGCAAGGGACCGGCCTTCATCAGCGGCGATTGAGTTTCCCCGTGGGCACTGCAAGTCGTTGATTACCAACACCGACTTATTTCTGCAATACAAATCACATCATTTCGCAACGTCGCGCGGATAGAAAGACGGCCATCGTCTTCCAACCCGTTGAAGGAGTTGCTTGTGTCTACCAAGATCATCCTGCGTGCCGCCGCAATCGGTATCGCTACCCTGATCGGCGCCCATGCCGTCCAGGCTGCCGAGGTTACCGGTGCCGGTGCCTCATTTGTATTCCCATTGATGTCGAAATGGTCGGCCGACTACAACGCGGCGACCAGCAACCAGATCAACTATCAGTCGATCGGTTCCAGTGGCGGTATTGCCCAGATCAAGGCAGGAACCGTGGACTTCGGCTCGTCCGATGCGCCGATGAAGCCTGCTGACCTCGCTGCCGCGGGACTGGTGCAATTTCCTTCCGTGATCGGCGGAGTCGTTCCGGTAGTCAATATCGCCGGCATCGAACCGGGCAAACTGAAGCTGACCGGCGCGGTCCTCGCCGACATCTTCCAGGGCAACATCACCAAGTGGAACGATGCGGCGATCACCGGCCTGAACCCCGGCATGGAACTGCCATCGGCGACCATTACCATCGTGCATCGATCGGATGGCTCGGGCACCACGTTCAACTTCGTCAACTACCTCGGCAAGGTCAGCCCCGACTTCAAGTCCAGCGTCGGTGAAGGCACGTCGGTGCAGTGGCCGTACGGACTCGGCGGCAAGGGCAACGAAGGCGTTGCTGCTTATGTGAAGCAGGTCAAGAATTCGATTGGCTACGTCGAGCTGAGCTACGCGCTGCAGAACAAGATGGCTTACACGCAAATGCAGAATGCCGCCGGCAAATACATCATTCCGAGCGCCGAATCGTTCGCAGCAGCCGCCGCGAGTGCCGATTGGAAGAACGCGACGGATTTCTACCTGATCATCACCAATGCACCAGGCGAAGCATCCTGGCCGATTGCCGCAACCAACTTCATCCTGATGCACGCCCAACCCAAGGACGCCGCGCGCGCCACGGCGGCTCGCGAGTTCTTCAGCTGGGCGTATGCGTCGGGCAAGGAACAGGCCGCGTCGCTTGACTACGTGCCATTGCCGGACGAACTGGTTAGCCAGATCAAGGCGTATTGGACTGCGAAGATCAAATGACGTCGTGGCGCGGCTGCGCAACGCGCAGTCGCCTCTGCCACGGCTTCATCCTCGCCTAGGCGAGACTGCGCAGGCAGGAAGCCGGAGCGAACATCCGCTTTCGGATGGCCCGAAGGGCGAGCGAAGGACTTCGCGAGTCATTCATTTTTCTTACGTTGACCCGGGCAGACGCTCGTTGGGCCGTCAACGACTAGTTCTTCGTCATTCCCGCGAAGGCGGGAACCCATTCTGATTCTGCTTTTCTTTCAGCGACGTCCTGAAAATCAAAATGGGTTCCCGCCTTCGCGGGAATGACGAGGATTTGAGGTTTCATTGCTTCCGAAGTTTTTTGCATGGCGTTCAACTGACAAACCATGACCTCAATCACTGCCAGCACAGACCTGGAGCTGCAAGCCAGTCGCGACGCCAGGAAAGATGCCGCCTTCCGGTTGATCCTGGCACTCACGGCTGTTTTCGTGCTGATCGCATTGGCCGCTGCGGCGCTGTCGATGTTATGGGGCGGCCGCGCGGTGCTGGCCCAGGAAGGCTTGAGCTTCTTCTTTTCAACCGACTGGAATCCGGTCGAAGACAAATACGGCGCACTGGTTCCGATCTACGGAACGCTCGTCACCGCAGCGATCGCGATGCTGATCGCCGTGCCGGCCAGCTTCGGCATCGCCTATTTTTTGACCGAACTTGCGCCGGATTGGATGCGTGGTCCGGTCGGCTCGGCAATCGAACTGTTGGCCGGCATCCCATCAATCATCTACGGCATGTGGGGCCTGTTCGTGCTGGTGCCGATGATGACCGAGCACGTTACCCCGTGGCTCAACGACAACCTCGGCACCCTGCCCTTGATCGGACCGCTGTTTCGCGGTCCGCCGCTGGGCATCGGCATGCTGACTGCCGGCCTGGTGCTGGCGATCATGGTGATTCCGTTCATCGCTTCGATCATGCGTGAGGTGTTCCTCACCGTGCCATCGCGCTTGAAGGAATCGGCATATGCGCTCGGTTCCACGCGCTGGGAAGTAGTTCGCGACGTGGTTGTGCCCTACACGCGCACTGCGACAGTCGGCGGCATTTTCCTTGGGCTCGGACGTGCGCTAGGTGAAACGATGGCGGTCGCATTCGTCGTTGGCAACAACGTGCGCTTTTCGCCTTCCCTGCTCGAACCCGGCACCACCATCGCGGCCTTGATCGCGAACGATTTCGCAGAAGCAACGGAAACCTACCGCTCGGCGTTGCTGCTGCTTGGCTTCGTGTTGTTTATGGTCACCTTTGTGGTGCTTGCTGCCGCGAGATTGATGTTGAGTCGCCTGGCACGTCGGGAGGGTACGTGATGAGTACGCCAACGCTCGTGATGACCGAGGCGGACCGGGTCGCCGAGCGGCTCTATCGTCGCCGCAGCATCAGGAATGCGATCTCGATGACGCTGGGCTGCGCGGCCGCGATATTTGGATTGGTGTTCTTGTTCTGGATTCTGTGGACCACTGTCTCCAGGGGTGTTGGCGGAATCAACTTCGCGTTGTTCACGCAATCCACGCCACCACCGCAGACTGAAGGTGGACTGGCCAATGCGCTGTTCGGCAGCTTGGTGATGTGCGGTCTGGCCCTCCTGATCGGCACGCCGCTCGGCATCGCTGCCGGAACCTGGCTGGCGGAATATGCTGGTGCGCGCAAGCTGGGAACTGTGGTCCGTTTCGTCAACGACATCCTGCTGTCGGCACCATCGATTGTGCTTGGGTTGTTCGTCTATACCGTGGTCGTCGCGCAAATGGGTATTGGCTTCTCGGCGATTGCCGGTGCGATCTCGCTCGCCTTTATCGTGCTGCCGGTGGTCGTTCGCACAACGGACGAAATGCTGCGCCTGGTTCCCGGACAGATGCGCGAAGCGGCGTTGTCGCTCGGCGTGCCGCACTGGAAAGTGATCGTGCAGGTGCTCTATCGCAGCGCGTCGGGAGGCATCCTTACCGGCATTCTGCTCGCCCTCGCCCGCATCAGTGGCGAGACCGCGCCACTGTTGTTCACCGCATTCGGCAACCAGTACTGGAGCACGAAGCTGACCCGGCCAATGGCCAGCGTGCCGGTCGTCATGTACCAGTACTCGGGCAGCCCTTACGAATCCTGGCAGCAACTGGCCTGGGCCGGCGCACTGGTGCTGACGACGTTTGTTTTGCTGACCAGCCTCATTGCACGCGCCATCATCCTTCGGAAAAAAATCCGTCATGACTGATACCTACACCGTCCCTGCCTTGACGATGGCGCAAGCCGCGCAGCCGACACCTGCGAAGTCCTCTCCAAAGATGGCCGCGCGCGATCTCGATTTCCATTACGACCAATTCCGCGCGCTCAAGGACGTCAATCTCGATATAGCGGAGAGAAGAGTGACCGCGCTGATCGGCCCTTCCGGTTGCGGCAAGTCGACCCTGCTGCGCGTATTCAACCGCATCTATTCGATCTACCCCAAGCAAGTGGCGAGCGGCGAAGTCACCCTCGATGGCATCAATATCCTCGACGCGAAATATTCCTTGAATCGCTTGCGCAGCAAGGTCGGCATGGTGTTCCAGAAACCAGTGCCGTTCCCGATGTCGATCTACGAAAACATCAGTTACGCCATCCGTCACTACGAAAAACTGTCGCGGTCGGAGATGGATGATCGCGTTGAGGAAGCGCTCGCCCAAGGCGCCCTGTGGGAAGAAGTAAAGGACAAGCTCAAGCAGAGTGCGCTTGGGCTGTCCGGTGGACAGCAGCAGCGCTTGTGCATCGCGCGCGCCGTCGCGCTGAAGCCGGACGTGCTGCTGCTCGACGAACCCACTTCGGCACTTGATCCGATTGCGACCGGCAAGATCGAGCAGTTGGTCGCCGAGCTGAAAGACCGCTACACCATCGCCATCGTCACCCACAATATGCAGCAGGCTGCCCGCGTCTCCGACTTCACCGCCTTCATGTACCTGGGCGAAATGGTCGAGTTTGGCCAAACCACGCAGATCTTCACCAAGCCGGTCAAGAAGCAGACCGAGGACTACATCACGGGCCGCTTCGGCTGAGAACGCGATTCGCAGCCGCTACCACCGACCGGAAACCCGACACAGGAAACCGCCATGACCACGCCGCACGCCCATCACATCGTCAAGAGTTACGACAACGAGTTGAACCGGCTCACCGGCGAGATCGTCCGCATGGGCGACCTTGCCGTGGCCCAACTGGAAGGCGCCATCAGTGCGTTGACAGCACGCGACTCCAAGGCAGCGACGGCAGTCATCAGTGGCGATGCGGCAATCGACGCGCTGGAACTGGAAGTCGGGCGTGACGCCCTGCAACTGCTGGTGGCGCGCGCACCGATGGCGCGCGATCTGCGCGAAGTCGTCGCTGCACTGCGCATTTCATCGGATATAGAACGCATTGGCGATTACGCATCAAACGTCGCCAAGCGCTCGCGCATTCTCAACCAGAACGATCCCGTGAAACTTGCGTCGAGCCTGCCCGCGCTTGCCGATCTCGCCGGCGAACTGGTCAGTGAAGTGCTTGCTGCCTACAGCCATCGCGACGCCGATCGCGCCTTGCTGGTCTGGAATCGCGACGAACAACTCGACGATCTCTACACCGGCCTGTTCCGCGAACTCCTCACTTACATGATGGAAGACCCGCGCACGATCACACCCTGCACGCATTTGCTGTTCATGGCCAAGAACATCGAGCGCATCGGCGACCATGCAACCAACATTGCCGAGAACATCTATTTCCTCGTCCACGGCGAAGCGGTTCCACAGACGCGGCGCAAGGGTGAAGGCGTGTATGACACGCAGGCCCAGTAACCGGCGTTTTGTCGCTTCGAATGGATCGAGGAATCGAATCCACGAATGCGATCGTGATCAGTTGTTGAGAGGAAACACATCCGCATCCGGCTTCACGTCGCCAATCACGTCGACGCCCGCAGGCGGTTTGAATGCAAAGGTGCTGGCCGGCAGTGAGGGATTTCGCTTCCAGTTACTGAAGCGGATTTCAGTATCGTTGCCGAGCTGGTCCTTGAAGTGCATTCGGGCAAGATCCCGCGCATCGAAGCCAAGTTCGGCGTACTCGAAATCGGGTTCCTTGGCTTTCGACACCAGCTTCAACCATTGCAGACTATCGCGGTCCCCGGCTTCGCTGGTGGTGAATTCGCGATCCATGCGAGCAAGATCGGTCAACACGCTTAGCGGGCTGTGCGCTTCTTCCGAGCTTTGATTGCGCACGCTGACCTGTTCCAGATCGGGATCATAGATCCACACCTTGGCACCGTCCGCGACGATCAACTGTTCGAACGGTGTCTTCGCTTCCCAACGAAAGCGATTGGGTGCTGACAACGCCAAGCTACCGGCGGTTTCGTCCGTGGCCTTGCCATTTGCCGTGGTGACGACCTGTTTGAAATCGGCTGAGACCGATTGCAGGTTATTCGAGAAAGACTGCATGCGCTGGCGCGCGGTCGTGGACGGATCGGCCGCGTTCGCGAGCAACGGGCAAAAGAGCAATGCGAGAGTCAGGGCACGAATCATCGGGAAATTCCAGCAAGGAAAGATGGCAGCATCAAAAACTGGATGCCGCGACATTGGAGTGATTCAACGCGTCCAAGTTCAGCGCGTCGTGTTCAGTCTCGCGGCGGCGGTGGCGCGAGGACGCTGCGACTGCCGTTGTGTTCTGGCCCGCTGACCACACCATCCGCTTCCATTTGTTCGATCAGGCGGGCGGCGCGGTTGTAGCCAATCCGCAGATGACGCTGAACGCCTGAAATCGAAGCGCGACGGGTTTCGGTCACGATGCGCACGGCGCGGTCGTACAGCGCGGCCTCTTCGCCACCCTCGGTGTCGGACAAGTCCATTGGCAATCCGATATCGCTGATAACGCGGCCATCGTCCATTGACTGCACTTCTTCCAACACACCGCTGATGTAGTTCGGTGTGCCCTGTGCGCGCAGCCATTCGACGACCTTGTGTACTTCGTGGTCATCGACGAATGCGCCGTGTACTCGCTCGGGCGAGGCGGTTCCCGGCGGCAAATAGAGCATGTCGCCATGACCGAGCAACGCTTCCGCGCCAGACTGGTCAAGGATGGTGCGCGAGTCGATTTTGCTCGACACCTGGAATGCGATGCGGGTCGGTATGTTGGCCTTGATCAGGCCGGTGATCACATCCACCGACGGACGCTGAGTCGCGAGGATCAGGTGAACGCCTGCGGCACGCGCCTTCTGCGCAAGGCGCGCTATCAATTCTTCGACCTTCTTGCCGACAATCATCATCATGTCGGCGAACTCGTCGATGATGACGACAATGTACGGCAACGTCTGCAACGGCTCTGCACGCATGTGCGGTTGCGACGCATCGGGGCGGAAAAGCGGATCGAGCAGGGGCTGGCCGCGCGCTTCTTCGTCCTTCACCTTCTTGTTGAAGCCGGCCAGATTGCGCACGCCAACGGCCGCCATCAGCTTGTAGCGGCGCTCCATTTCGGCAACGCACCAACGCAGCGCATTGGCCGCTTCCTTCATGTCCGTGACGACTGGAGCAAGTAAATGCGGAATGCCCTGATAGACCGACAGCTCCAACATCTTCGGATCGATCATGATCATCCGAACATCGGCGGCAGTAGCCTTGTAGAGCAGGCTCAGCACCATCGCATTCAGGGCGACTGACTTACCCGAACCGGTCGTGCCGGCAACCAGCAAATGCGGCATTTTCTGCAAGTCGACGACGTGGGCGCGACCGCCTATGTCCTTGCCGAGAGCGAGCGCCAGCGGCGATTTGACCGCGTCGTACTTGTCCGAGCGAAGGATTTCCGAGAGATACACGATCTCGCGATTGACGTTCGGAATCTCGATGCCGATCACCGACTTGCCGGGAATCACGTCGACCACACGCACACTCATCACCGACAAGCCGCGCGCGATGTCCTTGTCGAGGCTGGAAAACTGGCTGCCCTTGATGCCGGCGGCTGGTTGCATCTCGAAACGGGTGACGACAGGGCCAGGGAAGACGCCGACCACTTGGGCCTCGATACGGAAGTCGCGCAGCTTCAGTTCCAGCTGGCGCGACAGGGCTTCCAGAGTTTCCTCCGAATAACCCTTGGCCTGCGGCTTGGGATCGTCGAGTAGGGCCAGCGGCGGCAATTCGCCATCCTTCGCGGCACCAATAAAAAGCGGAATCTGGGTTTCCTTCTGCGCACGTTGGCTGCGTTCGACTGGCATCGGCTGCGGTTCGATCCTGATCGGTTCGCGCTTGGACTGGCGTGCCGTCTCGACCTTGCGCACGCCTTCGCGCTCGTTGCGCGCGCTGCGTGCGGCGAGCATGTCGTCAGCTGCGATGCGAGCTTCACCAATCCTTCCGAAGCTGCGCAGGATAAATCCGCCGATTGAGTCCATCAGGCGGAACCACGACAGCCCGGTCGCCAAGGTGATAGCGATTAGGAACAGCGCGAACAACAGCATGTTGGCACCGATCAATCCAGCCGCGTGGGCGGAACCACCACCAATCAATGCTCCGAGGATGCCGCCGGTACCACCGGGCAGAATCGTCGGGCCACCGAAATTGAGGTGACACAGTCCAGTGCCTGCCACGAACAACAGAAAGCCGCCGACCAGCCGAAATGAGGGATCCAGTTGCGAGCCTTCCGGAGTCGCCAAGGCGCTGCCGCGCAAAACGCGCGCGCCGAATGCCAGCAGCAACAACGGGAACAGCCACGCGCAATAGCCAGAAAAATAATAAAGCAGGTCGGCGAACCATGCGCCAAGTTGCCCACCAAAATTGGCGATCTTGTCTGGCTGACCCGAATGCGACCAACCCGGGTCCTGGGGGCTATAGCTGATCAGGCACAGCAACAAATAGACCGCCAGCGGCAGCAACAACAGAAAACC
>JBBSTF010000039.1:0-32847 GCA_038236135.1 Lysobacterales bacterium
AGCAACGGTTCGGGTTACGGCGGCGCCATCTTCAACTACGCGGGCAATCTCACACTGTCGTTTGTTACCGCTGCCAATAACCGGGTGAACACGGGCGGTCAGGGTGGCAGCGCGGCAGGTGGGGCGCTTTTTAACTTGAGTGATACGTCAGCTAATTGCAGCGCGGGCGGCAACCTGTGCGCCACTGGCGGAACGGCGACGCTGACTATCTCCCATTCCATCGGCGCGAACAGCACCGGGACGGCGACAGATATTGTTTCGCGTGCTTCGTACGCCGATCCCAGCGTGTTTGCACCCAATGCAACCACGCAAATCGGCAGCGTTGCGCTGGCGGCCTTGCCTGCGCCGCTGCGCGGCGGACTGGTCGACGTGATGATTCCCTTGCCCGGCAGTTCGGCGATCGATGCTGGTGGAGCCGGACCTTGTTCGGTCGCGACCGACCAGCGGGGTGTTTCTCGTCCACAGGGCGCCGGATGCGACATCGGCGCGGTGGAAAGTGACAGCCTTTTCAGCAATGGTTTCGACGACAACTCGCAGCCTCTATCGCTGGTCAATTGCACCGGCATGGTGCATCACACCGACGTGCTTGCTGAAACGTTTGCCGGCATCACGTTGACGCCGGATTGGACCCCCAGCGCGAACGGCGGCGTGGTCAGCGTCGCTGACGGCGTCAGCGTTTCCTCCAGCGCGAATACATTTCCGTTCGTCCGATCATCGGCGTCGATCATTCCTGCGTCTGGTGATTTTTCCGTCCGCTGGAGTGCCCGATACACGAACCTTGCAACCCAGGGTACGGGTACGCTAGTGATTTCGAACGGACTACCGGCGAACGCCGCGTCCGACAATTATGCGCTGCGCAGTGCAGATGCCTGGCAAGACAACAACGGGTTGAACGTGAGGGCACGCACCAATGCCAGCACATACAACAGCGTGTTCGTGCAGAACCCGCCGCAAAACGCGTCGCACGATGTCGAATACTGCTGGCTTGACAGCCAGAGCATCGTTGAGGTGTGGGTTAATGGTGTTCGCAAATTACAATCCCCGACAACCGGACTGGCGCGCCCTACTTCGCTATGGTTTGGAAATCCTGTGGTTGCAGGCGGGACCGGATGGAGCAGCTTCACGCTAGATCAGGTCTACGTGCGCAGCGTGAGTCCTTGAAGGGAAGCTCAGGTTGGAACGCGCAATCGGCGTAGATTTTCCCTGCCGATCCACGCGTGTTGCGCAAGCCTTCGTCTGCAACACGCGAGCGGTGACTGCTTGCGCGAGTGGGTCGGTAGAAAACGGTCGGTGTTGTCTGTACCGTGAAAGTTCTTCGCGCTTGAGCGTTGGACGATGCAGCACGTTGTCGATGCCAGCAGCGTGGATAAATTTGTCGATGGCCTGTATTTGCAGCTGCGCGTGCTGGCGCGCGGTGAGCGTCGTCGCGGCGGAGCTCCCGATACCCTGCACACCACGGCGCTGGTCAACGAGTTGTATCTGAAGCTGGCGGATGCCGAGCGTCTGCGCTTCGGCGAACCCCGGCAGTTTTTTTCCTGCGCCACCCTGGCGTCGACCCGCCCTCTTCAAGTTAACGATCGACGCTTGAATTTAGGCATTGCGCGTCAGACCATGCGCTGATGGAAACGCCTGCTACATCCCACGCACCTCCGGAGGCTACAAATCCGACCCCTGGCATCCTGCTGGCCGTTGCCATTGGATTGGTGGCGCTCGTGCTTGGTCGCTACTTTCCGTTGGTCGGGGGACCAGTTATCGGCATCCTGCTGGGCATTGCGGTGCGAAACCTGCTTTCGCCTGGCGATCGCTACAACTCGGGCATCGCCTTCACCGGCAAAAAAGTGCTGCAGTGGTCGATCATCGCGCTGGGTTTCGGCCTCAGCCTCGATCAGGTTGCAAAGACCGGGGTTGAGTCGTTGCTGGTCACCGCCATAACGATGACGACGGCCTTCGTGGCCGCGTGGCTGCTCGGCCGCTGGCTGGGTGTGCACGACAAGCTGAAGATTCTGATTGGCGTCGGCACCGCCATCTGCGGCGGCTCGGCGATCGCGGCCATCACGCCGATCATTCGACCTGACGATCACGACACCGCGTTCGCCATCTCCACCATTTTCCTGTTCAACGTCGTGGCGGTTTTGCTGTTCCCGATGCTCGGTCATCTGATGCACATGACCGACGCGGGGTTTGGCCTGTGGGCTGGCACCGCGATCAATGACACCTCGTCCGTTGTGGCCGCCGGCTACAGCTACAGTCAAGCCGCCGGCGATTACGCGACCATCGTCAAACTGACGCGCGCCACGCTGATCATTCCGGTGTCTCTGGTGCTCGCATTCATCGTCGCGGCCAGTGAAAAACGCAAGGCGAAGGCGATAGGTGGCGGTGGCCATTTCAGCCTCGCCAAGATCTTCCCCTGGTTCATCCTGTGGTTTCTGGTCGCCTCCGGAATTCGTACTGCAGGGCTGATCCCGCTGGCGATCCAGCCGGCCATCCACATGCTCGCGGAATTTCTGATCATCGTGGCGCTGACCGCGATCGGCCTCTCCGCCAACCTGCGAAAGATGGCTGCAACCGGCGTGCGACCGATCCTCCTGGGGCTGGGCGTGTGGATCGCCGTCGCGGTCAGCAGCCTGCTCGTGCAGTTGGCCATGGGGCAGTTGTGATCGCGCTGCAACCGTAACGGCGGCCACTCCGCGCGACCGAAATTCCACATAACTTTTGCAACTCTTCCATGCGCCCAATCCACGTGGCGTTGCCGGGTTGCTGAGCTCGATTGTCGGTGGCGCCACCAGCCGTTGCCTGTGTTAAGCGCGGTCACCGTTCCGGTGCTGTGGGTTCTGGCTGGCGATGATGTGGAAGCGCCGCCTGCCCAGACCCGAGACGATCTGTTGGCACTGCAAAAAGCCGGTCGGGACATCACCTTGCTGGAGTTTCCCGGAACGGATCATGGGATTGTGGAATTCGAGTTGGACGCCGCCGGAAAGCGCATCGCCACGCGCGAGGCGCGGGGGTATTTTCAAGCGGTGTCCGATTTCGCTCGTACAGGTCAGTTGAGCGCAGCCGCGTATGGAAATTCGCAGCGAACTGGCTCTACTCCGCGCCGCGAGCAAGAGTAAATTTTAAGGTTCCGGAAATGTCTTTGGCGCGACGCGGAACGCCTTCAATTCAACCCCGCGCGTCGCTTGATCGCCTTGGAAGCCATGGCGAAAAGGGTGGCATCATTCACGGCAGACGCCTCGCACAAAAACTAACCCACCCCATTGGAAAACGTATGCCTGCCATCGATGAAGCTGCGCGCCAGAATGAACTCGACGGCCAACATCTCGTTGATAGCCTGCCGGACGCGGCATACGACGATATCGTCAAGCTGGCGGCACTGATTTGCGATGCTCCGATCGCATTGGTGACATTGATCGATCGGGATCGCCAGTGGTTCAAGGCCAGTATGGGTCTGGACGATGACGGTACGCGTCGCGACGAAGCCTTCTGCAACGATGCCATCGCCGTGCCCGATCAGATGATGGAAGTGCCCGACGCGCATGACGATTCGCGCTTCACCGGCAACCGTCTGGTCACCGGGCCAATGGGCATCCGCTATTACGCAGGAATGCCGCTGGTGTCGCCGAAGGGCGCGGCGTTCGGCACGGTCTGCGTGCTTGATCGGCAGCCACGCGTCCTCGACGCGGGCCAGAAAGAAGGCTTGGCCGCGTTGGCGCGACTGACCATGTCGCTGTTCGAGTCGCGCCACCAACGCTTGCGCCGCGAGCGCGAGGAATTGCTGGCCGCTGCATTGGCCACGCCGGGCGCCGTCGCGGCCGAGATCGGGTCGAGGCCGTTTACAGTCGTCCTGCTCGAGTTGATGGATGCTGCCGGTGCTGCCCGCATGCTCAGCGATTGGGGCCTTGAGCGCACCTTGCAGCGTCTCGTCGATGTGCTTCTGGCACGCTTGGGGCCCACTGACAGCGTCGACCGCGTCACTGGTAGCCATGAGTTGATCGCGGTGCTGCACGGAGACGACACCTTGGTTGCCTGGCGAGCGCTGTCCGACGCAGTGCGCGTCTTCGAGCGCGAGACGGGACTTCGCGTCCTGTGCGCCGAGTCGCCCGCAACGTCCGCGCAGGAGCCCGTAATGGCGGTGTATCTACGCGCCGAGGCCATGTTGTCGAAAGCCAAGGATCGTCACTTCGCCGACACGGCGGCCTAAGACGATCAAACGTCGGCGCCTTGCCATCAAACGCGCGGAAGCTCCGGCAGAAATCGCAAGCGCGGCGATCATGCATCCAATGGAAAGATGGGTCATGGGCGTGCTCCGAGACGATATGGGCAAACCCGAAACGCTAATACACGGGTGGATGTTGGCGGCCTCGACCTGCCGAGGGCAGACTCAGGCGGGCGCACACTGCCCGGACGCTTGCAGATCAGCATCTTCGCGTCGTCGGCGTGTCGCGATTGCAACGCAGCGCGATCGCCGCAGGCGCCTGCTCGCGTCTGGCCTTTCCCGGCGAATCCCGATCAGTCGAATCGACCAAAAAACAATTGGTCAACGGAAAGCAGTGTCACTTTGTTCGCCGACGGATTTCCAACGAAGAGCACATCCCTGTCTGCATCATGATCGAACGAGAGTTCGACAGTGCCGGCCGGGACGGCCGCAATGACGCTGTTCAACGAAGAGATGGTGCCGGTCTGAGGGCCGTATCCGCGTAGTAGGGTTATCGAGTCGTTGATTAGAAAGGAATTTGTCGTGGAGCTGCGCCTAGAAACGACGTAATCACCGTTGGACAGCGGAAAGAGCCGGGGGCCGCCATAGGTGTCTTCGGAACGGATGCCGGTGAAAGAATTCTCTGTCGAAACCACCCCGCGCGTACCGTTTTTGCCATCACCCCACGTGGCCGCACCTTCCTCGGACTGACCCGGCGCGCTCCAGTAAATACTTTGGGAAACGTAGTTTCCGTTTCGCAGTGCCATTGCAGACGGGATGCCGGCGCCGACCTGATCCCCAGCCGAGGTTCCGGTCAACGAGTTCTGGGGTGTCACGAGACCTACGCACGCTGAAGATGCGCTGCAATAGGTCACGGCCCCGGCATCAACGATTCCGCTCTTGTCCCAATTAGGACTACTCACGACATAGCCACCGCCGGTCAAGGCAATGACTGAGCGGGCTCCGATGAAGTCGTAAGCCGTGCCTCCAACAAGCGAGTTTTCAGTGGAGATTTCCGAAGGGCAGCCCGAGTTTCCACTACACAACGTGACGGCACCTACCCGCGAATCGCCGGCATTGCTCCAGAACTGGCTAGACACCACATAATCGCCATTGGTGAGAGCGACGGCTGGCCGAAAACCGATTCTTGTATTGGCAGAAGATCCGGTCAGTCCGGAAGCCGCCGACAGATTGCCCACACATCCGGCAGGCGCGGTGCACAACACCGATGCGCCCGCATCGACGATGGCGCCGTTGTCCCAGTTGGGCACGTTGATCACATACTTGCTGGTTTCCAAAGCAGTGACGCCCGCGCCCAGGAAATCGTCTTCGCGCGTACCGTACAAAGAGTTGCCGGGAGAGATCGCGCCGACCATCCCGCTGCTTGCGGCCACGCGGGTAATGGCGCCAAGGTGGACCGTGGATGCAGAGTTCGCATACATGCTGCAGATGACGAAGTCACCATTCTTCAATACGGCGATGCCATTCGCGTCATAGGAATCCACGCCGCCAAGGAAGTCGTCGGTCCTGGCGCCGACGATGGAGTTCAGCTCGCTCACCTTGAGCCCGTTGCACTGGCCCTGACCGCCGCAGAGCGTTACCGCACCAACGCGTTGCGCGGGGCCATTCGACCAGAACGAACTGGCCACCACGTAATCCCCATTCGGAAGGGGAAAGATGGCGTTTGTGCCGCCGAAAGTTGTCCCAACGTAATCGCCTTCATGGCTTCCCGTCAGCGCTTGGCTAGCTTTCAATGAACCGCGACAGCCCTTGCTTCCGTCGCACCAGGACACGGCTCCAACGCTTGGTGCCGTGCCCTCGCTCCAATACGGATGGCGTACGACGTAATGGCCGTTGGCGAGCGTGGTGACGCCATAACCACAAACGTAATCCTGCGGGCTGGTCCCTGTCAGCGAGTTGGACGAAGAGACCTCGCCATTCAATCCCACGGATCCATCCACCCAAGTGGCAGCGCCACCACCCAGACTGCTTGTCGTAACTCTCCATTGCGGACTGCAGACGACGAAATTGCTATCGCCCACGACGTACACTCCGCCGCTTCCCACGTAGTCAAGAACTCTTCCGGTCAGCGTGCTGATAAGTTCGCCATTCGGACGGTAGAGATATACGGCGCCGTAAGCGTAAGTTCCGTCTGCGGTATACCCCGGATCAGTGACGACGATATTTCCATTCGGAAGAACCTTGACGGTGGTACCAAATGCGCGACTGCCTTGGGGTCCCGGCCAGTCGATCTGGTCCGCGTGGACTGTCGAACATGCGCCGGAGCAGCAGAGCAAAAGCGTGATCCAGATCCTGTGCGTGTGCCCGGCCAATCCTGATGAAAAAAAACCTTTTCGCGCTGGCATGGCCATTCCCTGTATTCCTTCTGCAGTCAACAGGTTACGTTCAAATGGACATTTGTGAAAGCGCTCAACCTTGGCGACCAACACGACATTGGGACAAGAACATTGAAGCCCGGTTTAGCCATCCAGCAACCTCTCACCCCCATGATGGATGCAGACGTTCCCTGACCACGTGGCCTTCGGCAGTGAAACGTACGCCAAAGTGTTGCGCGTCATCGCGCTCTTGCCGCCTGGGAAGGAAGAATGCCGCGCATTGCCCCGCGGCTGTTTTTCTTGATGCTGCTTCCACCCCGGTGTTACTACATCAGGCGCGCAATCGTTTTGCCGACGTCAGCGGCTGACTTCGCGATTACGTTCGCCCCTTCACCTTGTCCGAAGCCGAGGTCTGGTTGGCACGTTTTCAGAGGCAAACGCCAAGCCAATCAGCAGCCTCTACGGGAGTAGACTGATCCAGCGCGGGATCATTGAAAATCATCGACACTGCTTTGCGATGATGCCGGACGCAGCCGGATCGAGTGTTCGATATTCGCTGGAGGTGGTTATGCGTAACGTAGGCATTCTGCGGGCTTGTTTTGGCCTGATGCTCTTATCCTTGGTCGCGACTAGCGCCGTACTGCACGCCGCGTCTCCGTGCTTGTCCCAGCCGAACTCGAACGTCGGTTGTGAGTTCTATGCTGTGTCGCTGCCGAACTGGATTGTCGACCAGACCACGTTCCACTTCGGTGTCGCGATGCTCAATACCAGCGGCAGCATGGTCGCTGCCACAGTGACCGGCGGCGGTCTGGTTTCTCCATTAATGATCAATCTTCCGTCGGGAACGAGCGTCACATCGCAGCTGCCTTGGGTACCGGCAATTTCCAACTCACTGTCGACAGTCAAAGTCGTCGGCGGCGCCTATCACATTACTCTCACGGGCCCGGCTTCTGCACTACAGCTCAATGCGATTGAGCCACAGATTTCCGCGTCGTTCTCGTATTCGAACGATGCTTCCATACTGCTACCCGTGCAGTCTGCCGGCAGGTCGTACCGTGCGGTGGTTGCACCCACCTGGGGTACCGGTGCCAGTTCGTATCCTGGCAACATCGCCGTCGTCGCCACCGTTGCGGCAACCACCGTGCAGGTCGTTGCGCCGGGCACGATTCAGCCGGGAGCAGGACTGGCTGCGAGCGGCGGAACGGTAATCCTCGGACAAGGTGATGTGTTGCTGATCGCAAGCGCGCTGGATGCCGGCAATCTTGCCTATGGTTCGGATTTGAGCGGCACGTTGATTACCAGCAACTCTCCCGTGCTGGTCTGGACCAGTCATGCTGGCACCTTCGTTCCGGCGAACGTTGGATATGCCGATCACATGGAGGAATCGTTGCCGCCGATTTCCGCATTGAGCAACGATTACTTCATCGTGCGCCCCGGGGTTCCATCAGCCGACACTGGAAGCAAGATCAACGTAAAAATTGTGGGCACCACCAATGGAACGACACTTTCGTTCAACCCGACAATCGCCGGCGCTCCATCCTCCATCGATGCAGGGAATTCCGTGACTTTCGAGGCCAACACGGATTTTCATCTGCAAAGCAGCAATCCGGTGGCAGTGGCAATGCTCATGGAGGGAGGCCAGAAATTTTTGAGCGGTAACGGCGATCCGTCGCAGTCGATTCCGATCCCGACGAGCCAGAGCAAGACGTCGATGGATTTTATCGCCCCGACGAACCTCGCCCCGATCTTCGCGCAAGTGGTCGCACTTACCAATGCAACGATCATGGTTGATTCCAATGTCGCGTCGGGTTGGATCCCCATCGGCAGTAGCGGGTATTCGACGACGCGCGTCAGCTTGTGCTGCACCGATGCACACCATGCCAGCGGTGACCAGCCATTTACCCTGTCGGTGCACGCTTATCCTGCCGGCAGCACCAGTTACTGGTATCCAGGCAGTTTGGGAATAGGAGACGATCTGTTTCATGACGGGTTCGAGTGACGCGCCCGTTAAAGTCGCCAAAGCACCTTGATGGCGACGCATTCGCAGTGTTCGAACCAGTCCGGTCAAGCAAGTCGTGAATAGCAACGCGGCGAGCAAAGCCAAGCAATCCGATACGCTTCTCCGCGTTTCTTGCGACTGATAGTCGTCGCCCGGTTTGATGCAGTTAGATTGATTGCCCTGCCCCAGCGGCTCGTCGGCGCTCCGCCGAACACTACAACGCGTACACAAAAACCGGGACACCTTTGAGCGCACTGACTCGTCCCTTCCAAAGCCCCTTTTCATTGCGCACCTGCGGCCGATGGAAGGAAAAAAAGGCCGCGGATCGCTCCGCGGCTTTTTTCTAGATGCTTATTTCCCGTCGGTGTTATTTCATCAAGCGCGCAAGCGTCTTGCCGAGATCAGCAGGCGACTTCTGGATCGCCCTCCACGATCACCCGGCCGACCGATCCGTTGTACAGACCTGAACTCACTCGCCCTCGCGCGCGCAGTTAAAACATCTTGGTCAACGGCGCGGAAAAGCTAACGCTTTTTCACCCGCCGCTCACACGTTGCATGTTGCCTACCAAGCTGAAGTTGCTGCCGTCGAGCGAGAACTACAATTGCGGCGGCAACGCCAGTTCCGGCGCGGATCCGGAACGGGACCAAGTAACGTGCGAGCCGTCGCTGCCAATGCTCAAGGATTGCACCGCTGGCTCCGTGGCACTGAGCCGCGCCATGGCATGGCGTGTCTAGCCTCCTATCATGTCGAAGCGTCCACCCGTGGAATATTCTTGATGATATGTCCACCAATCGCGTCGAAACTACCGCCGATTACGAGCTTGCCATCGTGCTGTAACGCATTGGCATTTGCTTCTGGATGAGCGGAGTTTTTAGATCGTCGCTATTGAAGCGGTGGGCGTGGCGGTAGTGGACAGGCCCACAACTAGTGCATGACCCGTCCACGTTCTACCAAATGCGTTCCAAGAGATTCAATTTCGTTCACGCGTACTGACGAAGATGTCACCATCGCGACCGAAGTGCAGGCGGCGTCCGTCGCCAGACAGCGAGGCGCGAGTTTCATTTCCGGCCGTGTTGACGCTTGGTCCCAAGTTGACCGGCACTGACCAGTGGCTGTAGATGCTGTGCCGCGTGGAGACGTAGACGTCCTGACCCCCGCTGCCGCCGGGGCGATTGGAACTGAAAACGATCTCCAGGCCGTCCCGACGTATGTTCGGCATGCGGTCATCGAATTCGGTACTGAGTTCATTGACTCGCGTGGCCGGGGCAAAACTGCCATCCGAGCGAACACGGCTGACGTAGATGTCCATGTTGCCGTTGTAGCCGTTGCTGGAGAAGTACAACTGCGCGCCGAACCAGGTGTTCAGCCAGGACGGACTGAACTCGCCGCCGTTTGTATTCGGTCCATCGCCAAGCTCTGCGCAGCCGAGGGCTTGGGGCGTTCCCCAGCCAAGGTCGCGATCCAGGTGCACGATGTACATATCGCCACTGCCCGGCCCCGCATTGCAGGTCTCGGGACCCGGCCGTTCGGATACGAACATCAGCCATTCATTGTTGATCGGCGTAGGGCAGTAGTCTGCCGCGGTCGAGTTGACCGGCATCCCCAGATTCTGCGGCAAGCTCCAGGCGGTTGCCTTGCTGAGGCGGTGCGACACCCACACGTCATTCGCACCGAGGGTACCGGTGCGATTGGACGCGATGTACAAATGCAGGCCGTCCGGTGATTCGATTGGGCAGCCTTCGCTGGCCATCGGATCGTTGATGCCTTGCTCGGGCAGCGCGGCTGCCCAGTCGGAAAAGTGCCAGTTTTCGACGCTGGCCTCAGTTTCCGGAACGGAGTTCTGCGGCGGTGCTGCAGCGTTGATTCCGGTCGCGGCCATGAGTGTGGAGGCAACGGCAAGCGAAGCAAGTGTGCGAGCAATACTCATGATGTACTCCTTTATAGGTTTACCCAGATTGCGAGAATGCGGACTACCGCCATCCCGTGTTCACTGCTCTGCGTTGCGCGTTCTGCCAACAGATCAGCCAGTTTGCTGACACTAGTGATAGCTCATGCGAAAGTTGCTATCGCGCGGCGACATTTCAGCGATAAAAGTGCGAAACTTGGGATAAGGAAGCCATCCTGCCGACTCCCACGCTTTGGCGATGGAAGCTGCGCTTGCGCAAGGGTATGCAGCCACTTGTCGCCAGGTGCGTCCGCACTGGAGTCGCGCGCATGCCCCTTTCGAGCGGTGACCATCAATTGTTCACCTTTGGTGAGTTCACGATTGATATAGATCGCGGCGCGCTGCTGAGGTCCGGGGTGGAACTCAAATTGCGGCCCAAGTCGTATGAATTGCTCTGCTTCCTCGTCGCTCACCCAGGCCGGTTGATCGACAAACACGAGTTGCTCGATGCGGTATGGGGCCGTGCAATCGTTACCGACGGTTCGGTTACCCAGTGCCTGATTGACATCCGACGTGCGCTCGATGACGCCGACCACTCGATCGTTCGGACCGTCCCGCGACGCGGTTACATTTTCGAGGCTGCCGTAGAGAGCCAGCGCAGCGACGCATCATCTCGCATCGCCCCGAATGCCGCCGTAGGATCGAACGGATTGCCGAAGTCGCGTTGGGTTCGAACGACCGCATGGGCGATTCCGTTGGTTGCACTGCTCGTGCTGGGCGGATGGAGCCTGTGGCCAAGCCAGCAACCCGCGCCATCGAGGGATATCGCGCCCACGGGGGAGCAAAGCATCGCCGTGCTGCCGCTGGTGAATGCCGGAGGTGACCCGGAGCAGCAGTTTTTCGCTGATGGACTATCGGAAAATCTGATCGACCTGCTATCGAAATTCGACGGATTGAACGTGATAGGTCGCATCTCCTCGTTTCAGTTTCGCAATTCGCAGGCCGACAGCGGTGCCATCGGCACCAAGCTGGGTGTGGCCTACTTGGTCAGCGGCAGCGTTCAACGC
Organism: Lysobacterales bacterium; assembly: GCA_038236135.1. Classification (GTDB taxonomy): domain Bacteria; phylum Pseudomonadota; class Gammaproteobacteria; order Xanthomonadales; family Rhodanobacteraceae; genus Dokdonella. The sequence continues at coordinate 11,481 of JBBSTF010000039.1, forward strand.
GGCGGCGATACCGTGCGCGTCCATACCGAACTGGTCTCGACGAGAGACGGCCGTACGATTTGGACCGGCCGCTACGACCGGCCCTACAAAGATCTGTTCGCCCTGCAGGACGAAATCGCGATGGCGATCAGCAACGCCCTGCACCTAAAGCTGCTTCCGACTCGCCATGTGCGAAGCCAGGACGACCGGCCACCGAGCGGCAGCATCGACGCCTACAACGCCTATCTTCAGGGCCTGCAGAAGTTCTACCTGCAGGACCTCGACAAGTCCGCCGAGTACCAGCAAACAGCGACCCGTCTGGACCCGGGCTACGCGGCAGCGTGGGCGCAACTCTCGGTAAGCTGGACATCGCACGGACAATACGGAGCCAGCGGCGACGACGCCAAGGAATATTTCCGCAGGTCGCGTGTCGCAGTGAACCAAGCTTTGGCGTTGCAACCCGACCTCGGGCTGGCGCATGGCGCCCTCGCCCACCTGCTGCTTGCCGCGGACTTCGACTGGGACAACGCCGTCACCGAATTCCGCCGGGGCGTGCAACTGGCACCCGAAATAGGCCAGAACCACGGCGGCCTCAGCCGGGCGCTCGCCGCCACCGGAAAGCTGCGGGAAGCCATCGAGCAGCGCCAGCATTTCATTTCCATGGAGCCGCTCTTCGCAGGTAACTATTTTCTCGAATCCGATTTGCTGATCGCGGCAGGCCGGCTCGACGAGGCCGAAAAAAGCGTGCACATCGGCGCGGAACTGCAGCCGCAGCCGGTCCCTACCGACCGACTCATCTACATTGCTATTCTGCGCGGCGACGAGAAGACCGCGCTGGAAATTGCTGGTCAAGAACCGCAGCCGCAGTGGCGCACTTTTGATTTTGCCTTGGCTGCCCAGGCCGGGCAGGATCGTGATGCGGCGGACGCGGCGCTGGCAATAATCATCAAGGACAGGGTCTGGGCCGATGCCCATTCCTACCAGATAGCGCAAATTCACGCGTTACGCGGCGACGCCGACGAGACCTTGCGATGTCTGGAGCGCGCTTGGGCTCTGCGCGACCCGAGACTGCACCGCCTACTTTACGACCCTATCATCCTGCATTTCCGCAATAACCCAAGCTTTGTTGCGTTCTGCAAGAAAGTCGGGCTGCCGTCGCCCAAATTCAGCGAAGCGTTGAGCATCGACCAAATCCGCGCGTCGACGCATGACAAGTCCGCGGGGTAGGGCGTCGACAAACGGCAAGCCAAGCAATCCGCTTGTGTGCCTTGAAGCAGCTCAGGGAACAGGTAGGACAGACGGGCTTCTTCCAACGTTTCTGGTCGAGGCGCTCTTGCTGTCTTTTGAATGAAAACAGCCGCAGATTGCTCCGCGGCTTTTGTTTTGGCTCTTCGCGGAAGTCCGGGTTACGGGGATGAAAAAAGAGCAGACTTTATGGTCGTATAGACCCCAACGTCTCGCGGGCGATTGAAATCTGTGGGTATGCTGGGGAGCACGCTGGCATCGCGAATGGCAAGGCGGCACTATCTGGTCGTGCTGTTCAATCTACCGAGAGAACCCCATGCCCTTGCGCGCCTTCGTTCTGTTCGTTGCTCTGTTGATGGGAACGCCTGCCTGTCTGGCGGCCGCAGTGTCACCGTCTGTCACAACCACCGCCGTTCGCATCGATGTCGTGGCAGACGATGGTCACACCCTCGCGCTGTGGGGCAAGGCACCGCCTGCGCCGCGTGGAACAATCCTGCTGCTGCACGGACGTACGTGGAGCGCACTGCCCAACTTCGACCTGCAGGTCGGGGGCACACCGCGATCTGTGATGGATGCTTTCGTGTACGCCGGATATGCGGTCTATGCATTGGACCAGCGCGGCTATGGCGCCAGCCCGCGCGACGAGAGTGAATGGCTGACGCCCACGCGCGCCGCAGCCGACGCATTGGATGCGGCGACGCTGATCAGCCGCCGGCACCCCGGCTTGCCCGCGCCGGTCGTGGTCGGCTATTCGATGGGTTCGCTCACGGCACTGTTCGCGGTCCAGCAGCATCCGTCAGATTTTTCGAAGCTGGTGTTGTATGGCTTTCCGGTGGATCCCGACGTGGTGCAGCCCCGCGATAAAGCGTCGGTAACTGCCGTGCCTGCGCGCACGGCGACGACATCAACGGCGGCGGGGGAGGACTTTGTGTTCGCCAAGGCGGCGCCGCAGTCGGTGGTCGATGCCTACGTTGCCCAGGCCGTTGCGGCCGACCCGGTCCGGGTGGATTGGAACCAACTGCACGAGTTCCGCTTCAATCCCACCAAGGTGACCATACCGACCTTGCTGCTTCAGGGCGTCGCCGACAGCTACGTGCAACCCGAGGCCGTGGCCCGCATGTTCACCCGCCTTGCCACGCCGGACCGCAGCTGGGTGGTGTTGCCCAACAGCGACCATGCCGCTCACATCGAAAACGCCATGCCTGCCTGGATCGATGCCATCGTGAGCTTCATCGAGCGCCCGCGCCCGGAGTTAGCGTCACCGTCCGCGTCGTCGTCGCCGGGCGAACGCTGACTCGCCAACAACAGGGTCAGCTTTCGGACTGTAGGGACAAACCGCGTCAGCTGCACAATCCGAACACAGACCCCAGCGGCTGCGTCCCCTTGCCGCCTGACCCAGACGTCAACGGCGGGCGGCGTCAAGATTAACTCGGCAATAAGTTTTCTCGTCGCCGGAGACAAGCGCCGCGCACTTCGCAATTGAACTGCTCCCTCTGCATTTCTTCGCTCAAAGCCCAAATGTCGAATTGCAAGCATCCGCCGCTGGTGCTTCTCCCTCGAAGCCGTCCACAAAAAGCCTGTCCGTTTCGTCAACCACGAAGTCAACTTTCGTGGCTGAGTATTGAAGACGTCCCGCGACAGCCGATGGTGTAGTCACGACATGCTGAAATGTCCCGGCGATCGAACCAGCGGATATCAAGGTGTAGCGAACACCCGATACCGGACCCCCAAAAAAGCGGATGGATGCTGCACCACCAACAGTCGCGGTACTGGCTACGTTGATTGTCGCGACGTTTCCCGCGGAGTCTGCACGCCAGCACGTTAGCGAGCCAGGCTGCAGTGTCATGGTGCCTTGAACGGCAAGATTGCTTCCAGCACCGACGGCAGTCCCCGGTGCCAGGACTCCTCCGCTGGAAACAGGACCGACGCTGCCCAAGCCCGTCAGTCTGCCTTTTGCTGCAATTGCGATCGGAGCCTGCGCGCCTTGCGTAACTTGCAAAGTCCCATCCTGCACGTTGGCAACTCCAATGAAATCACCGGCGCGAGCGAGAACAAGTCGGCCACCACCGACAATGCTGATTCCACCACGGCCGGAGAAGTTTCCAAATGAGGTAAATGTCGTGGTCGGTGCGATGCTGAGTTGAGCGTTTACGCCTGCGTCGACATATAAGTCGCTACCTCCTCTCTGACCGTTTTGTGCCGGTGCCACGCCAAGACCACTCAGTGCGATGTTATTGGTCATTGCAGAGTCCGCAATTGGAGTAGTGAATGCCAACGTACCGCCTTGACGGACGAAAACTGCTGCCCCAAATCCTGCACCGCCACCTCCCGCAGCTACCTGGGTTCCGCTAACTTGGAAAAACGGACTGCCGTTTCCTCCACCAAATCCACCTGCGCCGCGGTTACCACCTCCACCAGCGCCGAAGCCGCCGGTTCCGCCCCCGCCACTACCGCCCCCGCCATAGCCACCACTGCCGAACCCAGCACCGCCCGGAGCGCCACCACCACCGCCGAATCCACCTGTGCCACCGTTATATCCGCCACCACCGCCACCGCCGAATCCCCCGCTAAAACTGAGTCCGCCGCCGCCGCCGCCAAACCCACCATTTCCACTATCGGATCCAGTTTGGCCATTGAAGCCACCACCACCTCCAGCTGCGTTGACCGAGCCCGTGAAGCTTGCTGAGGCCCCGCCGATGCCACTGGAAGTACCGCTGCCGCCGGTGCCCGATCCAAATCCGGCGGCTCCACCACCCCCAGCATTTGCGCCGCCACTGGCAGGATTGTCAGTGCCATCGCCAGCCGCACCCGTCATGGCCGCGAACCATGTGTAAGCGTTGAACCCGCCTCCGCCACCGCCGTTGTTCGTGTTCGGGTTTCCTTGGCCATCAGAACCGTTTCCACCATTTCCACCCAGCCCACCACTGCCACCAAAAGACAGACCGCCCCGACTGCCGCCGCCATCGCCGCCAAGACCGCCACCGCCTCCAAAGCCTCCACCGAAGAGACTGCCGCCTAATGTGCATTCACCGCCATTGCCGCCCATCCCGCCGCCGCCACCACAGTTACCGGCGGTGGGGCGACCGCCGGTTCCTCCAATCGCGGCATTGCCATCGAATATCACATCTTCAATGTGGACATCCGCATTGCTGTTGACGAATACCGCACCGCCGAGACCGCCGCCGCCACCGCCCGAATCTGCTCCGTCACCGCCTCGGGCGACCGCATTTCTCAGGATGAGGTGTCGCAGCAAAAGCGACGTACGAACTGGCGTGACGCCCGCTTGCGGTCGCGCGGTGCCGTCGTCGCCAACCAGGAACAAGCGCCAAAAATTATTACCCGAGATGGTCGTGCGAATTCCAGTGACCCGGTCGCGACCGTCAATCACGACGTTGGCGAATAGTGGTGGTAGAAACCAATCCGAAACAACAATCTGCGGTGACGACAGGGAAAACGCTATGGATTGGATCGACCTGTTTCCCCAACCAACCGCATTGGCTTCCAACAACGCCTCGCGAAGGGTACAAGTGATCGAGTCAGGTGCGCATGACACCATTGGGTCAGTTGCATTCGAACTGTCGCCGGTACTGGTCACGACAAAGTCCGCAGCGCGCGATTCGCTGACTCCAGATGCAATGGCGAGAACTGCCAGGAACATTTTTCCGCGCATGTTGAGAATCCAGTGGAGAGACTGTTAATGATCGCCGGGATGTCACGTCGAAATCTGACCAATCCTTCTTTCAGGGATGGACTAGACCTGTCGAAGCGGCATTTGGAGAATCCTGCATTTGCCTGAAATGTTCCACATCTGCGTGACTGTGGGTGACCAAACGTGCAGTCAAGCTTCCCGTATCGTGCAGAACCTGCTGCGTATGAACCGAAAAAAGCCGCGAATCGCTTCGCGGCCTCTTCTTGCGATGCGACTTCGCGCTCGGCGCTACTTCATCAGTTTCGCAAGCGTCTTGCCGAGGTCGGCAGGTGACTTCACGGTGGTCACACCAGCCTTCTCCAGCGCTTCGAACTTCGCCGCAGCCGTGCCCTTGCCGCCGGAGATGATGGCGCCGGCGTGGCCCATGCGCTTGCCGGGAGGTGCCGATGCGCCGGCGATGAAGCTGACGACGGGTTTGGTGACGTATTCGGCGATGAACTCGGCGGCTTCTTCTTCGGCGCTGCCGCCGATTTCGCCGACCATGATGATGCCTTCGGTCTGCTCATCGTCCTGGAACAATTTCAGGCAGTCGATGAAGCTGAGGCCGTTGATCGGGTCGCCGCCGATGCCGATCACGGTCGACTGGCCGAGGCCCTCGTTGGTGGTCTGGAAAACGGCTTCGTAGGTGAGCGTGCCCGAGCGCGAGACGACGGCGACCCTGCCGGGCATGTGGATGTGGCCGGGCATGATGCCGATCTTGCATTCGCCGGGCGTGATGATGCCGGGGCAGTTCGGGCCGACCAGCACGGTGTCGGGATACTGACGCAGCACGTTTTTCACACGCAACATGTCGAGCACCGGAATGCCTTCGGTGATCGCGACGATCACGCGGATGCCGGCGTCTGCCGCTTCAAGAATCGCATCAGCCGCGAACGGTGGCGGCACGAAGATCATCGACGCATCGGCGCCGGTCTCAGCGACCGCATCCAGCATGGTGTCGAATACCGGCAGACCAATGTGCTGCGTGCCGCCCTTTCCGGGCGTGACGCCACCGACCAGTTTGGTGCCGTAGTCCAGCGCTTGCTGTGAATGGAAGGTGCCCTGTTGGCCGGTGAAGCCCTGGGTGATGACCTTGGTGTTCTTGTTGACGAGTACGCTCATTTCGGGTCCTTGGCTCAGGCGGCTTTGACGGCAGCAACTGCCTTCTGCGCGGCATCGTTGAGATCATCGGCGGGCGTGATTGCCAGGCCGGAGTTGGCCAGCAGTTCGCGGCCCTTCTCGACGTTGGTGCCCTGCAAACGCACGATCACCGGAATTTTCAGGCCGACTTCCTTGACTGCCGCGATGATGCCTTCAGCGATCAAATCGCAACGGACGATGCCGCCGAAGATATTGACCAGGATCGCGGCGACCTTGTCGGAAGACAGGATCAGCTTGAACGCTTCGGTGACGCGTTCCTTGGTCGCACCACCGCCGACATCGAGGAAGTTGGCGGGTTCGCCACCAGCCAGCTTGATCACGTCCATCGTCGCCATCGCAAGACCGGCGCCGTTGACCATGCAGCCGATGTTGCCGTCCATGGTCACGTAGTTGAGGTTGTTGCGGACGGCGGCCGCTTCGGTCGCGTCTTCCTGCGTTTCGTCGCGCATGGCGGCGAGCTTGGGATGACGGAACTCGGCGTTGTCGTCAGAATCGACCTTGCCGTCGAGCGCCATCAAATTCCCATCAGTGAGGATGGCGAGTGGATTGAGTTCGACCAGGGCCAAGTCCTGTTCGTTGAACAGCTTGTACAGGCCGATCATGATTTTCGTGAGCTGGTTGGCTTGCTTCGCGGTCAAGCCCATGTCGAACGCGAGACGGCGACACTGATACGGCTGCAAGCCTTCAACGAAGTTGATTTCCAGCGTGTGGATGTCTTCCGGTGTTTCGTTGGCGACGGTTTCGATATCGACGCCGCCTTGCGACGAGGCAATGAACGACACCGTCCTGCTGCCGCGATCAACCAGTATCGACAGGTACAGTTCTTTGTCGATGTCACCGGCATCGGTAACGAGAACAATGTTGACGGGCAGGGCGCGTCCGGCTGACTGATAGGTTTCGATGTTGCGGCCGAGCATGCCGGCGGCGGCTTCCTTCACGTCGTCGACGGTTTTGCAGAACTTCACGCCACCCGCCTTGCCGCGACCGCCGGCATGGATCTGCGCCTTGACCATCCACGGGCCCTTGCCGAGTTCATGGGCGGCCGCGACGGCATCTTGCGGACTGCGCGCGACCTTGCCGGCCGGCACCGGGATGCCGTACTGGGCGAACAGGTCCTTCGCCTGGTATTCGTGGAAATTCATGCATGCACCTTTAATTGAGGGTGGAATCGGCCCACTGCGAGTGGCCGCGCAAGAAGCGCGCGAACAGGGTGCGAACGCGGAGGCGTGGCACCGGGGCAGGCCCGATCAGCCGCATATTCTGGGCAATCGTCGGGTCGAAAGCAAAACGTGAGGGCAAAGGGGCTCGCAACTGAACGGCGGGTTGCTATCATCGGCACGCAGTCGAATCGGCCGATCCAGGGGATGCTCTGATCAACCCCGCACAGACGTCACCGATCTGTCTGCTCGCAGATCAAGGCGCGTTGGCGAAGACAGACTGGACGTCTGTCGAGTCGGCGCAACGCGGAGCTGCGAGCAGATAGATCGGCCCCAGCTTGTTGATTTCAAGAGACGGGGTGAAGTCAGAAAGGCCCTCGGATCGACGCGCGCGGCTTGTCCAGGCGGCCAGCCTGCAATGCGCCACGCACCCCAATCCGAGGGCCTTTCTGACATCATGCCGCCTGCGTGGGGTTGATCAGAGCATCCCACGCTGCCGGGGGAGATTCGAAAAATGAGCGCCGCAGGCCATTTGCAGAATGAACCAGCACCGCGTGGACCGCGAACGGGGATGAACTCGCCGCTGGAAGCGTCGACTCGCGAAATCTACTTTTTCAATCTGTATCGATTGTTCGAGGCCGCGATCTACACGGGTCTGGTGTTCAGTCCACTGACCATGGACTGGATCACCCTGAGTTATCCGCGGCTTGGCCAGATCTGCGCGATCGGCTATCTCGCATTCGCGATTGTCATGCTGGTTTTTTCTGGAATGTCGAACCTGCGACCGCGTTCGGTGATTGCCGTTGCGTTGCTGGTCGACGTGATCGTCGCATCCGTGCTGCTGATTGCGTTGACGGGAAGCCACACTGCCATCCCGATCATGTTGCTGGTCAATATCGGCGGCGCTGCGCTGTGGTTGTCGCTGGAGTACGCCATCGGCTTGGCCATGCTGGGTACGGTCGGCATCTGCCTGCCTGCTTTCCTACCCGACGATCTCGGCGGAGACCCGGCGTCGTCCAGTTCGCAGCCGCTGCTTTACGGCGTCGCCTATCTTGCTGTCGCGACCATCTGCCATTTCCTCGGTCGCCACATGCGCGCCACCGAGGCGCTGGCCGAACAACGCGGCGTCGATTTGCTGAATCTCGAGCAGATCAACGACCTGATCATCCGTCGAATGAAGACGGGCGTGCTGCTGGTTGACGACAACAACCATATCCTGCGCATCAACGAATCGGCGTGGCATTTGCTGGGAACACCGCCGGCAGATCAGCGCGATCTTGGCGCGGTGGCACCGGAGCTTTCACGTCGCATCTACCACTGGCGCAGCTCGGGCAAGAACGATCAGACGTCGGTGGAACTGGTGCCGGATGTTCCATCAGTCATCCCGCGCTTCACCCGATTGGCGCCGAACGACGACAGGCTGGTGTTGATCTTCCTTGACGACACATCCTTGTTCTCCCGGCGCGCAGAAGAACTCACCTTGACATCGCTGGGTCGATTGTCGGCGTCGATTGCGCACGAAATTCGCAATCCACTGGCAGCGATCAGCTACTCGGCGCAATTGCTGCAGGAATCACCCCGCTTGGGCGAGGAAGACAAGCGCCTGGTCGAGATCGTCAACAACCATTGCAAGCGTGCCAATGATGTCGTCGAGAACATTTTGCAGCTGTCGCGACGTGAGCGCTCGCGGCCGGAGATCATCGATGTCAACGGCTGGGCGCGCCGATTTATCGAAGAATTCCTGGAGTGCAACGATATTGGCAATGATCAACTGGTCGCGATACCGCACAACGGTCGCGTGGAGGTGATGGCCGATCCACAGCACTTGCATCAAGTGGTGTGGAATCTTGTCCAGAACGCGTTGCGCTACGGTCGTGAACCCGGCATGCCGGCGCGCGTAGCACTTGTCGCGCGAATGGCAACCGAGCGCGGGCCGGCCTTGCTGGAAGTCACCGACCGCGGGCCCGGCATTCCACCAAAAGTAGCCGCGCAGATTTTTGAGCCCTTTTATACGACGCACGAATTCGGCACCGGCCTGGGTCTGTACCTGGCGCGGCAAATGGCGGAAGCGTGTCAGGCAACGCTGGAATATGTGGCGATCGCCGGCGGCGGCGCATGCTTTCGGTTGACCTTGGCACCGGCGACGACGCTGATGTCGAATCTTCCGATGGCGCGCAGTGGCTGAGCACGTCCTTTCTCCTACCAACCCCCGATTTGTTGCTTTCCTTTAGTCTTGGCAATTGGTTGACGCGGACACGGATGGATGACTAACAAACAGATTGCACTGGTGATTGACGACGAGCGCGACATCCGCGCGTTGCTGACGATGACCTTGGGCCGCATGGGTTTACACGTCGATGCCGCCGCCAACGTCGCCGAAGCGCGCGAACGGCTGGCCAGCAACAGCTATTCGCTGTGTTTCACCGACATGCGTCTGCCTGATGGCTCGGGCCAGGAAATCATCGAGCTGGTCGCTGCCCAATACCCTGAGACGCCCATCGCGATGATCACCGCGTTTGGCAACGTCGATGCCGCCGTGAAGGCACTCAAGGCCGGTGCTTTCGATTTCGTCTCCAAGCCGGTTGACTTGAATGTGCTTCGGCGGCTGGTGCAGACCGCGCTGAAGCTCAGCGAAACCCGGCGTGTCGAAGCGGACGATTCCAAGTCTCGCCTGATCGGGGAAACTCCGCCGATGCAGGAACTGCGCGCGACCATCGCCAAGATCGCGCGCAGCCAGGCACCGGTGTACATCGTCGGAGAATCGGGCAGTGGAAAGGAAGTAGTCGCGCGGCTGATCCACGATCAGGGGCCGCGATCATCGGCGGCATTCGTGCCGGTCAACTGCGGCGCGATTCCTTCCGAGCTGATGGAAAGCGAATTTTTCGGCCACAAGAAGGGCAGCTTCACCGGCGCCACGGCGGACAAGGATGGCCTGTTCCAGGCAGCGCACGGTGGCACGCTTTTCCTGGATGAAGTGGCCGAATTGCCGCTGCACATGCAGGTGAAATTGCTGCGCGTAATCCAGGAGAAATCGGTCCGGCCCATTGGTGCGCATGCAGAGGTGCCAATCGATGTTCGCATCCTTTCCGCTACCCACAAGAATCTTGCGCGACTGGTTGAAGCGGGATCGTTTCGACAGGATCTGTTCTACCGCATCAACGTGATCGAGCTGCGCGTGCCGCCGCTGCGCACACGCCTCGGCGACATTTCCATGCTTGCAGCGCGCGTTCTGGAACGACTGTCGCGCGACAACGGTGGCAACCCGGCGCATCTAACGCCAGATGCGCTGAAAGCGCTGGAGGCCTACGAGTTTCCCGGCAACGTGCGCGAACTTGAGAACGTGCTCGAGCGTGCCGTCGCGATGTGCGAGGACGGCCGCATCTCCGTCGACGATCTGCGCCTCACCCAGCCTCCCATGGAGTCGCGGTGGATGGATACAGCATCTGGCGCGGTTCAATCAGTTTCCGTACCCAGCGAAGCGGTTGCGCCCGCACACGCCGAGCCGGTGGCAACAGTCAATTCAGCCGAAACGGCCAACTTCAATGATCTTGCGGCGGCTGTGGCTGAAACAGAACGTGCGGCAATCATGAGGGCGCTTGAAGCTACCCGCTGGAACCGCACTGCCGCCGCCCGCCAATTGGGCCTCACCTTGCGCCAGTTGCGCTATCGGCTGGATAAACTCGGCATCGAGTGAACTGATCGACTTCACCGCGTTCCAAGGTCATCCCCGTGACACGCGGGGCGGCAAACAGCCGTGCCAGTTAAACTGGGCAATCCTTGCCATCTGTCCCCAACGGAAAAATGATGATCTTTCGTATTGCACTGCCCCTCGTGCTGGCGTTTGCCTGCATCGCGCCTGCGACCGCCGCCGATGCCATCAAACCACTGCCGACCGCCGACCTGTCGAAATTGAGCAAGGCGAATGGCGATGAAATTCGCAGCTATCTCGTCGAGTTCAACAAGGAAAAAGCAACGCTGCGTGGTAGCGACCTTGCCGAGCGTTACGCTGACATAGGTGCGTTGCACGCGCGCGTGGGCATCTTCGACGTGGCCGAGGTGGCCTTCGCGGACGCTGCGGCAATTACCCCCGAAGATGGCCGCTGGCCCTATCTGCAAGCGCTGATCGCGCTGGCACGCGGACAGGAGACACAAGGCCGTGCATTTTTTGAGCGATCCTTCAAGCTCAACCCCGGCTATCTTCCGGCGCGCGTGGCGATGGCGAATACGCTGATCCGGGACAACGAGCTGGATCGCGCCAAGGCATTGCTCACCGACTTCGTTAAAGATCATCAGGTCTATCCCATGCCATACGCGGTACTGGCAAGCGTAGAGCTGCGCCAGGGGCGGTACGCCGAGGCTGTCGAGGCGTTCAAGCGAGCTTTGGCCGCCGACCCTCAGGCAACCCAGATTTATAAGGGGTTGGCGATAGCGCAAGAGAAGCTGGGTGACCAGAAGGCGGCGGATGCATCACGCGCCAAGGCGGGCGACGGTTCGCCAACATTGCCCGATCCGCTGATGGAGCGCATCTTGCCGATCATTGACCTAAAGGCACCCGTGGTTGCATCCGGCGCTGCTGCACAAGCTACAGGTGGCCAGGCAGCGAATGAGCCACCAGCAGCGGGTCCGAAACAAAATGCGATCGTTGCTGCAGGCATGAGCGCGACGACGGGCGACTACGACGCTGCGCGCAAGACCCTCGACGCGGCACTCAGGCAATTTCCGAACGATGCCGAGGTGCTGCTCGCATACGCCCGCGTCGAAGCGGCCGCCGGCAAGTTTGACGCGGCACGCAGTCGCGCTCGTGCAGCGACGGTCGCGGCACCGAAGGAAGCGGGCCCATGGTATGTGCAAGGACTGATCGAGGAAGCAGCCGGTGACGATGCCGCAGCAACTGCCGCCTTCAGCAAGGTCCTGACTATCGACAACTCGAATGCGCGTGCCCGGATGGCGATCGGCACTATCCAGTTGCGCAACGGCAACACTGCCGACGCGATGAAAACCTACGCCGATGCACTGCTGGGTTCACCGGACAGCACCGACGCACGGGCCCACCTGATCGCGGCCCAGGTGCTCGCCGGAAAATGTGCCGATGCGGTCCAGGAAACCGGCACTGCGGCTACCCGGAGCCCACGCGACGCCGGTATTGCCGAGCTTTATGTGCGCGTCGCCAGCACCTGCCGCAGCGCGAATGCCGACCAGCGCAAGCGCGCGATGACGATGGGTGAGAATCTCTATAACTCGCCATTGGGCAGCTCGGCTCAGGTTAGCGAGGCGTACGCACTTTCGTTAGCCGCCGCTGGAAAGTGGCAAGACGCCGAGCAGACCCAGGCAGCTGCTATGTTCGATGTGGCGAAGACAGGCAATGAAGCTTCCATCGCGCTGTACAAGGATTTTTACGCCAAATTCCAGGCCAGGCAATTGCCTGATCGACCGTGGGCTGGCGCGCATCCCTTGCTCAAGCCAACCCGGACAACGTTCAAGCCGACATCAAAGCCGGTAACCAAGTCCGCCGCAACGACAACCCCGGCGGCGCCAGCTAAAAAGTAGGCTTCAAAGACAGTCGATGACGCTGCAATGGCGTCGACGAACTAAACGCGATGAAATGCCCGGTGGGCGATGTCGCGCCGATAGTAGCCGCCGGCCAGCGTGACCTTGCTGATCGCTTCATAGGCGAGAGTGCGCGCGTCGGCGATATCAATGCCTAGTGCGCAGACGCTTAATACGCGTCCGCCCGCGCTGACCAGTTGGCCGTCACGCGTAGCAGTGCCGGCATGGAAAACTTTTACCTCATCGCTGGTGATCGCATCAGCGCCTTCGATCACGTCGCCGGTTCGTGGTGACGCCGGGTAGCCCTCGGCTGCAAGTACAACGGCAATCGCTGGTCGTGGATCCCACTGCGCCGTCGTTTTATTCAGACATCCATCCAGTGCTGCGTCGATCAGGTCAACCAAATCCGAACGCAATCGCAACATGATCGGTTGGGTTTCCGGATCGCCGAAGCGCACGTTGAACTCGATCACTTTCGGCGCGCCGCTGGCGTCGATCATCAGGCCCGCGTAAAGGAATCCAGTGAACGGATTTCCGTCTGCCCCCATGCCAGCAAGGGTAGGGCGGATGACCTCGTCCATGATGCAGCGATCAACGTCTGCGCTGACCACCGGAGCCGGCGAGTAAGCGCCCATGCCGCCGGTGTTGGGTCCCGTATCGCCTTCGCCAATACGCTTGTGGTCTTGGCTGGTCGCCATTGGCAAGGCGTCGCTGCCATCGCAGATCACGATATAGCTGGCTTCCTCACCGACCAGAAATTCCTCGATCACCACGCGTGACGAGGCATCGCCGAAGCTGTTGTTGCCGAGCATGTCGTGCAAGGCGTTTTCTGCCTCGGACAACTCCATCGCGACGACCACACCCTTGCCGGCGGCCAAGCCATCGGCCTTGATGACGATGGGGGCACCGCGCTCGCGTACGTACGCGAGCGCGGGAGCTAGCTCGGTGAACACCGCGTAGTGCGCGGTCGGAATAGCATGCCGCGCAAGAAAATCCTTGGCGTATGCCTTGGAGCCTTCCAGTTGCGCGGCGGCAGCGGACGGCCCGAAACAGCGCAAGCCAGCCTCACTGAAACGGTCAACGATTCCATTGACCAGCGGCCCTTCCGGACCGACCACGGTGAGTTCGATGGCGTTGTCGCGTGCGAATGCGAGCAACGCATCGGTGTCATCGGCGGCGATGTCGACGTTGCGTAATTTCGGTTCGGCAGCGGTGCCCGGATTGCCGGGTGCGACGAACACTTGTTCGACTTTTGAAGACAAGCCCAGCCGCCACGCCAGCGCATGTTCGCGTCCACCCGAGCCTATGACCAGAATCTTCATGGCGTGATGATTTTCAATGGCGAAAGTGACGACGACCGGTGAACACCATCGCCATGCCGTGTTCGTCAGCGGCGGCGATAACTTCGGCGTCGCGCATGGATCCGCCAGGCTGGATCACCGCACGGATGCCAGCCGCTGCGGCCAGGTCAATACCATCGCGAAACGGGAAAAATGCATCCGACGCCATCACGCTGCCCGGGACGTCCAGCCCGGCATCGGCGGCCTTGATGGCGGCAATCTTTGCGCTGATGACGCGGCTCATCTGGCCGGCGCCAATACCGATCGTGGCACAGTCGCGTGCATAAACGATCGCATTGGACTTCACATGCATCGCCACGCGCCATGCGAACAGCAGGTCGTCAAGTTCACCGATGCTCGGTGCGCTGCGGCTGACGATTCGCAGGTCGGCCTGGGTCAGTGAGTCGCTGTCGGCGGACTGGACGAGCAGTCCACCAGCGACCCGCTTGTAGTCCATCGTCGCTGCCGGTTGATGGGGCCAACTACCACTCACCAGCAAGCGCACGTTTGGCTTTCGCGCGAACACCTTGGCAACCTCGTGATCGACCGTCGGCGCGATGACCACCTCGACGAACTGGCTGCCGAGGATGGCCGACGCCGTTTTTGCATCCAGTTCGCGATTGAACGCAATAATGCCGCCGAATGCCGATGTGGGGTCGCAACGATACGCGCGCTCGTAGGCGTTGCCGATATCGTCTGCAATCGCGACGCCGCAAGGGTTGGCATGCTTGACGATGACGCAGGCTGGACGGGCAAATGCCTTCACGCATTCCAGTGCGGCATCGGCGTCGGCAATGTTGTTGTACGACATCGCCTTGCCAGCCATCACGCGCGCAACGCAGATGCTACCTTCTGGCGCGTGCGCCTCCGCATACAGCGCACCTGACTGATGCGGGTTTTCTCCATAGCGCAGGATCTGCCGGCGCTGCAAAGAAAGATGCAGCGTTGGTGCAAATTCCTGCACATCTTCGCCATCCTCACGTGCGCCGATCCAGCTGGCGACCATGCCGTCGTAACGCGCGGTATGAGCAAAGGCTTTTGCTGCCAGCGATCGGCGCAGTGGCAGAATCGTACCGCCTGCAGCGAGCGCGTCGAGTAATTTCGCGTAGTCATCAGGATCAACGACAACGGCAACATGTGCATGATTTTTCGCCGCCGCACGCAACATCGCCGGGCCGCCAATGTCGATGTTTTCGATCGCGTCGGCTTCGCTGCAATCGACGCGCGCGATAGTGGCCTCGAACGGATAGAGATTGACCACCAGCAAATCGATCGGCGCGATGGCGTGTTCTTCCATGATCGCTTCGTCGATGCCTCGACGCCCGAGCAATCCGCCGTGGATGCGCGGGTGCAGCGTTTTGACGCGACCGTCCATGATTTCCGGGAAATCAGTCACGTCGCTGACGTCGCGAACCGCGATGCCCGCTTCGCGCAAGCTCCGAGCGGTGCCGCCGGTCGATAGCAATTCGATATCGAGCGCAGCCAGACCGCGCGCGAATTCAATCAGGCCATTCTTGTCGGAAACACTGAGCAGGGCGCGCCGAACAGGCACGCGGGGCATTTCACTCTCGGGCATTGAAGGATGTTCCAAGGCAGCCGGGCTGTGCAGTATAAAGCGCTGCCTTGTCGACGCCGATGCGTAGACTCAGATCAGGCCGTGCTGTTGCAATTTCTTGCGCAGCGTCGCGCGATTCAAACCCAACGCGGCGGCGGCCTTGCTCTGATTGCCGCCGTAGTAGGCCATCACTTCGCGGAACAAGGGCAACTCGATCTCGCCGAGAAACATGGCGTGCAGACCCTCGCTGGGTTCACCGTCAACGTCGGCGAGATACCGTCGCACAGCGCGGGCGACCGTTTCGCGCAACGCCGGTTGCAAAGCGGCATCCTGCGATTCCGTCGTACGCGAACTACCAACTGATTTCACTGCAAAACCCCTTCAACCGCGTGGGCAGGCAGGACAAGGCTGCGTGCCGCAAGAATCCAGACAACCGTCACGTTGCGTGGCGGGTTGGTGAGTCTACCCCTGCGGCGTCAGCGGGGACAGTGCTTGCGTCGAGTTCTGCGAGCCACTCGACAGCAGGTTGATCCTGTCGCCCGTGCCTGCTACTCGAAACTGAAATCAAACGCGACCGCGTCACGACCTGGATCAACCACTTCAAACTGTAATACCGCATTGGCTTGGGCTGCCAACCCACGTTTCGATTCGCTGGCATCGATCAGATAATCGTCGGGGACGAAACGTCGCGATGCAACCGCTCCTTCGTTGAGGTCCGTCAAGCGAATGCGAATGTTCGGAAATGACTGCGCGAATTCGGCCTGATTGCGAATGGTCGCGGAGATCAGCAATGCGCCGGGCACCGATGGATGTGGGCGAACCTCACGCGAGGTGAGTGCAAGCTGGCTCGCATCTCGACGTAACGGCAATCGGCAACCAACGCTGGCGCAAATACGATCAAGCGAAGGGCGGAACCGCATGTCGGCAGCCAGCGTTGATCGCTCTGCCCAGCCCAGTTCCAGCACCAGCGCAAGCAGCAAGATTGCCGTTATCGACCACCATCGCCAGTCCGATGAGCGCGCGCGTGGCATCGGCGCGAACACGGGCATCGTCGACCGCTCGTCGTTGAAGACGCCATCACGATCAGGATCGAACGACGCGACGGCAGCCCGTATCGGCTCGCTTACTGGCAGGCATAAAGGCGGTGCCGGCAGGTCTACCTCATGTTCGTCGAGATTTTTTTCATCGGGCTCGGGCGGATATTCGCTCAAGCTACGCAATGCGTTGAACAGGCTCCCGCAGTGGCCGCACACGGTGTCGCCACGCGCAGCAGCCAAGTCAGCGGGAGCGACCATGAAGATGGTGCGACAGCGAGGACACTGGCTGAACATTACCGCTCAGTGCCTTCGTGTCGCGCTGATCCGAACCCAGTCTTCCTGAGTGGTGACGAGCAGGTCGTCGAACCATTCGGCATAGCGCACGATCAAGTCATCGGCTTGCTCGCGCAGGATGCCGGACAATGCCAGTTTGCCTCCAGGCTTCACGTACGCGGCGAGTTGCGGCGCGAGTTCACCCAAGGGGCCAGCGAGAATATTGGCGACCAGCGCGTCGGCACAGGACACCATCGCATCGCGATCAACCTGATCCGATAGAAACACCTTGAGTCGATGAGCGACTTCGTTGCGCTCGGCATTGTCGATCGTTGCCGTGATTGCCTGTGGATCGTTGTCGATGCCGACGACGCTGGCCGCACCCAGCTTGAGCGCGGCGAGCGCAAGGATTCCGGAACCACAACCGAAGTCGATGACGTGCTTGTCGTGTAGTTCCTGACCATCCAGCCACGCGAGGCACAACGCGGTGGTCGGATGCGTGCCGGTGCCAAAGGCGAGGCCTGGGTCAAGCCGCACGATTACCGAATCGTCGACCGCGGGTGGTTCGATATTCCATGGATAAATCCACAAGCGGCGACCAAACTGCATCGGCTTGAACTGATCCATCCAGACGCGAGTCCAATCCTGATCCGCAACGTCGCGAAATGCGATCTGCGCGGGCTCCAGTTCCGGCACGCGGTCAATCAACACCTGCAAGACGTTGCCACGATCAGTCGTCGCTTCAAACAGCGCATCCATCACGATCATCGACCACAGCGGTGTTTCGCCGACACCGGGTTCGAAAATGGCGCGTTCGTCGGGGGTTTCTGCATCGGCATCGCGCAAGGTGATCGACAATGCGCCGAGGTCGTCAAGCGCCGCCTCGATGCGATCCTGGTCGCGCGCATGCAAGGTCAGGGTCAGTTCCAGCCACGACATGATGTGGGCGCGCTCCGATAGATCGACGATGTCACCGAAGTCGGCGTCGCCAGTGCGCGCAATTTTACATGGCGCAGGTTTTCGATGACGCGATGCTTGGAGACACTAGACTGCGTCAGGGCCAATTTCACCCGTGCGTATGCGAATCACCTGCTCGATGGCGGTGACGAAAATCTTCCCGTCTCCGGTCTTGCCGGTGCGCGCC
This sequence comes from Lysobacterales bacterium, assembly GCA_038236135.1. Lineage (GTDB taxonomy): Bacteria > Pseudomonadota > Gammaproteobacteria > Xanthomonadales > Rhodanobacteraceae > Dokdonella. Next base: position 29,607 of record JBBSTF010000039.1, read on the forward strand.
GATTGCTGGATCGCTTCAACAATCGCATCGACCTGACTGTCGTCGACGACCGTTTCAATTTTTACCTTGGGCAAGAAGTCGACTACGTACTCGGCCCCGCGATACAGCTCGGTGTGGCCCTTCTGGCGTCCGAAGCCCTTGACCTCGGTGACGGTTATGCCGGACACCCCGGCCTGCGACAGCGCTTCGCGCACGTCGTCCAGTTTGAATGGCCTGACGATGGCTGCAATCAATTTCATTATGATTTCCTGGCTGGTGGCCGCATTGCCGACGTGGCGCTGCGGCCCGGTAGGCCGCGCTACATTGCACAATGCTGCCTGCGCTGCTCGGATTGCTCCGATCAGATCGAGTAATACATCTGATATTCCAGCGGATGGGTCGCCGCGCGGTAACGGGTCACCTCCGCCATCTTCGTCTCGATGTAACCGTCGATAAAGTCGTCGGAAAATACGCCGCCGGCCTTTAAAAACGCGCGATCCTTGTCGAGTGCTTCCAAAGCCTGATCAAGACTTGAGCATACCTGCGGGATTTTCTTTTCTTCTTCAGGCGGCAAGTCGTAGAGATCCTTGTCCGAAGGCGGACCCGGATCGATCTTGTTGAGGATGCCATCCAGACCGGCCATCAGCAGCGCGCTGAAGGTGAGATAGCCGGTGTTGATCGGATCAGGAAAACGCACCTCAATACGACGCGCTTTTGCGCTGTGCACGAAGGGAATGCGACAGCTCGCCGAACGGTTGCGTGCCGAGTAGGCCAGCATAACCGGCGCTTCGAATCCAGGCACCAGGCGCTTATAGCTGTTGGTGCCGGAATTGGCGAAGGCGTTGATCGCGCGAGCGTGCTTGAAGATGCCGCCGATGTACCACAGCGCCATCTGCGACAGGCCGCCATAGCCGTCGCCGGCAAACAGGTTGACGCCATCTTTCGCCAGACTTTGATGCACGTGCATTCCCGAACCGTTGTCACCAACCAGCGGCTTGGGCATGAAGGTCGCCGTCTTGCCGAATTGATGGGCGACGTTCTTTACGACGTACTTCATTGCCATCAATTCGTCGGCTTTCTTGGTCAGCGTGTTGAACTGCACACCGATTTCGCACTGACCGGCAGTGGCGACTTCGTGGTGATGCACTTCAACGACCTGGCCAATCTGGGTCAGCACCTTGCACATTTCCGCGCGCAGGTCGTTCAATGAATCGACCGGAGGCACTGGGAAATAGCCACCCTTCAAACCGGGGCGGTGGCCCGTGTTGCCGTCGGCATACTTCTTGTTTGACGACCATGCCGCTTCTTCAGAATCGATTTCATATCCCACCTTGCCCGCGGTGTTGATGTAGCGAACGCTGTCGAACACGAAGAATTCGGGCTCGGGGCCGAAGAATGCGGTGTCGGCGATACCGGTGGACTTGAGGTAAGCCTCGGCACGCTTGGCCAGCGTGCGCGGATCGCGCGAGTAACCCTGCATGGTGCTGGGTTCGAGCACGTCGCAGTTGAGGATCAGCGTCGGATCGGCGGAGAACGGGTCCATGAACGCCGTGTCGGCATCGGGCAGCAACACCATGTCCGAATCGTTGATGCCCTTCCAGCCGGTAATCGATGAGCCGTCGAACATCTTGCCGTCTTCGAAGAGCGAGTCATCGACTGCGCTCGCTGGAAAACTGACGTGATGCTGCGTTCCGATCATATCGGCGAAGCGCAGGTCGACGAATTCGACGTTGTTGTCCTTGATCAGCTTGAACACGTTGGCAGACGACATGAAATTCCTTGGGGAAACGGTAGACGAGGACTTTAGCAAGCTATGTGCCAATCGTATCGCGGTGCAGCAATCATTGGAAATCAACGGTTTGAACTTGTTGAAAAGCAACAGCGAGGGAAAATGCTGCGATATTTGTTCAAATATGGGCGTCATGCACAATGTTTGTGCAGTGCAGTGCAATGCACGGCTGGTAGCACTGGCAGGGCGTCGCAATAGCGCCAATCCCAACAACGAAAAACGGCGGAGCGTCTTACGACTGCTCCGCCGTTCGTGGCGATGGATTGTGCCGGGCGAGCCGCGCTGAAAACCGGTTACTTGATCTGCGACACCATCCACTCGACCGTCGCCTTCACCTGCTCGTCAGTCAGCGACGGGTTGCCGCCACGTGCCGGCATCATGCCGGCGCTGCCGGTATAACCCTCGATGGCATGCTTCTCCAGCGTTGCCAAGCCTTGCGCTACGCGCGGTGCCCAGGCAACTTTATCGCTCAATTTCGGCGAACCACCGGCGCCGGTTTCATGGCAGCTATGGCAAAGATTTCCGTAAATTTCCTTGCCGTCGGTCGTGCCGCCGTAGGCGACAAGGGTAGCGGCAAGCGTGGCAGCGGCGTCCTTCGCTGCCTGCATCGCTGCGGCACCGGTTTCGCCTGCATAGACCCCGCCAACCGACGCGATGCGCGCATCGGCAACCTTTACCAATGCGCTGTCCTTGTTGCTTGGTGCACCGGAATAAATGATTCCGGCAAGAATCAGCAAAACCACGGCGACCAACGCCAAAAAGCCGATCAGCATCGAGAATTTCTTCAGGAACACCTGGTCGGTGCTGTTGACAGGACTACTCACGGTTCACCTCGTGGCCAAACGCTGTGCGGATCGATTGCCGTCCGCGAAAGCGCGCAAGTATAGCGGCCCCTCGCTTCGACGGAAACGGGCTGCGACCATTGCGCGGGACCCCGCGATTGATCTGGCAGGCCGCAGGTCATGTGAGGATAAGTCGATTAGAACTCACGGCATAAAATCGACGTGCGCGACATTAGCGGCAGGGTTGGCGCGCCCGGAGGGATTCGAACCCCCGACCCCTTCCTTCGGAGGGAAGTACTCTATCCAGCTGAGCTACGGGCGCGTGGCAATGCGCTGTCACCGGTCGCGTTGCTGACTCAAGCGACGGGCGGCGAGCGGGCGCGAGTATACCCCAGCACTTTTCGTTTGATGGCTGCCGCCATCCTTTTTGCTGCTTGCGCCAGGTTGCCTCCAGTCGTTTAGCTTCTGGTTGGCTTCCTCCAGATTTGTAAAGCGTTTCGCCGGGCTGCCGCCCGCCGCCGCACCCCCGGATCAAGTCCGAGGGCAGGCTCTTTCTCCTCGCAGAGAAACGTGGGCCAAAGATGCGCCCTTGGCGGGTCGGTCGTGCGATGAAGCCGCACGACTACGCGAGCTGGCTACGGGGTTCGCTGAAGGCGCATCCCTGCACCTGCAGCGAACTGGCCGAATCCAT
>JBBSTF010000040.1:0-31723 GCA_038236135.1 Lysobacterales bacterium
AGGCACAGCGAATGGGGCGCAGAACGCCGCCGTGGTTGCCGACGAATGCGGCTGCGGCAGGTCGCAGGCGGTGAAGGCGAGCGTTCCGATCGTAAAGCTCTTCGCAGATGCTGCAATGGCGACTCGGTTGGCTTGCGGTATGGGCGGCGCTGGCGACTTATCGCGCAGGAAGTTCCATCCCAACGCGCCGACGGCGAACGCCCCTGCGATGACGTATTGCATCGATTTTTTCATTTCATGCCTCTTTGTGAAATCGGCGCGATTCAATGCGCGCAGATCGCTTCATTTACTTCGAATCGGATGGATTGCCGAAAATGCCGCACCAGTAGCGGAAGCGCGTTCGCACAATGATCTGCGCGGCGATCCAGGACGCGGCCATCACCAGCGACACGGTGGAAACCTTCACGCTAAATGCGTTGCCAAGCTCCAGGAAGGTCAACGTGACCACGATCACAAAACTCATCGCGAAGGCGATGGCAATGGCCTCCACTTCGATGCGCTGGCGCAACTCGTCGCGGCGGCGCAAACGGCTGATTTCAGCCCAGGTCATCCACAATACCGACGGCAACGGAATCAGGCACACCAGAACGCGGGTCAGTCCCGGCTCGACGCGCTTGGCCAACAACATTGCGCCAATCACAGACGCGAAAAACGTGAGGCTGGCCGGGCCGCAATCGGCGATGTAGCGGCGCAGTTGAGGGTTCATTGGTGTGCTCCTTGAAGATTGATCATGGCTCATGCGCCGTGATCAAAGATTTTTTCGATCGGCTGTTTGAACAACTTGGCGATCAGGAATGCCAACGGGAGACTGGGGTCGTACTTACCCGTCTCGATCGCGTTGATCGTCTGCCGCGACACGTTGAGCTGCTCCGCCAGGTCGCCTTGCGACCATCCGCGTTCAGCGCGAAGTTGACGTAGCTGGTTGTTCACCGGAGCTGGCTGCGCCCGGCAGTTTCGCGGCAATCAGAAGTGAACCTGTATTGACGATTGAACGTGCACATACGAAAAATGCCTGTCAAGCTACCTTGACAGGCATTCTGCGCAGATCAATTTGTCATGTCAAGGGTCCTTGACACAAATATTCCGTAGATCAGTTTAGCGACCAACGATGTTAAGCGGACACCAGCTTCGTGCCGGGCTGCCAGCCCGTGGTTGATTTCGGCTATCGCAACAGGATCAATTCCACTCGTAAACCGTGTAATACACCGGGTCGATCGGGCCAAGCTTGGGATCGCGGGTGAGGCGGCCGGTGCCGGTGTTGTCCATGAAGATGCGGTTGGGGCCGTTCGGCGGCACGATGCGGATCATCCACACCTTGCCGTTTTCGCGGTATTCCTCGACGGTGTCGTTGCCTTCCTTGCGAACGGTCAACTGGCTGGCGGCGACGCGTTCTTTGACGGCAGCTTCCTGTCGCGCTGGCTTGTCACGGACTAGGCGCGTATCGGGTTTGTCAGGCGCTTGGGAGACACTCGGCGTGCCCTGATTAGCTTGTGCTGCTGCTTCGGCAGCGGCGACATTGTCGTTGGCCGGATCGGGCGTGGCGTAGATGCCCTTGTCTTCCAGGCTTGGTGGTGGTGGCGGTTCGACGCGCGTGGGCGACTTCGGCGATTGCGCCAGTGCAAGGCCAGCCCACGGCAGCAACATGGCGGAGATGGCAAGAGGAATCAGTCGTTGCATGGCGGGTCTCCACTGGTTTGGCGGTCGCAGCGAGGCAGGTTGCCGCGTCGCATCTCCAATGGATGGTAGCCGACCCCGCTGAACTTTCCCCATGTCGCGTTGCAATCGCGCCCACGTTTGGACAATCTGCAGAATCCGTTGCTGCCCGACCGCCGCCCATGTCGCGTCCACGCCTCGTCCTGATTGACGGCTCGTCGTACCTGTATCGCGCCTTCCACGCGCTGCCGCCGCTGACCAACGCGGCCGGCGAACCGACCGGTGCATTGTTCGGCGTGGTCAACATGCTGCGCGCGATCATCAAGGATCAACCCGACTATGTCGCCTTCGTCGCCGATGCTCCCGGACCGACGTTTCGCGATGACATGTTCGCCAACTACAAGGCAACGCGCGACGCCATGCCGGACGACATGCGCAGCCAGATCGAACCCATGCTGGCGATCGTGCAGGCGCTGGGTTTCACCATCCTGCGCGAAAGCGGCGTCGAGGCTGATGACGTGATCGGCACGCTTGCGTTGGCCGCCGCTGCGGATGGCATGGACGTCAGCATTTCAACCGGTGACAAGGACTTCGCGCAGCTGGTATCTCAACAGATAACGCTGACCAACACGATGACCGGCATCACCCTCGACGAAGCCGCCGTGCAGGAAAAATTCGGCGTGCCGCCAAATCGCATCATCGATTTCCTCAGCTTGACTGGCGATAGCGTCGACAATATTCCGGGCGTCGACAAGTGCGGACCGAAGACGGCGGCGAAATGGCTGGGCCAATTCGACACGCTCGAAAAACTGATGGCAAACGCCGACAAGGTCGGCGGCAAGGTTGGAGAAAACCTTCGCGCCGCACTGGCGCATTTGCCGCTGTCGCGACAACTTGTAACGATCAAGACCGACGTGTCCTTGCCGGTTACGCATACCGATCTGGTCCTGCGTGGTCGCGACCTCGACAGTCTGCGTCCGCTTTACGAGCGCTACGGGTTCACCGCAGCGTTGAAGGAGCTTGATGGCAACGTTCCAACGGCGAAGGAAGCCGCAATGCCGAAGCAGGCAGCGCGCGTGGTTGCGCCTGCACCATCAATGGCAGAAGAAGTCGATCCTGACCTTCTTGGCGATGGCAACTACGAATTGATTACCACCCAAGCGCAACTCGACGCGTGGCTCGAAAAACTGCGCAATGCCAAACTTATCGCGTTCGATGTCGAAACGACCGGACTCGATCCCTTACTGGCAGAGATCGTCGGCATTTCATTTGCCGTTGAACCCAAACATGCGGCTTACGTGCCACTCACTCATGACTACCCCGGCGCTCCTGCGCAGCTTGATCGCGACCGGGTGTTAGCTGCCCTAAAGCCAATCCTCGAGAACGCCGGCAAACCCAAGCTCGGCCAGCACGGCAAATACGACATCAACCTACTCTCGCAATACGGCATCACCGTTGCCGGCTACGCGCAGGATTCAATGCTGGAATCCTACGTGCTCAACTCCACCGCGACGCGGCACGACATGGATTCACTCGCTCAGCGCTATCTCGGCATCAAGCCGATTGCCTACGAAGAAGTTTGTGGCAAGGGAGCCAAGCAGATTTCGTTCTCGCAAGTCGATCTGGACACTGCCACGCGTTACGCCGCCGAAGATTCCGATATCACCCTGCGCTTGCATCACGCGCTGCATCCAAAACTGGAGGCAGTCCCCACGCTGTTGGACGTCTATGAGTCCATCGAAATTCCGCTGGTACCGGTGCTGGCGCGAATGGAACAGCGCGGGATATCGATTGATGTGCCCGCGTTGCGTCTGCAAAGCCAGCAACTGGGCAAGCGCATGGTGGAACTCACCGACCAGGCACACGCGCTCGCCGGACATCCTTTCAGCTTGGACTCGCCCAAGCAATTGCAGGCGATCCTGTTCGATGAGATGAAGCTGCCAGCGAAATTAAAAACGCCCAAAGGCCAACCATCGACCAACGAGGAAGCACTCGACGCAATCAGTGACATGCACGAGCTGCCGCGCGTGATTCTTGACTATCGCGGCATGGCCAAGCTGCGCTCGACCTACACGGAAAAATTGGCGGATACCGTCAACCCACGCACCGGTCGCGTCCACACCAGCTATCACCAGGCCGTCGCGGCAACAGGGCGCTTGTCGTCGTCCGATCCAAATCTGCAGAACATTCCGATCCGCACCGAAGAAGGTCGTCGCATTCGCCAAGCGTTCGTGGCGCCGGATGGCTGGAAAATCGTCGCGGCCGACTACTCCCAGATCGAGCTGCGAATCATGGCGCACCTTTCCGGCGATGCTGGCTTGCTGTCAGCCTTCCACGGCAATCAGGACGTCCACCGCGCCACCGCCGCCGAAGTGTTTGGAGTACCGCTGGATGATGTCGACTTAAACCAGCGTCGTGCCGCCAAGGCGATCAACTTCGGCTTGATGTACGGCATGGGTCCATTTGGCTTGGCACGCCAGTTGAACGTGTCGCGCGGCGAAGCGCAGGACTACATCGCCAGATATTTCACGCGCTATCCCGGTGTGCGCGACTTCATGGATCGGATACGCGAACAGGCGCATCGCGATGGCTACGTCGAAACCCTGTTCGGCCGCCGCCTGTATCTGGACTACATCAGCTCACGCAACCAGAACCAGCGCGCCGGCGCCGAACGCGCCGCCATCAACGCGCCGATGCAAGGCACCGCCGCCGACATCATCAAGCGCGCGATGCTGAGCGTGGACGAGTGGCTACACGGCCGCGAAGCCGACGCGCGCATGCTGCTGCAAGTCCACGATGAACTGGTCTTCGAAGTCCGCTTCGACGCCGTCGGTGACATCGTCGACGGCGTCCGCGAACGCATGATCGCCGCCGCGAAACTCGACGTGCCCCTCGTCGTCGACATCGGCATCGGCGACAACTGGGATGAGGCGCATTGATGACGCACGAAAGTCGACCGATCACCCAATGCCTCGTCGTCAATGCCTTGGGGCGAAGAACGCACGATTCTGGTGAAACCAGCGTGTCGCAGCTTGACGGACCGATTGGCAGCAAGTCCGAAGTCACCGCGCGCCTGGCCGCGCGATGACGATACCTCGCAAGATTACGCTGCCGACCGCGAACTGGCGTTGAGAGAACCCCTACCGATTTCCGCCTCGCTGAATTGTAAGGTCGCAGCCTGATCTAAAACTAAAGACCGCGTACCCGGCAAGCAAGTAGCAACAGTCCCAATCCGACAATCGAGGACCAAGTTGTAATTGGGTCGGGCATTTTGACGACCCCTAAGTTCGCAACAAACGCCACGATAAACAGGATAAGGCAGATGATCCAGACGACCATCGTTGGAGCTTTACCGGAGTTGCGCATTGGTATTCCTTTTGTTGGTGGATGAACCGCTGGGGTTGTTCTGTTCAAACCCACGGAGACGACATGATGTCAGGAAGGTTCTCACATCGGGGTGCGTTGTGCCGGACGGGCTGGCCGCTTGGATAATCCACGCTCGTGGATGCGCACGGCACCACCGCCGACATCATCAAGCGCGAGATGCTGAGTGTCGCCGAATGGCTACACGGCCGCGAGCCAATGTCCGCATGCTGCTGCAAGTCCATGATGAGTTGGTTTTTGATGTCCGCTTCGATACCGACGTTGAAATCGTCGGTGGTGTCCGCGAACGCATGATCGCCGCCGCGACACTTGGCGTTCCTCTCGTCGTCGACATCGGCATCGGCGCCAACGGTGATGGGGCGCATTGAGAGCCTCGATGTCGCCGTGGATTGCGCACGTTTGAACTAGATCACGTGCAGCCCGCTTGCCACATTGCGTGATTGATTGTGTCGCGCGGTACTTACTCCGCAGGCGAGCGTCGGCTCGATGTGAAGCGGTAATCCCCTCATTTTCAACTGACATCAAAAGTGGAGCTAAAGCGGCAAGTGCCAATTTCTGTATGGGGGTGATGCCGCCGAGAGCCATGTTCCGCTCGTGATTGTTGCGATGAAAACGGACTGCGCTTCGGCGATGTTTTCATCGAGCGGCGCATCCAAGTAAACCGCGAGGGCACTACCAGACAGCGCGAGAAGACCGACCGTCACGCATGACGTTAACTTCATTGCAATTCCTCCGACTACGCCATCTCAGCTACCGATGTCTTGCAGACGACCTTCAAGGTATTTGTGAAGAACGCTGGCAACGAGGGTCTGATAGGGAATTCCTTCGGCGAGGGCGCGCTTTTGAAGGCCGCGTAGATCTTTGGAGGGGAGCCGAATATTGATTCGGGCGTCCTTCTTGAACATGGCCTCGGCGTACTCTTGATGCCGCTGTTGCGTTTGAACATCACCTTTGGTTCGTTTGACCTCGCGTGCTTCAAACGCCTTCAGGATTTCCTGTTCTTCTTGATCGAGCTTGCTCATGGCTTGCCACCTCTGTAGTTCTTGATCGCTTTCCGGCTCGGGATGATGGTCTTCAGGAAGACTTCTTCATCCGACTCTACGAATGGGACGAGGTAGATGTAGCCCTCGATCGCAACGACGTGAATTTGCTGGCCGGGATAGCGCTGCTGATTGGGGTGATCAACCGTGTCGAGAACGTCGCCAGCCATCAAGTGAAACACCACGTCCTCAAACGAGACGCCTCGCTCAGACTTGGCCAAAGCATTCTTCGCCTGATTCCAAGTGATCAACTTCATGCAGGCAAGACTAGCACGCTGTGTGCCGTATGTGTGCATGACCGCGATCGACTCAATGACGTTGATCCGCCAGGCCATTCCGGACGACAACATGTGTCGCGCGACCATGCACGAAAAAGGCCACCAAATTTCGTTGGCGGCCTTCATATTTCCGTCGTCAGCTAATCGATAGCCGTAGCTGTAATCACAACTGCCTTACTTCAACCCACGATTCTCCAGAAGCGGGCCGACGACCGGGTCTTTGCCGCGGAAATCCTTGTAGGCGGCTTTCAGGTCCTGGCTGTTGCCGATCGACAGGACTTTGTCGCGGAAGATCTGTCCGTTTTCTGCGGTCATGCCGCCGTGTTCCTTGAACCACTCGTAGGCGTCGTCGTCGAGGACTTCGCTCCAGAAGTAGGCGTAGTAACCGGCGGCGTAGCCACCGCCCCAGATGTGGGCGAAATAGGGCGTGCGGTAGCGCGGTGGAACTTGCGGCATGTCGACCTTGAAGCGCTTGAGCGACTCGGCTTCGAAGACGTCGGCATCTTTCATCGGCGCATCGGCCGGCAGGGTGTGCCAGGCGAGGTCGAGCAACGCAGCGGCGAGGTATTCAGTGGTGCCGTAGCCCTGGTTGAAGGTGCGTGCTTTCTTGATCTTGTCGACCATCGCCTGTGGCATCGGCTCGCCGGTCTGGTAGTGCTTGGCGTAGTTGGCGAACACCTTGGGGTCGGACGCCCAATGCTCGTTGAACTGCGAGGGGAATTCGACGAAATCGCGCGGCACGGCGGTGCCGGCAATACCCGGATATTTCACGTTCGAAAACATGCCATGCAGGGCGTGGCCAAACTCGTGGAACATGGTGGTGACATCGTCGAAGCTGAGCAGCGCCGGCTGGCCTTCCGCCGGCTTGGTGAAGTTGCAGACGTTGTAGACGATCGGCTTGGTGCCGGTCAGGCCGTTCTGCTCGACAAACACGTCCATCCACGCGCCACCGGCCTTGCTGTCGCGCTTGAAGTAGTCGGCGTAGAACAGAGCGAGCGGCGTGCCGTCCTTGTCGATGACGTCGAACACGCGCACGTCGGGCTGGTAGACCGGAAGATCCGTGCGCTCCTTGAAGGTGATTCCGTACATCTGGTTAGCGGCGAAGAACACGCCATCTTTGAGTACGCGGTCGAGTTCAAAATAGGGGCGAATCTGCGTTTCATCGAGATCGAACTCCGCCTTGCGCACCTGTTCTGCGTAGAAGTCCCAATCCGACGCGGCCAGCTTGAAGCCGCCTTTTTGCTTGTCGATGAGTTTCTGCATCTTGGCCGCTTCGCCGCGAGCCTTGGCGGTGGCGGCCGGGACGGTGTCGGTCAACAGCTTCAGAGCGGCGTCGGGCGTCTTTGCCATCTGGTCGCCGAGCGCGTAGGTGGCGTAGTTCGGGAAACCGAGCAACTTGGCGCGTTGCGCGCGCAACTGGGCGAGGCGTTGCACGAGGGCGCGCGTATCGTTGCCATCGCCATGCGAGGCGCGCAATTCCGAATTCTTGAGCAACTCCGCACGCACGTCACGATCGCTCAGCGATGCCAGCGCGGGCTGGTTGGTGGTGTTCTGCAGCGGTACCACGAACTTGCCATCCAGCTTTCGCTCGGCGGCGGCGGACGTGGCGGCAATCATGTCGGCATCGCTGAGGCCGGCAAGTTTGGCCTTGTCGTCGACGATCAGAGCGCCTTCCTTGGTTGCTGCGAGCAGCTTCTCGGAGAAGTCGGTCGCCAGCTTGGATTCCTCGACATTGAGTTCGCGAAGGCTGGCCTTGTCGGCGTCGGATAGCTCGGCACCGGCACGAACAAATTGCTCGTAGTCGTGCTCGACCAGGCGCTTCTGCTGTGGATCAAAATTCAGCGTGTCCCGCGCGTCGTATATTGCCTTGACCCGAGCGAACAATTTGGGATCGAGGAAAATTTCGTCGCCGTGATTCGCCAACAAGGGCGCGACATCGGCCTGAATTTTTTGCAGGGTCGGATTGTTGTTGGCCTGCGCGACACTGAAGAAAACGCGCGAGACGCGGGTTAGCATCGTGCCGGAACGCTCCATCGCCTCGATGGTGTTCTCGAAGGTGGCGGCTTCGGTGTTGTCGGCAATCTTGCGGATCTCGGCGGCGTGCTGCTTGATGCCTTCCTCGATGGCCGGCTGGTAATCGGCATCGGTGATCTTGTCGAACGCTGGTGCCTGGAATGCGAGGGTGCTGGCGGCGGCGAATGGGTTGACGCGTTCCGGCTGCGCTGCGGGTGCTGCGGGCACGGCGGCCTCCGTTGTGGCAGGCGGCTTGTCGGCATCGCCGGCCTTGGAACAGGCGCCGAGCGCGAGGCTGATGGCGATGAGCAATGCGGTGGATCGCAACATAGTGGATTCCTAGGGAAGGTGCGCCGCGGGGCGACGCTGACGGGTTAACTACGCGAATCTAAGCCTTTCCGTGGCGGATGCCATGTGCCGTTCGCACTGGTGTGAGGGATGCTCGGAACAAGTCCACTCGGAATTGTTTAGAGCATCCCTCGGCACTTTTCAGTCTTTCATGCGCCGATAGACGAACCACGGCAGGCGCTTGATGATGAAAATGATCGCCCACCACCACGATGGCAGGTAGCGCTCGAACGAACCCTTACCGAGGCGATCAACCACTGCTTTCGCGGCTTCGTCCGGCGCCAGCGCCGGCAACGGCAGCTTCATGCCATGGGTTAGGTTTGTCCGCAGGAAGCCCAATTGCCATAACTGCACGTGCAGTTCGCGAGTCGTGTAGCGCTGACGCAGACTTTCGGCGAACGAGGTCAGGCCACGTTTCGCAGCCGCGTAGGCCACATTCTTGCCCCGCCCGCGTTGCGCGGCGACGCTTCCGAACAGCACGATGGTTCCTTTATTTTCCAGCAGCGCTGGCAAAAGGCCGTGAGCGATGGCGAGTGGCGCGTTCAGATTCACTGCCAGCAGTTGCGCGATCGCGGCGGCATCCAACGACAGGTCGTCGTCGCGCCGTGAAACGCCCACTGGCATAAGTAACGACGTGACCGGCGGCAGGCCTTCCAGTGCGGCGAGTATCTTTGCGCCGGGATCGGGATCTCGACCCAGGTCCATCCCCAGCGAACGCGCTTCAATGCCATGGCGCAAACGCAGGTCGGCGCAGGTGGCTTCGACATCGCGCCGCTCTGATGCGACCAGTAACAATGGATGCTTCCGGCTCGCGAGCTCAACGGCAAGCGCACGACCCAGACCGCTCGACGCACCGATGATGACCGCCGTCACAGGCCGATCCGCCGCGTCAGTTCGGATTGCACGCGACCTTCAACATCGAAGCTGCGCAGGTGTTCGCGCAGCGCCTCGAAACCGGGGATAGCGCGGCGTACGACGTCGGCTTGCAAGGTCGAATCCTTGATCAGGTTCGGACGGCCGCCGTGCTCAATTGCGCATTCGGCGAGTGCATCGAGGAAGACGCGCTGGCTGGCTTCTAGCGGTGATGGAACATGGATCGCCAAGGCAATGCCGCGTCCATCGAAAGCGAGACCATCGGCGTGGCCGTCGAACAGTTTGCTGGCGACCAAGCTGATGCGCGGTTTGGTCTTGTTGACCAGATCTGTCAACGCGGCCGCGAACGGCGTGAAGCGCGTGTTCGGCACCAGCCATTGCGCTTCAACCATGCCGGCTTTGCCGAAGCCGGCGAAATAGTTCGCCGCGCCGTTGAGCGGGAACATCGCATCGAGCAGGGCAATCCGCGATTCGCCAGGGCGACACCAGCGGTAGCCGAGCCAACGATTGGCCATCGTGATTCCCATGCGATTCCAGCGCGGAATCGAAACGGGTTTGATGGTCACCGGCAAATCAGGTAGCGGGCGACGCGGCTTCACTTTCTCATCAGCTTCAAGGCCGACGCGAATCACGCCGCGACCGAAATGTCCTGGTCGCGCATCGTGCCAGCCGTAAAGCAAGGGAACATTGGCCGCCTCCCGCAACACTTGCGCAGCCTCGGCGAGATCGCCGACGGGCATGCGCCGAACCACGAAAGCATCGGGCGCACGGACCAGTCGCAAGACGGCAGAAACGATCGTCCCTGTAAGGCCAAATCCCGCAAACGTCGCGGCGTAGCGCTCGGGATGCTCATAAGGACTGACGATGACCGCGCCCTGCCCCGGTATCCACAATTCAAGGGCATCGACCCAGTTGCTGAAGCGGCCATCGCGGGCCGGGTTCTTGCCGTGAACGTCGGCCGCGATGCAGCCACCAATGCTCGCTGCCGGATGGCCGGGTGAGACGGGTAGATACCAACCCTGACTGATCAAAAAACGTTCGACATCGGCGATGCGCCCACCGGCTTCAACATGCAGCAAACCGCGCTCGCCATCAAAGGCAAGCAGGCGATTGAATTGACTCATGTCCTGACTGGTCGCGCCGTTGCCGAAACTGGCTGCAACGTACGACGCGCCTGATCCACGCGGCACGTAAGGCTGGTGTTCGGGCAAGGCGCCGAGCAGGCGATAACGATCCGGCTGTTGCAAGCGCGCCGTCGCGGCGAACTGGCGATCAAACGTGGTCAGTCGGATTTCGGCGATTGCAAATCCGCGTGGTTCCTTGGACATCGACATCATGTTCCCTGTGGCTGTTCGGGTGAAGCTTCGTCACGCTGTTCCTGGTCGGCGGCGAACAGAGCTTCCAGATCCGTCACTGCATCTTTTGCCGACTGCATGATTGCTGTCTCATCGTCGTAAACCAGATGCTGGCTCTTGAGCAACGCGTCGTCGTGTTTTTCAAAGGTGCGCAGTTGCTGCTGAATGGTTGCGCTCGCAACGCCCAGCGCGCCGAGCACCTGCTCGGTCATGCGCAGGCTGGAATGCAGCGTATCGCGAACAGGATCGGCAACGCCCAGATCCATCAAACGAAAAGCATGCTGGCGATTGCGCGCACGCGCAAACACGTGCAGGTGCGGGTAGAGGCGACGCACCAGGCGTGCAGTACGCACGTTGGCTTCGGGGTCGTCCGTGGCAATCACGAATACTTGGGCGGCACCGACGTTGGCTGCTCGTAGCAAGTCGATACTGGTGGGATCGCCGTAGTAGATCTTGCTGCCAAAGCGCCGCGAGACCTCGATCTGATCGATCGAACTGTCGATCGCCGTGTAGGGAATTCCCGCCGCGCGCAGGACGCGCGCGATGATCTGGCCGACGCGACCGAAACCGGCAATGATTACCTTGGGATGCTCGTCTTCGATGGTGTCCCACTCCGGCATGGCTTCCGGCTTCTTGCGACCGTTGAGGCGTGCGACAGCGGCGACCAGCAAAGGCGTCAATGCCATCGACAGCGTGACGACGACGATGAGCAGGTCGCGCTGAGCTATCGACAGCAAGCCGGTGTCTGCCTGCAGGTTGAATACGACGAAAGCGAATTCACCACCTTGGCAAATGACCGCCGCCAGCGCGAACGCCTCGCGATGATCGAGCTTGGCCGGCCAGCGCGCGATGGCATACAGCACGCCACTCTTGAGCGCGACCAATGTCAACACCAGACCCGCGATCAGCCACGGTTTGTGGACGATGATGCTGATGTCGGCCGACATGCCGACGCTGATGAAGAACAAGCCGAGCAACAACCCCTTGAACGGATCGACTCGCGATTCGACCGCTGCGCGATACTCCGAATCAGCCAGCAACATGCCGGCAAGGAACGCGCCGAGCGACATCGACATGCCGGCCATTTCGACCAACAGCGCCGTACCCATCACTACCAGCAAGGCCGCTGCAGTGAATACTTCGGGAATCTGGGTGCGCGCCGTGATTCGGAACAACGGTCGCAACAAATAACGGCCACCGACGCCGATCACGACCAACACACCGATGATGCGTGCGGCGTCGCGCAGGTACGACAACCAGCCAACGTCGCCAACCGGTGTGCCATGCGCACCGAGTAAAGGGATCAGAGCAAGTATCGGGATCGCGGCGACGTCCTGCAGCAACAGGATGGCGAACGCAAGGCGCCCATGCGGACTCTGCAACTGTTTGTGTTCGGCCAGAACCTGCAGGCCGATCGCCGTCGATGAAAGGGCCAACCCGAGTCCAATGATCAGGGCCGTCTGCCAACGTTGCGCCATCGCCAACGCAACCGCACCAAACAGGACGGCGGTTACCACCATCTGCAGGCCGCCGAGGCCAAATACGGTACGGCGCATGACCCACAAGCGAGCCGGTGACAATTCCAGTCCAATCACGAACAGCATCAGCACCACACCGAGTTCGGACAGATGCGCGATGCTCTCGGTTTCGCCCATCAGGTTCAGCGCGTGGGGGCCGATCAGCACACCCGCGATGAGATAACCGAGCACCGCACCCAGCCGCCCGCGTCGCGCCAACGGCACGGCCAATACCGCGGCAAGCAGCAGGATGACGGCGTACTTGAGGAAAACGGAGGTTGCCAATAAAGCGCTTCCGGAACGAAAAGGCGGGAGTTCGGCCAGTGTCGCCTGGGCCAACGCGGGCGCAATTATGCCACGCGTGACGCTCACTTCCGGTGCCGAAAAGCCCGCGCTAGGTCAAGTCACGCAACGAATCTCAGTCAGCGAGACCGGCCAGCAACATGCTGCGCCTCCGCCTGCCTTCGAGGTTCGCCATGTTGCTTGCTCCCGTGTTGCCGATGTCGCTTTCCTCCGCTGCCCCGCGCGCTCGCGCACGTCGGCAGCGGTTGTCTGTTCGTCCCGCCGATCCAGTGCAACTGGCGAGCCAGCGACGTTGGGTGCTGGGTTTTTGGCTGATTCTGGGAACACTTGCTGTCATCTGCATCGCGCCGATGCGGGGCACCGTCGACACTGGCTGGACCTTGCCGTTCTGGTTAATGGCTGCGCCTGCGATCAACCTGGTGGCGATGGAGTGGGCGCAGCGACGCGAGCGGCGGCATCGACGCTGAGCGAATCGCCCATGTCGCCCTTTCACCGTCGTCATTCCTGCGCAGGCAGGAATCCATTTTGATCTTCAGCGCGTCGCTAGAACTACAGCCAAATCAGAATGGATTCCTGCCTGCGCAGGAATGACGAAGTAGAAGTGTTCGTCGCACGTCGCACCAGTCAGTCGCTTCGGAACCACCACGCCGTGCGGCTGAAGCCCAACGCCGCTAAACTGGACACCCTTTTTGTTCCAGTCGAGACAATGCTCATGCCAGTCAAGGTCGCCATCAATGGTTATGGCCGCATCGGCCGTAACGTGCTGCGTGCGCTATACGAGGGCAAGCGCAATAACGAGATCCAGATCGTCGCCGTCAACGACCTCGGCGATGCCGAAACCAATGCGCACCTGACCCAGTACGACACCGCGCACGGCCGTTTCCCCGGTGAAGTGTCGGTCGATGGTGGCGACTTGATCGTCAACGGTGACCGTATCAAGGTCTGTGCCGAGCGCGATCCGTCGAAGCTGCCGTGGCGTGAACTGGGCGTCGACGTGGTGCTGGAATGCACCGGCTTCTTCACCACCAAGGAAAAAGCCAGCGCGCACATCGCCGCTGGCGCACGCAAGGTGATCATCTCGGCGCCGGGTGGAAAGGATGTGGACGGCACTTTCGTTTACGGGGTCAACCACGACCAGCTCAAGGCGAGCCACGAAGTCATTTCCAACGCGTCGTGCACCACCAACTGCGTCGCCCCGTTGGCCAAGGTGTTGCACGCGAAGATCGGCATTGTGCATGGGCTGTTGACGACCATCCACGCCTACACCAACGATCAAGTGCTCACTGACGTTTACCACTCCGACCTGCGCCGCGCGCGCTCGGCGACGCACAGCCAGATCCCGACTAAAACCGGCGCCGCCGCGGCAGTTGGCCTGGTGTTGCCGGAACTCAACGGCAAGCTCGATGGTTTCTCGATGCGCGTGCCGACCATCAATGTGTCTGTTGTTGACTTGACCTTTGTCGCTGCACGCGAAACCAGCAACGACGAGATCGACAGCGTCGTCAAGGCGGCTGCCGAAGGCGAGATGAAGGGCATCCTCGGCATCAACACCAAGCCGCTGGTGTCGATCGATTTCAACCACAACCCGCTGTCGTCGATCTACGACGCAACGCAGACGCGCGTGATGGGTGGAACCCTGGTAAAAGTTCTGAGCTGGTACGACAACGAGTGGGGTTTCTCCAACCGCATGCTCGACATGACACTGGCACTGTCGGCTGCGAAGTAAACCGCCCAACACGATTCGTGAAAATTAGAGCCCGCCGGATGCGAATCCGGCGGGTTTTTTGACAACGATGGACGACGCTTCACAACGTCGCGAGGCCGAGGCAAACTGGCCGGAGTGCCAAACCGACGAAGGAACGGTCATGAAACTGTTGCCTGCATTGCCAACGTTTGTGTTTTCATTTTTCATCGGCATAAGCGCTACAGCGCAGGACGTCGGTGCTCCGCCGGCGACCATGGGATTTAACTCATCGCCGCTCATCGTCGATGGGTTGCTAGACCCATCGGCACCGATCGAACATCGTCGCGACTTAGCCAGACAGTTGATCGACGCGGCTGATCGAGAGAAGAGTCCTAACTTGCTCTACCTGGTCGGATCTCTGTACCGACAAGGCGATTCAGCGGGCATCGCACCGTTCCCGCAAGATCTTGACCGGGCCCGTGAATATCTGACCCGCGCGGCGCTTGGTGGTTACATCGACGCGATGAGCAAATTGGCCGTGGTCGAGCTGGATAGCGGGAACCGGTTCGAAGCCAACCTGTGGGCACAATTGTATGTGCACTACTCGGAGATCGACGATTCGGCTAAGGCGCGTCGCCGGACGACGGGTAGTGAAAGCCTGGCAGCGGCTTTGCTGAGCCAGACAAGTGACGGATTTCCGAAATCGGAAATCCCCAGACTCATCGAGCGTGCCAACGCCTTGGTTGTGCAATATGACGCGGTAATTCGGGCCTATCAGGCAGCGGAGGTTGCTGAACAAGCGAAACCATCATTCCCCAAAGTATCACCGCACGATCCCACGCTTGCGACGCGGGCGAAAGTATCCAATCAACTTGGTCGCACAGTGGCGTCTGCCCAGGCGGAGTACTTCGTTGAATTTTCGCCAGCGGGAGAACTGCTGCGCATCTGGCCTCTCGATGGCTGGCCCGATCAGAAGGCGATTCGCGTACTGCGCTCAATAATTAGCGGATGCGTTCTCAATCCAGCACCGGCTGGCAAGACTGAGAATCGCGTCTTCCTGATACCCGTCGCATTCGTCAAGCCGACATTTCACCTCAAGCAGAATGACGGCAAGAAGTGACTTCGCACGTTAAGTGATACTTGACACGCGATTGAAAAACCCAAGAAGGATGATTGATGAACCTGCTGCGTGCGCTACTCTTTTTCGCCTTGTATCTATTCATTGCCGCAACGGCGAGCGCCCGGGACGATGCTGGCATATCGTCAAAGTCGGCAAACTCCGTTGTGTCTTCGGCCATTACTGGTGGCCTGCTCGATTCTGCGGTGGCGATCAAAGATCGCCGCAAACTTGCCGACCAGCTCATCGAGCTTGCGGAGCGTGAAAAAAGTCCGCAGTTGTTCTACATGCTTGGCAGCATGTATCGTCAAGGCGATGCCGATGGCATTGCACCATTTCCGCAGGACTTTGATCGCGCGAGTGACTACCTGACGCGCGCTGCCATGGCGGGCCACCTCGCGGCGATGAGCAAACTGGTGCGCCTGGAGCTGGATAGCGGCAATCAGTTCCGGGCGAACTTGTGGGCGCAGTTGTATGTGCACTACTCGACGCTGGACGATCCGGCCAAAACTGCAAATCCGGAAGCGCTACGTGCGCCTACTGGCAACGACAACGAGGCTGCTCTGCTGCTGGCGCTTGCGCTGGACGGAATTCCAAGATCCGATGTTCCTCGTTTGACCGAGCGCGCCAATGAAATGCTGGCGCGCTACGACGCCACCATTCGCACCTACATGAAAGAACAGAAGCAAGAGGGGCAGAAAACGTCGTTTCCTCGAACATCAGGGCGCACTGCCACGAGCGTCGCGTCTACGCAGCTCCTCGCGCAGCTGGGACGTGAGCTGAAGTGGGCGTCGGCTGAATACTTCGTCGAGTTTTCCGCTGATGGATCGTTTCTACGGGCTTGGCCATTTGATGGCTGGCCTGAGCACAAGGTTCTGCCTGCGTTGAAATTGATCGTCAACGGCTATGTCCTTGATCCTGCCCCTCCCGGAACGACGGGAAATCGAATCGTCATGATTCCGGTGTTGTACATCAACAAAAATTATCGGCCGAAGCAGAAAGACGACAAGAACTGATCCTCGCAGCGGGGTCTGACGTTGTCGCAACAAGCACTTCCGGGCGAGTCCGGGCGAATCAACCCAGCACCCGCACCACCAGCGCGATCAGTCGTTTAACCGTGCCGGTGTAAGGCGGGAACAGCCAGTGCAGGATTGACCAGCGATCCTGCAAAACCGCTCGCTCGTGCGAAAACGCGCGGAAGCCGTGGACGCCGTGTGCGGCACCGATGCCCGAATTGTTGACGCCGCCAAATGGCAGGTTCGGATGCAGGAATTGCAGCATGGTGATGTTGATGCAGACGCTGCCTGACGATGTTCGCGCAATGATGCGTTCAGCGAAGTCCTGATCCTGCTCGAAAACATACAAGGCCAGCGGTTTTGGATTGGCGTTGATGCGCGCGATGACCTGCTCGATGTCGTCGTACTCAATGATCGGCAGGATGGGGCCGAATAGTTCTTCGCTGGAGACGTCCATTTCCAGCGTGGTATTGGTCAGCAGCGTGGGTGCGATGAAGTTTTCGCTGGCGTCGATTTCGCCACCGACCGCTGCTGCACCTTTTGCTTTTGCGTCATCGATCAGACCAATGAGGCGTTGGGTATGGCGATCGTTGACGACGCGTGCATAGTCCTTGTTCGCCTTGCGCGCCTCAGGGCTCGCACCGTAGACGCGATCAATCTCGGCCTTCATCTTTTCGTTGAACGCAGCGGCGACATCGCGATGCACGAACACGTGATCGGGTGCGATGCAGGTCTGGCCGACGTTGGCGAACTTGCCCCAGACGATGTTGCGAACCGCCTTGTCGAGTTTTGCCGTCGGCCCGACGATGGTCGGCGACTTGCCACCCAGTTCCAGCGTCACCGACGCTAGCGTTTTCGCCGCAGCCGCCATCACGATGCTGCCGACCTTGGGGCTGCCGGTGAAGAAGATATGGTCAAACGGCAATGCCAGCAATTGTTCGGCGACTTCGGCGTCGCCTTCGACTACTTCGACCTGATCCGGCTGAAAAACCTCGGCAACAATCGATGCAATCAATGCAGATGTCGCCGGTGTCATTTCCGACGGTTTGATGATGGCGCGGTTGCCGGCAGCGATTGCCGAGACCAGCGGCCCGAGAGCAAGGTTGAACGGATAATTCCACGGCGCAATGATCAGGCAGACGCCGCGCGGTTGTAACTGCACGGAAGCTCGCGTGCCGAGCACCCCCAGCGTTGCGCGCACACGTTGCGGACGCATCCACGATTTCAGGTGCTTTTTGTTGTGCGCGATTTCCTGCAGCACCGGGAAAATTTCCGTCAGCAGAACTTCGCTTTCCGGCTTGCGGAAATCCATGGCCAAGGCGGCAACAATGTCGCGCTGCCGGCGCTTGATCGTGTCGCGCAATTTTCCGAGTAGCGCGATGCGCTCGTCATGCGAAAATCCGTCGCGCTGCGCGATGGAAGCGTCATGCTGCAGCTGGAAAGTGCGGGCGATGGTGCCATCGCTGCCGCTGCGATAGGCAGCGGTGGTGGCGTTTGAATCGGAGGTTGTGTAGGCCATGACTGTCCATGCGACTTTGCGCATCGGCGGGCCGACTACCCTACCTTGGATCGCTCTTCAGCAAACCGTGCATGACCGAATCGCAAACCTCGTTGTTCACGTGCCAGCGCTGGCGCAGCAACCCTTCGCGCTGGAAGCCGAGCCGTTCGACGAGGCGGCATGAGCCTTCGTTGCGCGGGTCGATGTCGGTTTCGATCCGATGCAAGCCGACTTCGTCGAACGCGTAATTGATCGCCAGCTTCACCGCCTCGCTGGCCAAACCACGGCCATGCAACGCCGTCTTCAGCCCATAGCCCAGCAAGCAGCGACGATTGTCGCGATCGATGCCGAACAGGGTGCAGTTGCCAACCGGCGTGTCATCGCCGTGCAGCGTGATTGCCCACGGGTAGAACTCGAAGCGCGCCAGGTCAGCCAGTTGCAGGTCGAGGTAAGCACGTACCTCGGCAACATCGGCATAGACGGCGCGACTCCAGTAGCGCATGAAAACCGGGTCGGAAAAGTTTTCGAACATCGCTGCCGCGTCTTCGCGCCGCCACACGCGAAGCATCACGCGTTCCCCACGCAACACGGGCACTGGGCGCGAAAGCACCGATGCTGCAGCCATCAGTGCGCCACCAGCAAGGGAATGTCGCTGTGCTGGAAAAGATGGCGGGTTGCACCGCCAAGCACCAGTTCGCTGATTCGCGAACTGCCCCAGGCTCCCATCACGATCATGTCGGCATCGTTGGCGCGCGCGTGGTCGAGCAAGGCCGCGCCCGAGTCCTTGTTGTTCGACATCGGATCGTACGTGGCGTCGACGCCATGACGGGCGAGGAAGGCTTTTGGATCGAGCTTGGGCAGGTAACTGAATCCCAGTGCATTTGTCGACACAGCACCCATTATCAAACTGACTCGTTCGGCATGTCGCAAAAGCGGCAGCGCGCCGCGCATGGCCAGCATCGCCTCGCGACTGCCGTTCCACGCAACCAGGATGTTCTTTCCGGTTTCGCGAAGTTTCGTCGTGTCTGGGACAACCAACACCGGCGCCGAAGCATCAAACACGGTGCGTGAAACGATGCCCCAGCCGACCGGTGCATCAGGGTTCAATATCGGCCGCTCGACGACAACCAGGTCACACCAACGCGAGGCATGGCAAAGCGCATCGACACTGTCCCCTTGAGCGACCTGGAATTCGCCATCGATGCCGTATTCGGTCAACAGCCCGTTCCACCACGGTGCCTGCGCCTCGGCGTCGCGGAACAGTTTGTCCGATTCGCCGACATGCAACGCCACCGCTTCAGGCGACGCGAACGCAGCCGGCGCCAATGGCACCAGATACAGGCCGAGGAGATGCGCCTGCAAACGCTTCGCCAGTGCCAGCGAAATCGCGATCGCCGGCGAATCGCTGCCACAACGGCGCAGGTGAACCACCATGTCGATATCTGCCATGACGCGCATCCATAGTCACAGGAACAGGCAGCTTACGCGGCGACGGTTGAAATCGACAGCCGGCGTTTAAACGCTTCAACCGATAGCAGCATCTGTTTGTGGGTCGGCGTGGCCGGCCTTGCGTTCTCAACCGGGAGTAGAAAATGGGTACGTTTCTGGTGCTGCTGTTGATCGCCGCCGTGCTTGTCGGTGGTGGCGGTATCGCCTTGTTGCCGGCCTTGCTGATGATCGGCGCCGTCACTTTCACGATTTGGCTGGTGTCGTCGATCGTTGGCGTGCTCTTTCATGTCATCGGCGGCGTGCTCGGTCTTGTTTTCTCGATGGTGTTTGGCGCGATGGCGTTGGTGTTCGGGTTCGTGTTGCTGCCGCTGATGTTCCCGCTGCTCCTGCTGGCCGGGCTCGTCTACCTGATCACGCGCAATAACCAACCGCTGACTTCGCAACGGGCGAACAACGCGGTGTAGTCAGACCCGCGATGTTTGACTAGATGCGAAGGGTGAATCGCCGCATCGGAGCGATCCGGATGCGGCGACCAGCGGCATGGGCTGGGTGGCCTTGCCCTACGTGTTGCCTTCGACCGTCGGAACTGCGGGCACGATCAATAGCGATGCAATCAATCCGCATGCGCAGGCAATCGCGACGTACCAGACGGCAGCAAAGGGTTCGCTGCGCAGCCACCAAGTGACGATCAGCGGTGTCATTCCCCCGGAGATCGCATACGCCGCATTGTAAGAAAACGAGATGCCGCTGAAACGAATCGCTGCTGGAAACGCGCGCACCATCAAGGTCGGAATCACGCCACTGACGCCGACGCTGAAACCGGCCAACGCATAGGCGGCGATGAAATATTCGCGGTGATTGGCGAGCGTAAAGTAGAGCAAGGCCGTCGTCGTCATCAACCCGATCGCGCCGATCACGCCAACGCGTGCAGCACCAAAACGATCCGCCGCCATGCCATAGACCACGCAACCGAACACCAGCGCCAGCGTCGCCAGACTGTTCGCATGCAACGCCAACGCGGGGGCGATGGCATACGCTTTCTGGACCAGGGTCGGCGTCATCAGAATCACCACTACGATGCCGGCGGTGAGCATGAAAGTGAGCAGCATCGATGCGAACACGTTGCGTCGATAGCCGCGCAACACTTCACCCAGCGGCAGGCCAGACACCAGAGCGCGACGCTCGCGCAGCGCTTCGAATACCGGCGTTTCGTGCAGGTAGCGACGCAGCCACACCGCGAGCAAACCGAACACGCCTCCAATCAGAAATGGCAAACGCCAGGCCCAGTCGAGCACTTCGGCGAAGCTGTAGTAAGAAGTGATCGCGCCGGCTAAAAGCGACCCCAGCAGGATGCCGAAGGTAAGCCCAGCCGTCAGCGTTCCACAGGCGAAACCGACGCGACTCGGTGGTACGTGTTCGGCGACGAAGACCCACGCACCCGGGACTTCTCCGCCAACCGCCGCACCCTGAAGAATGCGCAAGAACAGCAGCAGCACGGGCGCAAGCATGCCGATGCTGGAATAGGTCGGCAGCAGACCGATCAGCAAGGTTGGCACCGCCATCATCAGCACGCTGAGCATGAACATGCGTTTGCGTCCGAAGCGGTCACCGTAGTGCGCCATGATGATGCCACCCAGAGGGCGCGCCAGATAACCCGCAGCGAAAATTCCAAACGCCTGCAACTGACGCAGCCAGTCGGGCAAATCCGGAGGAAAAAACAACTGCGCGATCACTGCCGTGAAGAACACGAAGATGATGAAGTCGTAAAACTCCAGCGCACCGCCCAACGCGGCTAGGAACAACGTCCGGCGATCGCGGCGATCGAGGCGGGATACAGTGACAGACATGGGCAAATGCGTGGTGGCCTTGGCAAATGGAACGATACATCAGTCCGGTTCCGGCGCTGGCGAAAACGTCGAATTGATCCGATCAGAGCGGACCGTTGATTGACGTCGAATCTAAAACGGCATGCATGAGGCGCGAAAACCGATTCACCATTCGCTACTACAAAAATTCAACATGACCGCGGTCCGGCTTCGATAGACTTTTGTCCAGCATTGGATAATCCGGTGTCAAAAAAGGCGGTATCCATGAAGACAGAAATGAAGAATCGCGCGCCAGCGCGCAGCGAAGGCGCGGTTGATCGCTTGCCTTGGTGGCAGTCAGAAACGTTCCTCGCACGGCTGGGACGATTCCGGTTACTGGCGCTGCTGTGGTTCATCTTCATGGCGTCATCACTGTTGTCTCGAACAGTGTTGTCGGCAGTGGCGATGCACGAAGGCCTGGTGACCTTCTCTCTGTTGCCCTTGGCTTGGCTAGGCGGACTGTTACTGGACGCGTTGGCCGGCCTTTATTTCTGCCTGCCGCTGGCTGTTTACCTCTGGCTGATGCCCGAGCGTGCCTACCGCTCGACCTTTGGTCGAGTCTTGGTGCAGATCGGGTTTTTCGTGACCATCGCAGCCCTGATCTACCTGATTGCCGCCGAGTATTTTTTCTTCGACGAATTCAACGCGCGCTTCAACTACACCGCTGTCGAGTACCTAATCTACCCGACCGAGGTATTTGGCAATATCCGCGATTCCTATCCGGTGTACCCGGTGATGGCTGCCGCTGTCATTGGTGCGCTACTGCTGGTATTTGCGTTGCGTCGGCACTTGGTTCGGGTGGGCGACCCAGCACAAGGATTCGCGCAGCGTTCGACCATCGTGGGCGTCCTCGCCCTCGTGGTTGCGGCATCGCTGTGGTTGGTCAGCCTGGAAACGGTGCAGGGAATTTCGAGTAACCGGATCGCCGACGAAATTGCGGCGAACGGCGTGTACTCGTTTTTCAGCGCATTGCGAAATGCCAAGATCGACTACGAGCGCTACTACCCGACCGTACCGGAAGACGAAGCCATCGCGCGAGTTCGCAAGATGCTGACCCAATCGAACACAAAATACCTCGGCCCTCCCGAAACGAAGCAGTCGCCGCTAGCGCGGCAAGTCGACAACAGCGATCTCGGTCAGCCGCGAAAGCTCAACGTCATCATCCTGTTCCAGGAATCGATGGGATCGGAATTCATCAGCAGCCTGGGCGGTCGCGACCTGACTCCCAATATCGACCGGATCGCCGCGGAAAGCCTCAGCTTCACCAATCTCTACGCCAGCGGCACGCGCACCGTGCGCGGCATGGAAGCGCTGACCACGTCGCTGGCACCGGTACCGCCCGAAGCCATCGTCAAACGCACCGGCAACGAGGGATTGTTCAACCTCGCGACCATCGTGCGCCAGCAAGGCTATGTACCCAGTTTCATCTACGGGGGCTATGGAACGTTCGACAACATGAACGCGTATTTCGGCAGCAATGGCTGGACGGTAATGGACCGTACCGACATGCCCAAACCGCGCTACGCCAACATATGGGGCATCGCCGATGAGGAGCTGTTCGACAACGCGTTGGATGCCTTCGACAAGCAAGTTGCACGCGGCGAACCTATCTTCTCGCTGGTGATGAGCACGTCGAATCACAAGCCGTATACCTTCCCTGAGGGCATCCCTGGTGTGAAGTCGAGCGGCGGCGGTCGTGAAGCTGGCGTGCGCTACGCCGACTACGCCATCGGCAAGTTCTTCGACAAGTTGAAAACCAAACCGTGGTATTCCAATACCGTGCTGGTGATTGGCGGCGATCATGGTGCGCGCGTGTATGGTCGCTCGCAGATTCCCATCTCCAACTACCCCGTGCCGTTCATCGTGCATGCGCCTGGAACGATTCCGCCGGCTCGTAATGACACCCTGTCCAGCCAGGTCGACATTGGCCCGACTTTGCTCGGCTTGTTGCACCTCAACTACGTGTCGTGCCTGCCGGGTCGCGACATCCTGCGCATGGCACCGGGCGACGGCTATGCGTTGTTCAACCACAACCGCAACGTGGCCATCATGCGCGACCAGCAGGTGGCGGTTCTCGGGTTTGGTCAACAGGTCAACACCAACGTTTACGACCCGGAAAAAAAGGAGCTGGTGCCGACCTCAACAAATCGCGAACTGGAACGCGATACGGAAGCGCTGTTCCAGTTGTCGTGGGAGTTCTTCAGCGATGGCCGACAGCGTGAGGATCGCTGTCGGCAGTAAGGGGGAAATCCACGCCCGGTTTCACCGGCGAGATCACACTAGTCATGAAGGCGGTCGTGTGTCGACAGTTCTGCGTGAGCGGCACATTGATATCTGAAGTAATGGATATGCATCGGGCATAATCGCGGCCGTCGCGTCATGCCCTAGTGCGCACTATCGGAGTTTTCGAGTGTCAGCTGATCGTCTCAACTTCAACGTGCCGACGACGATTGGCTGCGTCGTCCTGCTTACCTTGCTGGCCGGCTGCGCCGGCCCCAATGCAGCTACTCGTGTGAACGGCATTGCCGCCCTGACGCCAATAAATGAAGCAACCGAACTTGGCGGCGACGCCGAGCCAGTGGATCCGCTGGAACAGCGCGTTGCGATCATCCCGCCGCCGCGTCCGGATACCGAAGGCGCTGAAATCAGCTCGCAGATTTCGCAGGCCATCAACAGCTGGGTCGCGCGCGGCCCTTCGCCCACGCGTGGCGCCCAAGTGGCGGTGCCACCGGACAACGAAGTGACCGGCGCCATCCAGGCGATTGCTGCACATCCGACCAATGCCAACATCCTCTATGTCGGCGCCGTCAATGGCGGCATCTGGCGCACCTACGACGCGACCGCAGCGAAACCGACATGGGCACCGCTGAGCGACCAGTTGCCGTCCCAGTCCATTGGCGCGATAGGGTTCGATCCACTCGATGCCGCTTCAACGACCCTGCTTGCCGGAACCGGCCGCTGGAGCAACTTCGCCCAGCGTGGGGACGACGAGATCGGTCTCTACCGCACCACCAATGCAGGCAACAGTTGGACGGTACTCGGTGCGCCGACGTTGGTCGGCCAGAAGATCATTGCGGTCGCGGCGCGCGGACCTTTGCTGTTCGCAGCAACAACGACCGGCGGCCTGTACCGCAGCGCGAACACCGGCACCAGTTTCACGCTGGCATCGGGCGTTGGCGGCCTGCCGGCCGGCGGCATGTTTGACCTGGTCGGCAATGCCGCAACACCCACGCGTTTCTACGCAGCCGTTCGCGGCACGGCGCCTACGGTATTCCGCAGCGACGACAGCGGCGCCAACTGGACCAATATCACTGCCGGTATTGGAGGATTGGCAAGTAACACAACAGCATTGAGACTGGCGATTGGTGCTGGCGGCGTCGTCTACGCCGCCACGGTGAACGCATCGGTGTTGAACGCCGTCTCACGCTCAACCGATCTGGGCGTCACTTGGACGGCGATGGATGTACCTGCAGTCCATCCCGGGTCACAAGGAACAACCAACACCGCGATTGCCGCCGATCCGGTCAACTCCAACCTGGTTTATATCTCCGGCGACCGCATCACCAGCTCGCCATTCACCGGTAACGTGGTCCGTGGCGATGCGTCACTGCCTTTGGGCACACAGTTCACGCCCACCCACGGAGCGGGCGGCGGCAATACCTCTCCGCATGCCGACAGTCGCGCACTCGCCTTCGATGCCAACGGCAATTTGCTTGAGTCCGACGACGGCGGCATTTACCGACGCAGCTCACCGACTCTCCCTACTGGAACCTGGGGATCAGTGATCGGCAATCTGTCGGTATCGGAAACGCATGATCTTGCCCTCGACCGTGTCACGAACGTCATCCTGATCGGCACCCAGGACAATGGCATGCACCAGCAAGCCACACCGTCGAACCTGACTTGGAACTGGATCAACGGTGGCGACGGCGGTGATGCGGCCATCGATGACAAGACGCTGGTTGGAGCAGGCAGTTATCGATATCTCAGCTCGCAGAACCTGGGCGGATTTCGGCGCACGCAGTGGAACGCGTCGAATGCCCAGGTTGGGAGCGTTTCGCTTTTCAGCATCAGTGGGGCGCAGTTCGTCACCCCGCTGGAGGTGAACATTGCCGATTCCACGCGCATGCTGATCGGTGGTTCTTCACTCGTTTACGAATCCAGCAATATAACGACCGCCGCGCCGACGGCGACGTCGCTGGGCGGACCCGGCGCCAACCGCAACGCGATGGCGTTTGGTTCGCTGGTCGATTCCGATGCTGCTTACGTCGGGAAGGACGCCGCCGTCTATCGTCGCGTCGCAAACGCGTTCGTCGTTACGGCCGCGCTACCTGCCGGTGCGAACACCATCACCGACGTGGCGATGGACCCGAACAATCCACTGCGCGTGTATGCGATCGACGATAATCAGATTTTCCGGTCGCTCGACGGTGGCGCGACCTGGACTGACGTGACCGGCAACATCGGCAGCATCAGTTCGTTCGACTTCCGCACCATCGAATACATCTCTGATCCGGCCGGCGACCAAATCGCGCTCGGCACGCGTTCGGGCGTGTTCGTTACCGATGCACTTTCCACGACATGGTCGCTACTTGGTACAGGTCTACCGGATGTGCTGGTATTCGACCTTCGCTATATCGCCAGCCAGAAGCTTTTGATCGCCGGCACGCTTGGCCGAGGCGTATGGAGCTTCGCGGTGCGCGACGTGCTGTTCGCGAATGGATTCGATTCGCCCTGACATTGCTGCGACCCCCGATTTCAGCGATGCCAAGTAATGCACGGCATTGCTTACCTGGCTTCGCTGAAACCGTGATTGCGACCTGATCCAACGCCACGTGCTCCACATCCTGCGCCGATTGTTCGATAGCTACACCCTCGCGTTGATCGGTACCGTTGTGCTGGCCAGCGTGTTTCCCGCAAGCGGCGAAGCAGCGCGAGTTCTCGACGTCGTGAGTGTGATCGCCATCGCCTTGTTGTTCTTTCTGCACGGTGCGCGGCTGCCGCGCGAGGCAATCATTGCGGGCCTTGTGAACTGGCGCCTGCACGGCGTGGTGCTGCTCGCCACGTTCGCTCTATTCCCGTTGCTGGCCTACATGTCCCAGCCGTTGCTCTCCGCGTGGCTGGCACCGCAACTCGCACTCGGTATGCTGTTTCTTTGCACCACGCCGTCGACGGTGCAGTCGTCGATTGCATTCACGTCGATGGCGCGCGGCAATGTGCCGGCGGCGGTGTGCAGTGCATCGGCATCAAACCTTGTTGGCGTGTTTGCGACGCCACTGCTGGTCGCGATGTTGCTGTCGACACGCGGCGATGCCGGTTCACCTTTGCACGCGATCGGCAGCATCGTGATGCAGATCCTGCTGCCGTTTATCGTCGGTCACTTGTTGCGACCTTGGCTGAAGGATTTGCTAAATCGCAACGTGAAGCTGATGGCGTATACCGATCGCGGTACGGTGTTGTTGATCATCTACGTCGCTTTCAGCGCATCGGTCGTTGAAGGCTTGTGGCGGCAAGTGCCAGTGCCGGCGCTGTTTGCGGCGCTGATCGTTGTGTCCCTGCTGCTGGCGGTGGTCCTCATGATCACCACGCTCGCCAGTCGCCTCCTCGGATTCGCCATCGAGGATGAAATTGTCATCGTGTTCTGCGGCTCGAAGAAGAGTCTGGCAACCGGACTGCTGATGGCGAAGACGGTTTTCGCTGGCAACCCGGCACTGGGCGTGATCGTGTTGCCACTGATGCTCTACCACCAGATTCAGTTGATGGTTTGCGCAGTGATTGCGCAACGCTATGCGACGCGGCCAGTGGCAGCGGAACTGAAGAACTCATCGGCGTGAACGCAGAGGCGGATCGCCACGGATGCGGTCAGTCAAAGCCCTGCGCGAAGATCTTGTCGACACTGCACATGCCCGGCACCTGCGCGTGCGTCACGCGCAGGTCGTCGATCCACCAGCCATCCTGCTCGACACCGCCATCAGTACCGAACTGCCAGCGCAGCCGCACGGTCTGGCCGGCATAGGCGGTGAGATTGAACTGCGGATGGGTCCAGGTAAGGTTGGTGCCGGTGTACGCCGGCGTATTCACTGCAAAGCCGCAGGCATTGCCGGTGTGTGTGATCGTCGATGGATATCCACCCGTCGGCGTCAACGTCGTCCAACTGGTGCCGTCGTTGGTCGATATCTGCACGATGCCGCCGTCGTAGTTGAGCTCAATGCCATAACGCGTCCAGAAATCGAACATTGGCGTCATGCCCGCGGTCAGCACGATTGGTTCGGATCGCAACGCCAGGCATTCCGATGGGTTGTAACCGGAAAAGAAACTGCGCGCGCCAGTGTGGGCGATATCGCTGACCACTTCCCAAGCCACATGCAGCGGTGATGACGGCGAATCGGAACCGGGGCCGTTGGTTACGCTGATGCCGGACAGATTCGGGTCGCCGGTTTCCGCACCACTGAACCAGTCACTGTCGGCAGACTGCCCCGTCGCAGTTGCGCTCAGGCGAACCAGATTACTATCGGTGCTGCCATTGCCACTGTCGGTGGCGCGCACGATGTAGCTGAAAGGAGTGCCTGGCAACGCCGAAGTATCGACATAGGCGTTGGCGCCGATCGCGCTGGCAATCTTGTTTTGCGGCGATGGTGTGAACGCCGGGTCGGTAGAACGGAACACGCTGTAGTTGCTGCCGTTACCACAGGATGATTGCGCCGCCGTCCAAACCAGATTGATCGCGCAGGCATTGGTTCCCGCGCTGCTGGCGGAACCGATACCCGTGAACTGTGGTGCGGCGGTGCAGACACCGCTGGTCGTGGCTTCGACACACTGGCTGGGCGCTGCCGAGCATTGGCCTGATGCGGCGACGCCGCGAACGCGATAGCCGTAGTTGACGCCGCCCGATGCCGTGGTGTCGCTGTACATCGCATTGGTCAGTGCGGTCGCGATGGTCTCCGTTTGGGTGCCCGCACAGCCACCAAGGGTGCGATCAATCGCATAGGTTTGTCCCGGCGTGCTGCCGGCCAGCCAAGCGAGGTCGATGCGGTTGGCGCCATTTGAGTTGGCTGTAACGCC
The DNA here is from genome assembly GCA_038236135.1 of Lysobacterales bacterium. Classification (GTDB taxonomy): domain Bacteria; phylum Pseudomonadota; class Gammaproteobacteria; order Xanthomonadales; family Rhodanobacteraceae; genus Dokdonella. The sequence continues at coordinate 28,456 of JBBSTF010000040.1, forward strand.
ACTTACCATGGACGGTGCGCGACACAACAGCGGCTCGACCACAAAGAGGCCGCTGGACGTATCACTGATGATGACCTTGCCGCTGGCGTAGTACGGATACGTGCTCCATGCGCCACTGGTGCCGGCCGTATTGTTGCTTGGGAACGTGTCGAAGAACGACACCTCGCTGAGCGATCCCGTATCGATGGTACTGAGATCCAGAACGCGCAGCCCGCTCTTGTAGTTCGCCGCGTAGGCATAGCCATTGTGGACGTAAAGATTGTGATCGCTTGATGCGAGTGCGGCCGTGTAGGTGAACTTGTAGACCGGCGCCGTCAGGCTCTGTATGTCCAAAACGTATGTGTGCGTGTTGTGCGCGCGGTTGATTTCGTCCAACTCGTCATCGACCAATACGTAGCGGCGATCAGCCGTCAGCCAGCCTTGATGCGTGTAGCCGCGTACACCCGCGACTGTGCCCGCGCCCGGATAGGTTCCTTGAGACAGCAAGACAGGTGCGGATTTGTTGGTGACATCCACGATCGCTACTGTGTCTTCGTTGTAAGCGAAGCAGATTTCGCTGCCGCTGTAACGCGTATCGGGGCCGTCGTAAATGATGCACTGCGCATCATGCGTATAGCCGTCATCGCTGAAGCAGCCCGCGAAAGTCGGCAGCAACGGATTGCTGATATTGATCATGTGCAGGCCGGAGTTGCATTGCTGCATGCCTTGGCGCGAACCTACGGCGTAGGCGAATCCGGAATCCTCGTTGATGACAATGTTGTGCGCGCGACCGAAATTGCCGTAGTAGGCGTCCTCGGTAAATGTCACCAGCGGCGCTCCCGTCAGGTTTCGCAAACGATTCAGGTCGAACACCTGCAAACCATGGTTGTCCGCTTCGGACACGATAAAGGCGAAATGCCCCATCGTCTTGATGTCGCGCCACGTCGAATTGCCCGAGTGGGTCGGCAGATTGCCCAACCGTACTGGCGCAATGCCACTGATATCAACGAACGCGGTGCCATTGTTCATGCCGACCAGCGCGTATTCCTTGCCGGTCAGCGGATCGGTCCAGCCCCAACTGTCATTGACTATCGCACCGGAGCCAGTCGCACCCAACTGCGCGAGAGTCAGCCGCCCAAGGAAGTCGACATTGCTGCACGGATAGATTCCGGCCAGTCCGCTGGTGCATGGCGTTCCATGATTCGGAATCTGTCCGGTCGCATCGGCATTCGGGGCGAACGCAAACAGCGCGACTAGTGTCGCGAGCAAGGCAGGAAATTTCACGGACGACCCCTTGATTCGATGAGTTAACTATACCAGCGGTGTTGGGAAGACTTGGGTCGAGTGGCGCCGATGGTTTGCGTCCTCGCTGGCGTATCAAATCACGACAACAGCAGCTTGATCCGGAACCGTTTCGGTCACTCTGGCATCACGACTCAGCCCGCGATTGAGCGACCGGCCAAACAGCAACACCAGCACCGCTCCTGCCAGTGAGATGCTGGTGTTGAGCCACCAGAACGCTGACGGCGACATCTTTGCGTACAGCGTGCCGATGTAACCCATGAGGATTCCGTCGACGAAGAGGGTCACGTAGACCAGGCTGATCATGCGTGCGGTGACTGACTTCGGCGCGGAGCGCGAGACCAGAGCCAGCAAGGTCGGCCAATACAACATGAAGGCGACGCCGGACAAAGCGAATGCGGTGACCGCCAGCGTGGGTCCAGTTTTGCCGTCGCCAGCGATGGCCGCGCTCAGCGCAAGCAATGCGCTGGCACCGGCCATGATCGCCGCACCGATGCCGATCTTGCTGACGTCACCCGGCTCGCGCTTTGAGCGAGCCAGCCTCGCCCACGTAAGCAGGATCGCTGGGGCAATCAAGATCGCCACGAAGGAATCGATCGAATTGAACCAGGTTACTGGAATGGTGCCGAGTCCGGTTTCAAGGCTCACATGGTCGTATACCCAAACGACACCGACGTTCAAGAATTGGTCGTAGACGGTCGACTGGAAGATGCTGATCGACATCACGATCAGCAGCAGAGCAATCCTGCGCCGGTCCTCGTTGCAGAGCGGGTCTGGCCGTTCCCGTTGGACGCCACGCGGCTTCTCATCGGGCATGTATTTTTGTCCGGCCAGGTAGAGCGCGACGGCAAACAACATCAATACGCCGGCCGTGCCAAACCCGACATGCCAGCCATAGACTTGTGCAAGGGCACCGCAAACAATCGGACCGAGCACGGCGCCGACGTTGATGCCGGTACCGAAGATGACGAAGCCGCGCGTCGAGCGCGACTCGTCGTCGCGTCGATAGAGCTGTCCGACCTGTGCGGCAATATTGCCCTTGAGACAACCCGATCCAATAATCAGCAGCAGCAACGCGAGCAGGAAACTTTTCTCCAGCACCATCGCCGCATGGCCGGCTGTCATCATGAAGACGCCAATCAGCACCGTCTTTTTTGCGCCCAGCCATCGATCCGCCAACCAACCGCCGAGTAACGGCGTGAAATAGACCAGACCGCCATAAAAGCCGATGATCAAGCTGGCCAGGGCTTGTGGAGAAAGAGGACCCAACACGGCCTCAAGCGCACCGCGCAAGGTCGCCATGCCAACGACGTTTTCGATATGGCCCGGCAGCAACAGCTCCTCCACCATGAACAGCACGACCAGCGCGCGCATGCCGTAGAACGAGAATCGCTCCCAGGCTTCGGTAAAGGCGAGGTAGGCAAGTCCACGCGGATGCCCGAAGAACGAGCGGTCGTCGATGACGATTGCCGTTGACTCACTCACCTGAAAATGGCCGCACGACAGACCTCGCAGCAAACGCAAAAATCGTCATGGTGCCGTCCCCCGACTGGTCAAGTTGCACTTTAGCAACTTGTCGATGCCGCCGCGTGCAGGTAGTTCAGTCGGCGCGGTCAGCCCACCTTTTGCAAAGTGAAATCAACGTCGGGCGGCGGCATTGGGCGGACGTAGTGGTCGACCAGCAGGAAGGCGAACAGCGCCATTAGGTAGATGATGGAGTAGTTGAAAACCTTCATCGGAAAGAAGTCATCCGGCGGGTTAAGCAGGCGGATGGCGTACCAGAGGAAACCGCCGCCGAGCACCACTGCGCCGCCGAGATAGAACAGCCCGCTCATGCCGGTGAGACAGGGCAACAGCGTGACGATGAATAGCAGGATGGTGTATGCCAGCACATGCCAACGCGTGTAGACCACGCCGTGGGTGACGGGGAGCATCGGCACCTGGGCGCGCGAGTAATCATCGCGCCGGAAGATGGCCAAGGCCCAGA
>JBBSTF010000041.1:0-31196 GCA_038236135.1 Lysobacterales bacterium
CCTGGTTCGACCGGGTCGTGGCGGCGGGGTTGCCGAAACCACCCCCCGCGGTGTACATAAAAAGGGTGTAAGCGAGCCACACTGGCCGGTGCCCGTGGGGGGGGTGGAAAGCCGTTAAATACGCGCCCATGGCTTAGCCCCAGTTGAGGGAGAACGAGCGGCGTGGTTGCGGGAATCCCGCCGCGACGACCCGGTCGAACCAGGCGTGCCGTCCAGTCGATCAGTTCCAGATAAGCATCGGCTCGGATGGATAGCGGCACGCAACGAACACCGCTCCGTACCGGTCGCAGGGCGTCGCCTGCGTCGCTGGCATCGGCGCGAACGGATGCAATGCGCCGCGCGGCACTGGTGTGTTCCGACGTTTCCAGACTATCGGCCATTCCGGCGCGGATGGGATTGAGGTCGACGTAGCTCATGCATGCGAGCAACGCCGCCTCGTCGAGCAGCGCCTGGCAGCGATAGCGGCCTTCCCAGAAGCGCCCCGTGCATGCGTCCTCGCGATTGGCACGACGTGCGATCGGTTCGTTGAGGCAACGCATGAACCACGACAGGCTTCCCAGCCGCTGGCGACATTGCTTCAATCGTTCCGTGTTGCCGAGCAAGGCCTGCTCCTTGCGCTCGCAGGCATCGGGATCGATCACGCCGTTATATGTCGCGGGAAACAGGCGAACCCAACGCGCGGCAATCTCCTCGTCCGACCAGTCATGGGTTGCGACCGGGTCCACCCGCACGACGACGTGGACGTGGTTGCTCATCACCGCATAGGCGTAGAGGCTGAAGGCGAAGATATCCGTAAGTTCCAGCAAGCGGTCTTCAATCCAGCCACGGCGATGCTCGAACGACTGTCCCGTGAACTAATCCAGCCCGCACAACCAGGCGCGGCGCACGCAGCGCGAGACGCAGTGGTAGTAGCCGGGGCTATTGGGTTCGACGAGTTGGCTGCGAGCGGTTGTCATGAGGACAGCATGGCTGCGTGACAAACCTTCAGCAGTAGGAAATCAGCGCGTCAGATCGTAGGAGCAAACCGGGATTGTGGTTGTCCCGGTTGTTGCGCGGTTGTGGGCGTTGGCCCCGGTTGTTGGGCCATCTCAGCTTAACCCTGTTGGCTACCTGGACTCGAAAGGATCTCGACGGTTCTTAGGTTGTTGATCCCAATATTCATTCATCGCGTAACTGCGTTCGAGACTGTTTATGAAATCGATTTGGTCTACTGATAGACTTTGCTCCAATCTCGAGCAAGCTCTCGAAATGTTGTCACTCGTGAATTTTATCGTCCGCTGAACGCATAAGAGAAAATCATCCCAATCCAAACCGTCGCCGATCATTACGTGATGGTGGGCACCATGTGGGTTGCATATAATTCGCCGATTCAATGGATCTTGGAAAATAAACAGGTGATGCTTGTCGCCAACATATTCTTGATGAGCAAACCATTTATCTCGCAGGCCCATGAGGAATTCATGGAAAATTAGCAGGCCGGTTCCACGGAAAATCTTCCTTGCTTCAAGTTTCAATCGCGCCGAAGATTTGAAATTTTTCCCATAAGTGACTACACACCCCACGGTGATGGCCTGGACTAACAATAAATGAAAACCGGCCACGTCAAATAGCTTTTCTCTATCGCAGGTGATTATTTTTTGAGCTGACCCAATCTGATCTTCAAGGCTAGTAAATTCGTTGTGAATTTCAATTAGGTCCTCTACCCGTTTCAATCGATCCAGAACTGTTGGATCAGAGGCGAACAGCGGCGCTTTGTGAGGAAAGGGTATTCCAATGAGATCATGGACAGTCATATGAGCAACCTCGCGGGCAGCAAAATGTTTACGGTCATGAACTTTAACCTGATCCCTCTCTTCTAAGTACTCTAAAGTTTTCGCAGCAACCGGCGTGCGTTTGATCAGCGCGGTGCGGTCCGCATTGCCTCGACAATGGCTTGGGTGTCGACGCTGACGCGGGTTACGCGGGCGAGCAGGTCGATCACGGTTTCCTTGTAGTCGGCGAAACGGTAGGTGTTGAAGTGCTCGCGGATGGTCGGGTCCTTCGGCTTCTTTTCCTTGTACTGGTCGAGGACCCATTCCAGTGCGCTGCGGTTGCCCAGCTTGTACGCCCACGCCTCGGGCGGAATGCCGGTCAGCACGGTTTCCGAGTCAAGGGTGATGCGACCGAGATCCTTGTCGGCCTTGAGCATGGCCTTGGGCGCGGCACGATTCTTGCGCGCTTTTTCGTCCGGGGTATCGATGCGCGCCAGCGGCCATGGCTCGACGGCCTCATAGCCGATATGGCGTTCCATCAGATCGCGGCCCCAGTCGGCCCAGCGCCAGAAATCGGCGTAGTACGGAATGCGCGGAAACTCCCGCTTGAGGTTCTGCGCGTACTTCTCGCGGTAGACCGGATCGTGCAGCACTGCGTAGACGTAGTGGAAGATTGCGTCCTTGGTGATCGGCGGAGTTTTCGTTGCCTTGTTGGGGCGAGCCGGTGAGTAACCGGCAGTAGCGGGCGTCCCACAGTCTGCGTTCGACCCCGCGGTCGCTGCCCCACGCCGCTTGTACTGATCCTTAAACTGCTTGAGCGCCCAGTCGGTGACGTTGTGGATTGATCCTGCTAAGGAGAGTGGCAAAGCTCGCGTCTTTTCGAGGAAGTCGACGCCAAAAAGGTTGGCACTCGCTAGCGCTTGAAACGGCTTCGAAGACCCAGCTCCACAAATCGCGATCGATACGTTTCCGTCGAAAAATATCCTATCAGCCATGCCGCGTTCATCGACAAATAAGTCTGAGTCATAAAGCCACTCACGATGGAACGGTCTGTACTCAATTCTACGAATTCTTGATGGATTAAACGGTTCCAAAATTCCGCTCGCAAGCCGACGCTTGAGGTTTCGTGACCACTTTATTATTGGCTCCCTTAGCATATGGTCTTCCGGATTATTTCGATATGTTTCCGCGAAAAAGTTCATTTTCTTGCTGAGCGAATCAGACGACTCCGCGATAACCCAGTCATCCCGATTCGTTGATATCCCGATCGAGCAAAGCTGAAATATCGACTTTCCGGTTAACGATCTTTTCGTAGCCTTTGCTGCTTTCGTCGCCACCGGAATCAACGAGTCGAAGTCGTTGTCGGTCAGGTTCAACCAGTTGTGCTTCGCGTCGGGCTGGATCTCGCTGCGTTCGAGCGCGCCGAGTTTGGCCTTGCCGAGCCAAGAGAGCTTTTCTTCCGCCGTCTCCAGCTCCGGCCGGCGCGAGTAGAAGATGCGGCAACCTTGCGTCTTGGCGCGCTTGACCAGAAAGCAGATCGCCACGCCAGTCTGGATGCCGAACACGTTGTGCCTGGTGCCTGAGAGCTTCGGGTTCGCTCGTACGTCGCCGCCGAGATCGACCACATGGATTTCGTTGAACTCCTTCGCAATCACCGCGCGAAAGCCGTCAAACGTGCGCGATTCGATGAAGCTGCGATTGCTGATGAAGGCGACCACGCCATTCTCGGCGACGCGGTCACTGGCCCAGCGGAAGAAGCGCGCGTACATGTCGTAAAGCTTGGTCTTCTGCGCGGTCGAGGCCTTGATGTAGGTTTCCTTGATGCGCTTGTCGATCTCCGCGTACTCGCGGTTCTTGTTGTTGTCGTTCTCGTTGGCCTGGTTGGCGTTGTACGGCGGGTTGCCGATGACGACACTGATCTTGCGTCGGTTCTGGCGCTTGATGCGCTCGATGTTCTCCTCGCCCATGCCGAACAAGTCGGCGATCTGCTGGCCGGTGTAGCGGCGCAGACCGGCAACGTTGTCGAGCGTGTCGACGAAGCACAGGTTCGGGAATTCAAGATACTCGCCGCTGATCGCAGCATAGGTCGCTTCGATGTTCAAGTTGGCAACGTAGTACGGAAGGATGGCGACTTCGTTCGCGTGAAGTTCCTCTTCGTACTTGTGCTTCAGCCGCGCCGGCTGACCGCGGAAATGCTCCAGCAATTCGCAGATAAAGGTGCCGGTGCCGGCGGCCGGGTCGAGGATTTCAACATCCTTGTCGATCAGGCTGCGGCCGAAGTGTTGCTGGCATAGCCAGTCGGTGGACTCGATCATGAAACGCACAATCTCGTTCGGCGTGTAGACCACGCCGAGTCGGTCGGCGGCCTTGGGGTTATAGACCTTGTAGAAGTTTTCGTAGACCACCTTGAGGAAGGTCTGCTTCTCGTGGTGGCTGCTGATCTGGCCGGCCGCGGCACGGATGGCGCGGTAGTAAACTTCCAGCGCCTTCAACGCTTGGAACTTCGTGTTGCCCGTGAAAAAGGTCTGTTCCAGCTTGTAAAGCTCGCGCGCGATGTTGTTGTCCTGATGAAACGGTGTGCCCGGAAACACCACCGCGAAGATTTCCTCGGTGAGGATGTGCTGGATCAGGATTTCGCGAACATCGTCGGCGGTTAGCGAAGGATTGATGGTTTCCTGCGCCTGCTTGAGGAATTTCTTGGCGGCGTCGCGAAATGGTTCGTTGTCGTGCTGGGCCAGCGCGATGCGTTCGCGCAGCGAGGCGAGTACCGCAGGCAGGTCGGTACGGAACTGGTCGACGGCCTTGCGGAACTCGGCGATCTCGACCCGCTCGTAACCGAAGAACAGCACCAGCATGCGTTGCAGGTGATCGACATCGTCGACCTTGCAGCGCATCACCTCGCGGCGGTTCTGGATCAGCACCGCCTGCACGGAGTCATCGAAAATGATGTTGTCCTGCGGGTAGCCGCGCCGGAATTTGTTCTCGATCTCCTTGTCGAGATCGTCCTTGGAGTCCTTCGCCTCCCAGTAGCCGAACGGCAGGCGCAAGCCGTACAGCAAGGCGCCATCGACGTAGCGGCGCTCTTTCGCTGGCGTCTCGATTTCGTACTCGGGCACGAAGTAGAGATCATGCGAGCGCGCCCAGCCCTTGAGCAGATCCTTGAACGCCTCGCGCACCACGCTTTCGCGATGGCTTCCGCTGACCTGGCGCAAGCGCGACAAGTCATTGAGGTAGTGCTGGATCAACAGGGTCGACATGGGCGTGGTCCATCAGCGTGAGTGCAGCCGGAAAGCACTGCGCTCATCCATCGAAAGCGCAGCCGCATTGTCTCTGAGCGTAGCGGAGAGTCGCTGGAATGGCACGGCGTTGCCGCGCAACGCCTGTTCGCCGCGATGGCAACCGTCGGGATCGATCACACCACCATCTCGGGAAACAAACGGACCCAACGCGAGGCAATCTCGCTATCCGACCAGTCTCGCGTGCAAAAGACGCTGGGTTGGGGGGCTAACCCAGCCTACGGCGCTGCGTAGGAAGTGAACCTGACCCCGTTCTGACCCCGTTCTGCGGCCTACGGGCCTTACCGGGAAAATCCACTTGGCCCGGAATGTTTGCGCGGATCGAAGTGGCGCTTTTGTCTTCCCGTAACTATATACTTTACGGGCGCGCTAGGCTGCAGGTCGCGAAGATCTACCCCTTCGGCACTGGCCCGCAAACGTACGTAGCCTCTCACAATATTCTCGCTAAACTCATACTGTCCCTTGCGAAAACCCGCCTTGAGTATTGGTCCGTATTTTTGGCTCTTTAGAGAGGCTAGAACCTGTAGAAACTGAGTTTTAGTTATCGGCGCCTGATCTAGCTCCATTGAAATTCCCTGATACGAAGCGTATATCTCGGTGGAAGTTCTCTCGAGGTCCCACGAATCAGCTGCAGCCCATGTGGCCAATTTGTACCGATCAGTTCGACCGCTGGTCGCCTTGTCGTAGGGCTTACGAATCTCCATCTGCGCGCCCGTAACTGCTGCGGCTATTGCGGCTTGCAGGTGTTCCAATGTGACCGAACTAGCCTGCCTGTCTTCGTATATCTTGTACAACAGCTTTTCCATTAGCAGATGCACGTAATATGGAAATCCATTGGATATCGCCGCGATTCGAAAACGCGCCGTGCGCATTGGCTCATCTTTCGGATTCAACCCAAACGTTCCCAGTGCGTCATCTATGATATCTAGCGACGTTTGATATTCAATTCTCTCCAATTCTATTTCTTCGATCTGCCTAAATGCTGATTCATGATGCCCCAGTATTTCACTTAGATCCTTTCCAACGCCAGTAAATATGAACGTTAATCTAGCCGCTCTATCGCCCATCAATTTTACAAGTTCGGCCAGTTGAAGCCGGACATCCGGCAACATTAAGCGATCGACTTCATCTACAAGTACTACCCGTACGTCATTACTACCGTCGTCGGAGAGACCACAAAGTATATCCGCAGCATCCGATGCAGTGAGAGATTGAGGCGCAGACCCTGAGATTTGAGTGCTAGATGATAAACCAAAGCCAAAAGCTCCAAGGCTAAATCCAGTAGATTTACAGACTGCACTTAGTTTGCTCGAACCGAACATCGAGATAGATTGCCGCATCAGTCCATCGAATGTAGAGTTGCTTGAACATCCAATGTGCCGGAAACATTTCGAACCGGAAGCGGCCGCGAGTCCAGCAGTTTTTGCCAAAGAAGTCTTTCCGACACCGCGCTCACCTAATACGAATACATGTCTTCCAGGTGCATAGATTGCCTTTTGTACATCAGAAAATTGAGTGGCGCGTCCTTTTAAGTGATTAAATGTCTCAACAGGCTTTGAATGGGAAACAACCTCCCCCAGCTTTTCTGCAAACTGTCTAAAGTCGAGCTCATGCATCGCGGTAATCACAATTTATCTCCTTATTCCGTTACTGAAGCATAAATCCCCATCAGCTCTTTGTATCAGTTTTACCAAACGGCAATGAATCCTCAAGCCGCCACCCTCACCGCCAACGGATTCGGATCCCTCCACTCCCCCATCAACCGATCCCATTCCGCCTTGGTCTTCTCAAAGTTCGCGTCCTTGATATGCCCGTAGCCACGGATCTGATCCGGCAAGTGAGCGATCTCGACAGCAAGGTCCACATTCGCGGGTGACAGCTTGCCGAGCAGTTCGTCGACGGTGCTGGTGTAGTCCGCGATCAACTGGCGTTCCATCTTGCGTTCGGCGGTTTTGCCGAACACGTCGAACGCGCCACCGCGCAGGCCTTTGAACCTGGCCAGCACGCGGAAGGCCTTGAACACCCAGGGGCCGTATTCGGATTTTTTCAGGTGTCCGTTCTCGTCCTTCTTTGCAAGCAAGGGCGGGGCGAGGTTGAAGTTGAGCTTGAAGTCGCCAGCGAAGGTTTCGCGCAGGCGTTGCTCGAAGTCGCCGCTGGTGTAGAGGCGGGCCACTTCGTACTCGTCCTTGTAGGCCATCAGCTTGAACGCATTGCGGGCGACGGCTTCGCTCAGCGCGGTTGAACCGGCAATTGCCTGTGCTTCGCTGCTGCGCACGCGCTCCATCAATGCCTTGTAGCGATTGGCGTAGGCGAGGTCCTGGTAGTCGACGAGGAAGTTGATGCGGCGGTCGATTACTTCATCCAGCGTCTGGCTCAGTTGGTGGTCGTCCATCGAATCGGCGAGGGGATGATCGGACACGTGCAGTTGCAGCGGTTCGCTGGCCTTGCGTGCGCTGTCGGACAGGCCGGCGGCATCGCGCACGGTGGCGAGGTCGTGTGCGGCGAGTCGACCCCAGTTGAATGCGGTACGGTTCATTTCCACCGCTGCGCCATTGAGTTCGATGGCGCGCATCAGCGAGTCGTGGCTCAGCGGCACCCAGCCTTTCTGCCAGGCGTAGCCGAGCATGAAAAGGTTGCTGGCAATGGTGTCGCCGATCAGCGCGGTGGCGATTGCGGTGGCGTCGACCAGTTCCGGTTCGCGGCCGTCCAGCGCGGTCTTCACCGCATCGATGATTCCCTGCGCCGGGAACTGCATGTCGGGCCGCGTGGTGAATGTGCCGGGCATCGCTTCGTAGGTGTTGAGGACGACGTTGGAGCGGTCGCCGCGAATCTTCGACAGCGCCCAGTAGTCGTTGACGACGACCATGTCGCAACCCAGCACCAGGTCGGCTTCACCAGCGGCGATGCGGACGGCGTTGATGTCGGTTGGCGATTTCGCAATGCGCAAATGGCAGGTGACTGCGCCGCCCTTCTGCGCGAGGCCGGTCTGGTCGAGCACGGTGGCGCCCTTGTTTTCCAGATGCGCGGCCATGCCGATCAGCGCGCCGATGGTGACCACGCCAGTACCGCCAATGCCGGTGACGAGAATGTTCCAAGGCGTATCGAGTTGGGTCGCGAACGCGGGTTCCGGGAGTACCGAGAAATCGACATCGGCCTTGCCCTTGTTCTTCTTCAGGGTTCCGCCGCGCACGCTGACGAAGCTGGGGCAGAAGCCCTTCACGCAGGAGTAGTCCTTGTTGCAACTGCTCTGGTCGATGCTGCGCTTGCGGCCGTATTCGGTTTCTTCCGGCAGCACCGACACGCAGAACGATTTCTTGCCGCAATCGCCGCAGCCTTCGCAGACCAGCGAGTTGATGAAGATGCGTTTGTCGGGATCGACCATCTTGCCGCGCTTGCGGCGGCGGCGCTTTTCGGTGGCGCAGGTCTGGTCGTAGATGAGTACCGAGGTGCCTTTCACTTCGCGCAGGCGCTTTTGCACGGCATCCAGATCGTCGCGGTCTTCGAACTCGACGCCGCTGGGGAACAGTTCGCGCTTGTTCCAGCGCGACAGATCATCAGTGACGACGACGATTGCCTGCACGCCTTCGCTACGCATCTGGTGGGCGATGTCGGGCACGGTCAGCGTGCCGTCGACGGGTTGCCCGCCGGTCATCGCGACGGCGTCGTTGTAGAGAATCTTGTAGGTAATGTTGACCTTCGCCGCGATCGCCTGGCGCACCGCCAGCGAGCCGGAATGAAAGTAGGTGCCATCGCCCAGGTTCTGGAAGATGTGCTGCGTTTCGGTGAACGGCGCCTGCCCGCACCACGTGGCGCCTTCGCCGCCCATCTGGGTGAAGGTGTCGGTGTTGCGGTCCATCCACGTGACCATGTAGTGGCAGCCGATGCCGGCGGACGCGCGCGAGCCTTCCGGCACCACGGTGGACGTGTTGTGCGGGCAACCCGAGCAGTAATGCGCGGCACGCGGGAAGTTGGCGCGCGGCACGGCGAGTTCGCGTTCCTTGTTCTCGATCCAGGCGACGCGATTGCGGATGGCTTCGCTGGTGAAGAAGCGCTCCAGCCGCTTGGCGATCACCAGCGCGATCATCGCCGGGGTGAGTTCGTTGGTGCTGGGCAGAATCCAGTGGCCGTCTTCGTCGTACTTGCCGACGATCGACGGGCGCGTTTCGTGGTCCCAGTTGTACATCGATTCCTTCATTTGCGATTCGAGGAAGGAACGCTTCTCCTCGACCACGATGATGTCTTCCAGCCCACGCGCGAAATTGCGGATGCCGATCGGTTCAAGCGGCCAGGTCATGCCGACCTTGTAGAGGCGGATGCCGATGTCGGCCGCGTCGCGCTCGCTGATGCCGAGGTATTCCAGCGCCTGCAGTACGTCGAGATAACTCTTGCCGGTGGTGACGATGCCGAGCCGCGCGTTCGGCGAATCGATGACGATGCGGTCGATCATGTTGGCGCGCGCAAATGCGGTCGCAGCTTGTACGGCGTAGCGATGCAGGCGCATTTCCTGGTCCAGCGGCGGATCGGGCCAGCGGATGTTCAAGCCACCGACGGGAAGTTCGAAATCTTCCGGCAGCATGATGTCGAGCTGATGCGGATCGACATTGACCGACGCGGACGATTCCACCGTTTCCGCAATCGTCTTGAAGCCGACCCAGCGCCCGGTGTAGCGGCTCATCGCCCAGCCGAGCATGCCCATGTCGAGAATGTCCTGGACGCCGGCGGGATTCAAAATCGGCATCATCGCCGAAACAAATTCCAGTTCCGAACCGTGCGGCAAGGTTGACGAACGGCAGGCGTGATCGTCCGCCGCCAATGCGAGAACACCACCCAGTTTGGTCGTGCCCGCCGCGTTGCCGTGCTTGAACACGTCGCCACAACGATCAACACCCGGACCCTTGCCGTACCACATCGAAAACACGCCATCGAACTTGGCGCCGGGGAACAGGTTGGTCTGCTGCGTGCCCCAGACCATGGTTGCGCCAAGGTCTTCGTTGATGCCGGGCTGGAACTCGATGTTCGACGTTTTGAGATGCTTCTTCGCCTTCCAAAGCTCCAGATCGAAGCCACCCAATGGCGAGCCGCGATAGCCGGAAATGAAACCCGCCGTGCTGTGTCCTGCCGCGCGATCGCGCATCTGCTGCATCAACGGCAATCGCACCAGCGCCTGCACGCCGGACAGGTAAATGCGGCCCTCGGTACGCGTGTACTTGTGCTCCAGCGTGTACTCGCGATCAACGATGACGGGCGGCAATACGGACATGTCAAAACCTGGTGCTTATTGGGATGCGGCATTGTACGTGGGGCTTTCGGCGGTGGCCGGTGATGGCTACTCGCTGTTGCGTGCGATGTATTGATCCTCTGCGCCGAATGCACTGCAACGACAGACTCTCGTGACTTTCGCTCGCCGGGTGCCGGAAACGTCAGATCTCGGAAAATGTCCCCGACTCGTCATTCCTGCGAAGGCAGGAATCCATTCGGATCTTCAACATTTCACTCGCGTAACAGCAACGTCAAAATGGATTCCTGCCTTCGCAGGAATGACGAAGATAGCGGGCCTCGGCGCATTTCCAAATTTCCGTCGCCCGTTCCGAAACGCCAGCTAGGCCTGTAGAACTTTCAGCGCGCCGCGCGCCACAACCACTGCGCGCCGAGCAGCACGCTGCGACCCGCGGCGGGTTCCAAGTAGCGACCGTTGCCGTCGTTGACAATCAAAGAACCGACGTAGCGTTTGTCTGCGAGGTTGTCGACGCGCAGGAAGGTGTGTAACTCGCCACTGGCGAGCGTGAATCGGTAGCCGAGGTCGGCGGAGAAGACCGTGTATGCATCGGCAAATTCCGTGTTCGAATCATTCGCGGCGACGCTGCCCAAGTGATCAACCGACATGCCAGCGCGCCAGCCGCGTTCGTCGCCCCATTCCATGGCGCCATGCAACACACGCTGCGCCACGCCAGGAATACGCGAGGCAGCACCGACGGGCGTGGTCGGATTGGTGCAGGGTGCGCCAGTGCAAGTGAGGAACGCAGATCGGAAGGTTGCGTCGAGAAAGGTCGCAGCCACGTTTACTTTCCAACGCGGAGCAAGTCGTGCTTCCAGCGACGCCTCGATGCCTTGTCGTCGCGACTCGCCAACGTTGCGGAATGTGCTGCGTCCACCGCTGTTGGTCGCGACGGCAATTTCGTCGCTCGTGTCGGCACGGAACAGTGCGGCGTCAAAGCGAAAGCGCGATCCCGACTCGCGCTTGGCTCCCAATTCGATATTGCGTGAGCGCGCCGGTTGCAGGTCAAAATTCAGCCCACCCGCGCCATCGCTGCGGTAGCCGAGCTCGGAGAATGTCGGCGTCTCGAAACCCTTGCCCCAGCTTGCGTAGATGCTGGAGTCTGGATCGGGATGGAACAACAACGCAGCGACCGGCGATGTGGCGGAGTAGTCGCGGCGACCGCTATCGTCGGGATTGGTCGCTGTGATGTAGCGATCCTCGTTGCGAAAGCTCACGTGACTACGCCGGGCGCCCGCGCTGAGCGACCACGCATCGGCGAATCGCCATTCGGCCTGCGCGTACAAGTCTTTATTGGAAACCGTGTTGCGTTCGTCGCGGCGTAATCGTCCGCGCACGCCCAGTTGTTGCGCGACGAAGTTTTCGTAGCCGCGTCGTTGTTGCCGTTGCGAGTCGGCGCTGAGGCCGGCGGTCAATTCCAGCGCACCGGTGTTGATCGTCCAGCGCGCATCGCCGCCGGAGTAATCGCCGTCGAGATCGATCACGCCACCGGCCTGCAACGGGTTGGTTTGCGCCCCAGCAGGAATGGCCAGGAATTGCTCGACAGCGCGCGCTCCGGAGTAAGCCATGATGCGCAGGCTCTGCCGATCATCGATGGCGAAGTCATAGATCGCACCGAGCTGATTCTGCGAAACATCCTTGCGCGTATTGAACAGGCTCGCCTGCGGCGTGGCCTGGCGCGGGTTGTCGCGAAACTGCGCTGCGCTCAGTCCAAGCGGATCCTGCGCCATCGGAATATCGACGCTGTTTCCGATCACCGTCAACGTACCGCTGTCGCCGACTTGCCAGGTGAGTTTGGCGTTGCCCGAGTTGCGTCGCGCAGCGCTGTGATTACGATAGCCGTCCGTCTCGAAACGGCTGAGCGATACGTTGTAACCGAATGCGCCGCTGCTTCCACGTACGCTCGTGCTGGCACGCTTAGTACCGTAACTGCCAACGACGATGCCGCTACGCATTTCGGTTTGTTCGCTGCCATCGGCGGTGAAGATCTGGATCACGCCACCTGACGAGTTGCCATAAAGCGCCGAAAACGGCCCGCGCAACACTTCAATGCGCTCTGCCGAATCCAGATTGAAATGCGACACCTGACCCGACCCATCCGGCATCGTCGCCGGTATGCCGTCGGTGTAAAGGCGCACACCGCGAACGCCGAAGGTTGACCGCGCACCAAAGCCGCGAATCGAAACCTGCTCATCCTGCGCATAGTTCTGTCGATTTCGAACCAGCACACCCGGCACGCCATCGAGTACTTCCGACAGGTTCACGCCAAGCCGCGGTTGCTTGATGTTGTCGATAAAAACCGCGTCGATCGCCGCAGCCACATCGACCGCACGCCGCTCGCTGCGCGTGGCAGTGACTACGATGCTTGGGAGTATTTCGCGCTCGTCTTGTGTAATGGGTAACGGTTCTATTTTCTCCGATCGCTGCGCGAACGCAGGCGTTCCGATCATCAATATCGTCAGCGCCATCAGCATGCGTTGCAGCAACACGTCCCCGCGCCGTGCCTCGCCACCGTTAGGGCGGCACGAAGAAAAATTGGGTGAGGCTATTGCGAGCTGCAAACGTTTGGGCGACACGTGTAATAGTCAGAAATCAACGGCCGCCACCTTATCGTAACGTTGTGGATCAAGCGCAATCTTTCCCAATCAAGTCTGACGGCGTGCGCTTTCTTCGCGCACGGCAGCGACCTCGCCGAATCCATATCGCGGCGCTTTCAAAACCGGCCTCTCAAAACTGACCTTTCGTGATTCGACTTCCGTCAAAAAATCGACAGCTTGGTTTTCGCGGCAAACAGTTCCAATGCTTTCATCGCGAGCACCGAGTTGCCGGTGCTGTCGAGAGCCGGTGACCAGACGCACAGACTGAGCTGGTCGGGCACGATGGCGACGATGCCGCCACCGACGCCGCTTTTGCAGGGCAGGCCGATGCGATAGGCGAATTCGCCGGCGGCGTCGTAGGTGCCGCAGGTAAGCATCAAGGCGTTGATTCGGCGTGCCTGGCGGTCGCTAACGACGCGACTGTCGTCGACCGGATGCACGCCATCGTTGCTAAGGAAACCCGATGCGCGCGCAAGTTGCCGGCAGCTCATGCGCACCGCGCACTGGTTGAAATAGACATCAAGCACGGCGGCGACATCGTTGTCGATGGCGCCGAAGCTCTTCATGAAATTTGCCAGCGCCACATTGCGATAACCGCTGGTTGCTTCGGATTCGGCGACCTCGTCGTCGAACGTGATTTTCTCGCCGCTGAGTCGGCTCACCAACGCAAGTATCGAGGCTTTGGCATCACCATCGCTGACTAACCGATCTGCGACTGCCAGCGCGCCGGCATTGATGAACGGATTGCGCGGCATGCCGTTCTCACGCTCCAACTGAACCAGCGAATTGAACGGATTTCCCGATGGTTCGCGACCGATCCGCTGGAACAGCGATTCGCCATGCAGGCGCATCGCCAGGGTCAGCGAGAACACCTTGGAAATACTCTGGATTGAAAACGGGACGGCGCTGTCGCCTGTGCTTGCTTCCACGCCTGCGCAGGTGCGCAGCGCAATGCCGAACTGATTTGGCGATACCCGCGCCAGGGCCGGAATGTAGTCGGCGACCTCGCCCTGCTCGCCGAGCAGGGGCACGATCTTGGCGTGGATGTCGTCGAGAATCTTCTGAAAATTCATGCGATGGCCAACCTGTACGGCCGCGCATGACAGCACATCGCGCCGGCAATACGAAACCAACCGGCACGCTTGGCCGTATCAATCCGTCTGAATCGCTTCCCGTTTGCTACGCTTGTGGGCTACGGCCCGTCGCCGCTGGAGTTTCCATGTCACATCCATTGCTGGCGCGTGTGGGACAGCGCTCGATCGAGCGCGCTGCGTTGGTGGCGAGCCTGCTGCTGATTCTCGCCATCGTATGGTGCGGCGTGCGCATCGCACTGGCCATGTGGCCGCGCGGCGACGCCGCAGCCGACGTGACCTCCGCGCGCCTGCCTGAAGTCAATGCAAGCGCGCCCACCGTTTCGGTTTCGCGCTGGCATTTGTTCGGCAATGCGGGCGCGGGCGCGGCCAACTTGCGCGCTTTACCGGCGAGCACGCTGGCTTTGGCATTGCGTGGCACGGTGGCTGAGCGCGACCCGACCACGGGCGTTGCCGTGATCGGCGATGGCCAGAATGAACGCGCCTATCGGGTCGGCGACGAAATTGACACTGGCGTTAGCCTGGTCGAAGTGCATACCGACCATGTCGTCATTTCGCGCGATGGCACGCGCGAGTCACTGATCCTTCCGCGTGATGCCGCCGGTGCGGCGCAGCCGGGTCCAGTTTTTGATCTGTCTGCGGCGAACGGCTCTGCGCGCAAACCTGTGACCGCGACAACCGAAGCCACGCCGGCCTCGTACGCGCCACCGCAGCTTGCCAACGGTGCCGTCGATTGGGAAAAGTCGATGGAGCAGGTGCGCAAAAATCCAGCCCAATTCACCCAGCTTGCAGCGCCGGTGATCCAGGACGGCAAGTTGATTGGCATGCGCGTGCGCGGACTGGACCCGGCGACGATGACCAAACTGGGCCTGGAAGCGGGTGACCTGGTGACAGCGGTCAACGGCATCACCATCGATTCCCCGCAACGCGCGGCGGAAATTCTCGCCAGCGTGCAAAATGCGGCCAGCGTGCGGGTGACCGTGCAGCGCAACGGCCAGCCGGTCGACGTGACCGTCACCAAACCCTGATTTTCACGGACATTCCTGCATGAAACTGTCTGCACTGATCGTATTTCTTATCGTCGCGATGTCGCCTGCGTGGGCGCAACAGCCGCCAGCCGATGCAACGTCTGCGGCTACCGCTGACGGTCGGCACACATTGAATCTAAAAGATGCTGACATCCAGGCATTGATCGCAACGGTTTCCGAAATCACTGGTCGCAATTTCATCGTCGCGCCGAACGTCACCGGCAAGGTCACGGTGATTTCCGGTCGGCCAATGAAGCCGGACGAGATTTATGACGTGTTCCTTTCCGTGCTGCGCGTGCATGGCTACGCGGCCGTGCCGTCGGGCAGCATGATCAAGATCGTGCCGGAAGCGCAGGCGCAGCAGGATGGCTCCACCGGTATCGGCGCGGCCGGTCGCAGCAGCGACGAAGTCATCACCCAGATCGTACCGGTGACGCACGTGTCGGTTACCGAACTATTGCCAGTCTTGCGACCGCTGATGCCGCAGGGTGCGCAGTTGATCGCGAATGGCAGCTCCAATTCGCTGGTGATTTCCGACCGTGCCAGCAACGTATCGCGGATCATGGATATCATCCGCCGCATCGACACCGTGTCCGAAGCCGAAGTGGAAGTGATCCCGCTTTCGCATGCGAACGCGACGGAAGTGGCTCGAACGCTGACCTCACTGGCCGGCAACAACGCCGCGCAACCCAATGGCTCGGCCAAGGTTTTTGCCGATACGCGAACCAATTCCATTCTGCTGTCCGGCTCCAAGTCCGAACGGCTGCGCATGCGTGCTCTGCTCGCTCATCTCGATACGCCGCTCGATAGCGGCGGCGCCACCCAGGTGGTGTATCTGAACTACGCTAGCGCAAAAGATCTGGTGCCGATCCTGCAAGGGGTTGCATCGACCCTGACCGGCGAAGCGCCGCCATCTTCGGGCCCGTCGGTTGCCAGCGCACTTGGTGCTGCGGCAGGCATCACCTTGCCCTCGACCGGCGGCGCTTCCACCTCCGGCGGGAGCGGCGGTATCGCAACCATCCAAGCCCATGAACAAACCAACGCATTGGTCATCAGCGCCCCGCCGGCGATCTTCCGCTCGTTGCAATCGGTGATTCGCCAGCTCGATGTGCGTCGCGCCCAGGTTTTGATCGAAGCGATCATCGCCGAAGTCGCCGACACCACCGCCAGCGAACTCGGCGTGCAGTGGTTCACTGCGCCGCAGCGCAACGACGGCACGCTCGGCCAAGGCGTGATCGGCGGCACCAACTTCGCGGGCCCGAACGGCAACTCCAGTCTGCTCGGTCTGGCCGCCAATGCGGCGGGTCTGGGCGGCCTCGGCGGACTCTCGCTCGGCTACGTCGATGGCACCGTGAAGATTCCCGGTACCGATACCGAAATCCTGAATCTCGGTGCCTTGGTCCGCGCCCTGCGCGGCGACGGCAAGACCAACATTCTGTCGACGCCCTCGATCCTCACCCTCGACAATCAGGAAGCCGAGATCAAGGTTGCACAAGAGGTGCCGTTCCTCACCGGCAGCTACAGCGCCACCGGCACCGGCGGCGGCAACAGCGGCGTCAGCAATCCATTCCAGACCATCGAGCGAAAGGATGTCGGCCTGGTGTTGAAAGTGACGCCGCAGATCAATGAAGGCGACGCCGTGCGCTTGTCGATCCATCAAGAGGTATCGTCGCTGGCACCACAGGTTTCCGGCGCGGTGGATCTGGTGACCAACAAGCGCGAGCTGACCACCAACGTCATCGTTGCTGATCGCGCCTTACTGGTGCTCGGCGGCCTGATCGACAACCAGACCAGTGACACCAATTCCAAGGTGCCCGGATTGGGCAGTATTCCAGTGCTTGGCAACCTGTTCCGCTATCGCTCGAACAAGAACGAGAAGCGCGACCTGATGATTTTCCTGCGTCCGCAGATCCTACGCGACAAGGCCAGCGAAAGCGCGGTGTCGAGCGAGAAGTACAACTACATGCGCACCGAACAGTTGCAGTTGCGCCAACAACAATGGCCGCTGACGCCAGAGCGCGAGCAACCGCTGCTGCCGAAGGTACATGACTTTTTGATGAGTCCCAGCCTTGATGGCGAGCCGATCCAGAAGGGCGCGACCCGGCCTGACGGCAACCCAGGCAAGCGCCCGTGACGGAAGCGGTCGCCGAACGCCCGTCGCGCCCCAGCTTTGGCTTTGCCCGCCGGCATGGTGCGACGTTGTTGGCGTGGCATGCCGACCACGCCGAAATTGCCTGCCGCCAGGGCGTGAAGCCTTCGGTGCTCGCCGAAATGCGTCGCCATCTTGGCATTCCGTTGAAACTCGCCAGCTACGAGGCGGTCGAATTCGAACGCCTGTTGCGTGACTTGTACGAGCAAGGCGACGACGCCCGCGCGATGGTGTCCGACCTCGATGAAACGCTGGACCTGAAAACGCTCGCCGACGAACTACCCGAGCCGGAAGATCTGCTCGAAAGCGAAGACGACGCACCGATCATTCGGTTGATCAACGCTCTGCTCACCGAAGCCGTGAAGGAAGGCGCGTCGGACATCCACGTAGAGCCCTACGAAAACCGATTGATCGTGCGGTTCCGCATCGACGGCGTGCTGCGCGAAGTGTTGGCACCGCGCAAGGGTATTGCCAACGCTGTGGTCAGCCGCATCAAGGTGATGGCGAAACTCGACATCGCCGAAAAGCGTCTGCCGCAGGATGGCCGCATCGGTTTGCGCATTGCTGGTCGACCGGTCGATGTGCGCGTGTCGACGATTCCGGCCGGTCGCGGCGAACGCGTGGTGTTGCGCCTGCTCGATAAGCAAGCCGGCAAGCTCGACCTGATCCATCTCGGCATGGGCGAGGAGCTGCGGGGCCGTCTGGAAAACCTCATTTCGCGACCGCACGGCATTTTGCTGGTCACCGGGCCGACCGGCTCGGGCAAGACGACCACGCTGTACGGCTCGCTGCTCAAGCTCAACGACAGCTCGCGCAACATCATGACCGTCGAAGACCCGATCGAGTACTACCTCGACGGCGTCGGCCAGACCCAGGTCAACACGCGCGTCGACATGACCTTCGCACGCGGCCTGCGCGCCATCCTGCGGCAGGATCCCGACGTGGTGATGATCGGCGAAATCCGCGATCTGGAAACCGCCGAAATTGCCGTGCAGTCATCGCTGACCGGTCACCTTGTTCTCTCGACGCTGCACACCAACTCCGCCGTCGGCGCCATCGCGCGACTGCGCGACATGGGCGTGGAGCCTTTCCTCCTGTCATCGAGCCTGATCGGCGTGATGGCGCAACGCCTCGTGCGTGCGCTCGACCCGGCCACGCGCGAACCGTACCAAGCCACACGCGGCGAGCTCGCTGCCTTCGGCCAACCTGCCGACACGATTGCGACGCTGTATCGCCCGCAGACCGACCTCACGAATCGCCACGCCGGTTACAAAGGCCGCACCGGCATCTACGAGCTGATCCAGGTCGACGAAGCCCTGCGCAAACTGATCCACGAAGGCGCATCCGAAGCGCAATTGGAAACGCACGCCCGCACCAAGAGCGCCGGCATCCTCAACGACGGCTGGCAGAAATGCCTCGCTGGCGTCACCTCAGCCGAAGAAGTGTTGCGGGTAACGCGGGAAGATTAGTCCTACCGAACGATTTAATTCGCTCACGTGAAAATCGGTAAACCGTTTCATCACTGTCGAGAGCCTCAGATGAGTAATTGCCACCTGCTTCCCCGTTCCATTGTCGCCCTCTCGTTCGTCTTCGCATCGGCGAGCGTATTCGCCCACGACACCTGGCTTTTGCCGCTTCGCGATGCAGGCGAAACAATCGCGTTCGAGTTCACCAGTGGAATGGATTTCCCGAATGCGGATTACGCGATCAAGCCGGATCGGATCGCGACGCGCGGCTGCCGGGTCGCTGGCGCTACATGCGAGCTGGCGACGGGCAAAAGTGGCGAGCATGCGTTGTTGTTGTCGGCAAACTTGAATCGCTCCGTGGCGGGAGTGATGTGGATCGACCTCGCGCCAAAGACCTTGAGTCTGGATGCGGACAAAGTTGAGGAATACCTTGCTGAGATAGATCCACCGGCCAGCGTGCGCGCGGCGTACATGGCGCAAGCGGAGCCGCGACATTGGCGCGAAACCTACGTCAAGCATGCCAAGGCGCTCACGGGTTCGGCGGGCGAGACGCCAACGGCGTGGTCAAAGCCGGTTGGCAGCGAACTGGAAATCATTCCTTCAGCAACCAGCCTGCTCACCAGGAATTCCAACGCGCGGTTTCAGGTGTTGTCTGGCGGCAAGCCACTTGCGGATTTCGCAATTGGCATCGTCGGTGGTTCGAACGCGAAGCCACGCTTGCTGCGCACTGATGGCAATGGTGAGGTTGAGTTACCGATTGATGGAGCTGGATACTGGATGCTGCGGGTGACCCAACTCACGCCGTCAACGACCAAGGACATCGAATGGGACAGCCATTTCGCGACGCTGACGTTCAACGTCCGCTGAAACGCGAAGCTGCCTTGGTAGGGTGGACCCCGCGAAGCGGGTTCCACCACGAGGTCCATCATGGGGCGGCGGTGGATTCCGCTTCGCGGGATGACCAGCTCCGCTGTTGTAGAACGCTTCACCCTACAACGGCCGACACCTTCGCAGGTCAGAATAGACGCGAGAAGTACGCTGGGGAGAATCGACATGACCACCAGTTCAAATGCTTCAACATCAACCATCGTCCCCGGCATGCGCTATCGCGATCCGGCAAAGATGATCGATTGGCTATGCAATGCGTTTGGTTTTGAGCGCCATGGCGTCTATCACGACCATAACGGCGCGGTGATGCACGCGCAGCTCATCTACGGCGGCGGCATGATCATGCTTGGCCCGACAACCGAAGGTGAGTGGAGCAAACACTTTGCGCAGCCGGATGAAATCGGTGGCCGCGAAACGCAAACCTGTTCGATCACCGTTGCCGACTGCGATGCGCACTACGCAAAAGCTGTCGAGGCAGGCGCAGAGATTATCGATCCGTTGGCCGAAAAACCCTACGGCGGTAAGGGCTACGGCGCTCGCGATCCGGAAGGGCATTTGTGGTGGTTCGGAAGCTATGACCCGTGGGCTGAAGTTGACGAGAGCTGATCCAGCAGCTGATCGAACAGCGACAATCATTGCGCCATAGCGGTATTCGGCGCGATCACCTCTATCCATCGGCACAGGTCATCGCGTCACGATGATGGTTACATCGGACTTCGCCAATCAATGGAGAACGCCGATGCGCCTCGCCCATGCTTTGTTTGCTCTACTAATGTTTCCGCTCGCCTGCACAGCAGGCAGCGTAGAGCGAAAAATTATTCTGGTCGGCAATGAAGCCGGTAGCGAAACCGTTTCCGATTCCGACGGCGGATACCACAGCGAGTTCAGCTACAACGACCGCGGTCGTGGCGACAATCTGAAAGGCAGTTGGAAGACCAACGCCGCTGGCTTGCTGACGGAATACAGCGCCATCGGCAACGACTACATGAAGGCACCGGTCAGCGAGCACTTCCAACTGGTCGATGGCAAGGCGAGTTGGAAGATTGGCGACGAGAAAGGCGAGGCAACGCCAAAGTCGCCCACGTTTTACGTTCCCACCAATGCCTCGCCCGAGCTACTTGCCACGCTGGCTCGCGCGCTGTTGAAAGCTCCCGATCACCGGCTGGCCTTGTTGCCGAGCGGTGAAGCGCAGTTGGTCGAAGCGGGCCATCTGGACGTCCAGACGGCCAATGATAAAAAGACCATTACGCACTACCGCATCAGCGGGCTCGACTTTACCGCGCAACCCGTTTGGCTGGATGCTGAAGGCAACACCGCCGCCATCGCAGCGCGCTGGATGACGTCCATAGGACCAACGTATCGCGCGGCACTTCCGCAATTGCTGGCAGCGCAGGAAGCTGCCGACAATGCCTGGTCCAAAGATTTGGCGCAGCGCTTGGCCCACACATCAAAGGGCGACTTGCTGATCCGCAATGTTCGCCTGTTCGATCCACGCGACCTCAGCGTGACACCAAATTCCAGCGTGCTGGTACGCGGCGAGCGCGTGATCCGGATTGGTCAAGATGCAGGTGTGTCCGCAAAAGCCGACGACGAAATCATCGACGGTAACAATCGCTTCCTGATGCCCGGTCTGTGGGACAACCACCAGCATTTCAGCGGTGTGGATGGCCTTCTCGACCTCGCCAATGGCGTCACCAGCGCACGCGATATGGCCAACGATAACGAAGCGCTGATTGCGCGCGTTTCCCGTTTCGATGCGGGCACGGAACTGGGTCCACGTGTGTTGATGGCCGGCATTATTGATGGTCCCGGAAAGTTCGCCGGGCCAACACCCATGCTGGCTGACACGCCGGCGAAAGCGATTCAATTCGTCGACTGGTACGCCGATCATGGCTATCGGCAGATCAAGATTTACTCGTCGCTGCCGCCCGAACTGGTTCCGGTTATCGCCGATCGCGCCCACGAGCGCGGCCTGCGCGTGAGCGGCCACGTGCCCGCGACCATGTCGGCGCGACAGTTCATCGACGCTGGCGCAGATGAAATGCAGCACATCAATTTCGTGGTGCTCAATTTCCTCGCCGACCGGGTCAAGGAAACGCGCAACATGAATCGTTTCACCGAGGTCGCCGCGCACGCGAACGAGTACCCGCCGACACGACCTGAGGTACGCGAGTTCGTCGCCCTCATGAAGAAACACCACACCACCATCGACCCCACGGTCGGTATCTACGGCGACATGTTTCAAGGCGATTCGAAGGCCATTCCAGCTGCATTGGTCGATGTTGCGCCGCGTTTCCCGCCACAGGTGCAACGTGGATTGAAGAGCGGTGCCATCGTCGCGCCCAAGGGCGAGGAAGCCGCCTATCGCGAAGCCTTTCCTGCCTTGCTCGCGCTGATCAAGGCACTGCACGATGCGGGCGTGCCGATTCTCGCCGGCACCGACGCGATGGCCGGTTACAGCCTGCACCACGAACTGGCGATGTACGCGAAAGCCGGCATAACGAACGCCGACGTGCTGCGGATCGCAACGCTGACCCCGGCAGAAGTGATGGGCGTCACCCGCGACCTCGGCGCCATCGCCCCCGGCCGCTACGCTGACATGATCCTGATTGACGGCGACCCGCTCAAAGACATCGCCGACACCCGAAAGATCGATCTGGTGTTCAAGGGCGGCAAGCGCTATGAGCCAAAGGAGCTGGAGACGGCGATCGGAATCAATGCTGCGCGATGAGGTTTTTGCTTCCAGACATAAACGGCGATTCGCATGGATCCTGCCGGCCATGTTCGTCGCGTGCCAATTGATGGAATGTACGTTGGCGTTGGCGCAAAGTCGCGTTGCAGGAAGCACACACAATGTGCCTCGTAACATCGTCGAAACACTGGACCTCGTCGCGCGGCGGGCAGGGATCGCCTCGCTGAAGATCACCAGCACGGACCGGTCCGTTGCGAAGCAGGCACAGCTCATGTTCGCGATGATGCAATGCAAGGGCAGGCGCTGTGACGGCATTGCGCGAGTCCGATCCGACTATTGCGCGATTGCAGGTCGAGCGATCGACGATTTTGAAAATGATCAAGACTGGAGCGACGTAAAAAGCGGCGAGGCGGCGTTCCAACGCGCGCTGGACAAGCGCTTGCGCGAAGCGGGTAGCGGTCGTTCGTGCATGATGCACGTGGTTGGGCAGGGTATCGCGCCGAAGAATTTCGCCGTCGACATTGCTCCCAGTACGTTATCGATGACGCAGCGCTGCATGCTGATCGTTGCGCTGGGCAGTCAACCCTCCGTCGTTAAGCACCGCCTGTTCGTCCCGACAGATATGGCCGCGCATTGCCCGGGCACGAATGCGCTGGGCACCGAGCGCGCGATACACGTCGAATTTGCTCGATAAGCCTACGCCGTTAATGGAAAGTGAGGGCCGCCACCGTCACGACACAAGCTCGTTGCGGGCTGAACCGTCAAGCCCAGCCTGCTTTCGAAATCAGAACGTCTTGACGCCCCTGAAATCTGCAAAAAGTTCAGTCGAAAGAATAGCAGGATGACCGACATCGACAGCGAATTCTGGCTGCAGCGCTGGCACGAAGGGCGTATCGGCTTTCATCAGGATGGCGTAACGCCCTTGCTTGAGAAGCACTGGGAAGCGTTGGCGCTGCCCGCCAGTAGTCGGGTGTTCGTGCCACTGGCAGGAAAGTCGTTGGACATGCTGTGGCTGGTTGCGCGTGGCCATCGCGTGCTCGGCGTTGAAGTGTCGGCGTTGGCGATCGAGCAGTTTTTCGCCGAGCATGATCTGCACCCGCAGAGCCGGGACTCACGGTACGGCCGCCGCTATGTCGCCGGCAATATCGAGCTGATCTGCGGTGATGTTTTCGACCTGGATACCGAAGTCCTGGCGGACTGCGCTGGCGTTTACGATCGCGCCGCGCTGATAGCGTTGCCGCCGCCATTGCGGCAACGCTATGTGACGGAATTACATCCACGCTTGCCCATCGGCTGCAGCAGTTTGCTGATCACGTTGGAGTATTCGCAGGCAGAAATGGAGGGTCCGCCGTTCTCGGTAGACGAGGCGGAAGTGCGCAGCCTGTATGGCCCAATCTGGAGCGTCGACCTGCTTGAACGCCGCAATATTCTCACAACCGAGGCGCGTTTCCGGGAAGACGCTGTCACCGAATTGTCGACCGCGGTATACCGCCTGAAGCACAACACCGAGTTCTGAGCAGCGAATCGATGTCGTTGGATGCTCCTACGGTGAGCTATCGAACGTACCAACGAAGATGGAATCTTCCAGCACCAGCAGCTTGCGATACAGCTGGGTCTGGGAGCCGATGGCGATCTGCCACGTGGAATCATTGACCTTGTAAGCAGCAGGTGGTCTTGCCGGCACGGCGGCCGGTCCCAGTGGCTCGGTTTCGGCGACGACAGTTCCATTGCGACTGTCGATGAGCGCCAACGCCTCGCCGTGCATGGCGAAGAAGCGTTCGGTGCTACCCGGCAGCGCGAACAACCCGCCCAGCGGAGCCGGCAACGTGAAGCTGCGGCGGAATTCGCGTGTCTGCGCCGAGTAGATTTCGACCGTGCCATCGACACGATGGATTGCCAACTCATCTCCGAAAATCGAATTGGGGAGGAGCGCCACGCCATCGCTGACGATCGGCCAGTCCCAGTACGGCAGTCCGGTATTCGCGTAGTACGCGAGCAGGCGGTCCGGCAACGCCACCACGAAATAAGGGGTGGGTCCGTCGCGTCCAACTACGAGCACGCCATTGATGGGCTTTGCGCCGCCCGGTAGTGGTCCCGAGCTCCATAACTGGGAACCTGTGGTGCCGGAAACGATGCGCAGTCCCGCGCCGCCCTGCGCAGTGACTCCGACAACGAAGTCACGAGCGCCATCGCCATCGTAGTCGTACAGCGCGAAATCGCTGACGCTGAGCCCGCGCAGCGGATTGGACTCTTGCGCAGGGCCCATCGCAAACGACACCTGCTTGTTGACGCCATCAATTATCGTGATCTGACCACCTTGTGCACCGCCACCCAAGTCAGAGGTCCCTGCCAGAAAAATATTCATGCCGGGGCCTACGGCTTTCGGCTCAAGAACCACACGAGCGGCAGCCATGACCAGCGGATCCTGTGTGAGGGCCCACGCTGGAACTCGCCACGCTTCAACACCGCTGACGAGATCGGAGATAACAATGGAGCCTCTTCGATTTGCATAGGAGATGGCAGAACCAGCTCCCACCAAGTCCAGCAGCCCATCGCCGTTCACATCGCCAATGGCGGTTCGAGTTAGCGCATCCGCCGTTGCAAGATGCTGCCACTGCACGCTGCTGTTCACGCTGCTGGCAACCGTGATACCGCCCGCATAGCCTTGATAAGGGAAGTAGGCGAGTTCCCGCGTACCGTCGCCTTCCACATCAAACGCTCCAATGGAGTTGGAGCCGGCCGTATTGGTCAATGTTGAGCGCAGCTCCAACGGTTCCGCCCGATAGACGTAGGTACCTGTGCTGGAACCGGCCCCAATCAGGATTGACTGACCAGATTTGTTATCCAATCTCGCGATCGCCAAAGCTCCGATTGCGCCGTAGGGGGTAGTGGCGGTAGCCGTGGGATACCAGGGAATGGGATTGAATTTTCCGAACTGGGTCCAGTCCGTCCGGGCGACAATCAGACTCGTACCGCCCTGCCCAATTTCTCCAACGACACCCGAAAAGCCACTGGATTGTGTCCAGTCGATCGCCAATGTCGCGCCGTCGATAAACAAACCGGGCACTCCTTGAGCCATGATTTCAAGAGCCGGATCGGCGTCGACTTGAGCCACAGCGAGTGCCGAGTAAGTGGTGGAAACGGGAAGTGCGCGCAGCAACTGCCCGGTTTCCGGTGAGTAAATGCGCACTTCGTTGGCAACGGCGACGACCAGATCCACCACGCCATCTGCATCGACGTCACCAATAGCCGCGGATGCGACAGCCGTCCCGACGTTGAACTGGAATTGCTCGGCAAACGGCCAGCCACGATAGGTGCGGACGATTCCTGCGGCTGTGACTGCGACGATCAGCGTTCCGGTGGGCGTCGGCGAGCCAAGCAGACTCTTCAACTGGTTGCCTTGCGGAAGCAGGATGTCTTGCTTGAACCCGATACTTGCGTCGGCTCGTCTACCCGCCACGAATATGACCGACGACCCAGTAACATTGGTCCCGAAAATAATGTCTTCGCCGCCGTCGCCATCAACGTCAGCCGTGATCGGCTTATTGGACGCCAGCTGACGGAAACTGTCGATGGTGTGGAATCGGCTCTCGAAATAGTCTGCACGTGCCATCGCGGGCAAAAATAAGCTCGCGAACACGCCGACGATCGCCGCAAAGCTGAGTGACCTGCAAACTGATCGTTGCATGTTCAATCCCCTGCCAATGGCTGACTCGGGCAATCTACCCCACGAAGTCGCGGCGATGTGAGAACAAGATAGCCAGCCGCGCTTTCCAATTGATGATCAACTCTTCTTGCCTGGCCGCACCCAGCCCTGCACCACACTTTGGCGGCTGCGGGCGACGGTGAGTTCGCCTGCGGGGGCGTTGCGGTTGATGACGGAACCCGCGCCGATGGTTGCGTCCTTGCCAATCGTGACCGGTGCAACGAGTGCGCTGTTGGAGCCGATGAAGACCCCGTCTTCGATGCGCGTCACGTGTTTATTGGCGCCGTCGTAGTTGCAGGTGATGGTGCCCGCGCCGATGTTGACTTCAGAGCCTATTTCCGCGTCGCCGATGTAGGAGAGATGGCTGACTTTTGATCCCGCGCCAAGATTTGTCTTTTTCAGTTCTACAAAATTGCCGACATGGGTGCCTTCGTCGAGTTGGGTGCCGGGTCGCAGTCGCGCGAACGGACCGATGGTGCACGCACCGGCGGTAACAACGCCGTCCAGATCGCAATGCGCCAGCACACGAGTGCCGGGTCCGAGGCGCGAATCACGTATGCGACAGAACGGGCCAATGCTGACGTCATCATCGAGTTCGACCTGGCCTTCCAGAATCACGTCGATGTCAATCTCGACATCGCGGCCGACGCTGACGCTGCCGCGCTGGTCAAAGCGCACCGGATCGGCGAAGCGCACGCCGAGCGTGGCGAGTTCGGTAGCGCGTTGACGCTGGAAGATTCTCTCCAAACCGGCCAGTTGCCAAGAATCGTTCGCGCCCAAAACTTCCTGCGGATCCGTGCAGATGCTGGCAGATGCGGGTGTCCCTTCCGCTGTCGCCATCTCGAAGATATCGGTGAGGTAGTACTCGCGCTGCGTGTTGTCGTTGCGCAGTGCGTTCAACCACTCGCGCAAGCTGGTCGAATCGGCGGCAAGGATGCCGGTGTTGACGCAGGTGATCGCGCGTTGTTCCGGCGTGCAATCGCGCTCCTCGACGATGGCGCGGACGCGACCAACACCGTCCCGCACCACGCGGCCATAGCCGAACGGCGCATCGAGCATGGTGACCAGCGCGATAAGTGCCGCGTCGTCCATCAGCAAGCTGCGAAGTGTGGCCAATCCGATGAGCGGCACGTCGCCGTAGAGCACCAGCACGCGAGCGCCATCGGGGACGTCACGAATGGCGATCTGCAGCGCGTGACCGGTGCCCAAACGCTCGGATTGATGGACCCAGGTGAGATCGTTGAGATCCGTCAGGGCAGCCCGAACCTGATCTCCGAGATGACCGTAGACAATCTGGATGCGAGCTGGCTGTAGCGCGCGTGCGGTTTCAAGCACGTGTGCCAGCATCGGCCGACCGGCCAGCGGCATCAGCACCTTGGGCCGAGCGGAGTTCATTCGCTTGCCCTCGCCCGCGGCGAGAATGACGATGTGCAGCGGCGCGTTGGCGGGCATGGCTGAAGCCGTTGGTGACAGGCTGGTTAAGTTACCGCAAAGCGGGGGTGGGATGATTGATTGGGTGGTGGATCGCGAAGCAATTCAGCCTTCGGCGCACCTTGCTTTCGGCGACCTTCCGGCTCTGGCGACTCAAACTGTCAGAAGCGCCGAACCCTCGAACCTCGTCATTCCTGCGTAGGCAGAGGCGCACTTCAACAGTCGGAGGCTGGTCAATCCATTTTGATTTTGAAGTGTTTTTACCTGCGCGACTAAGGTCAAAATGGGTTCCCGCCTTCGCGGGAATGACGAGGATCGGGGTTTTCTCGGGGATGACGAAGATTTTTTTGACCGGATCCCGCGGCCGGGCAGCGCTGTGGGGTTACGAAACCAAAAACGCCGGCGTTTGCCGGCGTTTTGCATGGAGTGAGTAACGAAACCCGATCAGTGCTTGAGGTTGCGACGCAATCGTTCCATCGCCTGCAACTGCGCCATGGCCTGGGCAAGTTGCGCTTGCGCTTCGGCGATCTCGATCGCACCCGTGCGGTTGGCAATGGCGGCTTCGGCTTCTTCCTTGGCGCGGCGGGCAGCAGCTTCGTCGAGGTCGGCGGCACGGGCGGCGGTGTCGGCGAGGATGGTCACCAGCTCAGGCTGCACTTCCAGAATGCCACCGGATACGTAGAAGAACTGCTCCTCTCCATTGGCGCTTTGCACACGAACCTGGCCGGGCTTGAGCAATGTGATCAGCGGTGCGTGGCGCGGTGCGATGCCGAGCTCACCGACTTCGCCCGACGCAACCACCAAGGTCGCGTCGCCGGCAAAGATTTCGCTTTCGGCACTGACGATTTCGCAGCGGATGGTCGATGTCATGGCAATTCCTGATGCGTGGCGGGCTTGATCAGGCCGCCTTCTTGTTCATGTCTTCGGCCTTCTTGATGGCCTCGTCGATGGTGCCGACCATGTAGAACGCCTGCTCCGGCAGATGATCCACTTCGCCGTCGACGATCATCTTGAAGCCACGAATGGTTTCCTTGAGCGTCACGTACTTGCCCGGCGAACCGGTGAACACTTCGGCCACGTGGAACGGCTGCGAGAAGAAGCGCTCGCACTTGCGCGCGCGCGACACGGCGTTCTTGTCTTCTTCGCTCAACTCGTCCATGCCGAGGATGGCGATGATGTCCTTGAGTTCCTTGTAGCGCTGCAACGTGCCCTGCACCTTGCGGGCGACGTCGTAGTGCTCCTGTCCAATCACCAATGGATCGAGCTGGCGGCTGGTCGACGCGAGTGGATCCACCGCCGGGTAGATACCCAGGCTGGCGATGTCACGCGACAGCGCAACCGTGGAATCCAGATGCGCGAACGTCGTCGCCGGGGACGGATCGGTATAGTCATCGGCCGGCACGTAAACGGCCTGGATCGATGTGATCGAACCGGTTTTGGTCGAGGTGATGCGCTCCTGCAACACGCCCATTTCCTCGGCCAGCGTTGGCTGGTAACCCACGGCGGACGGCATGCGGCCGAGCAGCGCGGACACCTCGGTACCGGCCAGCGTGTAGCGATAAATGTTGTCAACAAAGAACAGCACGTCGCGGCCCTTGCCGGTCTCGTCCTTTTCGTCGCGGAAGTACTCGGCCATAGTCAGTCCGGTCAGCGCCACTCGCAGGCGGTTGCCCGGCGGCTCGTTCATCTGGCCGTAGACCATCGTGACCTTATCAAGCACGTTGGAGTCTTTCATCTCGTGGTAGAAATCGTTGCCTTCACGAGTGCGCTCACCCACACCGGCGAACACCGACAGGCCTTCATGGGCCTTGGCGATGTTATTGATCAGTTCCATCATATTGACGGTCTTGCCGACGCCGGCACCACCGAACAGTCCTACCTTGCCGCCCTTCGCAAACGGGCAGACCAGGTCAATCACTTTGATGCCGGTTTCCAGCAGTTCATCGCTGACGGCTTGTTCGGCGTAAGTGGGCGCAGGACGATGGATGACCCACCGCTCGGATTCGCCGATGGGGCCAGCTTCGTCGATCGGGTTACCGAGCACGTCCATGATGCGACCGAGCGTCTTCACGCCGACCGGCACCTTGATGCCTTCGCCGGTATTGCGCGCTTCAAGGCCACGCTTGAGGCCTTCGGTGGAACCCAGGCCGATGGTGCGGACGACACCGTCGCCCAGCTGCTGCTGCACTTCCAGCGTGATTTCGGTGCCGTCGATCTTCAGCGCGTCGTACACGTTCGGCACGGCATCGCGCGGGAATTCGACGTCGACGACGGCGCCGATGATTTGTACGACTTTGCCTGTGCTCATGATGGACTCCAGATACTTTGACGGTTGATGCGAGGTCGCCAATGCGACAGCGCGTACATATTCAGGTGGCGGCAGCGCCGCTGACGATTTCGGAAATTTCCTGCGTGATGGCTGCCTGGCGTGCCTTGTTGTAGACCAGGGTCAGCGAGTCGATGGCCTTGGACGCGTTGTCCGAAGCGCTCTTCATCGCGACCATGCGCGCGGCGTGCTCGCTGGCCAGGTTTTCGATGACGGCCTGGTACACCAGCGACTCGATGTAGCGAATCATCACGTGGTCGAGCACGCTGGGCGCGTCCGGCTCGTAGATGTAGTCCCAGGCGTGCTTGGCGGCCAAGTCATCGGACGGTGGCAACGGCAGCAACTGATCGATGGTCGCTTTTTGCGTCATCGTGTTGATGAAGTCGTTGTAGACCAGGTTCAATCGATCAACCCGATTCTCGGTGTAGGCATCGAGCATCACCTTGATGACGCCGATCAATTCCGAGATCTGAGGGCGCTCGCCGAGATGGGTGACGCTGCCGACCAGGTTCACTTTAAGTCGCTTGAAGTAGCTCAGCGCCTTGCTGCCGATGCAGACCACGTC
Organism: Lysobacterales bacterium; assembly: GCA_038236135.1. Taxonomy (GTDB): domain Bacteria; phylum Pseudomonadota; class Gammaproteobacteria; order Xanthomonadales; family Rhodanobacteraceae; genus Dokdonella. The sequence continues at coordinate 30,262 of JBBSTF010000041.1, forward strand.
AACTTCGACGCCTTTGTCCTGCCACTCGCGGATGTCGGTCAGCACGCGGCGGAACATGTTCGAATTCAGACCGCCAGCAAGACCGCGGTCGCTGGAAATAACGATGTAACCAACGCGCCGCACGTTGTCGCGCTTGGCCATGAACGGATGACGATAGTCGACGTTCGCTTGCGCGACGTGGCCGATCAGGGTGCGCATCAGGCGTGCGTACGGGCGCGAGGCGCTCATCAAACCCTGCGCCTTGCGGATCTTCGATGCCGAGACCATTTCCAGCGCGCGGGTCACCTTGCGGGTGTTCTGCACGCTCTTGATCTTGGTTTTGATTTCTCTTCCGCTTGCCACGTCTGGTCCACCCTTGGGTTTGTTGTCAGGCCTGCATTTGGCGAATGCTTTTGGCGTTCGACTGGCGAACGCCGGGTCGCCCGCTTACCAGCTGCCGGTCTTCTTGAACTCGTCCATGCCCTGCTTGAACTGGCCTTCGATGTCGGCGTTCCAGTCGCCGGTGGCGACCACGTTCTTCATCAGCTCGGCGTAGTTGCTGTGGAAATGCGCATGCAGCGCGCTTTCGAACGGCAGGATCTCGCTGACCTTCAGATCATCGAGGTAACCCTTCTCGGCGGCATAGACGCTGAGCGCCAGTTCCGCGATCGACAGCGGTGCGTACTGCTTCTGCTTCATCAGTTCGGTAACGCGCTGGCCACGCTCAAGCTGGGCGCGGGTCGCGGCATCGAGGTCGGAAGCGAACTGCGCGAACGCAGCCAGCTCACGGAACTGCGCCAGCGCCAGCTTTACGCCGCCGGACAGCTTCTTGATGATCTTGGTCTGCGCAGCGCCACCGACTCGCGACACCGAAACACCGGCGTTCACGGCCGGACGGATGCCGGCGTTGAACAGATCGGTTTCCAGGAAGATCTGGCCATCGGTGATCGAGATCA
>JBBSTF010000042.1:0-30210 GCA_038236135.1 Lysobacterales bacterium
ACGTTCTGGTCGATACCGATCACGACCGGTTGCGGTTTTCGGCAAGGTCCGCAACGCTTGCGGGACGCATTCGCACAAACCGCGATTCGCTGATTCGCCTCGCCTCGTCTTCGCGTGCCTTTGCGCCACCTGCAAGGAAACGTAAACGGTAGCACGTCAGCGAGGTAGCGTCAGGCACGCTCCCGACTGGCGTTGCGGCGAAGCAGGGCGATCCCTCGTACCAAATAGCCGACGACGATGAATGCGACCAGCAAGCCGATCCCGTTGAGCAACATTCGCGAATAGCCGAGCACGCTGACATCAATAAACGGGTACGGATAGCTATTCAACCAAGCGCCACGAGCGAGCGCGTAGGCGAGGTAGGCCACGGGATACACGCACCACGCCAAGGGCAGCCACGCGGGCAATCGCTGCGAATGTCGCAGCAGCAGCCAGTAGGTCAACGTCATTAGCGGAATGACGTAATGCAGCACCACGTCGGCGAGCCATTGCCAACCTTGCGGGTCCCATATTTTTCGTAGCAGCAGGTGGTAGCCGAGGCCAACCAGAACGATAGCGGTGGTCGCGCATCCCAGCGTTGTTTCTCGTGTGAGACAGTGCGGCTCTTGCGTACGCTTCGCCGTCACGCGTGCGCTGGCGAGCAGTGCAACAAAGATGTTGCAGAGCACGGTGAAATAGCCAAAGTAGATGACCAGCCCATCGACGATCAACTTGCCGTTAGCGTGCGCCAGTTGGATCGATAGCAGCAACTGCAACAGCACGCCGAACCAGGCGACCAGCGCCAGTGCGGCTGCGGCGTAGCGCTCAACTGCGGGTTTCATTGTTGGACTCCAGTCGAATAATCAAGCGGCTCGCCAGCGGCATCGAGTGGCTCACAACGAATCCGCGTTGTCACGGAGTTGGCGATGTAGCAGTGCTCATGCGCTTGGTGATGGAGCGCGATCAACTCTGAGTTGTCCGCCTGCCGCGATCCCACAAACGAAACCCGTGGACGCAAAGTCACCTCGGTCATCGCCATCTTGCGATGGGCGTTCATCGCCAGCGTGCCGATCGCGTCGTCGCTGTAATGGTCGACGATGAATCCCTCCTTCTGGGCCAGCGACAGAAACCACAGCATGTGGCAACTCGCCAGTGATGCGACGAACGCCTCTTCCGGATCTACCGCCGCTTCGATCGACATCGGCGGCGGAACGACCTGCGGGGACGACGACGCAGGAACGTCGATGCCGCCATCGAATCGCCAGATGTGGCCTCGGCTGTAGCGGTTGTCGGCGAAATCCTCGCCAGCGCGGTTCCATTCGATGCTAGCGCGATAGTCGCCCACGGTTTTCGCCTCTAAGAGTCCGCTCAATTCTCGCATTCCCATTGAAGCGGGCCAATGCGGCACCATTAGCGACCAGCCCCTGCCCAGCCGTTTCATCACCATGCCGATTTACGAATTCAAATGCACCGCTTGCGACCTCGTTTTCGAGCGGCTGCAAAAGCTGTCCGATGCCGATCCGACCGACTGCCCGGAATGCGGGGCAGCGCAGGTTCGTCGTCAGTTGACTGCTCCAGCATTCCGCCTGGCCGGTAGCGGCTGGTACGAAACCGATTTCAAGAAGGACAGCGACAAGAAGTCCAATCTGGCGACAAAGGACGAAGCGCCGAAGAGTGAGTCGTCGTCATCGGATTCTTCCAAGGCCGAGTCGACAAAATCGGATTTGATCAAGTCCGAAACACCGAAGACAGAAGCCGCGAAGCCCGCGTCGACGAAATCGGAAGTCACCGCAACCCCGGCCAAATCGACTCCCGCCACGAAGTCGTCAGACTGAACGGCTACCCCTGCGCAACCACTTCGTTCACACAAACGCAGGCCCCGATTGGCAATACTCGAATCTCACCCGGATTGGAGGAGACCGACATGATCAAGCCTATCGTTATGGCAGCCACACTGGTGCTGTCCCTGTTTACCGCGGCCACAGCCGTCGCTCAGGTCGAATACGGCCGGCGCGCCGATGACCGAAATGACCATCGCAACGACAATGACAATCGCAACGGCAATGGTCGTGAGCAGGTACGCTGCGAAAGCCGCAATCTCAACTACACGCGCTGCAATGTTGATTGGCGCCAAGCCCGCATCGTGCGCCAAACCACCAACAACGAATGCCGCAAGGGCCGAAGCTGGGGCGTAGATCGACGCGGTTTGTGGGTTGATCGTGGCTGCGGAGCCATCTTCGCAGAGGTCGGCGGTCGCCATCAAGGCAACGCTGGCAATGCAGGCGGGGCGTGGCGCCCTGGCAACAACTGGGACCGCGACATTCGTTTTACCTGCGAAAGCGATGGGTATAACTACAAGATGTGCCAGGTCGATACCGGCCAAGGCGGCCAGGTTCGCATCGAGCGCCAGATTTCCGACACGCGCTGCGTTCAGAATCAAAACTGGGGCTACAACCGTGCTGGCGTCTGGGTCGATGGTGGCTGTGCCGCCGAATTCACGGTCGAGCGTCGCTGGCGCTAAGTCGGGGTTGCTCCACGTTTGAAGAAAAGACCCGCTGCGGCGGGTCTTTTCACGCCAGCGCCGTCGACCCAAAATTTGCGGCAAAGCAGCATCGGGCTTAGCATTCGGTCCCTTTGTCGAAAACCCCCACCATGCGCAGTCACTATTGCGGCCTAGTCGACGACACCTTGACCGGCCAGACCGTCAACCTTTGCGGTTGGGCCGACACGCGCCGCGACCACGGCGGCGTCATCTTCATCGACTTGCGCGACCACGAAGGCTTGGTCCAGGTCGTCATCGAGCCGGACAACGCCGCGGCATTCAAGCTGGCCGAGCAAGTGCGTTACGAGTTCTGTCTGCGCATCACCGGCACGGTGCGTCCGCGCCCGGCCTCGCAAGTCACCGATCGGATGAAATCCGGCGCGGTCGAGGTGATCGCGACCAAAGTCGAAATCCTCAACGCCGCCGCGCCATTGCCGTTCATGCTCGATGACAACGTCAACGAAGACATGCGCCTGCGCTACCGCTATCTGGAAATGCGCCGGCCCGACATGCAGCGCAAGTTGCGCATGCGCACTCGCCTGGTGTCCTCGATCCGCCACTATCTGGATGATCGCGGCTTCCAGGACATCGAAACGCCGATCCTTACCAAGGCAACGCCGGAAGGCGCACGCGATTACCTGGTGCCCAGCCGAGTCCACCCCGGCGAATTTTACGCGTTGCCGCAGTCGCCACAGTTGTTCAAGCAGTTGCTGATGATGGCCGGCATGGATCGCTACTACCAGATCGCGCGCTGCTTCCGCGACGAGGATTTACGCGCCGATCGCCAGCCCGAATTCACCCAGCTCGACATGGAGTTCGCCTTCGTTCGCGAAGAGGACGTGCAGGATTTCGTCGAGACGATGATCCGCGACGTACTCAAGGAAGTGGATGGCATCGAACTGGTTAATCCGTTCCCTCGACTGACGTATGCGGAAGCAATGCGTCGTTTTGGTTCGGACAAGCCCGACCTTCGGATCGAGCTGGAACTGGTCGACATCGCCGAGCACCTGCGCCATGTCGAGTTCAAGGTGTTCAGCGGACCCGCGAATGATCCAGCCGGCCGCGTGGTTGCGCTGCGCCTGCCCAAGGGTGCAGAGCTGACTCGCAAGCAGATTGATGATCTGGGTGCCTACGTCACCCGCTATGGCGCGAAAGGCTTGGCCTGGATTCGTGTCGACGACACCGCCAAGGGTCGCGAGGGTTTGACGTCGCCGATTGTGAAGTTCCTCGATGACGTGGCGCTGGATGGCATCTTCAAGGCGGTCGGTGTGCAGAACGGCGACCTCATCTTCTTCGGTGCCGGCGGATATAAGACCGTCAGCGATTTCATGGGCGCGTTGCGGGTAAAGGTGGGACGCGATTGCGGCCTGGTCGGCAACACCTGGCAACCGCTTTGGGTCACCGATTTTCCGATGTTCGAGTTCGACGCGGCAGCCAATCGCCACGTTGCCCTGCATCATCCATTTACTGCGCCGAAGATCGACGATGTTGCCGACGTCAAAGCAAACGCAATGACGGCGGTGTCGCGCGGCTACGACATGGTCTTGAACGGCAACGAGATCGGCGGCGGTTCGATCCGCATCCACAAGCAGGAGATGCAGAGCGCGGTATTCGAGTTGCTCGGCATTGGCGCCGAAGAAGCGCAGGCCAAGTTCGGCTTCCTGCTCGATGCACTCAAGTTCGGCGCGCCTCCCCATGGCGGCATCGCGTTTGGCATTGATCGCATCGCCGCATTGATTGCCGGCACGGAATCCATCCGCGACGTGATTGCCTTTCCGAAAACCGCGAGTGCGCAGGACTTGATGACATCGGCGCCGTCGACCATCGGCGATGCGCAGTTGCAGGAACTGTCGATTCGCGTGGCGAAGAAAATCTGAACGCGTCAACTTCTGGCAACGGCGAACGGGTCATCCTGCTGCATGGCATCTGGATGGCAGGGTTTACCTTGTCAGCGCTGGCAGGACGACTGCGCGAAGCCGGCTTTGTCACCGAGAACTTCGAGTACTCCAGCATGGAGTCCGGGTCGGAAAGCGCCGCCGAGCGCCTTCGCCAGCGCATACAAACGCATAAGCGCGAAGTGGTCCATCTGTTGGGCCACAGCCTGGGCGGACTCGTCGCCCTGCATGCCGTGGATACCGACGACAAGCTCCCGGATGGCCGCATCGTCTGCATCGGCTCGCCGTTGAATGGCAGCGCCGCAGCGCGTGGACTGGACTCGCACACGGGGCTGCACTGGATGCTCGGCCAGAGTCGGGACATGTTGCGTTCGGGGTTCGATGAATGGACCCGGCCGCGCGAAGTCGGCGTGATTGCCGGCACCAAGTCGGTTGGTCTCGGCAGCGTTTTCGGCAGTTTACCCACACCCAATGACGGCACGGTCAGCGTCGTCGAAACGCAGTTGCCGGGCATCACCGATCATTGCAGCCTGCCGGTCACCCACAGCGGCATGATGTTTTCCAGTGAAGTTGCGGCGCAAAGCGTGGCATTCCTGCGCGATGGACGCTTCAGCGCCAGCGACCAGCCGTAGAGTCAAACCGGCTAAAATCATGGCCTGCTCGATCCAAGGACCGTACCCATGTTTTCCAAATCCCAGCGCATCGCCGATTTCGACCCAAAACTGGCAGCGGCCATTGCCAGCGAAAACCAGCGGCAAGAAGATCATGTCGAGCTGATCGCGTCGGAAAACTACACCAGCCCAATGGTGATGGAAGCGCAGGGCTCGCAGCTAACCAACAAGTATGCGGAAGGCTATCCGGGCAAGCGCTACTACGGGGGCTGCGAATACGTGGACGTGGCAGAAAAGCTGGCCATCTCGCGCCTGAAAAAACTGTTCGACGCCGACTACGCCAATGTACAACCGCACTCGGGCTCGCAGGCCAACCAGGCGGTATTTTTCGCCCTGCTGCAACCCGGCGACACCATCCTCGGCATGAGTCTGGCCCATGGCGGCCACCTTACTCATGGGGCAAAAGTGAACATCTCCGGCAAGCTGTTCAACGCCGTGCAATACGGCGTCGACGAGAAAGGTCTGATCGACTACGACGAAGTCGAGCGCCTCGCCATTGAGCACAAGCCGAAAATGCTGATCGGCGGTTTCAGCGCGTATTCCCAGGTGGTCGACTGGGCACGCATGCGCGCGATCGCCGACAAGGTTGGGGCGATATTCTTCGTCGACATGGCACACGTTGCCGGCTTGATTGCCGCCGGCGTCTACCCAAGCCCGGTTCCGCACGCACACGTTGTTGCCTCGACCACGCACAAGACGCTACGCGGCCCACGCGGCGGCTTCGTAATAGCGAAAGGTCTCGGCGAGGAACTGGAAAAGAAGCTGCAATCCATTGTCTTCCCGGGCATCCAGGGCGGCCCGTTGATGCACGTGATCGCGGCCAAGGCCGTCGCTTTCAAGGAAGCGCTGGAGCCCGAATTCAAGACCTATCAGACGCAGGTCATTCTCAACGCCAAGGCCATGGCAAAGACGCTGATGGAGCGCGGCTACAAGATCGTCTCCGGCGGTACCGAAAATCACCTGATGCTGATCGACCTGATCGGCCGCGACTCCAGCGGCAAGGACGCCGAAGCCGCGCTCGGTAAGGCGCATATTACGGTCAACAAGAACGCCGTCCCGAACGATCCGCGCTCGCCTTTCATCACGTCTGGCTTGCGCATTGGCACGCCGGCTATCACCACGCGTGGTTACCTGGAAACCGACAGCATCGATTTGGCGAACTGGATGGCCGACGTGCTTGATGCGCCTGACGACGAAGCCGTCATCGAACGTGTTCGCACCGCCGTCGAAGCGCAATGCAAGCGCTTTCCGGTTTACGGCTGAGATGCCGGGACTCGATACTCGGGACTCGGGACTCGCGGGGAGGCGCGTGCCATCCGTGTATTGCGTTTCCCGATTCTTCGGTATGCCCATTGGTCGTGACCAATCGCTCCCGCGAGCCCTACCTTCTCCGGGTCCCGCGTCCCGAGTCCCGAGTATCGGCTCCCCCTGATGTTCTGCCCGTTCTGCCAGCACGACGACACCCGCGTCATCGATTCGCGACTGACCGAAGACGGCTCCACCGTGCGTCGCCGACGCGAATGCGAACAGTGCAGCGAGCGCTTCAACACCTTCGAGACAGCGGAAATCAAACTGCCGCAAGTGGTCAAGTCGGATGGTCGCCGGCACACCTTCGACGAAGCCAAGCTACGCGTCAGTTTCGAGCGTGCCTTGCAAAAGCGACCTGTCCCGGTCGATGCACTCGATGCCGCCGTACGTGCGGTCATCAATGAATTGCGACGTAGCGGTGAGCGTGAAATCGCCTCGCGCCAGGTCGGCGAACTGGTGATGCGTGAGCTGAAAAAACTTGACCAGGTCGCCTACGTGCGCTTCGCCTCGGTCTACCGCAAGTTCGAAGACGTGCAAGCATTCCGCGAGGAAATCGAAAGTCTCGAACGCGACCTGCCCAGCATGGGCGGCATGCAAATGCCCCTGCTAGAAGAAGTCGCCGCGAACTCACCAACGCGGCGCAAGGGCAAGGGTTAGTCCGCACTCCCGGCCTCGTCATCCCTGCGAAGGCAGGACTGCGGAGGCAGGATGCCGAAGCGAACATCCACAAAACGGATGACCCGGAGGGCGAGCGAAGGACTTCGCGAGTCATCCATTTTGACTTTGGATCGTCAAAAAGCCATGAGCTCAACACCCGCCGATCATCTGCACATGGCCCAAGCGCTGCGACTGGCTGAGCGCGGTCTTTACACCACGAACCCGAATCCGCGCGTCGGTTGCGTGATTGCGCAGGATTATCGCGTGGTCGGCGAAGGTTGGCACCAGCGTGCCGGCGAAGCGCATGCCGAGGTCAACGCTCTACGCGAGGCGGGCGAGCAAACACGCGGCGCTACCGCATACGTGACGCTGGAACCCTGCGGCAAACACGGCCAGACGCCGCCTTGTGCTGATGCGCTGATCGACGCCGGCATCGCACGCGTCGTGATTGCCAGCGAAGACGCCAACCAGCATGGCGGCGGTGCGCTGGATCGGCTTGCGGTAGCTGGCATCGTGGTCGAAAGTGGTTTGATGAAAGACGCTGCACGCGAACTCAATCGCGGTTTCTTCTCGCGCGTCGAGCGTGGAATGCCATGGGTACGAGTGAAGCTCGGCATGAGCCTGGACGGCCGCACCGCCCTCGCCAACGGCCAGTCGACTTGGATCACTGGCGAGGCCGCCCGTACCGACGTGCAGCGATGGCGCGCGCGCAGCTCGGCCATCCTCGCCGGTAGCGGCACTGTGCTATCCGACAATCCACGCCTCACCGTGCGCATGCCCGTCGAACAACTGGATATTGCAGGCGACGCCGAGCCGGCTACACCGTTGCGCGTTATCCTCGACCGCGAGCTACGCACGCCCGCTGATGCGCACGTACTCGATGGCAGCGCGCCGACGTTGCTGCTGCACGACAAACGCCTGTCGGCCCGTGACGACGCGCGCTTTGAAAAGATCGCGCTGTCCGGTTGCGACGTTGCCGACCAACGCCTGGACCTGCGCCAAGTACTGCGCCTGCTCGCCGAACGCCACTGCAACGAAGTGCAGGTCGAAGCCGGCCCGATACTCAGCGGCGCCCTGTTCGAAGCGGGCCTCGTCGACGAACTGCTGCTCTACATTGCCCCGACTCTGCTCGGCAACGACGCACGCGGGCTGCTCAATCTGCCACCCCTGGAAAAGATGAGCGAGCGCTGGAATCTGCGCGTGATCGACCAACGCAGCATTGGGGATGATTGGCGTTTGTTGTTGAGGCCGCAGTGAACCGCTGAAATGACAGAGAAGGAGGCTGTGCCAATTAGCCCGAGGAAAGTCGTTGTAAGTTTGGCCATCTTGCTCGCGCTAGGCGTCGTGATGTGTGCCATGTTGCGCGGCAACGGGAAGCAGGACGCTAGTGCAAACCCGACGACTGAAACCTCATCTCTGGCTCTTGGTTCGCCGCAACGCGCAGAGTCGGAAGCGCAATCCGGTAAATCCGTGAGCGAGATGGCGCCGAAAACTTCGCGACCGCTGACGCCGCTGGATCGCTACGTTCAATCGACCAATCTCCTCGAACTCGTCGAACAATTGCGCGGCCCTGCGGAGGCTGGCGACGCGGACGCAATTCGTGCGATCGAGAACGCGTATTGGGAGTGCTTTCCGTATACCTCGCAAAGTGAATTGTTTGACGCCGAGCGCATCAACAGTTCGTTCGCTGAGCCCGATCGGGCAGTCGCGCTTTCGCTTCTCGAAAAGCAACGCCAACGCTGCGGGAACCTTATCGCGAGCGGTGAAATTTATCAGCAGTGGTTAGACGATCTCGGCGTGAAGGCCTCAGGGCTGGATGATTTGATTGGCCAAGCCATGCAGTTTCTAGATCATGGGACGCATAGCGTCAGCGACCCGCAGACGGTCGAATCCAAGGCAGAAATAGTTGCGATTTCCAGCCGGATTGCCCTTTCGAAAGATCCGGAAGCAATTGCGATTTTGGCGCTCAGTCAGTTCGGTTCACGCGACGGTACACAGACGGATACCTACGCCTGGATGTTGGTCGCCTGTGAATTCGGGCGGGATTGCTCGGCCGACGGTCTGTCGATGCGTAAAAATTGTTTATTGGACAGGAGGTGTGTCAGCGGGAACTACCGCGAGTACCTCAGACGCAAGATTCTTACCCCCGATCAGTTCGAGATTGTGGTGCGAAGGGAGCGCGAAATTCTCAAAGCTATAAACAGTGGGCACGTTTCGCACCTGTTTCCTTGAGCGGGGTGCCATGCGATTTGATCGTTAAACTTGAGTTTTCCACCCTAAGCCCCACTTTTCCCAGCGCCGCGAGCAATCGCGGCATTCCATGACGTCTTCAGGGCGGGGCGCAATTCCCCACCGGCGGTAGGTTCTAACGAACAAGCCCGCGAGCGCTTGCAGGGCATCGCAAGGTCAGCAGATCCGGTCCAATGCCGGAGCCGACGGTTACAGTCCGGATGAAAGAAGACGGCAACGCGGGAGCGATCCCGCGCGGCCTTTCGCCTGCAAGGCGTTTCCGCGAGTCACTTTGCGAGAAACGTGCATGTTTACCGGCATCATCCAGGCCATCGGCCGCATCGCGGCGATTGAATCCATCGGGGCCGATCGGCGCTTGCGCATCGACGCAGGCGCACTTGATCTGTCCGATGTGGCGAAGGGCGACAGCATTGCCGTTGGCGGTTGCTGCCTGACAGCACTCGACATTGTCGATGGGCAATTCAGCGCGGATGTGTCGGTGGAAACGCTGCGACTCACGACGCTCGGCGACGCTGTTATCGGCGATCAGGTAAACCTCGAAAAAGCCTTGCGACTGGCCGACCGGCTCGGCGGACATTTGGTATCGGGCCACATCGATGCGACTGGCAAGGTCATCGCGATCAGCGACGACGCGCGTTCGCAACGCTGGACATTTGAAGTGCCGCAACGCATCGCGAAATACATCGCCCAAAAAGGTTCGGTTTGCATCGATGGCGTCAGCCTTACGGTGAATGAAGTGGACGGCGCGCGCTTTGGCGTCAACCTGATTCCGCACACACAAACCGTCACCACGTTTGGTGAGCGCCGCATTGGTGATAGCGTGAATATTGAAGTGGACTTGATCGCGCGTTACGCCGAGCGATTGGCGACAGCAGGGAGCGAGAAATGAGTTTCAACACAATTCCGGAAATCCTCGCCGACATTCGCGCTGGTCGCATGGTGGTGATCCTCGATGACGAGGACCGTGAGAACGAAGGCGATCTGATCATGGCGGCCAGCCTGGTGCGGCCGGAAGACGTCAACTTCATGGTCCGGGAAGCGCGGGGTCTGGTTTGCCTTGCGCTGACCCAGCAACGCAGCGACCAGCTGGGTTTGCGACCGATGGTCAGTTCCAACAACTCGGCCTACCACACCAATTTCACGGTCTCGATCGAAGCCGCGAAAGGTGTTACCACCGGTATCTCGGCACAGGATCGCGCGGTGACGATCCAGGCCGCCGTGCAGTCCAGCGCTGGTCCCGACGACATCGTCCAACCCGGGCACATTTTTCCCTTGACCGCACAGACCGGTGGCGTGTTGACGCGAGCAGGACACACCGAAGCGGCTTGCGATCTCGCTTCGCTGGCCGGGTTGGAGCCAGCCGGCGTCTTGGTTGAAATTCTCAACGACGACGGCAGCATGGCGCGGCGTCCGCAGCTTGAAGTGTTCGCGCAAAAGCATGGACTGAAGATTGGTTCGATTGCCGAACTGATCCGGCATCGACTAAGCACCGAAAAGACCGTCGAGCGCGTCAACGACGATTCCGTCGAGACCGAGTTCGGCCCATTCCGTCTCGTCGTCTATCGCGACAGTCTGAAGAACGCGCTGCATTACGCGCTGGTGCGCGGTGATGTTGACGACGACAAGCCTGTGCTCACGCGAGTACACGTGCGCAACACCCTAAGCGACGTGTTGCATCTGGTCCGCGACGATCTCGGCATCACGGTGACGGCGGCACTGCGCCGGATTGCCGATGAAGGACGCGGCGTTGTCGTGGTGCTCGATGAAGCCGGCGAGACCGGTGACGGCCTTGATCGCCTGCTACGGCGGCCGTCTACGACGACGCCCGATCCCAGCCACGAATGGCGACGGCATGGCCTCGGCGCGCAGATCCTCGCTGATCTCGGCGTGCGCGAACTGCGCGTGCTTGGGACGCCTCGCAAGTTGGTTGGCTTGGCCGGGTTTGGGTTGCAAGTGGTCGCATACGACTAGGCGCTCTTTTTGTGTTTGGCTGACGCCAGACTGGTCAGGCGTTTCGCCGGGCTGCCGCCCGCCGCCCCACCTTTCTCCTCGCAGAGAAACGTGGGCCAAAGATGCGCCCTAGGCGGGTCGATCGTGCGATGAAGCCGCACGACTACGCGAGTTGGCTCCGGGGTTCGCTGACAGCACGTCCTTGTGCTGACAGCGAACTGGCCCGAATCCATTCGGGCCACCCTGCGGGCCTCTTCTCCGCCATCTCGCCTCCCCGAAACGGGATGAAGGTCAAAAGCACGCAGCGCTTCGCGCTGCGTAAAGCCGCCGCTTCGCGGAGGATGCTTCGTCTTTTGACCCACCCGCCCGTTCCTGTCGGCAAGTGCTGGACGGATCAGCCGCTTGCGGGACGCGATGGGAGCGCGTCTTCGGCTGCGGCACAGGATGTGCCTTCAGCCGAACCCGGCCAGTGCTTGCGCACCCGCACGGCTTCACCGTGCGGGCGACAGGCCATCGGGACGCATCTTTGGCCTACGTTTCTCTGCGAGGAGAAAGGTAGGGCGGCGGGCGGCAGCCCGGCGAAACGCTTGACCAGTCGTGCGACGGCCCAACACATCGAAAGCGAAAACGTCGCGACAGTGAAAAGTGGCGCAAGCCACGGACCCTCAACCGTCGCTTCGCGCCACCTTCTCCCGAGGGGAGAAGGGATATCTGCGGGTACACTGCGCGATTGATGACAACACGCAAATCAATGTCGAACGAGAACCCGAGTCACGAAGACCAACTTCGTGCCATCCCCGGCGCGCGGTATGCCGTGCTGGCCAGTCGCTGGAATGCGCCGATCGTTGATGCGCTGGTCGAGTCAGCGACGCAACTGCTGCGCGATCGCGGTGTTGCCGACGATCATCTGGACGTCATCCGCGTGCCCGGTGCGTGGGAGTTGCCGGTGGCGGCGGCGAAGCTGGCGGCGCAAGGACGACATGCGGCAATTGTCGCGCTGGGATGCGTGGTACGCGGCGATACGCGCCATTTCGAGCACGTGGCCGATGGCTGTGCGCAAGGATTGATGCGAGTGCAACTGGACCATCACGTGCCGGTGCTCAATGGCGTGCTGGCGGTGGAGCACGAAGCCGACGCGCAGGCGCGTGCTGGTGGAAGCCACGGCAACAAGGGCGAGGAAGTAGCATTGGCTGCGCTGGAAATGACCAAGTTGTGGAGTGAACTGTGACGACCTCGAAACGTGCCGACGGCATCGACCCCAGCGCTCGATCGCGAGCACGCCGGCGTGCCTTGCAGGCGCTGTATGCGTGGCAGGTCAGTGGCAATCGCATGGTCAACGTGATTGAGGAATTCAGTCACGAACAGGACATGGAAATCGCCGATCTCGATTATTTCGAAGGCCTGCTGCGCGGCGTCGATAAGCATCTCGATGAACTGGACAAGGGCATCAAGCCATTCCTTGATCGCGAAGTGTCCGAGGTCGATCCGATCGAGCGCGCCGGACTGCGCCTCGCTGCGTTCGAATTGAAATATCGACTCGACGTGCCGTATCGCGTGGTGCTCAACGAAGCTATAGAAGTCAGCAAGCGCTTCGGTTCCGAGCATGGTCACAGCTACATCAATGGCGTGCTCGACAAGCTGGCGGCGCAGTGGCGACCGGCCGAATACCGCGCCGCGCGAACCTGATCGCTTAAACGTTCACTTTTCAGGCGCACCTTGGCCATGGCCGAATTTGCATTGATCGACCGCATTGCGGCACGCAGCACCTCGCGCAGCGACGTACAGGTCGGCATCGGCGATGACGCCGCCGTGCTGGCGGTGCCGGCCGGCCATCAATTGGTCGTCAGCACCGACACGTTGATCGACGGTGTGCATTTCCCGCGCGGTAGCCGCTCCGATGACATCGGCTGGAAGTCGTTGGCAGTCAATCTTTCCGACCTTGCTGCGATGGGGGCTTCACCGGCCTGGGCATCGCTGGCGCTGACGATTCCCGAGGCAGATGCCGATTTCGTCGATGGTTTCATGGAAGGCTTCAGTGCCCTGGCTGCGCAGCATCACGTCGCATTGATCGGCGGCGACACCACGCGTGGCTCACTCAGCATCACGATCACCATTCACGGCTTCGTGCCAGAAGGCAAGGCGCTTTTGCGCAGCGGTGCCAACGTCGGCGATGTGGTGTTCGTCACCGGATCGTTGGGTGATGCGGCGGCTGGATTGCGCGTGCTGCGCTCGCTGTCGAGCCAGAGCGACGACAGCACCGATCAGCAACGCGCCCAATTGATCGCGCGTCTGAATCGACCGACGCCGCAAATTGCCGCCGGGCAAATCCTGCGCGGAATGGCCAGTTCCTGCATTGATGTGTCCGATGGATTGCTTGCCGATCTCGGTCATGTCGCGACGCGCAGTGGGGTCGGTGTCGAGATCGAAATCGACCGACTCCCCGCGAGTTCCGCGCTGTATGACCAGTTTCGCGGTGACCAGCGTATTGCCCTGCAACTGGGCGGTGGCGATGATTACGAGCTCGCCTTCACGGTGTCGCCTGCGCAGGTTGATGCGGTGACGCGCGACCTGTCGAAACTGGGCTGCGGCGTCACCCGGATCGGACGCGTGCTCGAAGGCAGCGCTGTTCGGGCCGTCGATGCTGACGGCGAGGAATTTGTGATGCAGAACGGCGGTTGGGATTCGTTCCAGTGAGTCTGGATGCTGAGCAACGCCGTGCCGTGCTCGGTCATCCAGCCGGCTGGATTGCGTTGGGTTTCGGAAGTGGGTTGAGCCCGGTCGCGCCTGGCACGGTGGGTTCCGCGGTGGCTGCGCTGATCTGGTTGCTGCTGCGCGAAGTCGATCCAGTCTGGGTCGTGATTTTGATCGCAGCTGCGAGTGGTCTCGGTGTGTGGGTATCGAACGTGGCGATCGCGCGTATCGGTGTCGACGATCCCGGCAGCATTGTCTGGGATGAATTTGTTGGACAGTGGATTGCACTTCTGCCGCTGCTGGTGTGGCCGCTGGGGGATGGGTGGATCGTGGTTGGCTTTGGCCTATTTCGCTTGTTCGACATCTGGAAGCCCGGACCGATTCGCTGGGCCGACAATCACATCAAGGGCGGGCTGGGCGTGATGGTCGACGACATGATTGCCGGCGTTTTTGCCGCCGCTGTGCTCGCAGCGATTCTCGCGTTCGTCTGAATAAATCTCGCTGACTGGCGGCAATAACTTGCCGGGATTGAGGATGCCATCGGGATCGAACTGAGCCTTGATCGCGCGCATCAAGTTCAGCGCCACCGGATCGACCGCACGCGACATGAAATCGCGCTTGCTGATGCCGATGCCATGTTCGCCCGACAACGTTCCATCGAGACTGAAAACGAGATCGAATATTTCCGCGAGGCAGACATCAACGACAGCAGCTTGTTCGGCGCGCTCGGGGTGGTAGAGCAGGTTGACGTGGATGTTGCCGTTGCCGGCGTGGCCGAAGTTGACGATGGCGATGCCATGTTTGTCGGCAATGGCCTTGGCCCCGATGATCAGCTCCGGCACGCGACTGACCGGCACAACCACGTCTTCATTGATCTTGTTGGGTGCAATCGACCGCAGGCTGGGTGACAGCGCCTTGCGCGCGGCCCAGATCGTGTCGATGTCCGATTGATTGGTCGCCGCGAAAAGCTCGATCAAATCGTCACCGCGCGCCGCTGCGGAAACGGCTGCGACTGCGCCATCCATGGCCTCGGCTTCGCCGTCGACTTCGATAATCAGCATCGCGCCCGCGATGGGAATCGCATCGCCGCCGTGCATTCGCGCAAGGCGCAACGCTTCGTCGTCGAGGAATTCCAGTGCGCACGGCGTTACGGGCTGGGCCATGATCCGGGCCACTGCACGTGCCGCGGAACCGATGTCGGCGTAGGTCGCTCGCAGGCTGCGCTTGGCGCTGGCCAGCGGAGTCAGTTTCAAAGTCGCTTCGGTGATGACCGCGAGCGTGCCTTCCGATCCGATCATCAAGCGGGTCAGGTCGTAGCCGGTCGCGCCCTTCGTGGTTGGTTTGCCGCAGCGAAAATCCGATCCGTTGCCGGCGACTGCGCGCAGGGCCAGCACGTTGTCACGCGTGGCGCCGTATTTCACGGCACGTGGGCCGCCAGCATTACAGGCAATGTTGCCGGCAACCGTGCAATACGGCGCCGAGGTGGGATCGGGTGCCCAGAAGAATCCATGCGGTTTCAATGCCGCTTGCAGGTCGCCGTTGAGAACTCCGGGTTCGACGATGGCAATGCGATTATCAGGGTCGATGGCGAGGATGCGGTTCATCCGCTCAAAGCTGGCAACAATTCCGCCCTCGATTGGCACCGTAGCGCCGGTGGTATTTGTGCCACGACCGCGTGCGATCAGCGGCAGATGTTGTTCCCGACAGCCGCGAACGAGTTCGATCACTTGTTCGTGCGTCGTTGGAAAAACCACGGCCACTGGCTGAGCTGTGCGTCGTGAATTGTCGTAGCCGTAGGCAAGGCACTCGGCGGGATCAGTGGTCCACGCGCCAGTGGGAAAGATGGCTGACAGCCAGTGCTCGATCAACGCGAGTTGTCCCGGTCAACGGTCTGCGACGTTGTGAGCATGGCTCATGGTTTCGCCGGCGATCCGTCTTCGACGACTCGCAAGTCAACATCGTCCAGCCAGGCAACACCGCCGTTTCCTGAGTCGGCCAAGTGTGCGCCAACGGTGAATTTGGTGGTCTTGGGCAAAACTTTTCCGATGACCTCCACCTGCTGCCATTCCGTGGTGCCCAGGACTGGCGGTGACTCATACGAGATGGTCACGTAGTCGGTGCCATCAACCATGAACAGGAACAACGTCCAGCCTTTCGGGCCCACGTTTTTGGTCTTCATCCTCGCGGTGAGACGCATCGTCTTGCCGACCAGGTTCGCGGGCGCCGCAACGTGCTGTTCCAGCATGCCGTAAGCCTCCGGCTGGGTCTGGGTTATGCGGAAACTCTGCTTGCCGGAAGCGGCATCGACGTCGTCAACCGCCATGTCATAAGACGGCTCGCCGGCATGTTGCGAGGTATTCCATCCAGAAATCGAATGGTCGGAGCTACTTGGCAGTTCGAAGCCCGGGTTAAGCAACGCTATTTGGCTAGGATTAGGCTTGCTGGTTTCGCCCTCGCGATCGGCGCAAGCCACGATGGTGAAGGCGATAAGCAAGCACAGGCACGATAAATATCGGCGATTCACGGTTGGTCCGAAGTGAGGATCATTACCAGCAAGTCTAGCGGCGAACTCGTCTGATCGCCGCATCGATCAACCGTTTTGAAGTTGCACCATCATCCGTGCGCGGGACGCGTCGACTCAGGCGTTCGGCTCAGGGTCCGGCACGCGCTCGTATTCGACATCGCTGCCTACCAGCCGGAACACGCCGGGACGGGTTTGCCGAATTTGCTGGCCATCAGCGCCGCGAAAGCGGCCACTATCAGAAAATGGGTTGGCGCTGAGAACTGCCGGGTCGATCGAAGAGATCAAGCCGCTGCCGATCACGAAGATTTCCAGTTCGTCGCCGCTTTGGCTCTTGGCGATGAAATGCTCAGTCATGGAGAAACAGACTGAAACGTGGTCACGGATCAGCTCAGCGCCGAAGCGGATTCGAACGGCATCAGTCGTCCACCGATGGCGACGATGGCATCGCTTACGGCGCTGACCCGTTCCTCGGGCGTGTCGACCACGACAAGGATCTGGCCCGCTTCAATTTCTTGTTCGAACTCGCGACGCACTGGATTTTCGACCGTCGTTCCGATCAAAGCGGACGACCAGCCGCCGACCGCTGCGCCAGCAACACCCGCCAATGCTGCGCCAGCGATAGTCACGCCGAGTGGCGGAAACGCCAGCGCGGCAAGGCCAGCAAGCAGTCCCGTTGCGGCGCCGCCAGCCATGCCCCTCATCGCGGCCGGAACCATATCGTTGCTGACATCAATACGCGCATCAGGGATGGACTGAATTTCGATATCAGAACGCGCGATCAGGGAAATTTCATCATCCGCCGCTCCCGCTTGGCGCGCGGCAGACAGCGCGGCAGCCGCCGCAGCAAGGTCGGGAACGCTGTAGACATGACGTGTTTTCATCCGGTTTCCTAAGCCTTACTGAATAGCGACCTTAAGCGCAGCGAGTCAACGCCGACTGAACCGGACATTGAACTCGACTCAAAACGATGACTGGCGGCGAAACCGAAATCCACGCTGTGCCATTCCTCCATTCGGTGTTCACGCTCCGGGCACGACACTCCTCTCCTCAATCGGTCGGAATCTAAGCCCATGTCCCCACTACGCCCGCTCTGGTTTCGTCGCAACGAGCGTCACGTCGTCGATCTTGAATTGAGCGTAGCGGCGAGGGTCGACGCAAACAAAACTTCCCCGATGGAAAACCACGTCGATCACCACGCATTGCTGCGCATGTCGACAAGCCCCAGCACACGCGCTGGAAACGTGATCGACTTGATGAGCGAGCGCAGTCGGGTCAACTGCGCATCGATGCGCAGTCAATTCTGATGGAAAGGGTGCGCTGACAGACCAGTCCAAATTGCCGAAGGGGTGACCGCGCTGCCCGGAGGCGATACGCTGCCGGCTCTCGCCGCCGTCATCGCCAACCCAATGACCGACACCTTGCCCGACCGTCTCTGCGTTGATCCGCGCAGCCCCCATTACGACGAAACCCTGCTATCGCAGCCTATTGGTGTTCGTTTCAATGGCAACGAACGCGCCGATGTCGAGGAGTATTGCGTCAGCGAAGGCTGGATTCGCGTTCCGGCCGGACGTGCGCTGGACCGTCGCGGACGGCCGATGACGATCAAGCTGAAAGGCGAGGTCGTGCCGCACTTTGTTGAAACGCCGGAGCCGCCAGACGAATAGTTTCGTATGGCATTACAGCGTGTCGGTGTCGAAACCGCTGTCGAAAATAAGGTCGCGCCACGTGCCAATCAATTCGTATGCAGCATCGCTGAAATCGGCGCTGCTCCCTGATGAATCCGGCACTATTTCAACATCGAGAACGCCATTCGGCGGAACCGTGACAGACAGCGCGGCATCCTGTTGCTGCCAGCGCCGTGCCGCATCGGCGGCGGCTGGGGAGAAAAATCCAGCCAATTGTCCATTGATGCGTATTTCCGCCGCACCGCTGCCCGCGATCACGCCCGTAATTCCGCTGCCGGTGTCGTACCGACGTCGAAGTCGTAAGGGTATGTCACCCGCCCCGACGACAATTCGGAATGTGCGTGTGCCGTTGCCGCGACAAACTGTTCCGCTCGCAGCAGTCGCTGGTTCGTCGTCGTAGCTTGCGTTGAGCGCCGCACAACTGGCACCCGCTGCCGAGTAGCCGTGCGCAATCGCTGCAGCCGTACCAACATCAAACGACTGATAACTGACCGCCGTCGGCCGCGCCTGCGTGTACGCGTACGTGACGTGCCGCAGGCAGGTCGGAACGCCGCCGCTGGGATACGGTGTGAAGCCGGCTTCCTGGGTCAGACGCAAACCATTCGCGTAGATCAGTGGATCGGTCAGCAAAAGCCGATACGTTGCCGTCGTTTCATCACCGGTGCGATCAACGTTGGTTGCGCCAGTGAGTGGATTGGAAAATGGTGCAAAGCCGATGCTTTCGCTGTTGAAGTAGAAGCCACCATCGTAGAAATCCTCGACGCCGGTTCCATACCAAAGCGGGGTGATCGCACCATCGGTATAAGCGCGCTCGTCCCCTTCGAGATACTTGGGATCGTTAACGCTATCGGCATTCTGCCGCGCAGAAATGCCAACCAGCTTGCCCGCGCCGGTCCCGGCATACAGGGTCATATCACCGGCGCTGGCGCATTGCTGGTGCGAGCTGGCGCGGAAAAAGCCCGCCCGCGCCGGCACGCCGGCCAGATCGAAACTGAGAGTACCGTTGATAAACGCGTTGCCGGCGAGCCCTGGCTCGGCAACCAGCTCCACGCTCAACGACTGTCGATACGGCATTGGCCACCACGCGTAGAGGCTGCCGCCGCTGTCGACGCCGGTCAGCACCGACCGCGCGTCGAGTTCCGCACTCGCCGCGCTGGCAAAAAAATCATCGAGCGGCATGTCGACGGTCGTCTCACCATCAACATTGACGCGCAATCGCACCAGAGCACGATACGCCAGCGAAACGTTGAAGCGAATCCCCCGCAGCCAGCCGCTACCGCTGCGAGTTGCCAGGAGTTGCGAACTTCCAGGGGCGAGGATCGCTGAAACAGGCGTAGGCGCCAGCATTCCGTTCCAGGGATCGTCGCCAGCGTGACCCAGAAAGCTCCGCCACGCGGCGGGCTCGATGTTTGGATCAAACGAATTCGTCACCGAAGCCAGCGCCAATCGATGAAACTGGATCTGGTACCAGAGCGGATTCCAGCCGTTGAATGCGGCGGCCACGCAAGGATTGTTGCCGTTCTGCCAGTTCACCAAGGCGATGCGCAGACCGCTTTTGTAGGCAATCGGTACCCGACTGACATAGCCGCCACTCGATGAAAATCGGTCCACGGCAAGTGGCGGCGTGAACGGTGCGAGACTGCCGTCAAACAAGCGTGTCAGGGGCTCCTCCAGCGCCGCCGTTGACGCGCCGTCAAGGTACATTTTTACGCGCATCGCGGGATCCAGGCAGCGAGCGATTCCATCGCCGCTGGTCAACCAGAATCGAGTGACGACGCCGGCTCCGCGCTGGTCAAAAATGACCGCTTCAGCGCCGTCCTGATAGATCCAGCGCAGCGGGAACGGATTGTCGGTCGGCGCTTCCGGACCGGCATTGCTGCGATCGTATCGACAGCCACCGGGGCAGTGGCTGGAGACTTCGAGGACCTGGTCGCCGGCATCCAGCGCGGCGAGTGACTGCGGCGATGTCCAAACCTGCCAAGGCTCGACGGCTGGCGCCGGACTGCCAAGCAAAATTCCGAACAAAAGTAGCTGGCAACGACCTTTCATGGATCCGCTTCTGTTGTCGTGAAAGGTGTTCTTGACGTGTCCAAAGCGCTCTCAGCTTTCAGCCTGTCTGGATCAACGGTGTTTGCGGCGGTGGCTCGGGCAGATCCTCGCTGTTGTGCGAAACCACCGTCGCGCAGGCCAAGTCGCCAGTCACGTTCAGCACGGTTCGGCACATGTCCAGAAACCGGTCCACGCCAAGGATAAGACCGATGCCTTCCGGTGGGACACCAACCATGCCGCAAATCAGCGCGATCACCGGCAGCGACCCCGCGGGCACGCCGGCGGTACCGATGCCACCCAGGATGCAGACGAACATCACCGTGATCTGCTGGGTGAGGCTCAAGTCGATGCCGAAGAACTGGGCCAGGAACAACACGGTTACGCCTTCGAACAAAGCGGTGCCGTTCTGGTTGGCGGTAGCGCCGATGGTCAGCACGAAACGCGAGATGCGATCAGGTAGTTTCAGGTCGTCATGTGCAACCTTCAGCGCCGTCGGCAGCGTCGCGTTGCTCGACGCCGTCGAGAACGCCATCACAATGGCTTCCTGTGAGTTTTTGAAGAACTTGATCGGCGACATGCCGCCGAAGTACTTCACGGCAATCGAATAGACCACGAAGAAGTGGATCGACATCGCGAGGATGGCAACGAATACATAGCTGCCAAGCTTCGCGATCAACTCCCAGCCAAACTGTGCAGCGAGGTTGAAGACCAGGCAAGCGACCGCGAGCGGTGCCATGCGGATGACGAGGTGGATCAAGGTCATCGACAACTCGAACAAGCCTTCGATCACCCCCTTGAGCTTGTTGCTGGCCGGCGAGTTGGTCAGCACCAGGCCAACGCCGAACATCAGCGCGAAAAACATGATCGCTATCACGTCGTTGTCGGCAGCGGCGCGGAACACATTGCTCGGTACGATCGAGGTGAGCATGTCGATGCCGCTCAACTGCTTCTGGTTGTTGACGATGATCGATTGCGCGCGCCCTGCCGCGTCACTTAGCAACTGCTGCGCCACCGCCGGATCGACACCTGCGCCAGGCTTGAATGTGTTGACCAAGACAAGGCCAATCACCACCGCGATCGACGACACGACTACCGTATAGATCAGCGTCTTCAAGCCGACTCGACCGAGCGCGCGGATGTCGCCCATTTCGGCCACGCCCATCACCAGTGCCGAGAACAACAGCGGAATCACCAGCATGAACAACAGGCGCAAAAAGATCGTGCCGATCGGCTGGGTGACGTAAGTGGTCAGCACTTGTAACCATGCAGCGTCGGCGCCGACCACGACGTGGACGATCAGGCCTCCGATCAGGCCGACCAGGAATCCAATCAGCATCTTGGTGTGCAGGGCCATCGATTCGCTCCGGGAACTTGCGGCCCGCCGCATCCGGCTCCGCTCTTGGTGGACTATAACCAAGCACGGCCCTCTGCTGCTTCCAGCAGTGCACGACGTGCACGTGTCGGGCCATAATCGGTCGCATCCAACTGGGGGGTGGGAATGCGGGCTGCAATCGTTCTGGTCGTTGTTCTTGTGCTGTCGGTCTGGCTGACGGCTATATCGCTTCGCACGCCCGAGCCATTACCGGCGAATGCGCCGAGCGATCAATTCTCTGCGATGCGAGCGAGAGCAGACCTCGATTGGCTGGCGGCGCAGGCACATCCGACCGGTTCGCCGGCCCTGCAAGAGGCGCGCGCCCAACTGGTCGATCGCCTCGCCGATCTTGGTTTACAGGTTTCGACCCAAGCTGCCTTGGCCGTCAACGGCAGTCGCCCCGGCTTGGCTGTCGCGGCGCGGCTGGAAAACGTGATCGGCGTTTTGCCCGGTGCGGATCGATCGGCACCAGCGTTGCTGCTGATGGCGCATATCGACACCGTCAACAATTCGGCCGGCGCGGCCGACGACGGCATCGGCGTCGTGGCGATGATCGAGATCGCGCGTGCGCTTTCCATCGAGCCGACGCCGCAGCGCGACGTGATCTTCCTGTTCACCGATGGCGAGGAAATCGGCTTGCTCGGTGCGGTCGCGTTCTTCGACCAGAACTCGTTGGCCAAGCACGTTGGGATGGTGCTCAACCTCGAGGCACGCGGCAGCAGCGGTCGGGTCAGCATGTTTCAAACCGGGCACGGCAACGCGTCCTTGATTGATCTGTATGCGGCCGCCGCGAAAAACCCCGAGGCGAGTTCGCTAACCAGCTTCACCTACCGGCACATGCCCAACGACACTGACTTCACGATCGCACTCAATCATGGCTTACCGGGCCTCAACTTCGCGATTCTCGGTGACCAGTTCGATTACCACGCCGCCTCGGCGACGCCTCCCAATCTTGACCTCGGTAGTCTGCAGCAGATGGGCGAACAGGCACTTGCAATCAGCCGTGAGCTTGCTACTTCCGCGAGCTTGCCGCGCGCCAGCAACAACGCCGTCTACGCGGATCTGTTCGGCGTTTGGCTGGTTCGTTATCCCGCTTGGGTTGGTTGGTTGTTGCTGGCGACAAGCGCCGCTCTACTGGTGTTGGCGGCGCGGCGCCTGCGTTGGCGTTTTGGCGATTTTCTACGCGAGTTCGGCCTATCCATTTATGTGCTCATCACCACTGCGCTGGCATTGCGCCTTGGCTATCGGCTGCTTGGTGGCGTCGCCAATCCGGGACTCAGCAGGGGCCGGAATATTCTGGCGGGATTTGATCAGTTCGATTGGGGCAGTGGACTCGTCGCGACGGCGATCGTGGCGTTGGCCTGCGCCGTCATGCTGCGCGGCAAGGGGCGACTCGCGATGGCTTTCCTCGCGCTCGTCGTCGGCATCGCTTGCAGCGTGAGTGGGTTTGACGTGTTAGCACTCATCGGTGGTGTGGTTGCGGGGTTAATCGCCATCACGATTTTCGGGCGTCGTCGCGGAACGCCGGGAGTAGGGCTCGGTGTGGCCTCGCTGGTGCTGCTGGTCGGCATCGTGACGCAGACCATGGCGCCGGAGCTGACGCCGCTCCTGCTCTGGCCCTTGCTGGCAGGCAGCCTTGCGCTTGCTCTGCTCGGTTTGCCTGGTAGCGCGCTGGCGGTCGCCGCAATCGCCGTCGGCGGGATCGCCTTCCTGGCGAAATTCGCCGATGGCGTCATGGTCGGGCTTGGCTTCGGATTGCCGGAGGTCGCCGCCTTGCCGGCGATGCTGACCTTGTTGCTCATCTACCCTCTGATGGTTGCCAATATGCATCCACTTGCACTCGGTGAGCGCCGCGGCAAGCAAGCGCTGGGCAGCATCGCGCCGATCGTGTTGGCTGCTCTACTCGCCGTCGGTGGCATTGCGATGTGGACAATGGTTGCGAACCGTCCAGCGGGTGACGAGCGCAGGCCGGCGATCAGCCAGGTGATGCACGTCAGCGATGACGATACGAAGCGTGACTATCGCGTCAGTGTGCTTGATCCTCTCGATGATTGGTCGCGTGCAGTGTTGAGCGCGTTGGGTGGAGACATCGAACGCGGCAGCTTGCCAGCGGCATTTATCAACGGGACCTGGCGAACCTCAGCACCCTCGGTTGCTGCGTCGCCGCTGACACTCGCGCTTACCAGCGACGAATCCAATCGACACGTCCTGACCATCACGCCACCACCCGGCGCGCGTGAACTGCGTCTGCAATTGCTCAGCAATGTCGCGGTCAGCGATGTTCAACTGGAAGGCAAAGCGGTGAATCTGTTCGCTGAGCCTGATAAAGAGAATCGCCTGCGCTTGTTCCCGAACGGAGAGCCGATTCGTTTGAGTTGGCAGACTGGCGAAACAGGTTCGCTGGAAATCCAGCATGCATCGATCAGTGACGGTTGGCCTGCCGACGCCAAGCCTTTGCCTGAGCGTCCACGCGAAGTGATGCCGTGGGGCTTAAGCGACATCCATATCGTTACCGGAACCAACAAACTCGATTGGTAGCATCGTGTCACTGCCCCTCGAACAATCGCGAAAAATGAATCTCAACCAGATCACCCTGCCAGCTCTCGACATTGCCGCATCCGTCGCCTTCTATCGGGAGCTGGGATTCGAACAGATTGTCGATTCGCCTCACTACGCGCGCTTCATGGCGACTGTGGGCGACGCGTCGTTTTCCGTGCACCAGGTTGATGCCGTCAGTGCGAACAACGGCGTTGTCGTCTACTTCGAATGCGCGCGACTTGACGAGCAAGTCGCCGAGCTGACATCGCGTGGCATCGCCTTCACCCATCCGCCGTGCGACGAGCGTTGGTTATGGCGGGAAGCGCGTTTGCTCGATCCCGCAGGCAACGTGATTTGCCTGTATCACGCCGGCGTAAATCGACTTGATCCACCGTGGAAGGTGACACCATGAGCACCGCGCTCAACCCGCGTGGCATCGCTAACGCTCTGGGTGAGTTGTGGTCGCCTCGTGTCATCGCTGAACTCGATGACTGCTACGTCAAGGTCGCAAAAGTCCACGGCAGCTTGGCTTGGCATTGCCATGACGACGAAGATGAATTGTTCTTCGTATTGCAGGGAAACCTGCGCATCGAAATGGAAGATCGCACAGTCGACATCGGGAGCGGCGAACTCTTCGTCGTGCCCAAGGGCGTCCGCCACAACCCGATCGCCGACGAGGAATGCCTGATCCTGCTGGTCGAGCGAAAATCGACCTTGCATACCGGAAACGAGGTCGTCGAAAAGACGCGTTCGATTGAGGATCAACTGCGCGGGTTACGCGGCCAATAGTCGCCGTGTCCTGACTTCCCCTGCCGCATCGGCGACAATAGTCGGCCAATGCGTTTGCCCTGCTGCGAGCGGCGCGCCCGACTTCCCTGCTGCGAGCCTTCCATGCCGAGTCGTAAAAACCTTGCCAACGCCATCCGCGCGCTGGCCATGGACGCAGTTGAAGCCGCCAATTCCGGTCATCCCGGCATGCCGATGGGCATGGCCGACATCGCCGAAGTGCTCTGGAACGATTTTCTGCGCCACAACCCGGCCAACCCGCACTGGGCCAATCGCGACCGTTTCGTGCTGTCGAACGGCCATGGCTCGATGCTGTTATATGCGGTGCTGCACCTGAGCGGATACGACCTGCCGCTGTCTGAGTTGAAGCGCTTTCGGCAACTGCATTCGAAGACCGCCGGCCATCCTGAAATGAGCGAAACGCCGGGCGTCGAAACCACCACTGGACCGCTAGGGCAGGGTATCGCCAACGCGGTCGGCATGGCGCTCGCCGAAAAAGTGTTGGCCGATCGGTTCAATCGCGATGGCCACAAAATCGTCGATCATCACACCTACGTCTTCCTCGGCGATGGCTGCCTGATGGAAGGTATCTCGCACGAGGTTTGTGCGCTGGCCGGTACGCTGAAGCTGTCCAAGTTGATCGCAATCTGGGACGACAACGGCATCTCGATCGACGGCAAGGTGAAGGGCTGGTTTACCGACAACACGCCGGAGCGCTTCGAAGCCTATGGCTGGAATGTGATCCGCGGGATTGATGGCCATGACCCGCAAGCGGTTTCGACTGCATTCGATCAGGCGCGCATGCATCACGAGGGGCCGACTCTTATCTGCTGCGCTACCGTGATTGGCTACGGCGCACCAAACAAGCAAGGCACCGAAGGCGCGCATGGTGCCGCGCTGGGCAAAACTGAAGTCGCGGCCGCGCGCGAGCAACTCGGCTGGTCTTATCCGCCATTCGAGATTCCCGATGACATCCGTGCCGCGTGGGACGCAAAAAAATCAGGCGCGGAGCGAGAAGCGCAATGGAACAGCGAATTCGAACGCTATCGCGCGGCGCATCCCGAGCTTGCCGACGAGTTCCTGCGTCGCAACGAAGGCCGATTGCCGGACGACTTCGCTGGTAACGCCGACGCTTTTATTGCCAAGCTGCAATCGGACGGCCCGGTCATCGCATCGCGCAAGGCGTCGCAGATGGCGCTGGACGCGCTTGGTCCGCATTTGCCGGAACTGATCGGCGGATCGGCCGATCTTGCCCACTCCAATCTCACCTTGTGGAAGGGCTCGAACAACGTTCTCGACGGCGACGTGGATGCCAACTACATCCACTTCGGCGTGCGCGAATTTGGCATGAGTGCGATTTCGAACGGACTGGTTTTGCACGGCGGTTTCATTCCCTACGACGCCACCTTCCTCGTCTTCAGCGACTACGCCCGCAATGCGGTGCGCATGAGCGCATTGATTCCGGCGGCAGCGATTCACGTCTATACACACGATTCGATCGGTCTGGGCGAAGACGGCCCAACCCACCAGCCGGTCGAGCATCTCGCCAGCTTGCGCTACATCCCGAACAACCCGGTCTGGCGTCCCTGCGACGCAGTGGAATCCGCGGTCTCGTGGAAGTTCGCAATCGAGCGTCGTGACGGGCCCACGTGCCTCGTTTTTTCGCGTCAGAATCTCGCCCACCAGCAACGCGATGCCGATCAGGTCGCGGCGATTGCGCGAGGCGGCTACATCCTGTCCGATCCTGCCGATACCAAGTTCGACGTGATCCTGATCGCGACGGGTTCGGAAGTGGAACTGGCGATGCAGGCCGCGCGGCAACTGCAAGCCGACGGCGTTGCTGCACGCGTGGTGTCGATGCCCTGCACCCAGGTGTTCGACCAGCAAGCGATTGAATATCGCGAAGGCGTATTGCCGTCATGGTGCCGCAAGCGCGTCGCCATCGAAGCAGGCATCACCGACTTCTGGCGTAAGTACGTGGGCCTTGACGGTGCTGTCATCGGCATCGATACGTTCGGTGCATCGGCGCCGGCCGACCAGCTTTACCACCACTTCGGCATCACCGCCGAGGCGGCGGTCGAGGCGGTCAAAGCCTTCGCTCGAAGCTGACGGTAACGGTACAAGGTTCGTCGTGGCTTCCCATTATTCCGAAAAAGTCCTGTCGGTCCGGCATTGGAACGACTTCCTTTTCAGCTTCACGACGACGCGCGATCCTGCCTTGCGTTTCGAAAACGGCCAGTTCGTGATGATTGGTCTGGAGGTGGAAGGTCGGCCGCTGATGCGCGCTTATTCCTTCGCCAGCGCCAACTGGGAAGAGCATCTGGAGTTTTTCAGTATCAAGGTGCCCGATGGTCCGCTCACGTCAAAACTGCAGCATTTGAAAGTTGGCGATGACTTGCTGGTCAGTCGCAAGCCGACTGGAACGCTGGTGCACCACGACCTGAAGCCCGGCAGGAATCTTTTTCTCTTCTCGACCGGCACCGGTCTTGCGCCTTTCCTATCAATCATCCGCGACCCGGAAACCTGGGAGCGCTTCGAGAAGGTGATCCTCACCCACGGCGTGCGCACGGTGAAGGATCTCGCTTATGAAGACCTGATCACGCGGGAACTGCCCGAGCATGAGTTTTTGGGCGAGGCGGTTCGTGAGAAGTTGATTTATTACCCGACCGTCACCCGCGAACCCTTTCGCAATCAAGGCCGCCTCAACGACCTGATTGAAAGCGGCAAACTGTGCGCTGATATCGGCTTGCCGCCGCTCAATGCGGAAACTGACCGCGCGATGATCTGCGGCAGCCCGACCATGCTGAAATCAATCGAAACCCTGTTGAACGAGCGTGGCTTTGAGGTCTCCCCGCGTATCGGCACGCCCGGTGACTACGTGATCGAACGCGCGTTCGTGGAGCGTTGAGCGCCAGCGGACCCACAAAAAAGGACCGCCGAAGCGGTCCTTTGTGAAGCACTCGACGGTCCAGAAGAGATCACCTGAAAGACCCTCGCCGAGTATGCGAACCGCGGCGGGAGACCATCGCGCTACGGCTCGACATGCGATGACGCTATTGCGCCACGTGATCATTTACGACTGTGCGTTTCGGACGGATGCGCGAGTCGGTAGCGTGGACGGTTGCGGTTAATCCACCTGAATCACACACGATCAGTTCGTATTGAAAGCCCATGGTCGCTTGGACCCATCGCCATGGGCGTGGCATCCTCGCTGGTCTGCGCCGATGCAAGTTCATCCCGGTGTCGTCGCGTCCTATTCGATCCAAGGAGAACTCCGATGAAAACTCGTGCCGCCGTTGCATGGGCTGCTGGTCAGCCACTGAGCGTGGAAGAAATCGACCTGGATGGCCCACGCGCCGGCGAAGTGCTCGTGCGCATCGTCGCGACCGGTGTTTGCCACACCGATGCATTCACGCTTTCCGGTGACGATCCGGAAGGCTTGTTTCCAGCCATCCTCGGCCACGAAGGCGGCGGGATTGTCGAGGAAATCGGCGAAGGCGTGACGTCGGTTGCGGTCGGCGACCACGTGATTCCGCTTTACACACCTGAATGCGGCGTCTGCAAATTCTGCACGAGCGGGAAGACCAACCTGTGCCAGGCAATCCGGGCCACCCAAGGCAAAGGCCTGATGCCCGATGGCACGTCGCGTTTTTCCAAGAACGGCAAGCTGATC
Organism: Lysobacterales bacterium; assembly: GCA_038236135.1. Taxonomy (GTDB): domain Bacteria; phylum Pseudomonadota; class Gammaproteobacteria; order Xanthomonadales; family Rhodanobacteraceae; genus Dokdonella. Next base: position 28,571 of record JBBSTF010000042.1, read on the forward strand.
CATCACTACATGGGCACCAGTACGTTCTCCGAATACACCGTGTTGCCGGAAATCGCGTTGGCAAAAATCAACAAGGCCGCGCCGCTGGAAAAGGTCTGTCTGCTCGGCTGTGGTGTCACCACAGGCATCGGCGCGGTATTGAATACGGCAAAGGTGACGGCGGGTTCGAGCGTCGCCGTGTTCGGCCTCGGCGGAATCGGCATGTCGGTGGTACAAGGCGCGGTGATGGCCGGCGCCGGGCGCATCATTGCGGTAGACATGAATCCCGACAAGTTCGACCTCGCCAGGCAACTCGGTGCCACTGATTTTCTAAATCCCAAGGACTATCCCGACACGCCCATCCAGGAAGTTATCGTTGATCTCACCGACGGCGGCGTGGATTACTCGTTTGAATGCATTGGCAACACCAAGGTGATGCGCTCGGCACTGGAGTGCTGTCACAAGGGTTGGGGCGAATCGATCATCATCGGCGTCGCCGGTGCTGGCCAGGAGATCAGCACGCGCCCATTCCAGCTGGTTACAGGCCGGGTCTGGCGCGGCTCCGCGTTCGGCGGCGTCAAAGGCCGTTCGCAACTACCTGGTTTTGTTGATCGCTACATGGCGGGCGAATTCGCGATCGATCAATTCATCAACGCCGAACTTCCGCTTGAACAGATCAACCACGCATTCGACCTGATGCACGAGGGCAAGGTAATTCGCTCGGTGATTCGATACTGAGGGATTTCGACTTCGGCGCATCCGGCATAAAAAAACCGCAGTCCGAAGACTGCGGTTTTGATTTGGCAACCGGTTCAGGTCAACCCCGAGCGGTTTGCGGCAACCTTAGACCGGACGGATCTGGGTAGCCTGCATGCCTTTCTGGCCGCGAGCCGGAACGAACTCGACGCGCTGACCTTCAGTCAGGGTCTTGAAGCCGTTGCCCTGGATTTCCTTGAAGTGTGCGAAAAGGTCTTCGCCGCCGTCGGTCGGGGTGATGAAGCCGAAGCCCTTGGTCTCGTTGAACCACTTCACGGTGCCGGTAGATACATTGCTCATGATACGTCTCTTCTTGATTGAAATAACGGGCAAGCCGCCCGTTGAGGCTGCAAGCGATCAAGTGAACGCATCGAGGATGTCAGTACCATCCGTGTTAACGGACTTGTGAAACCGCGCTGGTAAAACTACTTGAAGCGACTGCGCGGCGGAGAATACGGCAGTTGCGCTCCGCTGTCTATTTTGTTTTGCGCGGGCGCAAACTCCGTTCAGCTTCTAAACCCGCCTTTTGCTCGCGGGGCGCCCAGATTGACCTCGCTCGTCTTTGGGCTGTGGCCAGGTTTGTAAAGCGTTTCGTCGGGCTGCCGCCCGCCGCTTCGCTGTTGACGTCTGTCGCCAGACTGGTCAAGCGTTTCACTCGCCTGCCGGCGAGCGACCTACCTTTCTCCTCGCAGAGAAACGTAGGCCAAAGATGCGACCCGATGGCCTGTCGGTCGTGCGATGAAGCCGCACGACTACGCAAGCACTGGCCGGGTTCGGCTAAAGGCACATCCTGTGCCGCAGCCGAAGACGCGCTCCCACCGCGTCCCGCAAGCGGCTGATCCGTCCAGCACTTGCCGACCGGAACGGGCGGGTGAGTCAATAGAAACAGCAACCGCCGCGAAGCG
>JBBSTF010000043.1:0-29960 GCA_038236135.1 Lysobacterales bacterium
CTTGGCGACCATAGCGGTGTGGTACCACCCGATCCCATCCCGAACTCGGAAGTGAAACGCACCTGCGCCGATGGTAGTGTGGTCTCATCCATGCAAGAGTAGGTCATCGCCAAGGGCCTCAAAGGAAAACCCCCGAGTTAATACTCGGGGGTTTTTTTTGTGCGCGGCGGTTGAGTCGCGGGCAATGACGAGGGGCGCTCGGTAGAACAATGGCAGTGGATGTCAGCCCAAAGATCGCGCCCCATCCACAACTGCACGCTTATGCACCTGGACCGCAATCGATGCTGCGTTCGGGCGGTGGCGGCGCCATGCCGAGCTGTTGAAGCAAGTGCCGCAGCGCGGATCTTAGGCCCTCTTCGATGACCGGGTGATAGAACGGCATCTCAAGCACTTCAGAAACGGTCATCCGTTGTTGCATCGCCCACGCCAGGAGATGGGCGAGGTGTTCGTTTTGCGGGCCGATCATTTCCGCGCCGAGCAAGAGCCCGCTCTGGCGTTCGCCGTAAACGTGCAACTTGCCGCGGTTTACCAGCATTACGCGGGCTCGACCTTGATCTTCGAACGACACTTCACCGGTCGCGAAATCTTTGCCATCGACAATGAGTTGCGCGTGGCGCTGGCCAGCGAATGCAATTTGAGGATCGCAGAACACGATTCCGAGTGGCTCACGGCGCACATGCCGGAATACATCCGGGTAAGCCGCTGCGTTTTGGCCGGCAAGGCGGCCCTCGTCTGCAGCTTCGTGCAGGATCGGACGATCGTTGTTTGCATCGCCGGCGATGAAGATATGGCTACCGCCGGAGCGCGTGGTCTGCGCGTCGTAAGTCGGATTGCCGCGTACATCGAGACTAAGGCCGCTATTTTCCAGCGTGAGTCGACCAAGGTTTGGTGTGCGGCCGGTGGCAGCAAGCAGATAATCGAAGCGTTCGGTAAATGATCCGTTCGCGTCGACGAAATGTACGATGACCTCGTCACCATCGCGGTCGACGCGAACATCCTTTGCATCCAGACTGATCGGCAATTCGCTGCCAAAGGTTTTTGCTGCGTATTCGCGGATCACGGGATCGCTGATCCCACCGATCCTGCCACCTTGGCCGAACAGCCGAACCCGAACGCCGAGCCGATGTAGCGCTTGGCCCAGCTCAAGACCAATCACTCCAGCGCCGAACACGGCAACCGATGCGGGCAAATCCTGCCAGTCAAAGATGTCGTCACTGGTGATCAGCCGATCACCAGCCGGCTTGAACGCGTCGGGCGTATTTGGTCGCGATCCGGTTGCCAACACGATGCGTTTGGCGCGCACCCATTCGAACCGCGGCGTAATGCCATCAAACGGAGCTGAAAGCTTCAGAGTGTGTGGATCTTCGAACGTTGCGTATCCGCGAATCACGTGGGCGGGATCGAACTCGTCGACGGCCTCGCGCACGAAACCGACAAAGCGATCGCGCTCCTCGCGCACGCGACGCATCACGGCGCGACCATCGACGCGCCCAGCATCGCTGTCGATGCCGAACGCCGGCAGGGCCTTCAAGCGATGGCGTGCCTCGGCTGGTGCGATCAAAAGTTTGGACGGCATGCAGCCGACGCGTGCACAGGTTGTACCGAATGGTCCACCTTCGATCAATGCGATTCGCTGACAACGCTTGCGCACTTCGCGGTACGCGGCCATGCCGGCCGTTCCGCTGCCTACGATGGCAACTTCGACCTCGTGGATTTCCATCTGTATCCAGCCCCTATCGTGTTCGGTTCGCGAGCACTGTAACTCGCACGTGGCTGCTGGATGTCATTGAAACGGTATTCGTCAGCGACCAGCCGCGTTTGCGGGCGCTGCCGTAATGCTGCGCCTGATTGCAGCAAGAGGCGCCGCGTCGTCAAACTGGATATTGCCAAGTCGCTCGCTGACGCCGAGCTTTCGAAACAAGTCTTCAAAATCGACCGGCATCGGGTCGTTCTTCATTTTCGCGTAGAGGTTCGTCATCACATTTGTGCCGGTTGCGGCATCGCCGGCCGCCATCACCTGATCGACGCTCCAATCGCTGGTGTTGCCACCGCTGCGCCGGTTGATGGCGCGCAGCGAGTCCTGCGCGCCGAAGCGATTTTTGGTAATTTGGCGCAGGCGAACATCGACCAATAACCACAAGATCGCGCCGCCCCAATATTTGCGACCCAATGTGGGCGTGTTATCCAGACCGAGATCGCCGTGTACTGGCAAACCTTTTGGCATACCTCGCAATGACCAGCGCCAGACCGATTCGCGGTCGAGCCGGCCTGCCTGTGCGCGTGCGATTGGCTCGACATAGGTAGCGTTGCCTTCCAGCAACCAAGCGCTGCGACTGGGCACCTCCGGCAGGGCGAGATGGGACATTTCATGGACCAGGACCCAATCCTCGCTGTACGCCGCATCAGTCACGTCGCGGCCCACCTGCATGCGAATGGCCGAGCTGCCATAGCCATAGGTGGTGCCAGTGACGACGCGACTACCTGCGCTCGCGACCACCAGGACGCCAACCTGATCGACCGGGAAGCGTCCAAAATAAGTTGTGACGGCCTCGGCGCTGCGCCGTACCCAGCGCAGCGCACGCTCGCGATCCAGGCCCGGCGCGTCATCGGCGAAGACCACATTGATACGACCTCCGCCAACTTTCAAAGTGAAATGGGCTTGCGTGCGCAGCGCCGTGTAAACGCTTCGGCCGCCCTGGTAGCTGTTCGCCGCCATCGCAGGGATGAGCAAGCAAGCGCTAGCCGCAGCGAGTAGCAAGCGAACGATTCTTACCGGTCGAGAGCGCGTTGTGAAAGCGTGGTTGGTTGAACGATTCAAAGGACTGAAGTAGTTCATCAACAGTCTTGGGATATTCCGCAATCGGGCGTGAACATGGTTGGACCTGCCATTCGCCGAGCGGTGAAAGCTCGCATCGCCCGCAGATTGCTCGAAGCACTCACCAGCTGGACGTCTTCGCGGGGCTGTAGCAAGTGGCATTCGTTACCGCACCGACCACTCAGTCGACATCGTGATCGCTCTGCAGGCGTGCGCGCCTGCGCAGCGACGGAAACCACAGCATCCACAGGACAGTGACAACAAGGGTGCCGACACCGCCAACCAAGGCGGCCGGCACCACGCCCCACCAAGCGGCGGTGATGCCGGATTCAAATTCCCCCAGTTGGTTCGACGTGTTGATGAAGATGGAATTGACCGCGCTGACACGGCCACGCATTGCATCGGGTGTTTCCAGTTGCACCAGCGCTTCGCGGATCACCATGCTGACCATGTCGAACGCGCCAAGCGCAAATAACGCGCCCAGAGACAGGTAGAAGGAGCGCGACAACGCGAATACCAGCGTCGCGATTCCAAAACCTGCGACCGACCCAAACATGATGTGGCCGACTCGACGCTGCAAGGTGTGTCGCGCCAACCACAGCGCCATCAACAAGGCACCAACCGCTGGTGCGGCACGCAGTAAGCCGAGCCCCCACGGCCCGGTATGCAGGATGTCCTTGGCAAAAATTGGGAGCAGCGCGGTTGCTCCGCCAAACAGCACAGCAAACAAGTCAAGTGACAAGGCGCCGAGCACCACCGATCGACTGCGAATAAAACCGACGCCGGCGAACAACGATCGAAACGTTGCCGGTTCGCGTCGAGGAGGTGGTCGTTCGTAGCGCAGTCGCCACATCAGGAACGCGGCGATCACGTAAAGCAACGCTGCCAGAATATGGACCGCCCCCGGCCCCGCCACGTAGAGGAATCCACCGAGTGCCGGCCCTGCAATCGTCGCGGCCTGACCAGCAGATGCATTGACGGCCATCGCGCGAGGTAGCAGTGCGGTCGGCACCAAGGCTGGCACCATCGACTGCATCGCTGGCCATTCGAATGCTTTGGCGATGCCGATCACGAAAACGATGGCGAGTATCCACGCCTCGGTCATCACACCAAGCAAAGTGCCGACTGCCAGCACGGCAACCGCGGTGCCTTCGATGCACTGGCAAACCAACGCAATGCTGCGACGCTCGAACTGGTCGGCGAGATGGCCTGCCGGCAGCGCCAGCAACAGGGAAGGAATGAACTGCACCAGGCCGATCAGTCCGAGGTCGAGCGGATCGTGGGTGAGTTCGTAGATCTGCCAGGCCACGGCTACCGACAGCATCTGAAACGCGAAACTGCCGGTCAGGCGCGAAAACCAGAACCGGAAAAATGCCGGGTGGTTACGTAGTGGTTCGGCAGCGGAATCTTCGGCGGCGTGCATCGTGGTGGGAGGGAAACGGGAGGGAATTCTAGCTGAATGCACTGTCACGAACGTCGCGGAGTGCAAGCGCCGCCTGAACATATTGGCGCTGTTTTCCTACAACGCGAAACGACGTGATGCTCTGCCTTCTGCGAATCCCCGATGAGATGATTTGGTCCAATCCAAAGAGGAAATCGTCATGCGCATCGCTATCCGGGTCTTTTCTGCACTCGTTCTCGCGTTCTCATGCTTAGCGACACACCTGACCGCAGCTGAAGCCGCCACGGTTTATCGCTGTGCTGGAGGTGATGGGGCGGTAGCATTTCAGGATCAACCTTGCCGTGAAGGTGGAACACAGCGCGTACTCGCAATCGTCAGCCACGATCCGCCGGCTTCCGTTGCTTCGATTGCGGCAGAAAAACCAGAAAGACCGGAGCGCTCATGGGTGGTAGGAGTAAGCCGAAAGCGCGTCGTCGAACCGACGTCGTTCGCATGTCGCACCAATACGGGGATGCTGTTCTACCGCCACTCGCGCTGTCCCACATCGCTGGTCAATGGCACCGATGTCAACGGCAGGTCGCGACGCGTGATGGTTGCTTCGCAAGCGGTGGAGCGCCGCGAAGCCTGTCGGCGTATGCGCAACGGGGCACGCGACGGCAACGAGTTCGATGACAAGGTGTCGACCTATGAGCGCAACCTCGGCCGCGACACGTGCCGTAATTACTGAGTGGGAATCGCCTGTGCGAAACGCGCCATCGCCATGCGCACCGGCGCGTAGCTGCGGCGATGCTGCGGGCAGGGACCGTACTGGTTCAGTGCTTCACAATGAGCTGTAGTTGGATAGCCTTTGTGCTTGGCAAATCCGTACACGGGGTATTCGCTGCCCAGTTCCACAAGCAGTCGATCGCGCTCGGTTTTGGCGAGGATCGATGCAGCACTGATTGCCTGCTCTTTGGCATCGCCCCCAATAATTGCACGGGCGGGACACGGCAAGTCCAGTGGCAAGCGGTTGCCGTCGATCAGCGCCAGCGATGGCGCGAACGCCAGTGCCCGCAAGGCACGACTCATGCCGAGCAGGCTGGCCTGAAGAATGTTGACGCGGTCAATCTCATCGACTTCGACAGCAATGATCGACCAGGCCACGCTGCGTTCGCGAATCTGCAGCGCGAGTTCGCCACGCCGCTTCGCGCTAAGTAATTTGGAGTCGGCGAGACCGCTGATCGGTCGCGATAAATCGAGAATCACTGCTGCAATCACCACAGGGCCGGCCAGTGGTCCACGGCCTGCTTCATCGACACCTGCAATCCATTCAATGTCTGTGAGCGTCACGATCGTTGACTCTCGATCAGTTCCGCGATCGCCGCAGCGGCATCATGTTTCGCATCGCCCCGCAGTGACTGGTGGATGCGCTGATATTCGGCGAGCAGCATCGGATCGATTCGACGCTGGCGCAAGGCGGGTAGTAGCGCAGCCGCCAATGCTTCCGGACGACAATCACCCTGCATCAGCTCGGGAACGATCGGGCTTTGGGAAAGAAAATTCGGCAGCGAATAGTGATCCACTTTCATCAGGCCAAACAACTTGACGATCCGGTAGGTCAGATTCGACAGGCGATAGGCGACCACCATCGGCCGCTTCGCCAGCAGCGCTTCGAGTGCCGCCGTGCCTGATGCGAGCAAGACGGCATCGGCGGCGATCATTGCCGTATGCGCGTCGCCATCGATCACACGAATGCTGCCTTGGTCGCCATCCTCCAACATCGCTTCGAATGCTCTCCGGCACGCTGCGTTGGCCATCGGTGCCAGTACCACCAATTCCGGGATCGACTTTCGCAAGACGCGTGTCGTTGCTATGAAGTCCGCACCGAGCCGTGATATTTCACCTAACCGACTTCCGGGAAGGATGGCCAGTACCGGCCCTTCCGTGGAAAGCGAGAATGTTTCTCGTGCGACGGCTTGGTCGGGTTCCATGGAGAAACGATCCGCCAGCGGATGGCCAACGAATCGAGCATCCACGCCGTGGCGTCTATAGATTTCCGGTTCCATTGGGAATAGGCAAAGCACCAGATCTGCGCTGCGCCCGATTTTAGCGGCACGACTTTCACGCCAGGCCCACACTGACGGACTGACATAGTGAACAGTCGCGATTCCCGCTTGCTTGAGCTTGCGCTCCAGCCCTAGGTTGAAATCGGGCGCGTCGATACCGATGAAAACCGCCGGCTGCAGCTTCAACGTTCGCGCCCGCACATCGCGGCGAACATTCAGCAGCTTCGGCAGATGCCTAACGACTTCGGCCAAGCCCATCACGGCCAAGCAATCGGCGGGATACCACGCTTCAAGCCCGCTTGCCTGCGTTGCAGGTCCACCCACGCCTGAAAATCGAGCTTCTGGATATATCCGCCGCAAACCATCGATCAGTTCGGCACCCAAGAGGTCGCCAGACGCTTCACCCGCGACTAGCACGATGTCCAATCCGGACTGGCCAACCCTCGCCGCGCCAGCATCGCGCAGGCCGCTTTTCATCAGCGCACCAGTGAGCGCTGGCTGCGGCCGATGAAGTCGAGCAACACACGGACATCAGGCGCCTCTTCGGCAGCAGCTTCGAGTTTTTCGAGCGCTTCGGCCAAGGGCAGGCCAGAAAGATACAGTGTGCGATAGGCGCGCTTGATGAATCTGATCCGGTCGCTGTCGTAACCACGCCGGCGCAAGCCTTCGCTATTGATACCCTTGGGCGCCGCGACGCTTCCGGCAACGGTGATGAAAGGGGGCACGTCGCGGTTGATGATCGCGCCCATCGCCGTGAAGGCGTGCATGCCGATCTGGCAGAACTGATGGACCAGGGTGAAGCCGCCGAGTACTACCCAGTCGTCAACTTTCACGTGTCCCGCCAAAGATGCGGAGTTGGCAAAAGTTACGTTATCGCCGACCACGCAATCGTGGGCGATGTGCACGTAAGCCATGATCCAGTTGTCGCTGCCGATGCGAGTGACGCCGACGCCGTCTTCGGTACCACGATTGAAGGTGACGAACTCGCGAATAAGGTTGCGATCGCCAATTTCGAGTGTTGCATTCTCGCCGTGGTACTTCTTGTCCTGCGGGTCTGCGCCAATGGAAGCGAACTGGTAAATACGGTTATCGCGACCGATCCGGGTCGGACCGTCAATGACGACGTGCGGACCAATCCACGTGTTGTCTCCGATCTCGACGCTGCCAGCAATGACACTGTAAGCCCCGACGCTGACATCGTTGCCCAGACGCGCCGCCGGATCGATGATCGCGGTCGGGTGGATCATCAGGCCGCTCGTTCAGCACAGAGCAACTCCGCCTCGGCAACGATGCGACCGTCGACCTTGGCTTGGCACAGGAACTGTCCCATGTTGCGAATCATGCGTTTTTGTTGGACGTGCAACTCCAGTTGATCGCCGGGTTTCACAACCTGCAAGAAGCGTGCCTTGTCGACTTTGACCAGGTAGAAGAGCGCTTTCTGATCCGGATTGTGGACAATCGACAATTGCACCAGCAGGCCTGATGCCTGCGCCATGGCTTCGACGATCAACACGCCTGGCATCACCGGGTGGTCCGGGAAATGGCCCTGGAAAAAATGCTCGTTGATGGTGACGTTTTTGACCGCCACCAGAGACTTGCACGGCTCGTAGGTGGTGACGCGATCCACCAACAGGAACGGATAGCGATGCGGCAACATTTTAAGGATGCCCGAAATATCGATGGGCAAAGTTTGTACTGAAGCCGTGGACAGGTTCATTTGTTGCGTTCCTTTTCGAGCCGGCCGAGCCGGCGCGCGAGTTCGTCGAGTTGTCCGAAACGCACCGCATTGCGGCGCCATTCGCGACTGGGTTGCAGGGGAGTGCCAGACGAAAATTCGCCCGATTCGCGGATCGAGTGAGTGACTAACGCACGCGCCGTCACCGTGACCCGGTCCGCGATTTGAAGATGACCCAGTATGCCAGCACCGCCACCGATCAGGCAGTGGCGGCCAATCCGCGTGCTGCCTGCAACGGCGACGCAACCGGCCATCGCGGTGTGCGCACCAACATAAACGTTGTGCGCAATCTGAATCTGGTTGTCCAGTCGAACGTCGTTCTCAAGCACGGTGTCGTCCAGCGCACCACGGTCGATCGTGGTGTTCGCACCGATCTCGCAGTCGTCGCCAATTCGAACGCCGCCCAATTGCGGAACCTTTATCCATTGCTCGCCGTTCTTGGCCAGGCCAAACCCGTCGGCTCCGATCACCGCGCCTGGATGGATCAACACGCGCTGGCCGAGCTTCACGCCAGCCAGTAGCGTAACTCTAGCCACCAGCCGCGAATGCGCGCCGACGATGCTTCCGGCACCCACCTGACAGTGCGGGCCGATTCTCGCAGAGTCACCGACCTGAGCGCCGGCTTCGATGACGCAGAATGGCCCGACGGTGGCGCTGTCGGAAATTTCGGCAGATCCATCGACGACGGCGCTCGAGTGTATGCCTGGCGCTATGTCATCGTGCGGAGCAAAGATGGCAGCGATTCTCGCGAATGCACTGTATGGGTCGCTTGCGACCAAGCTCGCAACCGGGCAGACGTCGGCATTGTTAGCGGCGAGGATCACGGCAGATGCGTTGGTCGCGGTCAGTTGCGGGGCATAGCGCATGTTTGAGAGGAAGCTAACCTGTCCCGTTACTGCTCCGGCAAGGGTTGCCACCCCATCGATGACCATCCTGCCATCGCCGCGCAGTTCCAGTCCGAATCGGCTGGCGAGTTCTGACAGGGTCACGACTGTCGTCATGGTCGCGCCGACGACTTGCCCTGGTCCTTGCGCAGTCTTTCCAGAATCGCTTCAGTGATGTCCACGCGCGGATTGGCGTAGATGACCGGGCTTTGCACGATCAAATCGTAGTTCTGCTCGCGGCCGAATTCGACAACGACGTTGTTGATGTCCCGCCAGCTTCCATCCAGCACCTGGTCGCTGCGCGTCTTGAGTTCCGCGCGCAGATTGTCGCGATTACGTTTGATGGCGCGATCGAGCGCATCAATTTCGCGTTTCACTGTTTCCGCCTGCGCGGTCGATAAGGTCACGGCGTCACGTTCATAGGCACCCCGGCGTTCGATCAGACGCTTTTCATCCGCCTGAAGAGACACGTCACGCGCTGCAAATTCCACTTCCAGTCGATGTCGACCGTCCGCCATTTGCGGAGCGCTATCGAGCAAGCGCTTCATGTCGACATAGCCGATTCGCGTCGCGGCCGCAGTCGACTGGGCAACGCTTTCACAGGCAAGCAGGGGCAGAGCGAGCATGAGGGCGCGAACCGGCCACTCGTTGAAACTGCTCCACGCCACGTTTGCCTCCTATGGTTTGCCGCCTGGTCGATTCGTTGTCGATCCGGCTTGATGCCGATCCTGTCGCCTAGAACGAGTTGCCGAACGTGAACTGGATCGTTTCCGTATCGTCGCCTTCTTTCTTGCGTAATGGCTTGGCGATGCTGATCACGATTGGCCCGACCGGTGCCTGCCAGCGGAACGACAACCCTGTCGAAACGCGCAAGTCTCTGGCGGAGAACGAACCGACATCTTTGAAGACGTTGCCGACATCGAGGAACCAGGCAAGCTTGCTCGAGTTGCTGTTTTCCTTGGAGAAAGGCGTCGGAAAGATGATTTCTGCCGAGCCGACCGTCTTGAACGCACCGCCCAATGGCTGTCGACAGTTGCGCGAGGTATCCGTGGGACTACAGAACGGGGAAACCGAAAATGGCCCGAGGGTGTTGTCGCGGAAGCCACGCACGTCAGCCACGCCGCCTGCGAAGAAGTTTTCGAAGAACGGCAAGCCGCCGATATTGGCGACGTAACGTGGGTGATCCGGCGGAAGTACACTTTTCGGGTCCCGGTAGGTGTCGCCATAGCCGATATTGAAGGTGCCAAAAAACGTCAACTTGTCGTTGATCGGGAAATACTGGCCAAATTTGTAAAACAGCTTGTAATACTCGATTGTGGAGCCCGGCAGAGCGATCTCGGCCGTCACGCTCTGCAGCGAGCCACGAGTCGGGTTCCAATAGCGGTTGCGGGTATCGTGGGTCCACGACAACTCAGTCTTCCACGTGTGTATGGTGCGGCTGCCCAGGTTGTCGATGTAGTCGACGAACTGTTGCGGTGTCCGATCCTGAAAGACCGTGATGTTGTTCTGGTCGATGCCGATTTGGGTGTTGATCGTGTCCGACTCGGTGATCGGAATGCCCAGATAGGTGCTGAACGAATCTCGGCTGGTCAGATAGGCCGCGATGTTGCCTTGGCCTTGGTCGTATTCGGTATGGCTGGCGTTGTAGCCTAGGCCCACACCGCTGTCAGTCAAATAAGGCTCGAAATATGAAACCTCGTAGCGCTTGATGAACGAGCTTTGCGACAGGGTCAGGCCGACCCGATCGCCAGTGCCGAAGAAATTGTTTTGCTGGACCGACACGCTGCCGACGATGCCCTGGAACTGCGAGTAGCCGATACCGAAATTAAGCGCGCCTGACGACTGCTCTTCAAGCGTCACGGTCAAGTCAATCTGGTCTTCGGTACCCGGCACCTTGGGCGTGTCGATGACAACTGTTTTGAAGTAGCCGAGGCGCTGCAAACGAATCTTCGATCGATCAATTGCCGCCTGTGAATACCAGGCACCTTCAAGCTGGCGCATCTCGCGGCGGACGACCTCATCCTCCGTATTGCGATTGCCCTTGAAGACGATGTTGCGCACGTAGACGCGCTTGCCCGGATTGACGAAGAAGTTCAAGCCGACTTCGCGACTTTCCTTGTGGATATCGGGCAGAGGATTGACCTCGGCGAAGGCATAGCCGATGTTGGCCAGAACGGCGCTGATCGCGTCGGAGGATTGTTCAACCTTGCGCCGCGAGAACACTTCACCGGTCTTGATGGTGATCAGCTTGAGCAAGTCGGCTTCGTCCAGCACAAGGTTGCCCGTCAGCTTGATGTCGGAAACGGTGTAGATCTCGCCTTCCTTGATGTTCGCGCTGACGTACATCTTGCGCTTGTCGGGGCTGATCGCCACTTGGGTGGAATCGACGTTGAAATCGACGTAGCCACGATCAAGATAATAGGAAGACAGCGTCTCCAGATCGCCCGACAGCTTCTCACGAGAGTATTGATCGTCCTTGGAATACCAGGACAGGATGTTGCTGGTCGTCGACTGGAAATCTTCGCGAAGCTTCTTGTCGGTGTAGGTCTGGTTGCCGACAATATTGAGGTGCTTGATCTTGGCCGGCTTGCCTTCTGCAACGTTGATCGACACCTGTACGCGGTTGCGATCAAGGTTTACCGTTGAGGTCGTAATCGAAACGTTGTACTTGCCGCGGTTGTAGTATTGGCGAGTCAGTTCGCTTTGCACCTCGGCCAGCTTCAGCCGGTCCAGTGTTTCGCCCTCGGCAAGACCAATACCCTTCAGGCCTTTTCGCAAATCCTCTTCCTTGATGTCCTTGTTGCCGCGAATCGACACTTTGGAAATCTGCGGGCGTTCGGTCACCGTAATGACCAGGATGTCGCCTTGGCGTGACAGGCTCACGTCGTTGAAAAAGCCGGTCTTGTATAGCGCCCGGATTGCCTGGTCTGCACTGGTGGCGGTGAGCGTGTCGCCCTTTTCGACAGGCAGGTAGGTGAAAACGGTACCTGCGGCGATGCGCGACAAACCGTCGATACGGATGTCGGAAACCTGGAAACTGTCGAATGCAGAGGCATTCTGGGCAATTGCACAGGCAAGCAGGAGCAGGGCAGCAATACGCTTCATTGTCACTTCCATCGGGGGCGGACCGTGGCCGGCGAAAAAGTCGCCAGCACGGTTGTAGCAGGCTTGACTGCGCTCAAAATGCGAGGCGCAGGATATCGTTGTAAATGGCCAGTCCCATCAAGCCAACCAACAGGACCATGCCGATGGTTTGTCCGGCCATCTGGGCACGCTCGCTGACCGGACTGCCCTTGATCAGTTCAATAAAGTAGAACAGCAGGTGTCCCCCATCCAGCACCGGGATCGGCAACAAGTTGAGGATGGCCAGGTTCAGCGAAATCAGGGCGAGGAACGAAAGAAACCATGCCACGCCCATCTGCGCCGAGGTATTGGCCACCTGCGCGATGGTAATGATACCTGACACGTTCTTTGCCGATATGGCGCCAGTCAGTAACTTCCAGATGGCAACACCAGTGCTGCGCACTGCGCCCCAGGTTTCCTTGACAGCTGCCGGGATGGCGTCAATGGGCCCATAGCGCAGGGTGGCGTCATGGTTGCGAGCGCTGGCAGGGCCCGCGCCGATACCAAGAATCCAGCGCACTTCGCCATCGCCGGGATCTCGTTTGGCCACTGTCACCGGCAAATCGACCACCGACTCGGCACGGCGCACGCGGATAGTCAGGGCGGGATCAATGTCGGCCATCTGTTGGATCATTGGGCCAATCTGCGCATAGTCGTCGATGCTGCGTTCGTTGATTGCAACGATTCGGTCACCCGCCAGGATGCCGGCGGCGGCCGCTGGGCTGTCGGCCGAAATGGTCGCAGCGATTGGATCGATCTCAGGTGCGCGCAGGCGCAGGCCGACCGCGCTGAGCAAACGATCACCCTCACTTCCCGGCGGCAAGGTCGACAAGCGCAAGGTCCGTTCGCTGTGGCCACCATTGTTTTCGACGCTGACCTTCACGTCTTCGTGCGCCAGCGCCGACTGCGCGATAACGGTGATTGCGCCGCTCCACGTGTCCACGGCCTCGCCATCGACCGCGATCAGGCGGTCACCTTCGCGGAATTGCGACTGCTCGGCAATTCCAGTGGGCTTGGCGATCACTGGCTGGTAGTCGGGGCGACCAAACAGGAACATCAGATAAAACGCGCCCAGCGCAAAAATCAGGTTGAAAGCAGGCCCTGCCGCCGCGATGGCAATGCGCTTCGCTACGGGTTTGCGGTTGAATGCCATGCCCAGTTCCGAGGGATCGACATCGCCTTCGCGCTCATCGAGCATCTTCACATAGCCGCCGAGTGGAATCGCGGCAATCGCGAACTCGGTGCCGTGGCGGTCGTAACGGCTCCAGAGCGGTTTGCCGAAACCGACAGAGAAGCGCAAAACCTTTACGCCACAGGCCCGCGCCACGACGAAATGGCCGTATTCGTGAAAGGTGACAAGCAGGCCCAAGGTGACCAGGAGCCACCAAGCTGAGTGAAAAAATTCTTGCATGGACGTTGTCTAGCTAAGCTTCGCGGCAATGATACGGGCAGCGTGGCGGCGAGCCGTTAAATCGGCGTCAAGCAGAGCCTCCAGATTGGCGACTGGCGCGCATGGAATCGCGGCCAGTGTTTCGTCAATCACGCACGCAATATCGAGGAATTTCATGCCTCGATCCAGGAAAGCGGCGACAGCCTGTTCGTTCGCGGCGTTCAACAGCGCAGTCGCAGTTCCGCCGGCGCGCAACGCGGCGTAGGCAAGATCGAGGCAGCGAAAGGTTGCGCGGTCGACCGACTCGAAATCGAGCCGGCCAACGGCGAGCAGGTCGAGCGGCGCCACGCCGGCGTCGATGCGCTCCGGCCACGCCAATCCGTAAGCCAGTGCGGTACGCATGTCTGGATTGCCGAGTTGCGCCAGCATGGAACCGTCGCGGTACTGCACCAGCGAATGGATGATGCTCTGCCGGTGCACGACGACATCGATGGCGTCCGCCGCAATGCCGAACAAGTGATGCGCCTCGATGACTTCCAGTCCCTTGTTCATCAGTGTCGCCGAATCGACGGAAATCTTTCGGCCCATATCCCAGTTTGGGTGCGCGCAGGCCTGGTCAGGAGTGATCGATTCGAGTTGGTCCGCCGTTCGACCGCGAAACGGCCCACCTGATGCAGTCAGCAACAGGCGAGTGACGCCGTTGTCGGCGCTGGACACATTTCCCGCGCGCGCCGCACCCTGCTGCAATTCCAACGGCAGGCATTGGAAAATGGCGTTGTGCTCGGAATCGATCGGCAACAATTCGCCGCCACCTTCGGCCAGGGCCGCCAGCAGCAGCGGACCGGCCATGACGATGGCTTCCTTGTTAGCCAACAGCAGGCGCTTGCCTGCGCGTGCGGCAGCGAGAGTTGATTCAAGTCCTGCTGCACCGACAATTGCCGCAATGACTATTTCACTGAGGTCGTTGGCAGCAGCCTCGATCAATCCCTTCGATCCCGATTCGACACGCGACTTGGTGCCATCGGCCTCGAGTTGTTTACGTACGGCATCGGCGCTATTCGCGTCGGCCATTACGGCCAGTTCGGGTTTGAGTTGTCGGCACAATTTGACCATCGCATCGACACTGCGATTCGCGGTCAGGACATTCACGCGGTAACGCTGCGGATGACGCGCGATAACATCCAGCGCACTGCCACCAATCGAGCCGGTCGCGCCGAGTACGGCGACCCGGCGTTGTTGCAAAACGTTCATGCGCCCAGGGCGATGTCGATCAGAGCCGTGCCAGCCACGAAGATCGGAAGCGCAGCGAATACGCTGTCGAGTCGGTCGAACAGCCCGCCATGGCCCGGGAACAAAGTGCCGGAATCTTTCGCGTTGGCTTGACGCTTGACGAGACTCTCGAACAGGTCGCCGACGATCGACACGGCGACGGTGAAAACCGCGACCAGCACCAGTAGCGCCCACTCCCAACCCCTCTCGCCGAGCAGCCAACCGCCCAGCACGGCAACCAGTGCCGAACCAATCAACGCACCATAAACGCCGGCCCAGGTCTTCCCGGGGCTGATGGTTGGCGCGAGTTTGGTGCGACCCCAACGCGAGCCCGAGAAATATGCAAACGAATCGGCCGCCCAGATCAGCACCAGCATAAACAACACCCAGTACGGGCCATGCTCAGGATTGGCCCGCAATTGGATCGCCGCGACCCACGCCGGGATCAACACGAATGCGCCGGCGAGCAACTTGATAGCGACATTGCGCGCCAGTGGTGCGGCACCGAATGCGACTCGGCGGAACCAGAGCAGTGCGACCGCCCACCAAGCAACGCCGAGAGCAATCACCAGCCACACTATCGGCGTATCGCGGATCAACCAAAGGGCCGCACATGAGGCGAGAAAAACAATCAGCAGCAAACCGCGCACAACGAATGATTCCACCCCACAAAGCCGCGTCCATTCCCACCCCGCCACCGCAAAGACAAGCGCAATGATCCCGGCGAACCACGGTAATGGCGGCAACAGCACGATGCCGATCGCAATCGGCAGCAGCACCAAGGCGGTGAGGACTCGTTTCGTCAATGACGTCATGCGACTTGTTCCTGCGATAAGCGGCGGCAATGTACTGATCTATTCCTCAGCGCAGACAGGATGTCCAGTTGAGTCGTCATGGGGATGAACGTTGTCACGCTAAACCTATCTGAGCTGAAGTCTGCCCGAAGCGCCGCTCGCGTCGCGCAAACTCCGCGATCGCCGCGGCCAGCACGGCGTCGTCGACATCGGGCCATAGCGTGTCGATGAAATGCAGTTCGCTGTACGCACTCTGCCAGAGCAGGAAATTGCTGATTCGCTGTTCGCCACCGGTGCGGATGAAAAGGTCAACGGGCGGCTGATCTGCCAGACAGAAATTCGGGGCCAGGGATGCTTCAGTGATGGATGCCGCGTCGATTTCACCACGCACGGCGGCTTGGGCAATTTGACGCGCCGCCTGAGCGATATCCCAGCGACCCCCGTAGTTGACCGCGACGTTCAAGGCGAGCGCACCGTTGTTTGCCGTCTTCTGCATTGCCTTGAGCATGCGTTCGCGAAGTTCGGGTGCGAACGCGGACAGGTCGCCGATGAAGCTGACCTTCACGCCATGCTTGTGCAGATCGCTGACTTCGCTGTCGATGGCCTTCAGGAACAGGCTCATCAACGCGCCGACTTCAGACTCGGGTCGCTTCCAGTTTTCGCTGGAGAACGCAAACAGGGTCAGCGCTTCAATCTTCTGGCGCAGGCAGAATTCAACGGCACCACGCACCGCTTTTTGCCCTTCGCGATGGCCGAAGCTGCGCGGACGTTTGCGTTGCTGGGCCCAGCGGCCGTTGCCATCCATGACGATGGCGACATGGCGCGGGACGTGTTCGTTGACGGCTGCTGTCATCGGGTCGCAGTCATGGGGTCGAGTCGGGGACGAGGGAGCCGTCTCCGCACCCATTACATCGTCATCAACTCGTCTTCCTTGTGCTTGACGACAACATCGACTTCCCTGACGAAACGGTCGGTCAACTTCTGGATGTCGTCATCGCCACGACTCTGGTCGTCTTCACTGATCGACTTGTCTTTTTCCAGTTCCTTGATCTGAGTGATCGCATCGCGACGCACGTTGCGGATAGCGACCTTCGCGTTCTCGCCTTCGCCCGAGACGTGCTTGGCAAGTTCCTTTCGGCGCTCTTCAGTCAGCACCGGCAGGTTGATGCGAATCGTGGTTCCAGCAGTGGTTGGAGTAAGGCCCAGGTCCGACGCGAGAATGGCTTTTTCGACCGCCGCAACCATGGGCTTTTCCCAAGGTACGATCGTGAGCGTGCGCGCGTCGGCGACGGAGATGCTGGCGACCTGCGACAAGGGCATTTCGGCACCGTAATACGAGACCTTGATGTTTTCCAGAATGCTGGTGCTGGCGCGTCCAGTACGGAGGCGGGTGAGGTCGTGGCGCAGCGATTCGACGCTCTTTGCCATGCGCTTTTCCGTTTCGGTCTTGATCTTGTCAATCATGCGGACATTCCTGCGGTCGTGTAGCCGCGAAGTATATCAGCGCCGTTTTGAGACTCAGTTCGCGACCAGCGTGCCGATGTCGTCGCCGTGCACGATCCGCATCAAATTGCCGGGCACGGTCATGTTGTAGATGCGCAGCGGTATGCCGTGATCGCGGCACAGCGAAAACGCGCTGGTGTCCATCACTTTCAATTCGCGCTGCAACACTTCGTTGAAAGTCAGCGTGTCGTAAAGCGTCGCGTTTGGATCGAGCTTGGGGTCGGCGCTGAAGATGCCATCGACCTTGGTTGCCTTGAGCAGCAACTGTGCGCCGACTTCGATCGCGCGCAACGCGGCTGCCGAATCGGTGGTAAAGAACGGATTGCCGGTGCCGGCCGCGAAAATTACGGCGCGACCTTTTTCCAAGTGCCGGATGGCGCGACGGCGGATGAAATCCTCGCAGACCTGATTGATCTTGATCGCACTCATCACGCGAACTTTGGCGCCATTGTTTTCCAGCGCGTCCTGCATCGCCAACGCGTTCATTACCGTCGCCAGCATGCCCATATGGTCACCAGTGACCCGGTCCATACCGCGAGCCGCCAAGCCTTCGCCTCGAAAAATATTACCGCCGCCAATCACCACGCCGACTTCGACCCCGACCTTCTGGATTTCGATAATCTCGGTCGCGACCCGCTGCAGCACGTTCGGGTCGATGCCGTAGTCCGCCTCGCCCATCAGGGCCTCGCCGGAAAGTTTCAGGAGGATGCGCTGATAGCGGATCGCGGCGGCCATGAGGATTCCGGAAGACTGACAAAAGTGGCGCGATTGTAAAGGATCGCGCCGACGTGCCTACATCCGAAGTTTAGAGACCGCCCATGCTATTTCACCGATCGATCGCTGCTAGCGACCGATCAGTGGCTCACTTCATGGCCCGGGCGGGGTGCTGTCGAACCCGTTCTTGAATATCGAATCGGCGCCGATGCTGACCGGCGGACTGAGGTTGAAGAAGATGTTGGTGGCGCAGGCTACGCGAACGCGCGCCGTCACCGTCAGGTTGGGAACTGCGACCATCGCGGTGCCGCTGTTGGCCACGCCGCTGGCCAGCGACGACAGAACGATCAGGTTGTCCTGCGAGGCATCGGCGTTGACCAGATCGATATTTACATTCGCGCACGACACCGGCGAAACATTGGTCATGGCAACGTTCCAGCTAATCATTACCGGCGCACCACCGCTCGCCCAATTCGTTCCAATGATTGGCGCGGTGACGACAAACGGACCAGCCGTGTTGACCACAGACAGGATTTGATCGGCACTATTGCTCGATCCGCCGCCAGCGACATTGTCGCGAACGGTCAAGCGATAGGTCATCGTGCGAGTCGTGGTTGGCAGGATTTCGCCGATTGCTGTGGTTCCTGCAAGCAGGTTCGAGAGACGTGGCAGGTAGCGACGAGGCGTTGTCGTCGGCAGCCAGGAGCGCTGAATCGGGCCCGTTCCCAAGTCCGTGGCCAGGTTGTTGTTGGCGGCACCAAGATCGTATTGCTCCCAGCCATAGGTGAGGTTGGACCCCAGCGCGATGCTGGCCGCAGCCCCGGTCAGCACATACGGGGTGTTTGCAGGGATGGTGTAGCTGTTCTGTGCGAGCACCACGGGCGGCGCGTCGACCTTGGGCGTGTTGGTCGAGCAGCTTCCGCCGTTACCGGTCGTCGAATAAGTGCCCATCTCCAACAGGCTGCGAGCGTGGAAATACGGGTCCGAATGGGCTTGCAGATCGTTGGTCAATCCGCAGATTCCCGCATAGGCCTGAATCGTTGAACCACTACCCGGCTCGTAGGCAGAGTTGGCCGAGCGATTTCCGCCACCGCAGTTGCTGGCGCTGCCGTTGAACGTATGGTTTCCGCCAAACTGATGGCCCATCTCGTGGGCAACGTAGTCGATGTAAAACACGTCAGTCTGCAATGTCGACCCGTTGGTCAAGCCGGTGGTACCGCTGCCCTTGCTGGAGCCGCATACCACTCCGAGGCCAGCGACGCCGCCAGAGCCGGTCGTGAACAAGTGGCCGATGTCGTAGCTGCTGACGCCGACGATACCGTTGAGCGCCCCAGTGATAGCGCCAGGGTTACCGTTGTTGAAGGAGGTCGATCCAAAGGTGTCTCCAACCGCGTCCGGAAAGATCAACTGGTCGTTCGTCGCGATCAAGCTGAGCTGAATCGAAAAATCCTGTCCATACGGTTGGTTGACGCGATTGACGGCCGCAACAACGCCCGCCAGGCCTAGGGCAACGGTTGGCGTTGCCGGCGGCGCCATCGCAGCCGCGATAGCCTGCACGTACTGGTGATTTGCCGCCACGGCGGCGCGGTAGTTGCGCTTCGCAGCGCCGGTAGTGGTCAGCGGCTGCGGGCCTTGCTGGAACGGATCAGCCTGATTGTCGGTCAGGTCGCCATGGGTCTCACAACGAAATCCCGTGCCGGGCGACAGATCGCCCCGACGGAAGCTGAGGTAGTGATCTTCCATGCCGAGTCGCTCGGGGCGTACCAACCAGATTCCGTCGCGCGCATACACAGTTGCCTGCAAGCCGAGCGGCGAAATGTCGATGCGTGCTTCCATGCCGTTCGCGTCGGTGCCGATGTAGCTGCGAATTTCGCGATAGCGCGCGGCCAGCGCGGGCGGCATCACCCCGGAATCGGACAACATGAAAGTCTTTGTGCTGCCGTCGGGCGCTGGCAAAGCCAACTCGAAACCGACGCCGTCCGGCGTCGCGGCCATCGCGCTTCGTAGTACGTTCCAATCGAGTTCCACAGCGCGGAATTCGGTCGGCGAATCGCCGATCACGGTAACCGAATGCTGGGCCGATTCCTGCCAGTAGCCCGGTGCCGCTTGGGCGGTTGAAACCGCAATGGCGAACAGTATGAATATGCCGGCACGAGCCAGGCGGCGCAACGAAACGATCAGCATGGGAATTATTCCAGAGAGGTGGCAGGCGATGCCTGCACGGCGCGTGTGTTTCGCCGTTGCGCGACCTTGCCACAATCTTCAGGTTGCGCCAACCGCCACAAGGCTGATTGGGTTGTCAGTTCGCCACTTCATGGCGCGGCGGAATCTGATGCGACCGGCATGGTGCACGACGATCGAATCAATTCTGGTCGCGAGGCTGGACGTCAATCAATCGTATGTTCGAGAGTCGTGGTGCTGTGCTGTCGCCATCGATGGTGCGTCGCGGATCGTCCTTTGCGGTCCACGGCAAACTCCAGTGTTCGGCTGTGTGGCCCTTGATATCCACATGGCCACGATGGCGATCCTGTCCGTCCACGCTCACCTCGAACCCATAGCGACGCAACAGCGCCAGCCGGCCATTGAGGCGGGTGAACTTGAAGCTTCGTAGCGCCACGCTTTGGTCCAGCAGTTGCACGTCGGCGCGCTCGCATAATTGCCGCACGATCCCGACCGCGCGCTCTCGTGCGCGCAAGGCATTCATCCACAACGCCAATGCGCAGCCGAGCAGCAGCAGGGGAGTCCAGGTTTCAATCATGTACATGCGCCCCAGTGTGGGGACGCCAAGCCGGTCCGGCAAGCTGTGGTCAATGCGCGCGTTGGCGCTGGAATGCTTCGAGGCGTTCGATCACTGCATCCACTTCGATCAGGTCCATCACGCCCTCGTGCTGGATGCGCGTTCCCCATTTCAGGTCGCTCGCCGGCTTGCCGCGAAATTTCCTGGAGGCATCGTCGTAGCGATCCACGCACCACTGCCGATCCGAATACGGGCCGGAACGATTCGGATTGGTCGCTGCGTGCAATCCAAGTACCGGCGTGCCGACCGCGTTGGCAAGATGCATCGGGCCGGAGTCCGGGCTCAGCACCAGCGTTGCGCGCTGCAGCAGTGCGAGCAATTGTTTCAGTGTGTCTTTGCCAATAAGGTCCAGCGGCCGTTGCTTGCAGGCAGCGAGCACGGCACTGCCGAAATCTCGTTCGTACGCGCTCGGCCCGCCGCACAGAACGACGCGCCACCCGAGAAACTGCGCGGCATGGTCCATCGCTGCCGCGTAGCGTTCCGGTCGCCAGTTGCGCAACGCATGACTGGAACAAGGGCTGACCAGCAAAGTCGGTTGTTTGCCGGGCAAGTTTTGTTCGGCGAACTCGATTGCATCATCGGGAATGGGAATGTCCCAACGCACATCGGTCTGTATCAAACCCAACGGTTCGACAAAGCTGCCGAGCGCATCGAGCACGTGTTGGCCCGTACGTGCCGGGATGTGCTGGTTGATCGTCAAGCCATGCAGGTCCTTGGAGCGCGCCGCGTCGTAGCCTATCCGCGTATCCGAATGGATCAGCAAGCTGAGCAGATTCGCCCGCAACGCAACCTGCATGTGTAGCAGCGCATCGAAGCGTCGGCCGGCGAGTTCCTTGCGAACGGCCGTGAAACCAGCGACCCCTGCCGCCTTGTCAAAGGTGATGAACTCCACGCCGGCGATATCGCCAACCAGTCGCCGCTCCAGCTTGCCGATGATCCAGGTGAGCTTCGTCTGCGGCCAATTCGCCTGAACCGTGCGCACCAGCGGAACCACATGGCTGGCATCGCCCAGTGCAGATGTGCGCAACAGGCAAAGAGATCGCGGGGGCGTCGTCGGTCTGGAGGGGTCCATGCGCTAGACTTTGCCGGTTTCCCGATCATCCGTCACGCGACGCGATGATCGCCGTAGAGCATCCCTGAGCGATGATCCAAGAACGCGCCATCTCCACCGACGACGGTGAAATCCTGCACGATGCCGCCATCGGCGCCATCGACGCGCGCTGGCTGGACGACGGTTTCTGGCGCTCTCAGGATGCCGCACTTGCGCAAGCGGGTGGTCGTGGTGGGATCGTTTTCGTCGATACGCCAGTCGGTGCGGCCGCATTACGCCACTATCGCCGGGGTGGATTGATCGGCCAATTCAATGCCGACCAATACCTGTGGACCGGCGCACGCCGCAGTCGCGGATTCGCCGAGTTCCGACTGCTGTCAGCGCTGCACGATGCGGGGCTTCCGGTGCCCGCGCCGATCGCGGCGCGCTACCAGCGCGACGGCTTGCGGTATCGCGCCGACTTGTTGACAGCTCGCATCGACGATGCCCGCACGCTGGCACAACAGATGGAGAGTTCTGAGATTGACCCCGAACTTGCGGCATCCGTTGGCGAAACCATTGCGCGCTTCCACGTGCTTGGCGTCTGCCACGCCGACTTGAACGCGCACAACATCCTGATCGATTCGCAGGATGCCATCTGGCTGCTCGATTTTGATCGTGGTCGCCTGCGTCTACCCGCGTTGGCTTGGCAGCAATCCAACCTGTATCGGTTGCGACGATCCCTGCTCAAACTCGGTGCCCAGCGCTACGCTGATTTCGACGGACGCTTCTGGCATCCGTTGTTGTCGTCCTATCACGCCGCGCTGGGTGCAGAGCGATGATGTTGTCGTTGCGCCTTCTTGGTGTCGGTAGCGCTGCTGCGGTCGAGCTCGGCAATGCCAGTGCGGTGCTCGAACGCGACGGTAAGGCTTTGCTGCTGATCGACTGCGGTCTGGAAGCACTCAAGCGCTGGCTAGACATTTATCGAGCGCCACCACCGGCGATCTATCTCACCCACGCACACATGGACCATGTCGGTGGATTGGAGCAATTGTTCTATCGCGTTTGGTTCGACGAAGAGTGGCGCGGTCGCGTGAAACTCTATGCGCACGCCGCGTTGGTTCCGATCCTGCAATCGCGTGTGGCTGACTATCCCAATGTGTTGGCCGAAGGCGGGGCCAATTTCTGGGATGCGTTTCATTTGATTCCAGTATCGCGCGGCTTCTGGCACGAGGACCTCTGGTTCGATGTTTTCGCGACCCGTCATCACGCGCCGATGACTTCTTTCGGCATAGCGCTGCGCGGCAGTTTCGTCTGGACGGGGGATACGCGACCGATACCGGAAATGCTTGCGCAGTTCGCCGCGAACAACGAAATCGTCGCCCACGATTGCGGCCTGGTAGGCAATCCATCGCACACCGGTCTGGATGATTTGGAGCGCGAGTATCCGCAAGCGTTGCGCGATCGCCTGCTGCTGTATCACTACGCATCCGCCGATGCTGGCGTCCAACTTGCGGCGGCCGGATACCGGGTCGCCAAGACCGACGACGAAATCGCGCTGCGCGAACCCGTCGCCGACGTGCGAGTCAGTACCAGCTTATGACGCGCGCCATCCCCATCGAGATACGCGACGCACCGCTGGATCGCTTGCAACGGCCCATGCACGACCTGCGCATCTCCGTGCTGGATCGCTGTAATTTCCGCTGTCCGTATTGCATGCCGGAAGACGAATACCCGCGCGATCATCAGTTCCTTGGCAAGGCCGAGCGGCTGCGCTTCGAGGAAATAGAGCGCATCGCACGCGCGGCGTCGATGCTGGGCGTACGCAAACTGCGCCTGACGGGCGGCGAGCCGCTGTTGCGTCGCGAATTGCCGTCGCTGGTGCGCATGCTGGCCGCGATACCCGGCATCGACGATATTGCGATGACGACCAACGGCAGCTTGTTGCCGGGGCAAGTCATGGCCTTGCGCGATGCAGGGCTGGATCGCATCACGCTGAGCCTAGATACGCTCGATCCGGTTGCGTATCGAACGCTGTCGGGCGGGCGCGGCGAAGTCGCCGATGCACTGGCTGCCATCGCCGCTGCTGAAGCGGCGGGCTACAGGACCATCAAAATCAACTGCGTCGTCATGCGTGGCGTCAACGATGAACATGTCCTCGATCTGGCCGGCCATTTTCGCGGCACCGGCCATGTGCTTCGGTTCATCGAATACATGGATGTAGGCACCTGCAATGGCTGGGACACGGCTAGCGTCGTGACCAGCGCCGAGTTGCGCGCGCGCATTGCAGCGCAATGGCCGATCGAACCACTCTTGTCGAACTATCGCGGCGAAGTCGCGGAACGCTATCGCTACTCGGACGGTGCCGGTGAGATTGGTTTCATCAGCTCCGTCAGTCAGCCATTTTGCGGCGATTGCTCACGAGCAAGGCTCTCCGCCGACGGACGTCTATACACCTGTTTGTTCGGCCAGCACGGCCATGATTTGCGCGGGGCGCTGCGCAGTGGCATCGACGATGCCGGTCTTCGCGAAATGATCGCTGCCATCTGGCGCTCGCGCGGTGATCGTTACAGTGAGCTGCGCGGGATTATTCCGCTAGCTGAGCGCGAGCGCGTGGAAATGTACGAGATCGGCGGCTGATATGGCGGACAAGGAATTCAGCCACCTTGATAGCGCGCAACGACCGACCATGGTCGATGTCAGCGCCAAAACGGTAAGCGAGCGTCGCGCCGTTGCCGAGGCTACGGTTCGCTTTCCTGTCGACGTTGCGGAACGCTTGCGCGCCGACGGCCTGCGCGGTCCAAAAGGCGCGATCATCGACACCGCGATCATTGCCGGCACGATGGCCGTCAAGCGCACCCACGACTTGATTCCGTTCTGTCATCCATTGCCCATCGAGCGCTGCAAATTCGAGATCGATTTCGTCAATGCAACGGATTTATTGATCCGCTGCGAAGTGGGCGTCACCCACAAGACCGGCGTCGAAATGGAGGCGCTCACCGGCGCCAGCGTTGCCGCGCTGACCATCTACGATATGTGCAAGGCGCTCAGTCACGCGATCGTCATCACCGACTTGCGCCTTGCCGACAAGAGCGGCGGCAAGCGCGACATTCGTGATGGCGAGTCGAGCACGTGAGCGTGAAAATTCTCTATTTCGCCAGCCTCGCTGATCGTGCCAGTTGCAGCGAAGAGTCGGTCGACACGCAATCAACCACGGCGAATTCGATCTACGAAGAAGCATGTCTGCGGCATGGCTTCCCATCTGGAATCGACAAATTGCGTGTCGCTGTGAACGGCTCCTTCGTCAGTTGGGAGTTCGAGGTCAACGACGGTGACGAAATCGTCTTCATTCCACCGGTATCCGGCGGATGAGTCTGTTCCGCCTTAGTGCTGAAGCAATCGACCTTGAAACCGAACGCCACGCCATCGATCATCCTGCTGCCGGTGCGTTCGTCGCATTTGAAGGCTGCGTTCGCGACCACAACGATGGCCGCCGCGTCCTCGCGCTCGACTACCAAGCCTATGCGCGCCTTGCCGAAGCTGAAGGCGCGCGCATCGTCCAGGCAGCCATCGAACGCTATGAATTGCACCGCGCCGCCGCCGTCCATCGCGTCGGCAGCCTGGTGATTGGCGATGTCGCGGTCTGGGTTGGTGTCAGCGCCAGCCATCGAGGTGCTGCCTTCAACGCTTGTCGATGGATCATCGACCAGATCAAAGCCGACGTACCGATCTGGAAGAACGAACACTACGCCGACGGCGATTCCGGCTGGTTACATCCCGATGGCAGCGTGGTGTCCGGGTCGATCGAATAGGCGTCGTAGCGGGCGCTTGCGAACACGCGAGCGGCAACCAGTTATCCTTGCCGCGACGGCACGCCCATCGCACCCGCCCGGGTGGCGAAATCGGTATACGCAAAAGACTTAAAATCTTTCGACCGCAAGGTCATGCGGGTTCAAGTCCCGCCCCGGGCACCAAACAGAGCTGCGGTTGTTGAATCAATCGTCGCTGCGCGAGTGGTGTGGTATCCCGGTCTACTGCATCAGCCCAGATCAGCGGTTCCGTTTCTTCTCGCGTACTTTCGCGTCATCTTTCTTGTTCAAAATTCGATATTCCCTTGCGGTCAGGACGATGCCGATGATCATCAATCCAAAAACGGCCACTGCAAAGTAGCCGATCAACGATGTGCTCATGACTTCGAAGCCATCATGGACATCAACTTGAAGTAGATGCCGAAACACAATATCGACGGAACCCAAAGTGCCGTGAATGCGCCTTCGTCACGTTGCCCGTTGAACCAAAGAAAGGCGGACAGTACAAACGAGATGCCCACCGCCAGCAGAATGAAGAAATCGGATTGCTTGATCATCGTTGTCCTCTCAAAGTTACGGCTCTATCGAGCCAATTGCCGCCATCAGACATCCGGCGACCGCGAAGCTTCCCAAGGTTCGCAGCCGAAACTGGAGAAAATCGGGTAGGAAATCGTTCGTGTGCATTCCCGACATCTCGCCGAGCAATAACAGCACACTCGGCACCAGCAGGATGATCCCTGCCACTACCAACCAGCGTCGGAAAGAAGAAGTCTTGTTCACACGTACTCGTATGATCACGGAAGGGCGACTGATCTCCGACTCAGGTGCGAGCAATGGAGGGTAAGCAGGCGGTTTGCGCGCAAGCATAGCCCAACTTTTACGGGTGAAACCCGGAGATATTGATACGCTCGCGCAGGTGTCGAAATGGAACGCAATGTTCCCTTGTAAAACAACGATGCAGCTCCGCTGAGCAGGTCAATTTGCCACGGCATTGACGAGTTTTCCGGCCATTGGCAGCTGCGCGATGCTGATGGGATAAGTCCACGAAAGACAGGCGATGCCGTACAGCGTTGGCATGTCGATCAAGCATGCAGATTCTTTTATTACCGCCGCTCAATATCGACGACCAGATCGAGGTCAGCGGATTCGAGGAAATGGTCAGGCGCATGGGGACCCGCGCCACCACATCCAACTTACGGCCTCCAACGCATGGTGTTTTCGAACGACGGTATCTATCCCAAATGCCTTTCTGATGAAGAGTTAGCTAACGCGTGTCGCGCGATGCGGCGATATCGTCTTCGCACGCTACGTCGCCAAACAGATCGCGATGCGTTTCGGTGAGCATGATCGTGTCGCGTTCAATCTCGAATCTTTTCTTGGCCCGTCGCAAGGCAACGTGAGCCTGCATGACGGCTGCTTTCGCGATGATCGGGTTACTGTTCTTCGCGATAATCGCGAGCAGCTTCTGCATGCGCAAGCCCACTTCCAGCATGCCTGCGCCGTCGCGGCTTATTGGATCGAATCCATCGCTGATCAGGGCGGCTTCCCTCAGTTCGACCATGCTGATGCGGTCAAATTTCAGCGGAATTTCATCGGCAGTTTTTTTCGGTTCGCCGACCAGCAAACGCGTCATGATTGTCATCACATGGATGGCAGTGCCCGGATCATTGACCGCCGGTGAGAGCGCACGCTGCGCGGTTTCGCTCAGCACGATCAGACCAAAGCGAGGATCCTGGTCGTAGCTACGTTGGCTGCCGAGCACGAACGCTGCGGAAATTTTTTCGAGCAACGTTGCATCGGACGATTCGGACACGGCAAGACAGGTCCCGGGGCTGACCAGGCTGCCGGGGCGAATGCGAACGTGGATATGTGTTCCCGAACACTCGGCCAGTGCCTGTAGTGATTCCAAGTCGATGTGGGTGACGTAGCCAACCGTTTCCGCGACCACTTCGTTTCCCGGCGGCAACGGATCGGGGCTGGCATTTGCGCCCATCGTTACCGATGCACGCAACGCATTCAGTGCAATCTGCGTTGCATCTTCAATTTTTTCGAGTGTGTTGTCGAGACGGCCGAGGCGTGTGAGTGCCTTCACCCACAGGATCAAAGTGACGATCAGATATGCCAGTACCAGCACCGTGCACAGGAACAGGATGAAGCGCCCATTCTGGCCGTAGTAACTCAATCCCAGCGCGGTCTTGGCAATGATCGAGTAGATGAAAGCCGCGATAAAGCTGGCGATCGCGAGGCGCGTAATGTCGTCGCCCATCACCAATTCCAGCGCGCGAGGTGTCGTGCCGCTGGCCGCGGCCGCGAACGCCGACACCATCACCGCCAGCGAGAACGTGGTCACACTCAGCATGCTGGTGGCGAGAATGCCGAGTAACGATTCCAACGTCTCGGCTTTGATGTCGGGCAAAACGTTCGGTTCGAGCCAAACGTTGCCGGCGGCCGCACCAAACGCCATCACGATGGCGATCACGCTGGCGGCGGCAGGCGTGGTCCAGACGAGATTGCGGCGGTCGCGCAACCACAAGAGGATTCGATACGGGTGCATCGCGGGGATTCTTTTCGTGGATTACGTCGTTAGTATCGCGGAATGAGCCAGGATTTCATCGAGCTGTACCCCAACGCGGTTGATCCCGCCATTTGCGCGACAATGATCGATCGCTTCAACCGGAGCGACCGCAAGCTGCGCGGTTCAACCGGTGGAGGAGTTGACCTGAAATTGAAAGACAGCTGGGACATCACCCTCGACGATCATGAGGAATGGCAGGACGCGGCAAACCTGCTAAACACCGCGATGCTGACCTGCTTCAAGGCCTACCTGCGCAAGCACCCCTACACGGCGATCGCGCCGATGTCACTGCGCATGCCCGATCCCGTCACCGGTGAGCACAACCTGCTTGGCTCAACCGACATCCATACAATGGCCGATTCTCTCTTGCAGGGGCTGGCCTTGAAGCTGTTCCGGCCTGGCAGCATCAACATCCAGCATTACATTGCAAATCAAGGGGGCTACCCATACTGGCACTGCGAGCTATACCCGAAAGCGAACGATCCGCAATCGGAAACCCTGCACCGAACCCTGCTCTGGTCGGTCTACCTCAACGATGATTTCGCCGAAGGTGAAACCGAATTCCTGCACCAGCAGCGCAAGATCGCCCCGCAAACCGGCGCCATGCTGATCGCCCCCGCAGCCTTTACCCACACCCATCGCGGCAACCGTCCAAAGGGTGGTGACAAGTACATCGCTACGTCGTGGATACTGTTTCAGCGCGCAGAGCGGATTTTTGCAACAACCTCGTCAAAAGCGCCAGCACGTTGAAGTCGGTGCGATCCCTTTACTCAACTGGAAACCGGAAATGAAAACTCTCATGGTGTTGATGATGACCGTGCTGTTGCCGTTCGCCACCGTCGTGTCGGCCGCCGAAATGGCTGGCCCGGAAGCAGGCGACGCCGCGCCGGCATTTCGCTTGCAAGACCAGAACGCCAAGTGGCACCAGCTTTCCGATTTCAAGGATGGTTACCTGGTGCTTTACTTCTACCCGAAGGATTTCACCGGCGGCTGCACCACGCAGGTATGCGCGTTCAGAGATGACATCGCAGCCTTGAAAAAGGCGGGTGCGAAAGTCGTCGGCGTCAGTCTTGACGACGTGAAGTCGCACGAAGATTTCGCCGAGAAATATCACGTGCCATTCCCGCTGCTGTCCGATGCCAAGCACGACACCGCGCGCGCCTACGGTGTGCTGACCAGCAAGGAAGGCTTCGGCGACTACGCACGTCGCGAAACGTTTTTGATTGCGCCCGACGGCGTGGTCGTGAAGCGCTATCGCGACGTCGATCCCGAGGCGAACGTGAAGCAGGTTCTTCACGACCTCGCTGAGAAGATGGGCGCTTCGTAACGCCTTTTTGCTTCACCCTTGGAAGGGTTGCGCTTTTTCTACCTTCTCTCGTCGGGAGAAGCACCGGAGATCAAGGTCCGCGTCTTGTATCGCTTTTCGGCAGGTGACGGGTGGCGCTAATCTGGTAAAAAGTTCTCGCGCCTGCGGGCGCCCTAGTAGCCTTTCACGGTAGTGATTAGCTGTCGCCAGACTGGTCAAGCGTTTCTCTCGCCTGCCGGCGAGCGCCCTACCTTTCTCCTCGCAGAGAAACGTAGGCCAAAGATGCGTCCTTGGCGGGTCGGTCGTGCGATGAAGCCGCTCGACTACGCAAGCTGGCTACGGGGTTCGCTGAAGGCGCATCCCTGCACCTGCAGCGAACTGGCCGAATCCATTCGGCCACCCTCCGGGCTTTCCTGCGCCAACTCGCCTCCCCGAAACGGGATGTAGGTCAAGGGCACGCAGCGCAGCTGCGTAAAGCCGCCGCTGCGCGGCGGTTGCCGTGTCTTTTGACTCACCCGCCCGTTCCTGTCGGCAAGTGCTGGACGGAAAAGCCGCTTGCGGGCCACGCGATGGATCGCATGGCTTCGGCTGCGGCACAGGATGTGCCTTCAGCCGAACCCGGCCAGTACTTGCGCGCCCGCACGGCTTCACCGTGCGGGCGACAGGCCATCGGGTCGCATCTTTGGCCCACGTTTCTCTGCGAGGAGAAAGGTGGGGCGGCGGGCGGCAGCCCGGCGAAACGCTTGACCAGGCTAGCGTCAGCCAGCAA
>JBBSTF010000044.1:0-29622 GCA_038236135.1 Lysobacterales bacterium
AAATACCGAAAACCCTTCGCCATAGGCCGTCCACATGCGCGTCACCGGAACGCTGGCCCTCGATAGACTGCTCCACACAAAGTCGAGGCGGCCATCGCCGTTGAAGTCGCCGCGCGCGGCAATACGCGGGGCTGCAGGATCAGTGTGGAACCCAAGCGAGTAGCGCACTACCTTGCCGCGATCCATTATCCAGTACGCAAATGCCGACATACGCGGATTGCGGTACTCAGGACCGTCCACTGATGAACCGCTCTGCAGGTTCTGGCCAAGCAACAGGTCGCTGAGGCCATCACCGTCCACGTCGCCAGCACCGAAGATCCGCCACGTCGCAGCCGGGGTGGGTATTGCGACTTCGGCAGCGGGAAACCTGCTGCTCAGGCGCATGACAGTGCGGATGGCGCCAGTCGCGGCATCCTTGCGCTCGATCACCAAGTCCGCGCGACCGTCGCCGTCGAAATCGCCGCTGGCAAGCGGCTCTCCATCGAGACTTGGGTTTTCGTCGAAATAATCATTTTTCTGGTTGGTCCCCCGGTAAAGCATATATCTGGAACTATTGCCCCATACGGTTTTTCCATCGTCGCTATCGTCTGTGCTGATGCGCAGCACATCCGAGCGCCCGTCTCCGTCGGCATCGCCGGTCACATAGGGCCGCACGGGCGCCCCCGGGACCTTGAAAGTCGGCTCGACCCGCCAGTCAGGTGTATGCCGACGCATCGGCCGCTCGGCGAAACCGTTTCCATCGCCCTGCCACATGAGCAGGCTCTGATCGCGTTGTCGGGACAGGACGATGTCGAGCTTGCCGTCACCGTTGTAGTCGCCTGCGGTAATGGGCCCAAAACGATTGAGCAGGCCTTGGCCCGGCAGCGCGAATGCAGGCGAGTAGCGGACCGGCGTTGCGCCATCCATGGTCCAGTACGCGAAGTAGCGGAACGACGGGTTGGTCAGCAGCAGGTCATTTCGACCATCGCCATCGACATCGCCGGCACCCCAGACTTCCCATCCGGGGTTGAGGTCACGCACCGGCGCGGGAGTGAAGGCAACACCGTCGCCGAGCCACATGAGCAAATTACCCGTGCTCCTGGAGTTCCAGACCACATCCAGACGGTGGTCGCCGTTGAAGTCCCCGAACGCGACGGGCTCGTAGCCGGGCGGAGGCGTAAATTTGACGGACTTACGAAGCACCGTGAGCCCATCCATGATCCAGTACTGGAGGCTACTTACCCCATAATTTTTGCTTGACAACACGAGGTCGGCCTTCCCATCGCCGTCGACGTCGCCGGTTCCGACAACTCTCTCGTAGTTGGTCAACAGGATATGGGCAGCGGGCGACCCGCCGCTAAGTGCCATTTGCACCCACATCCACGGTTCGCGGGGAAGGTCTCGCTGCCCGAAGAGCACGTCGGCGCGCCCATCTCCATCGAAATCGGCGATCGCGACTGGATAAGACGAGGTCTGGTACCGCGGATCCTCGAACATCGGGGGGATGGGCAACACAGGCGAGTATGACGCCGCGTCGGGACCGGACATGGTCCAGTAGGCGTACCAGTCGTTGAGTGTGTGGGTCAGCATCAAGTCGCTGCGCCCGTCGCCATCAAAATCGGACGTGGCTTTTGGCGCCGCATGACTCCCCGCTTGGAGGGACTGCGCGGAACCTCGCCCAATTCCCAGGACCGCATTCCCGGGCTTACCCACCTTTTGGCTTGAATGCTCCGAGCCAGAGGCCATCCATCTATCGGCTTTTGTGACGTGCAATAGCCAAGCCGAGGCAAATGCAGCGGCTGAGGCGGCGGATAGGAGCAGAAGCCTGGGGTTGGACATGGGGGTATCCCGAGGATTATCGGGACAGGATGGCCACCGCTGTGGCGGAAATCAAGGAGGAACGAAACCAAACCCTGGTCAGCGTGGCTTTTTTGTCACTTGGCATCCTTGCCCCGCCAAAACAATCCACCGACCACTGGAAATTTATCCCGCCATCAGTCGAGAAGATTTACCAACCCCGACGCTGGCCTGGCATGTGGCTGCTTGGGTGTTCCGCTATCGACGAACCGCCATCCCGCTGGACGGCGTCCGCGCCCCTATAAGCGGCCGAATTGCTCGTTCTCTCCGACATCTGGCGTTGAGTCAGTCAAATTGGCTTTCGCCACTTCAAAGAGTTGAAGAGCTTTGCTTGAAGTGGAGTCCCAGTGCTCCCCAGCACGGACATCGATTTCTATAAGGGCAACCTCTGGATCGGCGTTGCCTTCAGGGAACCAGGCTGCCACAAAGGGATTCCAATATCGTTCGATGAGTTCTCTGTTTTGGGTGATCCTGGCGCGGCCGGTGAGGGAAACGTAGGTCTCCATTTTCTCGCTGGCAAACGTGATGCAGACATCTCGTTCGCTCTTGATCTCGAACACCTTGGCCGACGCCTTCCTGGTGAAAAACCAAAGCGTGCCGTCATACTCATCCTGGACGATGTGCATTGGACGAGCGCGCAGGCTGTCAGCGACTTCTGTCGTTAACATTCCAACTTTGATCGATTTGATCATGTTCCAGACTTTTGCTTTATGTTCTGGACTCGACATGCTTTCTACTCCTGATATAAGAATGCACCGTTGGAACTTCTGCCCGCAGTGTGGGTGGATCGGGTTGCAGCCATCGTAATGTCGGGGGTGTGAATGTGCAGTACATCCTCCACGATGCCTCGACGTTCTACGCCGCGACGTTCCGGGACAGCGCGGTAGGCGAGGTGTTTCGCGCATTTTTCATTCACCGGACGCGGTCTCCAGCGCCGCGTAATCCTCGTCATCCAGTTCGATCTGCGCGGCGCCCACGTTTTCCTGCAGATGTTCGACACTCGAGGTTCCGGGGATCGGCAGCATCACCGGCGAACGCTTGAGCAGCCAGGCCAATGCGACCTGGCCGTTACCCGCCTTGAGCTTGCCCGCGATCCTGGCCAGCACCGAGTCGGGCGCGGCAAGTTTTCCCGAGGCCAGCGGGTACCAGGGAATGAACCCGATGTTGTTGGCTTCGCAATACTCCAGCACGTCCTCGCTCTTGCGGTCGACAAGGTTGTATTTGTTTTGCACGGTCGCCACCGTGAAGTGCTTGCCGGCTGCCTTGATTTCTTCAACGCCGACTTCGCTGAGGCCGGCATGGCGAATCAGGCCTTCGGCCTGCATCTGCGCGATCACGCTGAACTGCTCATCGCGCGGCACCCGCGGATCGATGCGGTGCAGCTGCCACAGGTCGATGCGTTCCACGCCGAGCCGGCGCATGCTCATCAGCACGCACTGGCGCAGGTATTCCGGGCGGCCTAGCGGCTGCCAGACATCCGGGCCGTGGCGGGTCAGGCCACCCTTGGTCGCTACCAAGAGTCCCTCGTAGGGATGCAGGGTTTCCCGGATCAGGTCCTCGCTGACGTTGGGGCCGTAACTGTCGGCGGTGTCGATCAGGTTGACGCCCAGTTCGGGCAGGCGCCGCAGGACCTCCCGCACGGCGCCAGGATCCTGGGGTGCGCCCCATACGCCCTTGCCGGTGATGCGCATCGCGCCGAAGCCAAGTCGGTTGATCTCGATGTCGCCGCCAATCCTGAATTGACCTGCGTCGGCGGCTGAAGGCGTACTGGCCATGAGTCGAACTCCACGCGAAAGATGCGAACACCCTACCCGTGCGGATGGGATAACGGCGTCAGGGTCAATTGAATGCGTGTGGGATGAGTGCGTGTGGGAAATCTCGCGATTTCAGCGCGCGATGCAGACGGCGCCAGCCCATAGGTTGGCGACCCGCGCATCGGTATCGGCAGAGTCGAGCAGGCCGGACACGTCGCCCGCGGTGAACTCCTCGCCCAACGATGATTTCGCGATCCTCGCGACGGAGGCACCGTTCTCCAGTTCGGCCCGGGTCGTGCCCACTTTCAGACCGCCGGCGGTGGATAGCGATGAGTCCGCCGACGCCAGCGACCAGCCGACGAACCTGTCGCGGGCAAACCACACCGTCAGCCCATCCTGCCAGATCGCAGTGGTCGCCCCACAATCGACGTTCTCACCCTGATCCTTGGGCGCCGCGCCCTGCACAGACTCGAGCATGCTCAACGCCTCGGCCTTGCCGATCCCGAACGGGATCGCACGTGATGAGCCGGTTGCGACTGTAAAAATCCGCAACCCTTCGCCGTCCAGTGCCAGCTTCGCGGCTGTGTTTGGCGCAACGGCATTGCCCGGCGCATCCGATGTTTTGTGAGCGGAGTTCCCTCTCGCAGCAACCGTAGATGCAGGCGGAATTGGTGCAGGTAAGTTGGCCGCTTCCCGACGCGTGGCGCCATCAGGCGGGGTGCAGCCAGCGACAGCCAGGAGCAGCACAAGAAATTGTGGGTTGCGCATGTTTGACCTCGAGGTTACGCCGTCAACCGAGTTCCCGGATCTTGCCGGTAGAACAACACCAGCTGTTCGTAGACGGCAGGAAATTCGTGATGCAACGTCCCGGGCGCCGTGAAGAACGTCTCGCTCGTCACCGCAAAGAACTCTGCCGCCGATGTCCCGGCATAGGCATCGATGCCATGGGAATGACCCTGTTCCAGCTGGCTGCGCAGCGCATCAAAGGCTTGCGTGAAGACCTGCGTCCACTGCTCGCGAATCATGCCCGAGTGCACTGGCGGGATGCCATTGGCACTGCCATCCAGCGAATCCAGCTTGTGGGCAAACTCATGCACCACCACGTTATGACCGGACTGATGCCTGGCGAGGTCGGCGGCGGCGGTTTCCCAGGACAGCACGACGGGCCCGCGTTGCCAGGACTCTCCGGCCATATGACCACCGGCCTCTGACACCACGCCGCCAACGGTGACCTCCCTGCTTACCTTGAACGCACCGGGATACAGGATGACTTCGACCCAGCCGTCGTAATGGCCCAGCCCCAGTTTGAGGACCAGCAGGCATGCCTGGGCGGCAACGGCTAACAGCATATCCGTCGTCAGTTCCAGCCCCTGCGCTCCGCTGAACGCCTTTCGATGTAAAAACAGCGTGCTCAGTACGCGCAGATGCGCGCGCTCCACCGGCGTGAGCCCACGAAAAACATCGGCCTCGCGCATGAGCCTAAGCCAGCTCTCAAGCGGGATCCGATGGTGGCGCAACGCATGGCGAATACGCAGCCGATCAAGCCATTTCATCGAGAGTCGTCTTGACCTACCTGCGGTTGACGCTGTACTTGCCGGGACCAAGCAAGGCCACAGCGGCAGCCATGGCGAGGTACATGCCCTGCAGCTCCAGCGCCCAGCCGCCCCCGTCGTTGAGTTGGCCCAGTTGCCCCAAGTGTGCCAGCGCGATTGCAAACAGCATGTTGATCACGATAAGCAGGCCGCCGATGCGCGTATACGCGCCAACAAGCACCAGGATCGGCGCGATGACTTCGCCAACCAACACGCCGTAGCCAACGAAGCCGGGCAGCCCTTGCGCTTCCACCATTCCAACGATGCCGGTGACGCCCCCCTTCAGTTTGGCGAACCCGTGAAGCAGGATCAGCACACCCAACGCAATGCGCAGGAGCAGCTTGCCAAGGTCGGCTCGAGCATTCTCATTCATTCGCTAATCTCTCCGGCTGCAACTTCTTGCCTCAGTACGCGCCCATGAAGTCCTTCTTGCCTACGTCGACACCGTTGTGGCGCAGCAGGTCGTACGCGGTGGTGACATGGAAGAAGAACTGCGGCAGCCCATAGGCCATCAAGTAGGCCT
Source organism: Lysobacterales bacterium (assembly GCA_038236135.1). Taxonomy (GTDB): domain Bacteria; phylum Pseudomonadota; class Gammaproteobacteria; order Xanthomonadales; family Rhodanobacteraceae; genus Dokdonella. The sequence continues at coordinate 5,706 of JBBSTF010000044.1, forward strand.
TGCCGCCGATCCGGCGTTCCTTGGGCGTGCCGGGGCGCAACACGAGCTCGCGTTTGTCGCTGTCTTCGAATCGCGCCGCGTCCAACCCGCCGATGAAGTCAAGCGTCGCCGCGATCCGCTGCTGCAGGTCAGCAAACGTCGCATCGCCACCCACGTAGGCCAGGACCTCCGCGCCCGCAAGCCGCGCCGACACGCTGCTGGCGAAATCGCAGGCGATTTGCACCTGGCGCGCCAGCGGGAACATGTCGGGGAACAGCCGCGCCTGCAGCAGCGCAACAGGGTCGATCTTGCGATCGGCAGCGTAGGTCTCGGATTTTGCCAGGACGCCACCAAGCGCAGTGAGCATTTGCTGGAACACGGGTACGGACGCGGCGTGCATCGAGAGGGACATGAGCAGGTTCCGCGTCTGGGGGAAAGGCCATGTTATCCGCACAATCGGTAAACACAAAAGTGCGGAGACAATTCCCCGAAGCAACCACACCACACGACGCGTTTCAAACGGACGTGTTCTCAGCCCTTTTTTGCATTTTCCCGCTTACCCGCTCAGGTAAAGACGGCGATCAGTAGCAAAACGAACGCGAGCACTGCCAACCCAGCATGCACAACGATGATTCCCTTGGGCAAAGGCCGGTCGAGTTGGTGGTAAGCAAGATTGAGGAATACCCCGCCAAGCGCGGCCAAGACAAACAGCCCGGCCGCCACCTGGGCCAGAAATGGCACGCCGACAACCAGCGCGGCATACACCAGCAACGTCAGTCCGGCGCCGGCCAGCAAGCCATGCGCCATCGCCAGCCACGCCGGCGGATTGTTCGCGCTCGTGAAGCGAATGGCGGCCATGACCAAGCCACCCACAGCGGTCAGGAGGAATAACGCGGTCGCGGTTTGCAACATCATCATCGAATTCATCTGGGTTCCTTTGCAAGCGTTGGCGGAATATTTCGATTTGTCGTGGTAACGGACCATCTTCTGCCTAAACACGATCTTGGGTCAACTTGCAAAAATGATGTCAGGGACATGTATGCATCGCGACACCGCGCCGCTCTCGCCTGGCGCCGGCAGAAGATGCAAGCCATCGGCCGCCACCGCCCTCCACTACCGCTGGTCAAGCCATGGTTCCAACGCATGCGGCATGCACAAACCTTCAGCCTCGCGCGTGACAGCCTCACGCCGCGATCAATATTCCGCACATATACTTCTGCGGATGCAGACAACCGCAACAACACTCTTCGTGTTTGCCTGGTGCCCACTCCCGTGAATCCTCGGAGGACATGGATGGTTAACGCATTGGCAATTCTGGGCGCGTTGAGCCTTGCGTGGGTGATCTATTCCTGGGTCGCTTCGGAGGCGATCGACATTCCGCCGGAGCAGCTGTCGACTTCCAGGATGGAGCCAGTGCCCGACGTCGCGGTAACGCTGGCTGCGAATCTCGACGCGCCTCTTCTGCATGGCAACCGTGCCCAACTACTGGTCAATGGCACGCAGATATTTCCAGCGATGTTGTCGTCGATTCGTGGCGCGCGCGAATCGATCAACCTGCTGTCGTACGTTTTCTGGAAAGGCGATGTCTCCATCGCGTTCGCGAACGAGTTGAGCGCGGCGGCCAAGCGCGGAGTTGAGGTGAGAGTACTGCTGGATGCGTACGGCGCACGCAAGATGAAACTAGAGTTGATGGAACAGATGAAACAAGCGGGTTGCAAATTTGCGTGGTACCGCCCGCTCCGGTGGCACAACCTGCGCCGCTATAACAACCGCACCCATCGCAAGGTACTGGTCGTTGATGGTCGTACCGGGTTCACCGGAGGTGTCGGAATTGCCAGTGAATGGACGGGCAATGCACAAGATCCTGCCCATTGGCGGGATGACCACTTCCTGCTGGAGGGACCAGTGGTTCGGTATCTGCAGGGTTCCTTCGCCGAAAACTGGCGCCAGGCAACAGGCGTCGTGCTCGCCGGCGAATCAATGTTCCCTGTCTTGACGCACGTCGGCGATGCTCGAATGGTTCCACTCAGCGCAGCGCCCGGTGGCAGCATCTCCGACATCGCGTTTGTGTACTGGCTGCTGTTCCACGCCGCGACCCAGGAAGTGCGCATCGCCACCCCATATTTCGTTCCTGATCCCGATCTGGAACTGGGGATCGCCGACGCCGCGCGACGCGGAGTAAAGATCACCCTGCTGGTTCCCGGACAGCATCAGGATTCCGCTATCGTCCGCTATGCAAGTCGCACCTATTACAGGCGATTGCTGGAGGCCGGAGTCAGGATCTTTGAATACCAGCCGACGATGATGCACACCAAGACAGTGACGGTCGACAATCAATGGGCAGTCATCGGCTCGTCCAATTTCGACAGCCGCTCATTCGAACTGAATTATGAAATCGCCATCGCGGCCTACGACACTTCACTTGTGGAGGCACTGAAGGTCTCCTATGCCGAAGACCTGCAGGCTGCGCGCGAGATTACATTGGAAGAGGTCAACGAGTGGTCACTGTTTGCCCGCGCGCGCAATCATCTGGCGCTGCTGTTGCGCGAACAGCTATGAACACTTTCAGCGATGCGAAATATCTGCTCGTTTAGTTGACGCTATCTTGATTGGGCATTTGCTAGCCTGATTGACGTGCGGTAAGTGACTCATTTAGTGGATGCCTCGCCATCCTGTGAACCGCACGGACGTGAACCGGGCTTGAATTTCAGCCCGATGAGTCAGCGAACACGTTCCCGGCTTCAGCGTAGTGGACACGTGTTTCGCATCGAGTTCCTGCTGCGCGGATTCGTCAAGTGCGTGGGAACGCCTGTCAGCGGATCGACTGACGCGGAGCTTGCGGCCAACATTGATTCCATGCTGCTCTGGAACCAGTACACCGATGCGCTGGACATTGACGTCGCTTCCCGCAACGGTGTGGTGACGTTGACTGGTGTTGCGGACACCGCGGGAGCGAAGAAGCGCGCTGAAGCCATCGCCCTTGGCACGATGGGTATCAAGGCGGTGATCAGCAACCTGCGGGTTGACGGCCCGCGTGCCGCCGAGCCAACGGCCGAAGTCGGCGATGACTTGATCAAGGACGAGATAGCGAATAGCTACCTGTCCTCGGCCTTCACGCCTGGTTGCCCCGTCTCATTCAATCAGGGGTCAGGAATGAGCGCCGCGGAAGTAGCGCTCGTTTGGACTTAGCGTCGCTGCGTTCCCCGGCGCACCCGCAGCTACTTGCGGCAGCACGACCTCGGACAGGTGTGCGCATCCGCCCAGCCCCGTCGCAAAAGCCAGGACGGCAACCAGGACGCAGCGTCGGCACGCGCTGAGGGCTTGGAAAATGACGGCAGGATAACGACTGACTACCTTGCCTGGTCGGTGGCCGAAGCCACGAGTTCCATGATCCTGAGCACGCGCACTTTCTCGGACTTCTTGAGTGCTTCGCGCGCTTCTTTGATGACCTCGTGGGCCAGATTCTGATTGGTATGATGACGCTTGGCGTCGATCGCGGCATCAAGTCGTTGCTGCGCCAGTCGGATCGCTTTATCGACGCGATACAGAGGGCCGTGCGGATTCGCAGTTAGCGGTGGATCATAGCTTTTGGTCATGGCAACTATCGGTGATCAGAACGCCACGAGCCAGCTTCAATCGGCTCCGCACGTTCGTAGTCGTTGCCCAAAAAGGGCGGTCAAACTTGAGTTTACATCGCAGCAAAATCTACCAGAGAGCGTTTTTCCACGCCGGCGACCCAAGCCGAGGAAAAATTGTACCCGACCCGCTTTTTTGCGCCATGATCCGGGCAGCCATCTGATCGAGACCCCGGACTGCCATGAAACCAACACGTTTTGCAATTGCCGTGGCGGTGTTGTTGCTGTCTGGTCCGCGCATGGCCCATGCACAGGAAAAGCACTACTACCAGGCGGATTTCACCAAACAGGCATTTGCCGAGCGGCGGGCCAGGGTCTTCGAGAAGATCGGTAAGAATGCGATCGCAATCTTGCAGGGCGCGAAGGGCACCGGGGATTTCAATGTCTTCAGGCAGTCGAACGAGTTCTATTACCTGAGCGGGATCGAGACGCCCCACGCGTATCTCCTGTTGGACGGACGCAACCAGACCACCACGTTATATCTCAGCCATCGGGATGCCGACCGGGAGCGAAACGAAGGGAAGATCCTGTCCGTCGAGGACGAGTCGTTGATCATGGGACTGACGGGCATCGAGGCGGTACGCAGCGTCGAGTCGCTGTCGCTGGACCTGGTTGGCAAGGGCCTGATGCGCCCGCCCGCCGCGCTGCTTTATACGCCCCTGAGCCCCGCGGAAACCGGAACCGACAGCCGCGACGAATTGTTGAACGAACAAGCGCGGGTGTCGTCCAATCCGTGGGACGGCCTGGCCTCGCGGGAGGGGCGCTTCCAGGCGCTGCTGCATGCGCGCGTGCCGCAGTTCGAGGTCCGCGACCTCTCGCCGATCCTGGATGCGATGCGCAACATCAAGTCCACGCAGGAAATCGAATTGATCCGTCGCGCCACCGAAATTGCCGGCCTGGCCATCATCGAGGCGATGCGTTCAACCGAACCCGGCGTGCGCGAATACCAGTTGGATGCCGCCGCGAAATACGTGTTCTACCTGCACGGCGCACGCGGCGACGGCTACGCCTCGATCATTGGCGGTGGCAGTAACGCGTACCTCGGCCACTACTTCCGCAAGACCGATCCTCTGAACGCTGGCGACATGGTGCTGATGGATTACGCACCCGACTACCATTACTACACCAGCGATGTCACTCGCATGTGGCCGGTCAACGGCAAATATTCCGAAGGACAGCGCCAGTTGACGGAGTTCATCCTCGCGTACCGCGATGCACTGCTGAGATACATCCGACCCGGAGTGACTTCGGACTTCGTGCTGGATTCGGCGTCACGCGACATGCAGCGCTACCTTGTGGGCAAGCCGTTCGAGAACGCGGCGCACCTCAAGGCGGTCACGCAAGGGTTGAAGTTCCGGGGGCATTTCCAGCATCCGGTCGGGATGGCGGTTCACGACGTGGGCCTGGTGCGTGGTGTGAAGCTGGAACCGGGCATGGTGTTCACCATTGACCCGATGATCTGGATCCATGAGGAAAAGTTGTATTTCCGCATCGAGGACGTGGTGGTGGTCACCGCGGACGGCGTCGAAAACCTGAGTGCCTTCGTGCCCTCGAGCACGACTGACATCGAACAGACGACGGCGGAGGTCGGCGTGATACAGCTGCGGCCCGCCACGCCACTGCCGCTACCATAAGGTGGGGTGACCCCGCGGCGACCCAGGCTCATGAAGGAAAATCCGGGTCAGAGTCGAGTTTTGATTCCAAGCCAACGTAGCCCCAACGCGACCTGGAACACTCCACTGTGCCCCTGATTCTTTATTTTGACGTGCGTTGCTAGACTCGAGGGCCGCGGCGAGCGACTCGCCGTCCATCTCCGACACAGGACCACGCGATGACTCGACTGCGCACTCAGCCCACTGCGTCGCCCGATTCACGCGCGCTGCGTGAGCTACGCCCCTTATTGCTTGCAGCCATCCTCGCCGCGCCGATCGCGCCGGCCCTGGCTCAGGTAAGCATCGTCAATCCTGGCGCGCCGGGCGAGGCATCACGCAAGCTGTCCGCCGACGAGGCGATTCGGATCGCCGCATCCCGCCATTCCGCCGCCGACGTGAAGTTCATGCGGGACATGATTCCCCATCATCACCAGGCGCTGGAAATGGCGGCGCTGGTCGGGTCGCGCACCAATACCCGGGCGCTGATAGACGCAGCCAAGCGCATCGAGGCCTCGCAGCGCGACGAGATCGCGTTCATGCAGCGGTGGCTTGCCACGCGTGTTGAAAGCGCGCCGGATCCGGAAGCGCACGCGGCCATGCACGGCTCGCACATGATGGCAGGCATGGCATCGCCCGCCGAGATGTCGGCGCTGGCCCAGGCCGAGGGCACCGCCTTCGATCGGCAGTTCCTGCAACTGATGATCAGCCACCACGCCGGCGCGCTGAAGATGGTCGAAGCACTGCTCAAGCAATCAGGCTCGGCCTACGATCCAACGTTGATGGAGTTCGTCAACGACCTGAGCAACGAGCAGGCCGCGGAAATCGAGCGCATGTCGTCTCTGCAAGCCACGGTCAGCGATGATCCGCGCACCGGCCTGGCCGCGGGCTTCCGCGATGCCACGATCGCCAGGGAGAACCTGCGCCTGGTTGCCTCCCTGGCCAAGCCGCCGGGCTTCTTCGACCCCGCAAATCCGGCGGGCCTGCCGCTGGTGCCGGTCGACGACAAGAAAAAGACCGAAGCGGATAGCGAGAAGAAAAAACTCGACCAGGCGTTCAAGCGCTTCAAGGGTGAATCCACCGGCGGCGGCCGGGGCGGCCTGTTGAGTTTCGCCAATACCGACATGGCGTTTTCCGGCGATGTGCTGGTGGTCGGCAATTACCACGGCTTCAACGCCTACCGCCTGGGCGCCGATGGCGTTCCAACGCTGGTCAGCTCGGTGGTCTGCCCCGGTGGGCAGGGCGATGTGTCAATTGTCGGCAACCTGCTCTTGATGTCCGCCGAGGAAACCCGCGGCCGCCTTGACTGCGGACTGCAGGGCATCAGCGACGACGTGTCGAAAGAACGGTTCCGCGGCCTGCGCGTCTTCGACATCAGCGACCTGGCCCGGCCCAAGCAGGTCGGCGCCGTCCAGACCTGCCGCGGCTCGCACACGCACTCGGTGGTGTCCAGCGACGACAAGCGCATCGTCGTCTACAACTCCGGGACCGGCTCTGTCCGCAAGCAGGAGGAACTGCAGCGCTGCGTGGACGAGCTTGCCGGCGACCAGCGCACGGCGCTGTTCCGCATCGACGTCATCGAGATCCCGGTGGCTGATCCGTCCAAGGCCCGCGTCGTTGACAGCCCGGCGGTGTTCGCTGACGACAAGACCGGCAGGCTGGCCGGCCTGTGGCGCGGTGGCGACCACGGCGACCTGACCCAGGACACCAACAAGACCGATCACTGCCATGACATCACGGTGTTTCCGGAAAAAAACATCGCGGCCGGGGCCTGCTCGGGCAACGGCATCCTGTTCGACATCACCAACCCGCTGAAACCCAAGCGCATCGACGTGGTCACTGATCCCGGCTTTGCCTACTGGCACTCGGCCACGTTCAACAACGACGGCACCAAGGTCATCTTCACCGATGAATGGGGCGGCGGTTCGCGGCCGCGCTGCCGGGCCTCCGATCCACGCAACTTCGGTGCCGATGCGATCTACGACATCGTCAACGGCAAGCTGGTCTTCCGTAGCTACTTCAAGCTCCCCGCGCCGCAAACGGTGACCGAGAACTGCGTCGCGCACAACGGTGCGGTAGTGCCGGTTCCGGGCCGCGATGTGTTCATCCAGGCGTGGTACCAGGGCGGATTGTCGGTGATCGATTTCACCGATTCAGCCAAGCCGTTCGAAATCGCGTTCTTTGATCGTGGCCCGATCAACAGCGAGAAACTGATCACGGGCGGCTTCTGGTCGGCGTATTACTACAACGGCTACATCTACGGCTCGGAGATCACGCGCGGTCTGGACGTGCTGGCGCTGCAGCCCAGCGCGCTGCTCACCGCCAACGAAATTTCCGCCGCCGCGCTGGCCAATGACGGTGCGGTCTTCAATCCACAGCAGCAGTTCGCGAAAACCTGGCCCCAAACGCCGGTCGTTGCCGCCGCGTATGTCGACCAGCTGCTTCGCAGCGGCGCTCTCGACGCCGGACCGGCGTCCGAACTGCATGCTGCGCTCACTGCTGCCGAATCCGCGCTGGCCAAGCCGGCCTCGGCAGATCGCAGTGAACTGGCGAAACGCCTGGAGGCGCTGGCCTATGGTATCGGCAATGCTACCAAGGGCAACGGACGCACGGCAGAGCGCCAGGCGGCGCTGGCGGCGGCACTGAAGGGAATTGCTGCGCGCCTGCGTTAACGCAGGCAGATACACCCAAAAGAGGACGCAGGGGATTAAGCGCGCTTGATTTGCTCTGTCCCCTTGCTTGCAGAGACGCCGACTACCTGCACTACTGGCAAGAACTGGGCGAGGTCGCACTCAAGCATGTGTGCACGCTCCACGCCTACGTGTTGACGACCAACCAAGTGCGTTCCGGCTGCAGAACGAGGCGCTCGCCGAGCGCGAGCTGCAAGTTCGGCCACGCGGGCGAGCCAAGCTCAAGCAAAAATATGCCTGGGTGGGTTCAACCGGTCAACGCAACGCCTCGCTCAGTTTATCGGCTGGCGTCATGAAGCCCAACGTTTTCCTGGGGCGCTGATTCAAGCGTAGCGCGACTTTGTTTAACGCAGCCTGCGAATGCAGCGACAGGTCAGTTCCATCCGGGAAGTACTGCCGCAGCAAGCCATTGGTGTTCTCGTTGCTCCCCCGCTGCCAAGGGCTGCGCGGGTCGCAGAAGTAAACATCGACGTCCGTAGCTACCGTGAACGTCTTGTGGCTAGCCATCTCCCCGCCGCGATCCCAGGTAAGCGACTTGCGAAGGTTCGCCGGCAACTTTCGAATCTGCCTGCTCAAGGCCGACACCACGCTGACGGTGTCCTTGCCATCGACCTTCACCAGCAGCGTGAATCGAGATTGGCGTTCAACCAACGTGGCGATGTGGCTGTTCTTCGTGCCACTGATCAGATCCCCTTCCCAATGACCTGGAACCGCTCGGTCCTCGACCTCCACAGGCCGTTCGCTGATCGAAACAGCATCCACGATTTGTCCGCGCCGCTGACCTTCCTTGCTGGCCAGCTTGGAACGCCGCATCTTGCGACGTGTTCGCAGGTGGGCCATCAGCTCCTTCTTCAGTACGCCGCGCGCCTGGATAAATAGACTGCGGTAGATCGTCTCGTGAGACACCTGCAAGCTCTCCTGGCCCGGAAAGCGAAGCTTAAGCCAGTTGGAAATCTGCTCCGGAGACCACTGCTGGGCCAGCTTCGAGGCCACCAGCCGCCGTAAGCGCGGATGGATGGCCAAGCAGCACTCCTTGGGCCGTCGGGCCCAATCCCACGCCTGCTCATCGGCTTGGCTCGCTCGATAGGCGTCCCGACCACCGTGCCGCTTCACCTCCCGGCTCACCGTCGATACCGGCCGAGCCAAGCTCAGCGCGATCTGGCGGAACGACTGATGCGCCGCTAGCCCACGCGAAATCTCCTCCCGTTCGGGCAAAGTCAGGACCCGAGAAGACCGACTGCGTATCGCCGGCACGAACCCGCCGTTGGAAGTTAAAACGCCATGGATCGAACCGGGGTTCTTACCAAGGAGCCGGGCAATGTCGCTCAGCGACCACCCGGCCTTCCATCTCTGCCACAAATCACGCTTCTGGGCCGGTGATAGCCCAGGTCGTCCCATCCTTGCCATAGCGGTCTCTTACCCATGTCATGCAACTGAAGATCATGTTGCATCGACCGGTTGAACCCACCTGACGTTTTTTTGCCACCTGGTGTTATAGTGCGCGACGCACTATTGGACGCCATGATGAAACACAAACTTTGGAACCGGCAAAGCACAATCGCGGGCTTGGGCTTTCTGGCAATCTGGGGAGCCTGCGTCGCCCTGCTCGCGTTCAGCGGCGACAACTTCCTGTTTCCCGTCGCGTCGCTGGTTATTTTTGGAATTGTGCTCTCGGGCCTCGCGATTTTTTTGACGCGCAAGACGCAAGCCCCACCGGTGCCGGTCGAGCACCCGAAGCGCGAGAGTCTGGTCCTGCTGGCCTATATGCTTGTCTACACCTTGGTTCTCTTCGGGCCCCTTTTCGGCATCGTGAAAGGAGCCTTTGAGCCGGGACGGGTCCAGCAATCCGCGGTCCTTGCTTACAAGGTGCTTGTCCACATCATCGCGCCCGCATTTCTGATCTACGCGGCGCGCGGACACCTGCGCGGAATTTTCGATCCAGGCCTGCGCAGGCCCGGCGTTCTGGTCTCGCTGGTTGTATTCAGCGTCGTCCTTGTGGTGGCGGTGGCCATGCTCAACTCGAGCTTCGAACAGTTGAGTGACCGGGGCCTCTCTGACGCGGCCATTGTTGGCTGGATCCTCCTTGCCTGGGGCTGGGTGGCGGTGGAGGCCGGCGTCTGCGAGGAGTTTCTCTTCCACGGACTGCTTCAATCGCGGCTGACGGCGTGGAGCGGGTCGGCACCATTTGCGATCGTGACCACCGTCGTCATCTACGCGCTGGGCCACGTGCCGGGCTTCTACCTGAGGGGCGGCGATGCCGTCGCGTTGCAGGCATCCGGCCTTCTCCAGATCATTGCGCTGACCATCGCGGGCCTGGGACCCATTGCTCTCTTGCTGGGCATCCTATGGCACCGAACGCGCAGCTTTCTGCTGGTCGTTATCGTGCACGGGGCAATAGATGCAATGCCGGCGGTGGATAAAATGATCCGCATCTGGAGTTAACGGGTTAAGCCTCTGGCACTGCCATCTCGTCCTCAACGACGGGAATTCACGACACCTCACGCGAGCAAAAATGACGGAACTCGATTTCACCATCCTGGCAATCATCGGACGCGATGGCCCGCTCTCCGCCTACGACGTCCGCAAGGTCTTCGCGCAGTCGCTAACGCCCACCTGGAGCTCCAGCACGGGCTCGGTGTACCCGTCGATGGGTCGCCTGGAGGCTGCGGGGCTGATCACGGTGTCCACGCCCAAAGGCGCGCGGAGTCGGAAGGCGCTCAGCATCACCGCGGCGGGACGTGCGGCGATCGACTCGTGGCTAACCACCATCACGCCCGAGATTGCTTCAGCTACGCCGGACCCAATCCGCACGCGCATGTTTTTCCTGACGCTGGTGGGTCCACGGCCGCGGTCGCGCCTGATCACGTCAGCCATTGATAGTACGAAAGCGGCAATACAAGACGCGCAACGGCTCAGACTTGCGCGCCCGCTCAGCAAGGGCCTCGATCTAAGACTCCTCGCCAGTGAAGGCGTGTTGTTTGAACTCCGAGCGCGTCTGGATTGGCTCCGGTGGCTTCAAAAAAAGGTTTCCGCCAGCGGCGAAGTTCCCCATGTTGACTGATAGCTATTCGTCCAGGTCGCCTTGGACGTGAACAGTTCGGCACGCGGAGACGCTCACCGCGCGTTGCTCGCCGAAGCAATGAACAACGAAGACCTGGCCGCCATCCGTGCCTACCTAAAAAAAACAGCGCGCCTATGGCCGCGACGATTTCCGCGCAATGGTCGAGGCCAAGACCCAACGCTTCGCAAGCATGCGGGCGGCGCATCGGCCCGCGACGGTCGGGTCATCCCGGCGTAAATGAACCTGACCCCCTTGTTCTCGTGCACAACACACCGGGGGCGCCTGCCTTGCTGGACCGGCATGGCAACGACCGCCCTCGACTACCGCTGGTCAAGCCATGGCCACAACGCAAGCGGCGTGCACGAACCACGGCAGGAAAATGTACTGACTCCTTTTTCGCTTTCTTGTCACGCGTCAGCGTTCGCCGGGCCCCGACGATGCGGACGGTGATGCCAACCCCGGGCGCGGGCGCTCGATGAAGTGCACGATGGCATCGATCCAAGCCGGCATGGCGTTTTCGATGTGGGCGGCATGGTCGCTATCGGGTAACACCACCCAGCTGCGGTCCGCGGTGGCGAGGCGGGTGAACATGCGAGCCACGGCCTCGGGTTGCACGTAGCCGTCGGCGACGCCCTGAAGCAGCAGCGTCGGTCTCGTCACCTTGGCGGGATCGAAGCGGAACTCGTGCAGCTGATTCCAGTCCACCCGCACCGGGTCGGCGGCAACGGCCTGGGCAACGTAGGCATCGACTACGGACTGCGGCGCCGCGTTTACGAACACGAAGTCTTCAGCCGCCGCCTTTGTTGTCGTCGCCGTGCGCGCGGGCACCGCCGTGACCGACGCTTGACCGCGGAGCTGCACCACGTCGAGATCCACCGGAAAGCCGTACAACACCAGCTTCGAGAAGGCTGACGGATGCTGCTGGACCGTGAACAGTGCCGTGAGCGAACCCATCGAATAGCCGACCACGACCGGTGCGGCCAAGCCGGGGTGTCGGCGGCTGATCAGCGTCGCCGCAACCAGTGCGTCGGCGGCGGCGCGCGCGGGCGTCAGCCAGCCGCTCGCGTCGCGCGGGCTGGCGCCGTAGCCGCGCTGATCCAGCGCATAGACCGCATAACCGGCGTACACGAAGGCATCCATCACCGAACGCGGTGTTCCCGCGACCTGCAGATCGAAGTTGGGCAAGGCACTCCACGTGCGCCCGTGCAGCAGCAAGATCGTCCCCCGGGGCGCAGGCGGGGCCTTGCCCCAGAGCGCGAGCGTGTGACCATCGTCTGCCACCAGATCGATGCGAACGGCCGTGGTGGTGACAGCCGGTGACGGTTCGGCCGCGAAACAGGCAGGCGTTCCCAGCAGCAGAGCAGCAAACAAGACGAAGGCGGGCAGGCGCATGGGATTCCCTCGGCAGATTGACCAGGACGAACCGATAGTGCGGCGTTACGATTCGCGATGCCAGCGCCGCGACCGGCTTACCTGCAGACTTCAATCGCCGAACTGCCTCACGTTCGAACTCGCTCGTTACGCGTCCTTGGGCGAGACCTTCCCAAGCAGTGACCTGAGGTCGCCGAAGGGGTTGGACGTGGCTGCGGGCGGCTTGTCCTCTGCGGCCAGGGCGCTGACCCCGGTGAAGTCGGTCTGGCGCGAGTGCTCGTTGTCGTGGCAGTACACGCACAGCAGCTCCCAATTGCTGCCGTCTGGCGGATTGTCGGCGTGGTTGTGGTTGCGGTGGTGGACCGTCAGCTCGCGCAGGTTGGCGCGGCTGAACTCACGCGCGCAGCGGCCACAGACCCACGGGTACATCTTCAGGGCACGCTCGCGATACCCCTGGTCGCGCTGCTCGGCGTTGCGCCGGGCCTCGGCAACGATGCGGTCGAGCTTGGCGTCTTGTGGCGTCGTCATGGCCATATCTTACGAGGTGCCGCAGGAAAAATTCTTTTTTCGCTCTATGCTTCTGCACATGAAATCAGTCCTCGCATTCCTGTTGTTACTGGTGGTGGGCACGCTGCCGGCATCACCCACGACAACCGAAGCCACCGTGCCTCAGATTGATCGCTTCGTTTCCGAACGGATGGCGGAACACCTGGTCCCGGGGCTCGCACTGGTCGTGATCCGTGACGGCAAGGTCGTCCACCGGCACGGGTTCGGGGAGCTTCGCACCAACCAACCGATCATCATCGGCTCGCTGAGCAAGGCCATCACCGCCACCGCGGTGATGACGCTGGTCGAAGCAGGACGCATCGAGCTCGATGCGCCAATGCAGCATTACCTTCCCGGGCTGACGTTCGATGATCCGGGCATGCCGTCAGTGACCGTTCGGCACCTGCTGAACCAGACCAGCGGGATGCCGCCCGACGCCCCGCGCGCCAGCGGCCGCGACGCCACATTGGCGGCGCATGCCGAGGCCCTGCAAGCGGCCCGGCTGGTCGCGCCTGCGGGTGAGCACCATCTCTATTCGAGTCCGAACTACCAGTTGCTGGGACGCATCGTTGAGGTCGTGAGCGGACAGTCGTTCGCTGGCTACGTGCAAGCCAGGATCCTGGATCCACTACAGATGACCTCGAGTTCCATGAAGGGTGCCCAGCACGCTGTCGCCGGGCACAACCTCTGGTGGGGCGTGCCGGGCCCTTCAACGTATCGCTGGGAGCCGGGCCGCCTGCCAACGGCGTCGGTCGTGGCCTCTGCGGATGATCTCGCCAAGTTCATGCTGTCGCAGCTGGGCGTAGGCCCACGGATCCTCACGCCGGAATCGCTGGCAGTCATGCATCGCGGCGCGGGCAAGACGGACTATTTTTCCTATGCGATGGGTTGGCGCGCGGGCACGACCGCGGGCGTTCCGTCGCTGTGGCACGGCGGCGCACTGCCGTCGTACCGTGGCGCAATGGTGATGCTGCCGCAATCCCGAAGCGGCGTGATCGTGCTGACCAACATGTCGACGATGTTCGGCGACCACACGCGCGATATTGCCGCCGGGGTCGTCGCGATCATGGAACAGCGTCCGCTTCCAGAGCCCGCCCGCCCCTTGCGCCACTCCTACATCGCGATCGCGGCCGGGTCACTCCTGCTGCTCTTGCTTGCCGTGCGCGGACTGGTGCGCGCCATCAGGCGGCCCGGCGGGAACAGAAGGAAGATCATCGCGTTCGATGTGCTGCTGCCAGCGGCCGCACTGATCGCCACGCCCCTGCTGCTCCGCGTGTCCTACCTCGCGATGTGGGAGGGCGCGCCCGACATCGCCCTGACGGTTGCCCTCGCCGTGTTGCTCGGTTTCGTCGCTGCGGGGTTCAATCTTTTGCACAAGTCAGGCCCCGCAGACGATCCAAGCTAAAGGAAAAATGTACCTAAACCTTTTTCAGCGCATGGTCAACGGCGGGTTGATCCGACCACTCTTCCAGATTGCAGCGCAGCTCTTCGCCGGCCCGTTTTGGGGCGTGTAGATTTCTTGCGCACGGATTCCCAGTTTCTGGAACAGCGGTACCGCAACTCCCGCCAACCCGTCGATTCTCCTGAGTTCAGCGGTGATTTGCGCTGCCGCCACCCGAGCTTCAGCGCGGTTAGCGTCAGTCGGCACGCCGTTGGCCGGATCGATGAGTGTCAGCAGCGCCCACTTTTCCCGGATCGTGGCGGAACTTGGCTCAATCTTCTGGATAATGGAAAAAATCCAGTTCAGGGACAGTTTCTCCCGCGTGCCGTAGTGCCGCGCGATCATCTCGATCGTGGCATTGCTGGGTGCAGCAACATCGATTGACACGAGCGATGGGCGCCGCAACGCCTTCGGCGCGAATTCCTTTCCGCGCATCACGTCGCTCATTCGTTGCTCGAGACAGGGAATGGCAACACGCAACTCCTGGAACGCGGCGTGCGCGTCGCTCAACTCGTATCGGAGGCGTGCGCGCTCTGCTTCCATGCGTGCCAGGTCGGATCGATCCTGGACGTAGGCCGCCATGCCCTGCGCGACAAGGACGCCGGCAACCACCACGATGAACTCGAACAGGAACAGCCGCAGGGTGACCTTGCCGCTGCCGGCGCTCCACCAATGCCGAACCGCGTGGAACATCCGCCATTCCCCGGAGTTGTATCCGGCACGATAGGCGCATCGTCGCCGGTGTGTCCAACAACGGGGTCAGAGAACATTAGCGATTGAATCGCGACGCGGCCTTCCTTGCGGCCTCACCTCCACCGGGCGATTCAACGCTTTCTAGACCATCGATCGAAATGTCGGTGACGCCAACGCGCGTTCCTGCTGCATATGGCTCCGGATATCAGCCAGCACATCATCCGAAAGCACTTCCGTCGGCAGACGCCTGTAGGCGATGCCCCGCTCCCCCGCATCCCGACCCAAGGCGCGGTAAGCGGAATGCGGCGAAAGGCGCACATCGTTCCGCAATCCGAGATGGTGCCGAGCGCAATGGCCGAAAAGGGTCAGAGAACATTTCCCCAAAGCACCCTCACATCGCGGTGCGATGCAAACGGAAATGTTCTCTGACCCCTCTTTCACAGGAGGTTTGCCCACGCGGCCGACCCCGCCTCAAACAGAAATGTACCTGACCCCTTTTTTTGGTAGACGACCAGGCTACTCACCAGGTGCCGTCCTGCATCCGTTGCTGACGCACTTTTTCCCGTTCGCTGTTCGATGGGATCGGGCCTTCTGGCGGGTACGGTGGAAGCTCGCCGCCGCGCTTGTACCTGGCGATCACGGTGCCGCGATCGGTGATGCGGTGATCGGTCATTTCGAGCAGGCCGACGGGCGTGCCTTCGCCGAACAGCCGCTTCCCGGAGCCGAGTGTGACGGGGAACGTCATCAGGACAAGCTCGTCGATCAGGCCCGCGGCAAGCAGGTCGGGATAGATCGTGCTCGATCCCTGGATGACAATGTCCGATCCGTCCTCTGCCTTTATACGCGCCACGTCCTCCACACCCGCCAGCCGGTGGCTGTTCTGCCATTCCAGCGGTTCATCGCCGCGGGTGAGCACGTACTTGTTTGCCCGGTCGAATGCCTCGCTCATCGGTTTGTTGTCGCCTTCGGCGTAGGGCCAGTAGGCGGCAAAGATGTCGTAGGTCCGGCGGCCGAGAAGCAGGTCGTAATCGCCCGAGAACAGCTTGCCAAGCGCCTCCTCGATGCCGGGATCCCAGATCTTGAACATCCAGCCTCCCTGGTCGAAGCCGCCCTGGGTGTCTTCAGTCGGTCCGCCGGGGGCCTGCATCACGCCGTCTAGCGAGAGGAATACTCCGCCGGTTATCTTGCGAGCCATCGATTCAATCTCCCCGCCGTGCGGCATCGATCGTGGCGACGTCGATCTTGCCCATAGTCATCATCGCCTCGAACGCGCGCTTGGCCTCTTCGCCGCCTGCCTGGTTGGCTTCGAGCAGGGTCCGCGGGGTGATCTGCCAGCTGAAACCCCACTTGTCCTTGCACCAGCCGCATTCGCTCTCCTGCCCGCCATTGCCAACGATCGCGTTCCAGTAGCGATCGGTTTCGGCCTGGTCCTCGGTGATCACCATGAAGCTGACACTCTCGTTCGGCTTGAACATGTCGCCGCCGTTGAGGCCGGAAAAGCTCCGTCCCAGAACGGAAAAATCCACCGTCAACGCGTCACCCTGCTTGCCACCCGGAAAATCCGACGGCGCGCGGAAGATCGAACCGACTTCACTGTCGGGGAACGTCCCGGCATAGAACCGCGCCGCATCCTCGGCGGCGCCGTCGAACCAGAGCACGGTGGTCAGCTTTTCAATCATCGTCATTTCTCCTTGCGCGGGCCGACGAGGCCGAACGTCGCGCCTTCCGGATCGTGCCCGTAAACGGAGTATTCGCCGCCCGGTATCTGTTGCGGGTCGCCCAGCAGCGTGCCGCCGCCTTCGGTCGCCGCCGCGCACGCGCGGTCGATGTCGTCGACACCGATGAAATACTGCCAGCGCGATCCTTCGCCGCCCGGCTGAGCAGCGCCCATCGCGCCGATGCCAACGTCACCGTACTGCAGGAACAGGTAGTCGCCCATCGGGCCCATCGGCATCGAGCCGTTCTGCGTCCAGCCGAACACGCGGTTGTAAAACGCGGTCGCTCCGGCCTGGTCGGTGGTCCAAAGCTCGTTCCAGCGAACATGCTGCGCCTTGGTGACCGAGAATACGTCGCTTGTCGTGGTGGCCTGCCCCTCTGGCGGGATGGGCGCCATCACGTAGATCGATGCGCCCCAAGGGTCGGACACCATCGCGATGCGGCCGACCGGGAGGTCCATCGCCGGCATGTGCACTGCGCCGCCGGCATCGGTGAATGCCTTCACCGTAGCGTCGACGTCGGGCACACAGACGTAGCCCAGCCAGGCCGGCCTTCCGCCGTGGTCCAGCATGTCCTGCGACATCCCGAGCACGCCGCCGGCATTGCCGCCATCGGTGCGCGTGATCATGCGATAGGTGCTGCCGGTGGGGAGCGTCTGGCCGTCGGCCTCGATCGTCCAGCCAACGACTGCGTCGTAGAATGCCTTTGCCTTGCCGGGGTCACCGGACGACAGTTCGTACCAGATGAATGCGCCGCGGTCGTAGGTCATCGGGCTAATCCTTGGCGGTATCGAAAATCGGCGTGAACCCACCATAGATCATGCGCTTGCCGTCGAATGGCATCTCGCCCAGCGCCTCGAAGCGGGGATCCTTCATCATCTTTTCCTGCGCGCTGTCGCGGGTCGCCTTGTCGGGGTACTCGATCCAGCTGAAGACCACGTCCTCGCCTGTTTCGGCTTTGACCGAACGGTAGAAATCGGTGGTTTCACCGTGCTTGATGTCGTCGCTCCACGTCTCCACGATGCGAGTTGCACCCAGGTCCATGAAGAGCGGCGCGGCGGCGCGCGCCTGTCGTTCGTACTCGGCGCGCTTCTCACGGGGGACAGGGATCAGGAAGCCTTCGATATAAGCCATGTCTGTACTCCTCGGGTCAGCTTGGTTTGGGATGGCGCTCGAACGCCGCGAGTTGGTCGGAATGCGCCTGACGGAAGGCGGGGCGGTCCATCCCACGTTTGACGTAGGCGGCGATGGCAGGATGCGCGCCAAGCAGCGGACTTCCATCGAGCGCGCGCAGGCTCGTGACCATCGCGATATCGGCGATCGAGAATTGCTCCCCCAGCCAGTCCTGTTTGCCCACCAGCGCCTCGACCGGGGACAGTCGCCGACGGATAAACGCCTCCAGCGAGGGGCGGCGCAACGTGGTCCATTCCTCTCCCGCGGCGAAGACGTTGACGTTGACGAGCTCCATCAGCACCGGCTCGACCGTGTTGAAGGCGCCGAGTAGCCACGAAATCGCGGTCGCCCGCGGCTGGCCGCTGCGGGGCAACAATACCTCGCTCTTGCCGCCGAGGTGGAGCAGCGTCGCGCCGCTTTCGAAGACATGGACATCGCCATCGAGCAAGGCGGGAACCTGGCCCCAAGGCTGCTCCGCGAAGTAGCTTTCCGGCTTGTCCGTGACGTCGATCAACTGTTCGCGGTACGCGATGCCGGCTTCCTCGCAGGCCCAGCGCGGGCGCAAGTCCCGGACATAGCCTTGCGCCATGTCCGGCACCCATTCGAAGGCGAAAATGGCAAGGTCGGCGTTCGGGTCGATCTTCGACATCGGTTTCTCCTGCGTTTTCTGCGGCGAACGCCTCGGGCTCGCGAGGCAAACAGAGGCTGTCGTTCTCAGGCTACTCCGGATACTGCTCCAGCAGGCGCCGCCAATTGTCCCAGAACGCGACCGGCTCCGTGCCCTGCAGGCGAGCCAGCAGGATGTCCAGGTGCCCGTGCCAGCCGGCACTGACTTTTCGCTGCAGCGCAGGATCGGGGATGCGCGCGTGGACGATGGTTAACAGCACATGCGCGCCGTCCTCGCGCAGGGAAAAGGTCACCCCACCCGTGCTGCCCCATGTGAAAGCCAGCGTATGCGGCGGGTCGCAGGCGATGATCACGCAGGCCATCCGATGCTCACCTTCGAAGCCGGGCGGACGCTCGCCTGGCGGAGTCGTCAGCGCGTCGTTGTGCCACACCAGTTCGAAGGGGGCGCCCACCTCCATCGGCATCTCGCCTTCCGCCAGCCACTGCCTGCGCAGGTCGCTGACGGTCAGGTAGTCCCATGCCCGCTGGATCGGACCGGGCAACACGCGGGTCAGGGTGAGCGTTGCAGGCTCCGTGATCGTGCCGTTGCTTGCGTTGATCACGTCGACGTTCAGTGCGGAAGTACTCATGGTGTGCGCCTTTTCTTTGGCTTGGTAGGTGTTTGCGTTAGCGCAGTGATCCGCGCGGCATCTGCGCGCAGCAGCTGATCCAGCGCGCCGAGACGGGCGGTCCAGAAGCGTTCGTAGGACGCAAGCCAGTCGTGCGCCGTTGCCAGCGCGGTGGGCTGCAACCGGCAGACGTGCGTGCGTCCGCGCACGTCTCGCTGTACCAGCCCGGCGCGCTCCAGCGCCTTGATGTGCTTTGACGCCGCAGCCAGCGACATAGAAAACGGCTCGGCGAGTTCGCCCACCGTGCGTTCGCCGGTGGCCAGCGTGGACAGCATCTGCCGCCTTGTACCGTCGCCAAGAGCACGATAGATGGCATCGAGACGCTCGGAAGTATGTTCAACCATGTGGTTGAATGTAAGGACGTCAGCCTAGTTTGTCAACCATTTGGTTGAATGTTTTTGGAAAACACAAACCGGGGTCACAAACCGGGGTCAGAGTCGACTTTCCTGACCTCGGCACTCGAAGTTGGCTGATAGGCCTGTCAAGCGTTACAAGGCACCCTGCCTATGACTCATCACGCTGCCAATTTTCATGCCTCGTCCACTGCGCATAGATCTTCCCGGCATTCCGCAACATGTTATCCAGCGAGGCAACGACCGGCAGCCGTGCTTCTATAGCGACGATGACTACCTGTGCTACCGCAGCGAACTGCGTGACATGGCTCGCCGCGAGGGCTGCGCGATCCATGCGTATGTATTGATGACCAACCATGTCCACCTGCTGCTGACGCCAACGGCGGCCGGCGGGGTTCCGCGCTTGATGCAGGCGCTTGGGCGCCGCTATGTTCGATACATCAACGCCACATACCACCGAAGCGGCACCCTGTGGGAAGGACGTTACAAATCCAGTCTGGTCGGCGACGGCGGCTACCTCATGAAATGCCACCGCTACATCGAACTCAATCCCCTGCGCGCAGCGATGGTCGCCGACCCTCGCGACTATCGTTGGTCCAGCCATGGTGCACTGGCTTTTGGCGAGAGCGACAGTCTACTCACGCATCATCCGGACTACTTGGCGCTATCGACCGATGCTGCCAAACGTCAGCAGCAATACCGCGCCATGGTGATGGCGGCAGTTGATGCCGAAGAAGTGGGCGCCATCCGCCTCCACCTGCAACGCCAGCACCCCTATGGCCTGGATCGCTTCAGGCTCGCAATCGAGGCTCAGCTAGGTAGAACCGTGGGGCCACAAAAAATCGGGCGACCAAGAAACGCCAGCAGGCAGGAGCAAGAGCAAAACAGGGGTCAGAGTCGACTTTTGATCCCTGGTGAAATCAGACCCGACAGAGTCTGAAAAAGTCGACTCTGACCCCTGTTTTTCCCTGTTTTTCCATAGAACCGTCAGAAATTGTCCCTGACACCTTTTTGTTTGCAAACTTCACGCCGGGCAGTCCCGTCAATGGATACGGTGCAGGAACCCATTGATGATCAGGAAACCTCATGACCGACGAACGCAATATCGCCCACGACAAGAAGATCGCCGACGAGAAGCGCGAGCGCGGCGAAGACGCGCAGGGCAATGCGGCGGTCAAGCCCCAACCCGGCAGGAAGCCGCCGCTGCTCGACGACGACACCGATCCATCCAACAGCCGTGCGCGCGAGATGTACAAGGGCGGCGATGCGCCGCGCGACCATTCGCACGAAAGTACCGAGAGCCCGCCCGCAGGCGAGGAGCGCATCAAGCCAGATTCGCCCAGGCGGGATCCGGAAGAGCGCTGAGCCGAGGCTGTCATCAACAACCCTGGAGTGCGAGTGACAAAACGGGGTCAGAGGCCATTTGCGGATAAGTGAACCTGACCCCGTTTTGTCACCAGCATCCTTACGGTCCGGATCGCTTCAGGCTGGCAATCGAGGCTCAGCTAGAAAGAACCGTGGGGCCACAAAAGATCGGGCGCCCCAAGAACAACAGCAGAGAAAACAGGGGTCAGAGTCGACTTTGGATGCCGGGTCATCTGAGCGGCGAGCCAACGTAGAAAAAGTCGACTCTGACCCCTGTTTTTATGAAGGCAACATGCCAACGGCCTCACACGCGGACAGTCGGCGACTCACGCAAAAAGGGGTCAGAGAACATTTCCCCAAAGCACCCTCACGTCGCGGCGCGTTTCAAACAGAAATGTTCTCTGACCCCTTTTTTCGGAAATGTTCTCTGACTCCTTTTTTCTGACTCTTTTTTCTCGTCTTTGTTTCGTTCTTTGTTTGAAAATCTCCCCTGACACCTTTTTTGATACGGTGTAAGTGCAACGCGACCTGCGGCAGCAGCGGATCGGGAAAGGAGAGGGATAATGAGGTTCACGATTCTAGCGGCGACGGCGCTTGTCGCGTCGATGACATGTGCTTCGGCTGAGGCCAGGCCGCGCTACACGGCGGAGATCTTGCGGACGACGTTCGGGATCCCGCACATCAAGGCGACGGATTGGCAGGGCATCGGCTACGGCGTCGGCTACGCCTACGCGCAGGACAATGTCTGCATGCTGGCTGAGGAATTCGCCACCGTCGCAGGTGAACGTTCGCGGTGGTTCGGTCCCGATGCGAAGGCGACGCTGGGTTTCCAGCAAGTCGATAACATGAGCTCTGACGTCTTCTTTCGCAGCGTCATCGACCTGCCGAAGCTGCGTGCAGGGGCGAGCAAGCAGAGCCGCGAGACGAAGCTGCTCGCCGCCGGATATGTCGCGGGCTACAACCGCTTCCTGCGCGACACGGGCGTGCCGGGCATGCCTGCGGAGTGTCGCGGGAAACCGTGGGTGCGGCCCATCACCACGGACGACACGCTGCGGCTCACCGAGAAAATCATGCTACTGGCAGGTTCGCTCGCACTGGCACCTGCGATCGCCAATGCCGCGCCTCCGGGAGCGGCTCCGGCCAAGGTTTCGGCGGTGCTGCCCAGGGACGGCGAACTCGGCATCGGCAGCAACGGGTGGGCGTTCGGCGGCGACGTGACGGCTAATGGGCGCGGCATGGTCATAGGCAACCCGCATTTCCCCTGGTTTGGTCCGAGCCGGTTCTGGCAGGTGCATGTCACCCTTCCAGGCAAGATCGACACCATGGGCGTGGCTATCGCGGGGTCCCCGATCCCGACATTGGGCTTCAACAAGGACATCGCATGGACGCACACCGTTACCGCGGCGCGGCATTTTACGTTTTACCAACTCACGCTCGATCCATCGGATCCGACCGTTTACATTGTTGACGGCAAGCCTGAAAAAATGGCCGCGCATTCGATCACCGTGCCCATGCCCGCCGGCGTGCCGCCTGTGGTGCGGACGGTCTATTCAACCCGCTTTGGACCGGTGGCGACGATCGACCGGCTTGGTATGAGGTGGGACAGGGTCAACGCCTTCACGGTGCGGGACGTCAATTCGGGCAACCAGCGCAGCCTCGCCACCTGGCTGCGGATAGCGCGGGCGAAGAATGTCGGCGAGGTGCGCGATGCTGTGACCCAGACGCTCGGTATCCCGTGGGTCAACACCATTTCCGCTGACCGGTATGGCAACGCGCTGCATGCGGACATGACCGCCGTGCCAAACGTCTCTGCGACGCTGGCTAAGGCTTGCGCGGGGCAACTCTCGGCGCGGGTCGGAGCGCAGGCGGTGCTGCTCGATGGCTCGCGAAGCGCCTGCGTCTGGGCAGGCGACGGCGTGCTGCCGGCGAGCGAGCAGGCGATTTACGAGCGGCGCGACTATGTCACCAATTCCAACGACAGCTACTGGCTCAGCAATCCCCGCGCTCCCTTTCGCGCGCTCTCGCCGATGATGGGCGCGCACGAACAGGCAATCTCCTTGCGCACGCGATCGAACTTCATCGAAACCGACGCGGCGCTGGCGGCAGGCAAGATGGATCACGTGCGGGCCGAGGCGCTGGTGTTCGGCAACAAGAGCCTTGCCGCCGATATGGCGGTCGCGCCGCTGCTGGCGCTGTGCGAGGGCAAGGGCGAGGTTGCGAAGCCCTGCGCGGCGCTCAAGGGCTGGGACCGCCGCTTCGATGGCGGCAGCCGCGGCGCGGCACTGTTCGTGCAATTCTGGAACAAGGTGCAGGGGCAGTCAGGTCTGTGGGCGCTGCCGTTCGATCCGAAGGATCCGGTGAAAACTCCTCGCGATCTCGTTACGGAGGGGGAACAGGGCGCGAAGCTGCTCAAGGCGCTGGCTGAGGCGGCGGCGGAACTCGACACCATGGGCGTGGCGCTCGACGCGCGGTGGGGTGAGGTGCATTTCGCCCCGCGCGGCAAGCAGCGGATCGCCATCCACGGCGGACCTGGTGCGGCGGGCGTGCTCAACGTTCAGCAGTCGCGTCCAATCGAAGGCGGGTTCGAACCCGTCCACGGCTCGAGCTACCTCCAGGTCGTCGGCTTCGACGACGAGGGTCCTGTGGCGGATGCGATCCTGAGCTACTCGCAGTCGACCGACCCTGCCTCGCCGCACTACGGCGACCAGACGCGCGAATATTCAGCAAAGCGTTGGCACCGCCTACCGTTCACGCCCGCCCAGATCGCGGCGGAGCAGGACGGCAAAGCGCTGCGCATTTCGGAGTGAATTGCGCCAAATGGGGTCCGCAAAAAAAGGTTCTTCACGGATTACCGGGGAAGGCGGCTTTGATCTTGAGGAAGAAGTAGTCGCTGTCGCGGTAACCGTATGCCATGCGCTTGATCACCTTGATCTTGTTGTTGATCCCTTCCA
>JBBSTF010000045.1:0-29391 GCA_038236135.1 Lysobacterales bacterium
GGATGTTCGTTGGCTGGTGCGAAGGGAGAGACTCGAACTCTCACGGGTTACCCCACTGGAACCTAAATCCAGCGCGTCTACCAATTCCGCCACATTCGCAAGGGGTGAGCCAGCTTCCGAAAACACGCCGGGTATGGCGCCGATGGCGCTACTCGGCAACTACATCTCATCCATCCGGTATCTGTTTGGTGGGTCGTGAAGGATTCGAACCTTCGACCTATTGATTAAGAGTCAACTGCTCTACCAACTGAGCTAACGACCCGAACAGACATACAAGTTTATCAAACTGCGATTCGATTCAGATCCTTCGGACCGCCAAGTGGGGTGAGCGAGGGGACTCGAACCCCCGACAACCGGAATCACAATCCGGGACTCTAACCAACTGAGCTACGCCCACCACTGACCTCAAAAGCCTGGCACGCCCGACAGGAATCGAACCTGCAACCGTCGGCTTAGAAGGCCGATGCTCTATCCAGTTGAGCTACGGGCGCAGAAACCAGCGAATACGGTGGTCGGGGTAGAGAGATTCGAACTCCCGACCCTCTCGTCCCAAACGAGATGCGCTACCAGACTGCGCTATACCCCGCCGTACTCGGTGAAACCCGCAGTCACCTAGGTGGCTGGGGGTGCGCAATGGTAGGGAAGCAGTCCCGGCGCGTCAATCGCTTTCGGTTATTGTCGGTGCACATCAGCTTGGCGGGTTCAGCTCGGCACGTGTGCTAGATTTCGCGGTCTTTCCACCGCCAGCAGTCTTCGATGCGATTGAGTTTCCCCAACGCCGAGCATCCCGACGTCCTCGCAGGCGACGGCGTTGTTCGGATCGGAAGCGCGGCGGGCAACGACATCGTGCTGGCTGATCTTGCTGAACAGCACGCGCGATTAACGCAGGATGTGCGTGGCATCGTGCTGGAAATTGCTGAGGCCGGCGCTCGTGCACATGTGAACGCGCGGCCGGTTCGAGAGAAGGCTTTTGTTCGATATGGCGACACCGTGTGCCTGGGATCGACATCCATTGTGGTGTCATCGGTCGATCCTGCTGAGCTCAGTGAGGTCAGGCAAACTCGTCCGGTACACGGACCGCAAAATGCCGTGATCCGCGGCATGTCGGGCACGTGGTTCGGAAAGTCCATGGCCATTGCCGATGGTGCGCTGATAAGCATTGGCAGGGACGGCGGCGCGGTGCTGGGCGAAACCGCCGACTCCTTCTTGGCCGTCCGCTTCCGAAACGGAACATCCGGCTTGATTGTGCAGAGTGAGGAGTCTTCCGGCAGCCTGCTCAATGGGCGACGCGTCATGTCCATGGCTGTGCGCAACGGAGACCAGTTGACCCTCGGCAGGGACCGATTCGTCATCGAATGCAGCAATGCGAAAGAGATCAAGGAAGCGGTTGACTTCAGTGATCCCGACGACATCGCAGCGCAGACCCCAGCCGACGAGACAAGGCGCAGCATCAGCGCGATCTGGTGGTTGCTGGGCGCGGCTTCGATGATTGGATTGATACTGGTGGCGATCCTGTTGCGGGGCTTCTGAACCCGGCAGGGTTGGAAGGTTCAACCGCCGCTGTTGCTGCACGAACTGCGTGCTAGCATCGCCCGATGTCCAGCCTTCCAAACCTCCAGTCTCCGCTACACATCGAAACCAAGTTGCCCAAGGTCGGCACCACGATCTTCGCGGTGATGAGTCAACTCGCAACCGACCACGGCGCGATCAATCTCGGTCAGGGCTTTCCTGATTTTGACGGCCCCAAGCGCTTGCGTGACGCACTCGCCAAAGCAATGGACAGCGGAAAGAACCAGTACGCACCGATGACCGGCATCCCGGCATTGCGCGAACAGATTGCACTCAAGGCCGCCGCAATGTACGGCCGCAGTGTGGATCCGGAAAGCGAAGTCACCGTAACTTCCGGCGCGACCGAGGCATTGTTTGCTGCCATCGCCGCCGTCGTGCGTCGCGGCGATGAAGTCATCGTTCTCGACCCGTGCTACGACTGCTACGACCCTGCCATCACTTTGAGCGGCGGTGTAGCGGTGCACGTGCCGCTGGACCCAAGCGACTTCAGCGTCGACTGGCAGCGGGTGCGCGCCGCAGTCACGCCGAAGACGCGGATGATCATGGTGAACACGCCGCACAATCCATGCGGGTCGGTCTTTTCGCCGGCCGACCTCGATGCACTTGCCGAGCTGACTCGCGACACCGAAATCCTCGTGTTGTCGGACGAGGTCTACGAACACATCGTGTTTGACGACAAACCTCATCAAAGCGTCCTGCGCCATGACGAATTGGCGCCGAGAAGTTTCGTCGTCAGCTCATTCGGCAAGACCTATCACTGCACGGGATGGAAGGTCGGTTACTGCGTGGCTCCTGCCGCCCTGTCGGCCGAATTTCGAAAGGTGCATCAATACCTTACGTTTTCTACCTTCACGCCAGCGCAGTACGCATTGGCCGATGTGATGGCGAACGAGCCCTCGCACCATCTTGAGTTGCCAGCCTTCTACCAAAAGCGACGTGATCGCTTCCAGCAGTTACTGGCGCCCTCGCGATTCACGTTGCGCCCGGTTGATGGGGCCTACTTCCAGCTCGCCGATTACAGCGCGATCCAGCCGGATATGGACGACATGGAGTTTTGTCGTTGGCTCGTTCGCGAAGGTGGCGTGGCGGCGATTCCACTGTCGGCATTCTACGATTCACCGCCGGCCGGCCAGCGCCTGGTTCGTTTCTGTTTCGCCAAGAGTGACAGCGTTCTGGAACAGGCCGCCGAACGGCTTTGCAAGCTGTGACGACTCCTGCACCTCTGCGCGTCTCGATGGTACAAGCCGCTACCCGCTGGCACGATGCGGCGGGCAATCGCGATTATTACGGCGCGCTGGTGCGGCCTTTAAAGGGCGAAACCGATCTGGTCGTTTTGCCTGAAACTTTCCTCAGCGGCTTCACCAACGAAACCCTGCACAACGCCGAAGCGATGGATGGCGAGGGCATGAGGTGGTTAGCGCAATTCGCCAGCGAGGTCGATTGCGTCATAACCGGCAGCCTGGTGATTCGCCATGGCGACAAGTGCGTCAATCGCATGGTCTGGATGCGTCCGGACGGCAGCTACGAAATCTACGACAAGCGCCATCTATTCCGCATGGCCAATGAACACGAGCGCTACTCCGGCGGCAAGGACCGCTTGCTGGTGGAATTGAATGGCTGGCGCATCCTGCCGCAGGTTTGTTACGACCTGCGTTTTCCGGTCTGGCTGCGCAATCGCTATGACCGGGAATCGGATCGATTCGAATACGACCTGTCCATTTTCGTCGCCAACTGGCCAGCCGCGCGTCGGCAACCCTGGCGCACTTTGCTGCGCGCTCGCGCCATCGAAAATCTTAGCTACGTCGTTGGCGTCAATCGTGTCGGCACTGATGGCAACGACATCCCGTACGCCGGCGATAGCGCCGCCATCGACTTCGTCGGCGAACCGTTGGTCGAACTTGGTGCGCAGGAACAAGTGGTCACAGTCACCCTCGATGCGAATTTGTTGGCGGCCCATCGCCAGCGCTTCCCGGCATGGATGGATGCGGACGACTTTGCACTGATGTAGCTGGAATGTTGGAAGTGTTTCTGCGGTCTACTTCTTCGTGAACGTCCACGCCAGCACTCTGCTTTGTTTCTGACCTTGGCCCATGTCGATCTGACGTACGTCGACCGCCGCGACTGCTTGCAACGCTTTGCGCAAAGCTGCCAAGTGCGATGCCTGCGAAACCAACGTGGAGTACCAGCGCACGCTGTCCTTGCGCTGGGCGCTCTCTGTGATCATTCGGCCGATGAAACCGAGTTCGCCGCCGTTGCAATGCAGTTCCGCTGCGATGCCGCCGAAGTTCGAGCCGCGTGCGCCGTCGCGATCGGCTTCGCCCAGCTTGCGCCACTTGGCGAGGCTGGCTTGTTTGACCGCCTTGGCCGAGACATGAAACGGTGGATTGCATATCGAAAGATCGAAACGCTCATCCACAGCGATGATGCCCTCGAAAATGTGTAGCGGATCAATCTGGCGGCGCAGTTCAATGGCTGCGGCAGCATTTTGGTTGGCGGCGAGAATTCGCGTTGCGGACTCCAGCGCCTGCGCGGACACATCGGTGCCTACAAAGCTCCAACCGTACTCGGCCTGGCCAATGAGCGGATAGATCACGCTGGCACCCACGCCGATGTCGAGGACGCGCACAGACTTTCCACGCGGAGGTTTGCCGTCGTGATCTTCCGCTAGCAAGTCCGCGAGGTAATGGATCAAGTCGGCACGACCAGGCACGCCTGGGCATAGCGCCGCTGCAGGCAATTCCCAGCGCCGGATGCCATACCACTGCGCCAGCAGAGCGCGATTGAGTGTAAGCACCGCACGCTGATCGGAAAAATCAATCGTGCTGTCGCCGCGGCGCTGCACGACATATTGGGCTAATTCGGGCAGGGCGCGAATGAGAGCGGGCAGATTGTAGCGGCCCTGATGACGATTGCGCGGATGCGGGCCGACCGGCTCGGGCAATGGCGTTCCCGGCTTCATCGACGTGGTGTCCGGATGCCGCTAAGGTTCGGATTGGTTCGAAAAGGCATACGTCGATGTTTCATTCGCTCGGTAGTCTCGGAGGCGCTGCATGCAGCGCGATTTTCCTGATTGTCGCGACTGTGCAGTTGAATGCCTGTTCGCGCAGCTCCGACGAACAGCAACTGCGTGATGCGCTGGCGACCATGCAGCAAGCCATCGAAGATCGCAAACCGTCGAACTTCATGGAACACGTCGCCGACGATTTCACTGCGCCTGACGCGGACATGGATCGCCGCAAAGTGCACGACATGCTGCGACTGCAAGTGTTGCGCAACGAGCGGATTGGCATAACCACCGTGGTTCGCGACCTGCACGTGGAAGGCGACCGCGCGACGATCACGCTGACCTCGACACTGACCGGCAGCTCGGGGGGTTGGCTGCCGGAACGCGGCTCGGTTTATACGGTGACCACCGGTTGGCGCAAGGATGAGGGCGACTGGAAATTGGTCCAGGCGAGTTGGGAGCGCAGCCTTTGAATTGAGTCAATGCGCGACGACACAAAGTCGCCGCGCAGTTGAATCACGCATCCGAACCCGCAGCCAGCTGGCGCAGCACGTACGGCAGCACGCCGCCATTGCGGAAGAACTCGATTTCTTTCGGCGTCGCGAGCAGCACGCGAACCGCGAACTCGATCCGTTTGCCATCGTCGCGTGTGGCGATCACCCGTGCCTTGTTCGACTTGCCATCTTCCAGGCCGAGGATGTCGAAAGTCTCCATGCCGGTCAGACCCAGTGTTCCCGCGTTTTCGCCCTCAGCGAATTGCAGCGGCAGCACGCCCATGCCGACCAGGTTGGAGCGATGGATACGTTCGAAACTCTCCGCGATCACTGCCTTGACGCCCAGCAGCAAGGTTCCCTTTGCGGCCCAGTCGCGTGACGAACCGGTGCCGTATTCCTTGCCGGCCAGCACCACCAGTGGGGTCTTTTTTTCCTTGTAGAGCAGAGCGGCTTCATAGATCGACATCTGCTCGCCGCTTGGTACGTGCAACGTGAATCCACCTTCGACATTGTCGAGCATCTTGTTCTTGATGCGGATGTTGGCAAACGTGCCGCGTACCATCACATCGTCGTTGCCGCGACGCGAACCGTAGGAATTGAAATCCTTGGCCTGCACGCCGTGCTCGATCAGATAGCGACCGGCTGGCGAATCTTTTTTGATCGAACCAGCGGGCGAAATATGATCCGTGGTAATTGAATCGCCGAACACGCCGAGCGCATGCGCTCCCTTGATGTCGTCGATTGCGCCCACGTCCATGGTGATGCCGTCGAAATAGGGTGGATTCTTGATGTAGCTTGAATCGTCCCACTCGTACTGGCTGCCGTCCGGTGATGCGATCTGGTTCCAGCGGCTGTCGCCCTTGAACACGTCGGCGTAGTTCTTCTCGAACATGGCCGGGTTGATCGTGCTGGCGATCGTGTCGCTGATTTCCTTGTTGCTCGGCCAGATGTCGCGAAGAAAAACGTCATTGCCATCGCTGCCCTTGCCGATCGGATCATTGACCAGATCGATGTCGATGGTGCCGGCGATCGCGTAGGCGACGACCAGCGGTGGCGAGGCGAGATAATTCATCTTCACTTCGGCGTGGATGCGGCCTTCGAAGTTGCGGTTGCCGGAAAGCACGGCGGCAACGGCGAGGTCGTTCTGGGTGATGCCCTTCGACACCGCATCAAGCAGCGGTCCAGAGTTGCCGATGCAGCTGGTGCAGCCATAACCGACCAGATAGAAGCCGAGCTTTTCCAGCTCATCGAGCAGGCCGGCTTTCTTGAGGTAGTCGGTGACCACCAGCGAGCCTGGGCCGAGTGAAGTCTTCACCCACGGCGCCGAATTCAAACCCTTTGCCGCCGCGTTTCGCGCAAGCAAACCCGCGCCAATCATCACGGCCGGGTTTGACGTGTTGGTGCACGACGTGATCGCTGCGATCACGACCGAGCCATCCTTCAGTTCCCAATCCTTCTCGTTGATCGTGATTTTTGAAATAGGTTTCGCAGCGAGGTGATCAGCCTGATGCTGGCCGCCACCTTCTTCCTTGAACTCGACCACCTCTGGCTTGTTGCCAGACGCACGGTTGCACGTCATCGCGCCGACGTTGTCCTGGAAATTCTTCTTCATGTCGGAAAGCAGCACGCGATCCTGCGGACGCTTTGGACCTGCCAGAGAAGGCTCGACCTCGGTCATATCCAAACCCAGGGTAGACGAATATATCGCCTTGGCCTGACCCGGCTCATGCCAAAGTCCCTGTGCCTTGGCGTAGGCTTCAACCAAGGCGATCGACTCGTCGCTGCGCCCGGACAGGCGCAGGTAATTTAGCGCCTCTTTGTCGACCGGAAAGATGCCGCACGTGGCGCCATATTCCGGTGACATGTTGGCGATGGTCGCGCGATCGGCCAGCGACAGGTATTGCAGGCCATCGCCGTAAAACTCGACGAACTTGCCGACCACGCCGTGCTTGCGCAGCATTTGCGTGACGGTCAACACCAAGTCGGTCGCGGTCACGCCTTCCTTGAGCTTTCCGGTCAAATCGAAACCGACGACCTGCGGAATCAACATCGACGCAGCCTGGCCAAGCATCGCCGCTTCCGCTTCGATGCCGCCGACGCCCCAACCCAGCACGCCAAGGCCGTTGATCATCGTGGTGTGCGAATCGGTACCGAAAACGGTGTCCGGGTAGGCCCACGTTTCACCCTTGACTTCGCTGGTGAAAACGACGCGGGCGAGATGCTCCAGATTCACCTGATGGACGATGCCGGTTCGTGGCGGCACCACCTTGAAATTCTCGAAGGCTTTTTGTCCCCAGCGCAGGAAGGCATAGCGTTCCTGATTGCGCTCGAATTCGATCTCGACGTTCTTCTCCAGCGCCTGCGGCGTCCCGTAAACATCGACCTGCACGGAGTGGTCGATGACCAGCTCAACCGGAACCAACGGATTGATCTTGTTGGGGTCGCCGCCGAGTGTCTCCATCGCATCGCGCATCGCGGCGAGGTCGACAACGCAGGGAACGCCAGTGAAGTCCTGCAAAATCACCCGCGCCGGCATGAAGGCGATCTCGGTATCCGATTCCTTTTTCGCGTCCCAAGTCGCGACGGCTTCGATCTCAGCCGCGCTGACGCTCATGTCGTCTTCGTTGCGCAGCAGGTTCTCCAGCAAAATCTTCATCGCATACGGCAACTGCTTTATATCGAAACGCTGTCCCAACTTGGCGAGGCTGGCGTAGTGATATTGGCGGCCGTTGACTTCGAGGATGTCGCGGGTGGCGAATGAGTCTTTCATGGTACGGGTCTCGTTTAATTTCCGTGTATGCAGCTTTGCCGCCATGGTTTCGCTCGAAAGCGGGCGCGGCGGGCCTTGCAGCCTTGCGGCGGCGCAACGGGCGCGTGGTCTTCGAAGCCTTGGCTCCGGCGACTGCCAGCAGGCGATCACGGGCACCGCGATGCGGGCCACGTAGTCCGCCATTGTAGCGGCTACGCGTGAACTGGTCCGGCTAAGGCGGAGAGCGAGGGTCTACGCGTTCCGGCGTCGCGCTCGCAGGAATGAAACCAAAAGGCCTCCATTGAGGAGGCCTTCTTGAAAAACCCGTTGGCCAATGGGTTACTGGGCGCCGCCCACCGCCGCCTGCCCAATCTTGAAGAACACATCCGTGTTGTCGTATGTGCCGCCAAACAGGCTGGCTCCGCGTCCGAACGCGGACAAGGGAATATCACCTCCGGTATGGACTGCCGAACTGCCTGCAACTTGTCCGCCAATGAAAGCGCCGATGCTTTCGTTGCGGACGCTGGCGTTTGGCGGCGAGCCAGCGACCGCGAAGGGCTGCTGCGAATCGGTGACCGGGAAGACACTCGGCAACCAAGTCTCGTAACGGTCGGCGTTCGCGCCGTATCCGATCAGCATCTTGTTGTCGATGTTGGTGGTCATCGGATAGCCGTCGGCGGCGATCGTGTATCTCGGAAATTTCGCTTGTTCGTAGACACCAACCGCTGCCTTGCCGACCGCCGGGTTTGTGCCCAGAGCCGATGCGGTGAGTAGGGACGATCCGATGATCGCCACTCCGCCACATTCATGATCTGCGGTGACCAAAACAAGCGTGTCGGGATTCTGCACGGCAAACGCTTTGGCAACCGCGACGGAACGATCCAGCTCCAGCACTTCCAGCGGCCAGCGATCCGAATCCATGTTGTGCGCCTGCTTGTCGATCGACGCAGCTTCGATCATCACGACGAAGCCGTTCGGATTCTTCGACAACACCTTCAGCGCCGCATCCGTCATTTCATCCAGCATCGGCTGGTCGGGAAAGCCATAGGCGTCAACCACCAGGCGGTTGCCACGACGCGCATTGATCTTGTCGTAAGCGACATTCATGTTGGAATAGGAAAACAGACCAAGCAATTTGTGCGGCGCGCCGCCTTGCAACGCCTGCATCATTGCCGTGCGGTCCGGCGCGTATTTGAAACCATCCGCCACGAACTCGGCGATCAGGTCTCGACCCGGGTCGAGCGCACCGCGTGCGCTGCCCCAGCCGTTGACGATGTCGTCGGCCAGCACGTAATCGTTAGAAGAGCGGCGCTGCGAACCATTCGGTGCTTGCGGATTGGTGCTATTGGACGTGTTGGGCAGGAACCACTTGCGGCCACCGCCTAGCAGCACGGTAAGGCCCGTGCGGCCACGATCATCGAAAAACTGGTCGACGATGCCGGTGCCGTTGCCGCGAGACGAGGTGTGCACGGCCATTGATGCCGGCGTGGCGTCGAATACGTCAGCTGTCGTGACAACGCCCAGCGACTTGCCCTGCAAGGTGTGCAAGTACGAGGAAAGATATTCAACGCGTGGGTTGTCGAACGCATCCAACGTGTCGTCGGGATAGACACCTTCCTCATTGTTGTTCGACTTGTTGCCGGTGACATAGTTCTGCATACCCGGCGCTGAGTCGGTGACGATCGAGTTAAGCGACGCTGTCATCACCATGCCGGTCTGAGGGAACGTGTCCATGGCGAGCAAGCCTCTGGATTTACCCTGCGCGTAGCCCCTGGCCATCATGCGACCCGCTGTGCGATGCGTGGCACCCATGCCGTCACCGAGGAAAATCACGATATTTTTCGCGAGCTGTCCGTTGTTCTGGACGCCGACAATCTCGAAGTTGCCGGTAGCTTCGATACGCTTGCCGTCGCTTTGTATGGCAACCACTTTCATGCTGTGCACGCCGGCTCGCGAATCGTTGTAGGCGCGGCGCGAGACCACTGCGGTGTTGCCTGCGAGGCCGGCGACCAGTTTGCAACCGGAAGCGCCGCGCGTCTTGCCTGTCGTCGCATCGATGCACGTTGCCGGTGCGCCAGTTTCAGTGACCAAGCTGGTGAGCAACGGCCGCGGGTCGTAGGTGCCGCTACCCGGGATGGTGACTGCATTGAGGGTAGAGTTTCCGTCAACGAGGAAATCAAAATAGGTGATCGTCATGCCGGGATCAGGCTGGATCGTGGCTTGCAGGTCAAAACGCTGGCCTGGAAGAAATCTTGCGATCACCGGACCGCTGCTGCTGCCACTGCTGAACAATTCGCTGGCTGGCGCAATGCGCGAAATGGAAGCAGCGAACGCACTGCCGGAGGTGACTGAAATCAAGGCAGCGACGATGAGGCTGCGCCGGAAAGGAATATGCGGGGACATGGATGGCTCCTGGATTGAACGACGAACTGCGACGGCAACGGAAAAACTGCGGACTGCGATCTTGATGTGGCCACGCGTTGTCGCGCGCGCCGGCATCAGACCGAAGTCGGCTTTAACGGGTACGTTCGCGAGATTTCTCATCGGCCAGCGCAACCTGCCGGCTTGCTTTGGCGAGCGCCTTGGCGGGACCACGATCAAGCTCGATGGAAACCGCGAAGCTGCGCGAGCTGTCCGCGTCTACAATGTTGACGACGCGCAAAACACCACTCACCTGCATCAAGCCGTCCAGATTGGGGATAGGCTGTGCGAATGGCGCGGGCAGCTTCACCAGCACAGCGCTGAATGGAATGTCGTCGGCTTCCGCTTCATCTTCATCGCTGATTTCAACGGGCATCGGCGCCAGGATGAAAGCGGACGAGCGCGGCTGCGAGCTTCGCACCATGAAGCCGACCATGCGTACGCGTTGGCCATCCAGGCTCGACAAGCGTTCGCTGGACTCGATTCCATTGGGGCCAACCGGCATCCGGAACATGTCCTGGAACTTCAACTCCTGCGTTCCTTGGGGTGGCTCGGCCAGCCTGTTCCTCACGGCGAGCGCGGAGGGCACCTTGTCCGCACCAATTACGTGCACGGTAGTTGTGCCGTGCGCATGCAGGTTGGCAGTCCCGCCTATGGACGCAACCCCAACCAAGCAGGCGACCAGCAGTGATTCAAGGCGATTCATCGATGTGCTCGGACAGTAGTTTCATTACGCGGTAGGCCATCAGCGGGTACTGGCAAGGTAGGCTTGGGCAATGACGCAGGGATGACGTGTGCGTTACGCTGCGAAGACAAGAATTTTCCGACAGGCAGCCCGCGATGCCCGAAAAACGAACATCGCTGATGCAATCTCGACTGTCCGATCCGCCATTGACGGCGTGGCGCGAGTACACCGATTCGCTCGCCGATGGACCGGTGTCATTTGACGTACTAAACACTTGGCGCGAGCGTGCTGAAACGAACGATGGAATCGCGCGACCGCAGTTCGTCGGGCAAACGCCCCGATTGCTCGCCGATGGTTTGCACTATGAGCAACGCATCGCGGCCGGCGCGCTGGCGACACGCGAAGGCGATGCGCACGATTTCTTCAACGCACTGGTCTGGCTACGCCATCCGCAACTGAAATGGGCACTCAACCGGCGGCAGTGCATCGACATCTCGACAATGGGTACGAAGACGCGGAGTCGCGGTCAGTACGCGATGACTCACTTCGACGAAGCGGGCGCCATCGTCTGGATGGCCGACGACGAAGCGCTCGCGTGTTGGAACAACCACGAATGGGAAGGCTTGTTCCGCCGGCACGGCGATGCTTGGGGAACGCGCATCGCTGTCACCGTCTTCGGCCATGCATTGCTTGAACACACGGCGCAACGCGATCTGTTGCCGATGGGACGATGCATCGCCGTTCGCGTCGACGCTGGTGAAATCGCAGAACGTAGCGACGAACTTGGCGTGATCGCGGGATGGCCGGAGAAGGAATCGCGGATCGCCGCTGCCATTCGCAGCAGCGACTTGCTTACCGACCCGCAACAGCTCCGCCCACTGCCGCTTGCAGGGATACCGGGTTGGCATTCGGCTGGACATACCAGCAACTTTTTTGACCTGCCGTGCTTTCGCCCCGTGCGACCTGGTCGGGTCTACGACATCCCGGCTGACTTCTGTGCTCTGCGCACTTGAATTCTGGAAGGAAGGCGACTAGAAGTCGCGCGACTGTTCTTGGAGTAACACCAGCATGCGCACCTTCCTGATAACCCTTGTCTGTTCGATCGCTGCTTTCATTGGTGGCGGCGCGATTATGCTGCTCTATGTAACAAATTCTCCGGAATATCCACTGCCGAGCCCTGGGCGTGCATACCTTGAGTGGTTGAGTGCAAGCGACATGGTCGTTGTGTTGCCACAAGGAAATCTTCGCTCGGAAGAGTCGATGCCTGGGTTGGCCAGGTTACGATTTGTGGGCTCGACGCAAGCGCTCTTGTCCGTTTTTGAAAAACTTTCTGCGGCACAGGTAGCCGCGGTAAAGCGATCGCTACCTTTTATGCTCGACGCAGCCTCCGCACGCGACAAGGCGCAAGCTGAAGTCGTGGCAGGGTGCATCGCCAAAGCAAACGTCGGTGACGATCTAAACGATTGTGCCGTCGCTGTCATAAGAATGGGTATTAAAAACCAGTGAGTCTGGCCAACCCATGCTGTCCGTGCCGTGTAATTCTTCGACGATTTGTTGACGACCGACGTTCGATTTGGACTCCTCCCCATCGCCCGTCGGTATCGCTGCCATCGACGCGGCTCTGTGAGGTGAAATAGCGCGTGTTGCGCAATTGCACGTCCTTCCTCTACAGCTCGCCGTAGCGCCTGGCGACGCCGCGCTCGAGCAGGTTTTTGATGGGCCGCACCAGCAAGCGACGCAGCGCGGCTACTTTTGCTTGTCAGCGGTTGACGCCTTCTTGTTCGACTCCGATTTGCTCTCGTCGCTAACGCCTTGCTGCTTGAGTTTCTCATTCGCCTTCTTTGACACAAACACCGTCACGATGATGGTCGCGATCAGTCCGGCGCCAAGGAAAACCCACTTCAGCGTACCGCTCGATCCGCCACCAGCTTCCCCACCGATCACACCAAAGTACGTGTATAGCGCGCTGCCGGGCATAATTCCGAAAAACGTCGCCAGTGCGTAGTGCCAGAACTTCACCTCAGTGACGCCGAAGAAGTAGTTCTGCAGGTTGAAGGGCACCGCCGGACTCAGGCGCATCAGGCCGACGATCTTCCAGCCGTCCTCGCCGACCACATCGCTGACTGCCTTGAACTTGGGGCGGCTGTCGATGGCTTTCTTGACCCGATCACGGGCGAGATGTCGCGCGATCAGGAAGGCGAGACATGCGCCGATGGTCGCCGACACGATGACCAGCGGAATGCCCCAGCCACCAAAGATCAGGCCTGCCGCGATGGTCAACGGCGCGCCCGGTGCAAGCGCGATGGTCCCGACGATGTAAATCAGGCCGTAGATGACGTAACCCCAGGCGCCCAGTCCATCAACCCAGGTTCTCAGCTGTTTGACCCACTCGTCCACCGGCAACAAAAACCACGCAACCGTGATGGCGATGACGACCGCCACGAAAATTACCCACTTCCATGGGAAGCTTTTTTTCGCTGTCTCGCTTGCCATGTTGATAGTCCCGTTCTGATTCGTGGCGATGCCGGTCGGCATGGCTGTCGATCCATGGTAGCGCCCTGGCTGGCCGTGTGCGGAGACCGCCGTGGGTGCGAGCATCCTCGATTCATGCTTGAGCTGCCGGCGAGCTGCGCTTTGTTCTCGCCGAGAGTATCGGTCGCAAGCTGATTCTCTACAGCACGAATTTCGCCGGGCGGGTGATCGTTGATAACCGCACAATGTCGATTAAACCCATGTTGATAAACACCGACTGGCGATGGCGTAGTCCAACGCTTGCACCTGATTCGCTTCGCGCGTGGGAACTTTCCGTCGATCCTGTTGTAATTGACCTGTCGGTTTCCGCACCGGCGACGGGGATTCAAGGCCGGCACAGTTCAGCGAGACAGCGATGATCCAGACAAGCAATCTTTCCAAACACTACGGTGATCTCGTCGCCGTGGACGCCATCAGTTTCACTGTCGAGCCCGGCCAGGTTCTCGGCTTTCTCGGCCCGAACGGCGCCGGCAAGTCGACCACGATGAAGATGATCGCCGGCTTTCTCACGCCCAGCGCCGGCACAGCCACCGTCTGTGGCTTCGATGTCGAGAAGGAACCGATGAAGGCGCGTCGCGTGATGGGCTACCTGCCCGAAGGCGCACCCGCTTGGGGCGAAATGACGGTGTTGGAATATCTCGGCTTCATCGCCGACATACGCGGCCTGAAAGGCGCGGAGCGCGCCAAGCGTCTGCGAGAAGTCGGCGAGCGTTTGCATCTGGATGGCGTCATCGAGCAACCCATCGATACCTTGTCGAAAGGCTTCAAGCGCCGCGTCGGGATTGCACAGGCAATCCTTCACGATCCGCAGGTGCTGGTGCTCGATGAACCGACTGACGGCCTCGATCCGAACCAGAAGCACGAAGTTCGTGCGCTGATCAATGCGATGGCGCGCGACAAGACCATCATCGTGTCCACCCACATTCTTGAAGAAGTCCACGCGGTATGCACGCGTGCCATCGTGATCGCCGGCGGCAAGGTGTTGGCCGATGCGACACCGACCGAACTGGAAGCTCGCTCGCGATATCACGGCGCGGTGTCACTATCGACCTTGCAGCCGAGCCACGCGCAGGCGGCGCTGGCGCAGGTAGCTGATGTGGCCAGCGTCGAGATTGATCCGCAGGATGGTCGCATCACCGCATTCCCGAAACCCGGTCGCGATATTTTTGTCGCGGTCAGCGATGCCCTGAAGGTCCACAACGTGACTGTCCACGAACTCGCGTTGGAAGCAGGACGCCTCGATGAAGTGTTCCGAGCCATCACCCATCCCGCCATCGTGGAGGGCAGGGCATGAGCGCCGTCGGCACATTGTTCAAGCGCGAGCTGCGCAGCTATTTCGCGACGCCGGTTGCCTATGTTTTCATCGTGATTTTCCTGATCTTGGCTGGCGCTTTCACGTTTTATCTCGGCGAATTCTTCGAGCGCGGCCAAGCCGACCTGCAATCGTTCTTCAATTTCCACCCGTGGCTGTACCTGTTCCTGGTACCGGCCGTGTCAATGCGGCTTTGGGCAGAAGAACGCAAAAGCGGCACCATCGAATTGCTGCTGACCTTGCCGGTGACGCTGTGGCAGGCGGTGCTGGCGAAGTTCCTCGCAGCATGGACGTTCGTCGGTATTGCCCTGCTGCTGACGTTCCCGATCTGGATCACCGTCAACTATCTGGGTGATCCAGATAACGGCGTCATCATCGCCAGTTACCTTGGTTCGATGCTGATGGCCGGTGCTTTTCTCGCGATCGGCTCGTGCCTGTCGGCGGCAACGCGCAACCAGGTTATTGCCTTCATCCTGACGGTGGTGGTCTGTTTCCTGTTCCTACTGGCGGGCTATCCGTTGGTGCTCAACGCGGTATCGACGGT
Source organism: Lysobacterales bacterium (assembly GCA_038236135.1). Classification (GTDB taxonomy): domain Bacteria; phylum Pseudomonadota; class Gammaproteobacteria; order Xanthomonadales; family Rhodanobacteraceae; genus Dokdonella. Next base: position 15,311 of record JBBSTF010000045.1, read on the forward strand.
ACTGCCGCAGGGTGTTGTCGACGCAGTCGCGGGTTTGAGTTTCCTCAGCCACTTCGCATCAATCAGCAAGGGCGTTATTGATCTTCGCGACTTGCTCTACTTCCTGTTGATGATCGGCTTCTGGCTGTACGCCAGCGTGCTGGTGATCGAACTCAAGAAGGCGGACTGACCATGGCATTCAATACCCGCAAGACACTTTCCGGTGGCGCCTTGATCGTGATCGCCGTGCTTTTCGTCGCCGTGCTGATTGTGGTCAATACGCTGTTCCGCGGTGCCCGCATGGATCTCACCGAGAACCACCTCTACACCTTGTCCGAAGGTACGAAAAAGGTGCTCGCCTCCATTGACGAACCAGTCAATCTTTACCTGTTTTATTCCGACGAAGCGACCCGCAGTGCGCCGCAGCTCCGCACTTACGCAACGCGGGTTCGCGAGATGCTCCAGGAAATGTCGGCACGCGCCAATGGCAAGATTCACCTTGAAGTGATCGACCCATTGCCGTTCTCGGAAGACGAGGATCGCGCTTCGGCATACGGACTCACGCCGGTTCCTTCCAACGCCGGTGGTGACAACATCTTCTTTGGGCTCGCTGGTACCAATTCGACCAACGGCAAGACCATCATCCCGTTCTTCCAGCCCGACAAGGAAGCGTTTCTGGAGTACGACGTTGCCAAGTTGATCCACGAGTTGACCGAGGCGCACAAGCCCATCGTCGGCGTCATCAGCGGTATCGACATCAGCGCCAGTTTCGACCCAGCCACGCGCCAGATGTCGCAATCGTGGGCGATCACCGGCCAACTTGAACAACTGTTCGACCTGCGCATGTTGACGCCCGCCAGCGTTAAGACGATCGACAAGGAAATCGGCATGCTGGTGCTGATACATCCCAAGCAGTTGAGTGGGGATGCTCAATACGCGATTGACCAGTTCGTGCTGCGCGGCGGCCATCTGCTGGTGTTTGTCGATCCGAATGCCGAAGCCGATCGCAGCGGCGACGATCCGAACAATCCAGAGGCGGCGTTGACCGCTGATCACTCATCGAATCTGCCGGCGTTGTTCAAGGCTTGGGGTGTGGAATTTTCAGCCGACAAGATGGTGCTCGACCGCCAGCGGGCGCTGACCATCAGCCGTGGGCCGACGCAACCGCCCGTCCGCCACCCGGCGATTCTCGGCCTGACTGCTGACGACATGAGCACGGACGATGTCGTGACGGCGGGACTGTCGACGATCAGGATGTCGAGCACCGGCTACTTCGGACTGGCGAAAGATGCGAAGACCACGCTGACGCCCTTGCTGCAATCTACGACCGATGCATCTACCGCAAGTGCTGATCCAGCGCTTCTTTTTGGCGATCCGGCAGCACTGCTAAAGGATTTCAAAGCCAGTGGCCCTTACGTGCTCGCCGCGCGCCTGACCGGAAAGCTCACAACGGCATTTCCCCAGCGTAGCGATGCGGGCCATCTCTCCGAATCGGCCGAAGACGCACAAATCATCCTGGTCGGTGATGTCGATATTCTTACCGACCGCTTGTGGGCGCAGGTGCAGGAATTCTTCGGCCAGCGCGTTTTGAACGCGACGGCCAACAACGGCGACTTTGTGGTCAACCTGGTCGACAATCTTGGTGGGTCGGGCGATCTCATTTCGATTCGCGGCCGTGCTACGTCACAACGGCCATTCACTCGCGTCGAGGAAATCCGCAACGATGCTGATGAGCGCTTCCGTCAGACCGAGCAGACCTTGCAGAAGGAACTGACCGATACCGAGCGCAAGCTGACCGATCTGCAAGGTGCGAAAAGCGGCGATCAGTCCCAGTTCCTGTCGCCAGAACAAAAAGTTGAGATCGACAAATTCACCGCGCGCAAGCTGGAAATCCGCAAGGATCTGCGCGGGGTACGGCGTCAGCTCGACGAACGCATCGATGGACTTGGCACGCGATTGAAGGTGATGAACATCATCGTTGTGCCTGTCATCGTTACTCTCATTGCGCTGGGTTTTGCGATGCTGCGTCGGCGTCGTCGCAGCCATCCGCGTCGCGGCATTCTGTGAGGATTGAGACGTGAAACGTAGATCCCTGGCTGGCGTCGCCATCGTCACCCTCATCGCCTTGATCGCAGCCGTGTCCATACATCGCAGCCAGCAAGCGAACAGCGACGTGACATCAAGCGCCGACTTGCTTCTGCCGCAATTGGCTGGGCATCTGAATGAGGTCAGTGCAATCAAATTGAGCACTGCCGGACAGAAGGAAATCGCCACGTTCAAGCGGGGCGACAAAGGCTGGCTGCTCGCCAACCGCAGCAACTATCCGGCTGACGCGGCCAAATTGCGCGAGCTTGTGCTGAAGCTGTCGGATGCAAAGACCATCGAAGCCAAGACGAAGAATCCTGATCTTTACTCCAGGCTCGGCGTCGAAGATGTGACTGCGCCAACTGCTGGCGGCGTTTTAGTCGCGTTGGATGGCATGCCAAAAAAGTTCGCCGTGATTATCGGGAACGTCAACGGCGGCGGTGGCGGGGGTACGTTCGCGCGCCGCATGGGCGACGAGCAGAGCTGGTTGATCGCCGGAACCCTGACCGTGGATCGCAACGCATCGGACTGGATCGCCAAGGAAATCACGGATATCCCGTCCAGCCGCATACGTGAAGTGGTCATCGAGAAAGACGGCAAGACGTTGCGCGTCAGCAAGCCCACTGGCAGCGACGGCAACTTCGTGATCGATAATATTCCCAGCGGCCGCAAGCCGAGTTCCGAGTTTGCCGCCAACGGTCTCGCTGCAGCGCTGGCTGGCCTGCGAGTGGATGACGTGACCGCAGCCGCGCAGATACCGGCACCCCAGGATGCGATCAAGGCGCGGTACCTGACTGCAAACGGGATTCGGGTCGATGCGACGGCTTGGACGATTGACGACAAGCACTACGCTCAGTTCAAGGCCACCATCGACGAGGCGACCACGAGCGATTGGCAGGGCATGAAACAAGTCGGCCAAGACGTGGCACATCCCGCCGCCGCTGCAATCATCACTGATGCTGCATCCGCGCAAGCGGCCTCAACAGAAGAGGCGTCAGCCTCGCCAATCGCCTCGGCCGATCCTTCCAAGGATCGCACCGACAAGCTGGCTGCGATTCAGGACGAAGTCGACCGATTGAACGCCGCATTCGATGGCTGGACCTTCACCTTGCCTGCCTACAAATTCGACAACATCAACAAGGGCATGGACGACCTGTTGCAGCCAGCGGCTGCCGCGAAAGTCATGCCTGCCAATTCCGTCAAGTCGAATAAAAAGTGAGTTCGCGCGCAGCGGCAATCGTCGCGTCGATTGCCGGCATGCTGGCGGTAGCGCTCGGTGCGTTCGCTGCGCACGCGTTGCGCGAGCAGCTCAGCGCAGAACAATTGGCCACGTGGCGCACCGCCGTCGACTACCAGTTCTGGCATGCCTTGGCATTGTTTGGCGTGTCGCTCTGGATACGGCAGTTGGCGTCCTCGGGCAGGCCCGACGGGAAGCCTTTAACGATCGTGGCAACCGCCTTCTGCGTCGGCATGCTGCTGTTCTGCGGCAGCCTCTACGCTCTGGCGCTCGGCGCACCGCGCGCCTTCGGGATAGTCACGCCGTTTGGCGGTGTCGCCTTGATTATCGGCTGGGTATCAATGTTGGTCATGGCATGGCGTGACCGCTGAGCCGGACCGGTCACCTTTCACCAGCCGCTATGATCGCGACTCATCGACTACGGAGCGCAACATGACCAACATCAGCCAATTCACCGCCAACGATATTGATGGCCAGCAACGCGCGTTGTCGGAGTGGAGTGGGCATTTGGCGTTGATCGTCAATGTCGCATCGAAATGTGGGTTCACGCCGCAATACGTTGGACTGGAAGCGCTATGGCGCGAGTACCGTGAACGAGGCTTGGTTGTGATCGGTTTCCCTTGCGACCAGTTTGGTCACCAGGAGCCGGGCGACGAAGCGGAAATCCGGAATTTCTGTTCAACCAGTTACGACGTGACCTTTCCGATGTTCGCCAAGGTTGACGTCAACGGTGCCAACGCGCATCCGCTGTGGCAATGGTTGAAGCAGGAAAAGCCCGGTCTGCTGGGAAGCCAAGCGATCAAGTGGAACTTCACCAAGTTTCTGGTCGGCCGCGATGGCGAAGTTATTCAGCGTTATGCGCCGACAGACACGCCCCAAGCAATCGGCAAGGACATTGCCGAGTTGCTGTTGACCTGATCTCACGCAACCGTCACCAACGTCCGCTGAGCGGCGCCGTTGACACGTAAAAGAATCAACCTTTTCTGGACGTAATCCAGCGGTTGATCTTGTCTTCGAGGATGCCGAGCGGAAGTGCGCCATCCTTGATGACTTGTGCATGGAACTCGCGAATGTCGAATCCAGCGCCGAGTTCGGATTCGGCCTTTGCCCGCAGTCGCTGGATGGTCAGTTCGCCAATCTTGTAGCCCAGTGCTTGGCCAGGCCAAGCCATATAGCGCTCGGCTTCGGCAATCGCATCGGGCGTGCTGACGGAGGAATTGTCGTGCATGTATTTGATCACCTGATCACGCGTCCAGCCTTTGCTGTGCAGTCCGGTATCTACAACGAGGCGCACGGCGCGCCACAGTTCGCCCTGCAGTCGGCCGAAATACAAGTAAGGATCCTTGTAGACGCCGAGATCCTTGCCGAGGCTTTCGGCGTACAAGGCCCAACCTTCGACGAAGGCATTGTTGCCGCCGAAGCGACGAAACTTGGGAATGTTGGTCAACTCCTGCTGCAGGGCAATCTGAAAGTGATGGCCGGGAATTGCTTCGTGCAGGAACAGGTCTTCCGCGTCCCAGGTCTTGCGCGTCGGCAAGTCGAAAGTGTTCACATAGAAAATGCCGGGACGGCTGCCATCAGCGCTTGGGCTCTGGTACTCCCCACCTGCCGCACTTTCTGCGCGGAAGGGCTCGACCGCGCGTATTTCGAACTTCGATTTCGGGACCAGTGAGAACTGTTCCGGTATATGGGCTTCGATGATCGCTTCGAGCTTTCGGTAATCGGCCAGCAGAGCCTCTTCGTTCTTGAATTCGAAGCGCTTGTCCTTCTGCATAAACGCGAAGAACTGGGTCATCGACCCTTTGAAGCCAACTTGCGCCATCACCTTTTCGATTTCGCCGTGGATGCGCGCGACTTCATCCAGGCCAATCTGGTGAATCTGGGCGGGAGTGAGGTCGGTCGTGGTGCCGATGCGCGCGCTGTAGGCATACCAGGCGACGCCGTTGGGCAACTTGTCGATGCCGACGCTGGTACGCGATTTGGGCAGGTAATCGTCGCGAATGAAGTCACGAAGCTTGCGATATGCCGGCAGCAGGCGCTCGGCGATCAGGTTGTGATACGCCAGCGTCAGACGTTTCCTTTCGGCCACAGAAAAATCGGCCGGCATCTTGCTGACTGGTGCCCAGAACGCGGTGTCCTCAGGTTTTTCCGTGATGATCGCGTCGAGCTGCGGGACTACCTTCGCCATCAGTACTCGTGGCCGCACAACTCCTTTGGCCATGCCTGCGCGCATGTTGGCGATTTCGGTGTCAAATACCATCGGCACACGCGAAGCACGCGCGATCCAGTTCTCGTAGTCCTGCACGGTCTTGAAAGGTTGTGCCTGAGCGCCGGATCCGAGCAGGACGATCATGCTCGCCGAGGTGTACATCTGGTTGATCGGTTGCATCCATGCCGGGAACTGTTCGCCGGCGAGCGCGTCGCTGCGTTCGCGTATGAAAATCTGATAGCTGAGCAAGGCTTGGCCGCTCAGTCCGCCGTCGCCGATCGCGCTGACGCGGTCCAGCCAGCGCTGATTGAATTCGTGGGTCTTGGCGCGGTTCTCCGCAGAATCGCTGTCGACCAGTTGATCGTTGTAACGTTCGTCTCCGATGTAGGTCGCCGTGACCGGACTCATCTTGAGATATTCCTCCCAGTACTCCTCATACAGCGCATCCAGTTGCGCAGCCTTGTCGACGACGGTTTCGCTGCCCGCCATTGGCATCGTCGGGCTGACATCTGGGCGTGGTGTGGGTGCGCAGGCACCGAGGACGAATGTCATGGCAACGACCAGCGGAATGCTGAAAAGGCGACGCACGATCATGGGAGTTCTCCAGTTGGAACGGTCAATTTTTCTTAAGCGGAAACGAAAGCGAATATGTCGTGTGACTGAAACGCTCGCCGGCGGATCGATTCACGTGTTCAGTTATTTCGTCGAATTCTTCTCAATAGTCTGTGGCACATCGCGCACCGGAATCGGCACATTGCACAGGTCGATCTTCCCCGCTGGCACGTGATACCAGTCGTCACGTCGATTTCGGCGTGATTCGATCAACGCCGTGAACGTCGGCGTATCGGTTTTCATCACCTGCAATGGGACGCGCTGTGCAGAGGGCACATCGGAGGCGAGTCGCACGCTGGTGATCGTCGTGCGTTGCGCAGGCTTCTCGTAGAAACCAAGCGGACCGGTTCCACGCGGGAATGCGGTCAACCATTCCATGCCGCGCAGGACGCGTCCGACCGTCGCGATATTGCGATCGAGTTGGCGTGGCCCGTGGCCGATCACCACATAAAGTTCGGCACCAGAACCTGATTCCGGAGCTGTATCGCGCCCGACGCCAAGCACGCCGTAGCAATGCGCCATCCAGACTTCGCCGCTGGCCGGATCACGCGCCACTGGAAATCCATTGGAATGTCCAACCTGCGGCGCGAAGACGTCGCCATCTGGAAGTACAGTGAAAGGCAGATCAGTGCTGGGCCGGGTGAACTCTGGTGGCAGGGCTTTCTTTGCGTCGCCGAGCGAACGCGCATTCGCTTCGCCGGCATCAGGATCGCCCCATTGGGTTACGAAGCCATCCTGTACGCGAACGATCGCGAGTCCGTCGAAATACTTTTGATGGATCAGTTTGCGAATGTTGTCGACGTGCAGTGGCGCGAACGCGGGTGCCAATTCGATAATCACGCGACCGTTGGGCAGGTTCAGATAGACCACGTTGTTCGGATCGGGCACACGCCAGTCCGAGTCCATCGAGGCCGCAAGCACGTCGGCCATCGTTGTCGGTTTCGGCTGGGCATCCGCGGCGACTGCGCTCGCAGACGCGCACAAGAGGATGGCGACCGCGGTAGCGGCGACGAGCGTGGTTCGAATCATTGGAACGATCCTCGGAGGTGATTGCCGAGGATCGCACGAAAACAGTTTCATGACCGCGGGGCATCGCGAGCCGCTCGTCACAAGCATCGACGCGCTATGCGGAAAGCGTGCGATCCAACGCGGCGAGATAGGCGCGCTCGAAACGCTGGTCGAGCGCATCGGGGCGTCCCGGCAACGCACCCAAATGCAACCATTTGCGCATCAAGGTTGCCAGCCGTTCCGATGGCTCTACGCGATCATCGCCGCGAAGATGCGCCGACAGCTGACCAACCTGCAAGTCGAGTCGGCGCTGGCGATCCGCTTCAGGTGTTTCGATACCGGCGAACTGTTCGAACACGATCACCGCATCGCGGAATTCTGATTCGTCGGCAGACTGTCCGATGATGCCGCTGATCGCGGCGTGGAAGCGCTCGGCAATAAGGTCGCTGTCAAAGTCGCTCGAAGGCAATGCCGACATCTGGTCGCGCGCTGTGTCCACTTCCAGTTCGCAACGTTCGACGGCGCGGCATAATTTCCACTGTTCCAGCCATGTTTCGTAATGCGCACGGCGAGCTGCTTGGTGGCGCGCTTGAGCGGCGAGGCGCAACGCGTCCTGCGCGTGACGGAAGCGCGTCTGCAAGCCAGAGTCAATATCCGATTTTGACGAAAACGCATCGACGATGCGCTGCACGTTGCCGCGTTCTGGTGCGTCGTCGGTAGTCGCCAACTGCTCCAGTTCCTCGCACAGCGCGCTGGCTTGGTCGCGGCGTTCGCGTTCGGCATCGGCAACGCTGGCCCGCTCGGCATCGGCGCTCGCGAAGACGGCGTCGACCGCGGCACGGAATTGCTTCCACTGTTGTTCGTCGCGTCGACGCAGACCGTTGCCGCTGGCCTGCCATTGTTTTTGCAGGTCGCGGCTGCTGCTTATGGCGGCGCGCTTGTCTAGGGTTTCTGAAAGAGACGTAGCTTTCGCGATCAACGCGTCTTTGCGTTCCGCGACCGCCTTGTCGCGTGCATCGACGCGCTCGTCGATGGCGGAAAGTCCGGACTTGATTCGGTCTGCGAGCGCCTTGCGCTGGCGTGGATCGACACGATCAAGATCACGCAGAGCGGATGCCAGTTCACGTCGGCTGGCGATCACCGCTTTCCAGTCGTCGATCTCTTCCGGCAGCGCGCTGCCGCGTTCGATGAGCGCTTCGAGCTCGCCAGCCGCAGCCGCTCGCAATTCATCGCGCTTCTCGAAATATGGACGTGCCGGTTCGATAGCGCGACGGCAGGCCGCGCGAAACCTGCGGCTCATTGCGTCGGGATGGTCCAGCCCCAGTGTTTTCTCGATGCGTGTCCATTCCGCCTGAGCCTCACGCAGGCGCGTGGCGAGCGCGTCTGGATGTAGCACGGCTTCAGGTAGCGATTCTATGTCGTCGCACAACTGCATGCGACGCTGATTGGCACCCCAGTTGCGCCATTGCGCACTGTCCGCGTACTCCGCTTCCGTTGCGGTCAGTCGCTTGCGCAGGCCGTTCGGCAGTTCGCCATCGACACAGGTGCGTGCCGATTCGACGCGGGCGTACGCAACCTCGGTATCGGCGCTGTGACCGCGCTCAATCGCTTGTTCCAACGTCTGCAGTGCCTCGTGCAGCTGGACCAAAGTCTGCTCACGTATCGCGGCACGGGCGGCAGCGTCAGCCGCTCGTTCTTCGGCAGACTTCTGTTCCTCAACGCGTGCCTGCTTCAGCGCATGGCGAGCGGCTGCAGCGTCTTCATGTTCGGCATGTTCGTTGGCAAGTGAATTGAGACGCTGGCTGATTGCCGCGATGCGGCGCGTTGCCGACTGGCGTTGCGTGGCTGCGCTTTCGTCAAGGTCGGACCAGAGTTCGGCAAGCTCGTCCATGCGTACGGCGAGGCTTTCCTGCTGAGCTGGACTCGCTCGACCGACATCGTGCTCAAGCGAAGCGAGCGCGTCGTCAAATCGTCCCATTGCCACCGCGCGTTCACGCAGGCTGGCAACGTGATCGGGATCGCTGGCGCGTTCAAGCAGCGCGCGCGCTGCCTCAAAACGCACGCGCAGGGGCGCGGGGGCTTTCTCCGCAATTGCGTTCCATTGCTGGTCCAGCGCGTTGTCATGTTCGCCATCGCGAACCTGCTTCTCGATGCGTTCGCATAGTGCGCGTGCCCGCTCGGCAATGCTGGCGTCGTCGCCACGGGCAAGGCGGATGGAATCGATGCGTTCCCGACTGCGCCGATACAACTGCTTGTCATTGCGACGACTGCGTTCGGCGATGCGTTCCAATTGTGCTTCGTCGTCGATGCGGTCGAGCAGTTTCCAACGCAACGCGGGATCGCGTTCACCCATCACGCGATCCAGCAGCAGCGACGGCCGGGTTACCATTTCCAAGGCTGCGCCGCGAAGTTCGACTTCCTTGGCATGTTCGGCAAGATGCTCAATCAGGCTGGAATCGTCCTGTGCGCGGAGCAAACGCAACCGTGCATCAAGCGCTGGCGCTTGCGCGTGCCGACCGCTCATCAGATCGAACCATTGTGACTGTGCCGCCTTGCGCACATCCGGCGCCGCATCGTCCTTGGCAAGGCTGTGGGCGAGGCCAACATCAGCCACCCGCTTCATCGCCGCCAATCGAATCTGCGCATCCGCATCGCTGCGCGCGATGCGGGGCAAGGCCGCAACGAGGTCTGCATCGTTGCCGTCGACCACTGCGGCACGGCGGACATTGGCGTCGCGTGACTGCCAGCGCGGTTTGAACAGCTTGTCGAGAATGCTCATCGTTGAACTCGTGTGAATTGGCGAGAAGTCATAGCAGGCTTTTGAAGATGCGGAAGCCCGCGATCCACGTGCCGAACATGGTGCCGAAATTGGTCAGAATGAAAACCAGCAACGTGCGCGACACGCGGTTTTTCCACCAGCCGGTCCAGTGAGTGACATCGTCGCGCAAGTTGTCGAAATCGCCGACGCGCGGGCGTCGTACCAGCACTTCAACGCCAGCCGCGATGGCACCCGACGGAATGCCGGGTCGAAATGGCTTCAACGGTCCGGCGATGGCCGCCGCGAGCACGCTGAGCGGATGACCGCCACCCAGCAACGCACCGAGTCCCGCACCGACAGCCGTGCAGATCACCCACACCTGCAAGGCTTCTGCACCCAGTTGACCGCCACGGGAGAACAGCACGCCGATGGCAACGGCAATGGCGACGAAAACGCCGATGGCGACCCATTTGCCCAATCGCGAAGGCGGCGGCACGGTCGATAGAATGGCGATCAGTGGCTGCGGTGGGGCGACCTGATTCTGCAACGCATCGGCGATCCCGGCGAGATGGCCTGCACCGAGCACAACCAGCACGCGTCGCAGCGGTGGATCAATGTCGATGGCAGCCGCGCTTTCTTCGCGCAACTTGGCGGTCATGTAGCGATCGCGTTCAGCGATGAGGGCTTCGAACAGCTTGGGCGATTCGTTAGCAAACTCGGTGAACATGCTGCCGAGCATGTCGCCTTCCTTGAGTTTTTCGACCTCTTCTTCGCTTACGTTCTCGTGACTGATCAAGCCCCCGACCAAGCCAGCGCCGATGGTCATGCGCTCGAAGAAACCGACGCTGTCCATCGCGCGTCGCAAGGTGACGGCGACCTCACGATCAATCAGCCACAGCGGCAGCCCACGCGCCTCGGCTCCATCGATAGCTGCCTTCATTTCCGCGCCGGGCTCGATGCCGAACTGCTCGGCAATGCGACGCTGGAACGCACCGAGCATGAGATTCGCCGCGACCATGCGTACCTTGCCCTGTCGGATCACCTGGAACAGATCCATCTTGCGGAAGGCTTCCGGGTCCTGCATCGAGCGAAAGCGCGGATCGCACAATTCCACGGCGACGGCATCGAAGGATTCCGTCGCGAGAATTTCATTGACCGCATCAACACTCGCACGTGAAACATGCGCGGTGCCAAGCAAAACAAACTCGACGCCGTCGCGGGTGACGCGGTTGATGGGTTGGTCGGCAAGCACTGACGGCGGCGACACTATCGTCGCGTCGGCGACGCTGGCATTTTCTTCAACAGGATTCATCGTGATCCTCGGCGCGCGATGGGCGCGCTGGATTGCATAGGGTGGGGTGATGCTGGATAGCGCAAACGCTTCGCATCAATCGCGGTAGCGTTTGGTCAGGTCAGCGTAGGCATCGATTCGGCGATCGCGCAGGAACGGCCAAATGCGCCGCACCGCCTCGCTGCGTTTCAGATCGACATCGACGACCAGCAATTCACGATGGTCACTCGATGCCTGCGCGAGAAATTCACCCTGCGGCCCGGCAACGAAACTGGAACCCCAAAACGTGATGCCTCGACCATCGATCGGCGCGGCTTCGTGGCCAACCCGATTGCACGACAAAACCGGAATGCCATTGGCAACCGCGTGGCCGCGCTGGATGGTGATCCAGGCATCGCGTTGGCGGGCCTTTTCGTCGTCGTCATCGGCGGGATCCCAACCACTTGCCGTCGGGTAGAGCAGGAAATCGGCGCCGGCCAGCGCCATCATCCGCGCGCCTTCCGGATACCACTGGTCCCAGCACACCAGCACGCCGAGCTTGCCGACCGACGTCTGGATTGGCTCGAAGCCGAGGTCGCCCGGTGTGAAATAGAATTTCTCGTAGAACGCCGGATCATCCGGAATGTGCATTTTTCGATACTTGCCGGCGATGTCGGCCGAGCAATCAAATACCACGGCTGTGTTGTGGTACAGCCCAGCGGCTCTGCGTTCGAAAAGCGATGCGACCACGACCAGATTCAGCTCTGCCGCAAGAGCGCCGAGGCGCTGCGTGCTTGGCCCGGGAATCGATTCAGCGCGGTCAAATTCGTCGACGCTCTCGTGCTGGCAGAAATAGGGTCCGTTGTGCAATTCCTGCAACAGGACCAATTGCACGCCGGCAGCAGCGGCCTCGCGCAGCCCGACCTCGATCGCATCGAGATTGGCCTCGACACTACCGCGATCTGTTTCCTGCAACAAGGCGACTTTCAGGGTTTTGTTGTTCATTGCGCTACAGATGGGGACGGCCAGCCCGTAATGGTAGCTGCAACCCGCTTGCTGGATGTTTTCCGGCGCTACACCTTCACGCAGCGAGCACGCCAGCCGGAAGCTGCATGGTCTGGCAATGCAGGCTGCCGTTTTGCCAGATCAGCGGACGACATGGAACGCTGACAATCTCGCGGCCGGGATGAGCCAAGCCAATGATGCGCGCGGCTTCCGCGTCGGTGGCGCGGTCATAGGCGGGGACCAGCACGGCGCCATTGACGATCAGGTAATTCGCATACGAGGCGGCAAGCCGTCGCGTTTCATCGAGGATTGGTTCCGGCCACGGCAATGCGTGCAGTGTGTAAGGTTTTCCGTCACGCGTGCGCAACGCCGCAAGCTCGACCGCCATGGCCGAGAGTTCCGCGTGGTGGGAATCGGATTCGTCATCGCAAGCCTGGAAGACGATGGCGTCGTCGGGCGCAAAGCGCGCCAAGGTGTCGATATGTGCGTCGGTGTCGTCGCCTTCGAGATAGCCGCGCTCAAGCCACAGAACGCGATCTGCGTGCAGTGATTGTTGCAACTGCATCGTCATCGAAGTGCGCGATTGTTCAGGATGGCGTTGGGTGAGGCATTTCCACGTGGTCAGGATCGTACCGGCGCCATCGGATTCGATTGCACCGCCCTCCAGTGCCCAGTCGATGCGGCGATGCGCAGCCCTCACGAACAAACCCCCATCGACCAGTCCTTCGATCAGGCGATCATCCTGCGCCGCCTCGAATTTGCCGCCCCAGCCAGTAAAACGGAAGTCGGTCAAAACGAAATTGCCGGCGTCGATCAGCGTGATTGGACCGGAGTCGCGCAACCACGTGTCGTCGTAGCCGATTTCGACATAGCGCAGGTTCCCGGTGTCGATTTGGGCGGCAAGCAGCAATCTATGCGCGTGGATGCGAAGTGCTTCATCAGCGACGCAGACTACGACCAGCTCGAAACGCGCGATCGCAACCGCAAGCGCGACCAGCGTGGTTTCGACATCGGCGAGACGTGGTGCCCAGTCAGTATCGGCGTGCGGCCATGCGATAAGGACGCCCGCTTGCGGCTCCCACTCGGCAGGCAAGCGCAGGTTCGAAGCAGACACCGCTCAGTTAAAAGTGGCGACGCTGTGGATGACGCGATTACGCTCGAACACCACCGTGTAGTTTGCATAGCGCCAGCGATTGATCGGCGGCTGCTGTGCCGAGCTGCCACCAACGGTCGCCATCTTCTGCAATGGCGAGCCATAACGCCGCTCGACCTGAGACATGCTCAGCCCGCGCGTCGGCGCAGCCAGTGACTGGCCACGCATGGTGTTATCAATCAGCAAACTGTCGGCGCTGGCTGGCGCTAGTCCGGCGAGCGCGAGCACCGCGCAGAATCCGGCAATGGTCGATATCTTCATGTCGCATAGGTCCTGAAGCGGGTAGGCAGGTCGCAACGCTACCTCAATTACGCTGAATACGTCAGCGAACCACGTTCTTTTTTTTGGCTGTCGCCGCCGTGATCAATCCACTGACCTCGTCATCTCCGCGCAGGCGGGATCCATTTTGATCTTGCTTTGGACGCTGAGCGTGCTGCTTGTCGGCTGTCGCCAGATGGGTCAAGCGTTTCGCCGGGCTGATCTGGTCGCTCCGCTCGTGTTGGCTTTCGCCAATCTGGTCAAGCGTTTCGCCGGGCTGCCGCCCGCCGCTTTCGATTCGCTTCGCTCTTGTCGGCTTCCGCCAGACTGGTCAAGCGTTTCTCTCGCCTGCCGGCGAGCGACCTACCTTTCTCCTCGCAGAGAAACGTAGGCCAAAGATGCGACCCGATGGCCTATCGCCCGCACGGTGAAGCCGTGCGGGTGCGCAAGCACTGGCCGGGTTCGGCTGAAGGCACATCCTGTGCCGCAGCCGAAGCCGCGCTCCCA
>JBBSTF010000046.1:0-29097 GCA_038236135.1 Lysobacterales bacterium
GGCAAGTGCTGGACGGATCAGCCGCTTGCGGGCAGCGCGAGGGATCGCGCGTCTTCGGCTGCGGCACAGGATGTGCCTTCAGCCGAACCCGGCCAGTGCTTGCGTACCCGCACGGCTTCACCGTGCGGGCGATAGGCCATCGGGTCGCATCTTTGGCCTACGTTTCTCTGCGAGGAGAAAGGTAGGTCGCTCGCCGGCAGGCGAGAGAAACGCTTGACCAGTCTGGCGACAGCCAATCAAGAGAGAAGCGACGGGCGGCACCGCGGCGAAACGCTTGACCAGTCTGGCGACAGCCATCCACAGCGAAGCGGCGGGCGGCAGCCCGGCGAAACGCTTGACCAGTTTGGCGGTGGCCGACAAGCGAGAAGCGCAAAGTCAAGAACCAAATCAAAATGGGTCCCCGCCTACGCGGGGATGACGAAGTGATGGTGATTGACCAGTCTGGCGACGGTGAAAAAACGCGCGCCGCAGGCGAATCAAAATGCCGGAAGCGGAGGCATTGCCGCCAAAACGCGCTCGCGAGCGAGTGCCAGATCGATCTCATCAAGGCTGGCCTTGCCAGCCGTCAACTCGCGAAGTAGCGCTTCGCCCATGCGGGTGCGCTCGAGTGCTACCGAATAGGGCATGCGACTGAAGGTGACCATCGCGTAGTGGGTCATCCAGTGCGACGGCACTGCGTCGCTGAGCGTACGGTCGAGTTCGCGCATCAGCAGGAAATCGGCGTCGTCGACGCGGTCGCGCATTTCGATGTAGTTGTCCAGCGCCATCTCGGCGATGGCGTCGGCGTTGGGTTTGCGACGTCGTGAAAATTCGTCGAACACGCCGCCGATGTCATCGGGTGACGCGGCGAGCAGGTCAGCCAGTTCGACGGCGTCTTCGAAACCCGAGTTCATGCCTTGGCCGTGAAACGGAACGATGGCATGTGAGGCATCGCCAACCAGCAAGGCGCGGCCATCAATGTTCCAGCGATCCAGATAGAGCGTGCCGAGCATGCCGACAGGATTGCTCGCGAAATCATCCGCGAGATCGGGAATCAGCGGCACCGCATCACCGAAATCGCGCTGGAAAAATGTCATCGCATCGTCTGCGCTCGTGAGCGTGGCGAAGGAAGGATCACCCTCATTCGGCAGGAACAGGGTCACGGTGAAACTGCCTTCCGAATTGGGCAGCGCAATACACATGTAATTGCCGCGCGGCCAGATGTGTAGGGCGTTAGGTTCCATCGCATAGCGCTCGCCTCGCGCGACGGCGGCTTCGAGATTGGCCGGCAAAGTTCCCGCTGGAAAATCTGCGAGTGCTGGAATTTCCAGTTCCTTGTAGCCGTGGTCGAGTGGCTCGAAGCGTTCGCCTAGATCGGCAACTTCCGACATCGCCTTGCGCAACGCGGATCCGGCGCCGTCGCTGCCAATCAGGCAAGTCGCTTCCACCTCACGCGACTCGCCGGTCTGATCGTCGGTCACGTGCAGCCGCATGCCATCCCAATCGACGCGATCCAGGCGTTGGTCGAAATGAATGATCGCACCCGCTTTTTCGGCGGCATCGATCACGGCGATGTTCAAGGCGCCACGACTGACTGACCAGATTACTTCGCTGTCGTCGCGGCCGTAGCGTTGCAACGGCAGGCAGTTGCCATCGATGTCGTGGATCATGCGGCCGCGCATCATTACCGTGATTGGGTCGATGACCGATTGAAGACCTGCCACGCGCAAGGCATGCCGACCGCGTTCGGCAAGTGCAAGGTTGATTGAGCGACCGCCTTCGTAGCCAGCGCGGCGTGGATCGGAGCGGCGCTCGAAAACCTGGACCTTGAAGCCGCGTTGGGCGAGCAGGGTGGCGAGCAGGCCGCCGACGAGGCCTGCGCCGATGAGGGTGATCCTGCGATCCGCTGTTGTCATGGATGTTGTCGGAAAGGGAAGAGCATTGATCTATTTCACACCAAGACAGCGATGTCCAGTGCTCCCGTGGCAGCGCGCCGCAGGGCACCCTGCTTACAGCGGGTAAACTGCGTGACCCGCTCTATCCAAGTCAGTGCCATGCAAGCCAGCAACGTCAACCCTGCCGAAGTCGCGCGTTTCGAGGCGCTGGCCAATCGTTGGTGGGACCCGGATGGCGAGTCGCGTCCGTTGCACGACTTGAATCCGCTGCGTGCTGCATTCGTCGCTGATCGTGTCGTGCTGAAGGGCGCCAAAGTGCTTGATGTGGGTTGCGGGGGCGGTCTGCTCAGCGAGGCGCTGGCTCGCGCGGGTGCAACGGTGACTGCGATCGATCTCGCGCCCGCCTTGCTTAATGTGGCGCGCTTGCATTTGCACGAAAGTGGCGTGAGTGTCGACTATCGCCAGATCACGGTTGAGGACTTGGCGACGACTGAATCTCAATCGTTCGACGCGATCACGTGCATGGAAATGCTCGAGCACGTGCCGGATCCGGAAAGTGTGATAGCTGCCTGCGCGAGTCTGCTGAAACCAGGCGGTAAACTGTTCATGTCGACATTGAATCGCACGCCGATTGCGTTCGGCGCTGCCATTGTTGGCGCGGAATATGTGATGCGTCTGCTGCCGCGCGGAACCCATCACTACGCGCAATTCATCAAGCCATCCGAGCTCGCGACGGCAGTGCGCAGGCAGGGACTGGAGCTTACTGACTTGTCCGGCATTGCCTGGAATCCATTGACACGCAACGTGCGCTTGATCGATCGCGTTGACGTCAATTACATCGCCTGCGCGGCCAAGCCGGCGGCCTGAATCGTTCACCTGATTGCGGCTGTCCTGCGATCCTTCACTGCGAGTGCCGATGCCGTTACGTCCTGTTCCACCCGCTGCTGTTCTGTTCGATCTGGATGGAACGCTGATTGATTCCGCGCCTGATCTCATCCTTGCCGCCGAACGTCTGTGCATCGAAATCGACGAACCGCCACCGAATGGCGAGCGCGTGAGACGTGTCGTGTCTGCGGGCGGCAAAGCAATTCTGAGACAGGCACTGCCAAATGCTGATGAAGCGCGCATCAATGCGCTGATTGATCGTTATCTGGACATCTACGCGCAGGACATCGTCGTCGAGACGCGTGCTTACGACGGCATCGAGTCGTTGCTTGCGTCGCTGGAGTCACGGCGAATCCCGTGGGGCGTGGTCACCAACAAGGCCGGCTGGATGGCCGAACCTATCCTGCGCAAGCTTGGACTATTGGATCGATGTGCCGCGTGGGTGGCAGGCGACACATTGGCCACGCGCAAGCCCGATCCGGAACCGGTGTTGCATGCCTGCGCCTTGATCGGTGTCGATCCGGGGTTGACGATGATGGTCGGCGACGACCGCCGTGATGTTGATTCCGGCAACGCCGCCGGTGCGTGGACGGTTGCCGCCGCATGGGGTTATCTGGATGGGGGCGATCCGGAAAATTGGGGTGCAGGCGAAATATTCGACACAGCGTCGCAATTCCACGAGTCGCTGGAATAGCGCGTCGTGAAACGCGGCGAAAGTACTCTGGCGCTGGATAGCTTTGTTGCGAAATGGGTCGCCGCAGAACCCGAGCTCGGCATTGCACTCACCTTCCTGCCGCCGTCGCAACGCGCCAGCGAAGCCGCGTTCGCCTGCTTGTCGCGTGAACTGGCACATGCCTGTTTTGCGATACGCGAAGGCGATGTCGCGCTAGCGAAACTGGGCTGGTGGAACGAAGAGCTGTTGCGCTCACAAAAGGGCGAGCTACGTCATCCGTTGACGCAAACGCTGGATTCCCATCTTGATCTTTCGCGTGTTCCGGTCGCGTCGTGGCAAACCGTAATCGCCGCAGCCGCGCAGCAACGCGAACGCGATCCCGCATCGGATTTCACTGGGCAGATCGCAGGTTTCGAACGATTGTTCCGGCCGCTCGCCGATATCGAAGCGATGCTGTTGGGCCGTCGCGACGCGGTGGCGACTGCGCGAGTGAGCGCGCTGGCTCACGCCCTACGTGAGGCCGCCGGCGTTGCACGAGTGCTGGAAAACGGCCACGTCGCCCTGCCACTTGATGCGTTGGCTCGGCATCGCCTTCGCCGCGATCAGCTTGCTGTCGACAACCCCGAACGCCGTCGTGCAGCGGCGGAACAGTTGCAGGCCATCGCCACTGCGTTCGACGAGTTGGCAAGAAGAGACACGCGAGTTGCTCTCGTAACTCAAGCGAGTCTGCTCGCTGACCACACGCGTGCACGAAAAGCGAGTCGCGCTGACGACCCAATCGCCGAACTCGCAAGCCAGTTGACGAAACTATCTATGGCGACGACGTGGAATATCTGGCGCGCGGCTTGTCGCCAAAGAACTGTCAATTCTTCGCACGAATAGCGTCGCCATCGATCCCGGTCAGTCAGCGGCCTTGCCGGAACGAGGCAAAAGATCGGGTTTGGACTCGTACCACCTGGTTGCGCCGATCAAGTGGAAGTCTCGCTTGTCGCCATCCACTTGCAGCCCCAGCGTCAGCAGGCCCCAGTGCAACAGCAAGTCGCCGTGCGCTATTCCGGACTTCACCTTCATTCGCGCTGCTGCGTCGAAACGATCGTTGTTGGCCTTCACGCGATCAAAGATCAGCGTATCGCCTTGGCTGCGCATCAGGCCGGTTGCGCGTAGCACGCCTGAGTCGGCCAGGCGGATTACCCACTTCGGAAACTCCCTGTGCCGGGAAAACAGGCCGAGCAGCAAGCGAATGTTTTCCATCGTGATGTTCGCGTCGGCGTCAATGCGTAACGGTTGGCCGGCGGTGATCGTTCCGCGATGCAAGTCCAATGTCGCCCAAGTGGGCTTGCCGCCACTGTAATCGCCGTCACCCACGCGCAGTCGCGTCACCTTCATGCGACTGCCGCCGAGTTCATAACGATTGGTACCGGATTTGCTCGCAACCAGCTTGCTGGATAATTCGAAATCGCCGGCGAGGTTGATAGCACCCAAACGTGCCCGCGTATCGCTTCCGGAGACCTTGATATCCGCTGTCGCCACCTTGCCGGCAGCGTTGAGGTAAACGTCGCCATCCAGTCGATTGCTGCCGCCCAACAGCACCACGCTTCGACTCGGCAGATAGCGGTTGAATGCACGGATATCCGGCATTTCGGCATTCTTGAAGCGCAGGTGCGCCTTGCTGGTATTGCCGAACTCGGCGAGATCAGTCGATGCCGTCAGGTCGAGTTTCAGGTCGCGTCCCTGCACCAGTGATTTGTCGGGCGCTGCGCTTGCGGCGATGTCGAACTTGTCGAGCGCTGCATCGACAGCAAATTGACCCGCCGCGCCGCCAACGCTTTCCTTTCCTGCCGCAACAACCTTCGCATTGACGCGCGTGCTGCCGAAGAAGCGATGCTCGGCGACCACCACGCCGAGGTCGGCGTGTGGAACGTCCAGGTTCGATCCCGTCAACAACACGCCGCTATCCATGCGCAACTTGGCACGCACGTCGCCGGATCCGCGCAGTTGCAACCAACGCGCTTGCATCAGCAAGGGATCGAGCCAGTCCAGCGACTCAAAATGCCAGTCCATGTCGAAGCGACCGGAGCTACGCCGGACCAACACCTTCAATTCACGCGGCAGGTCGACGCGGGCATTGGCAACCGTTACTTCGGCGTCGGCGGCACCACTACCTTGCGGAGGTGGTGGCAGCTTGACCGCGAGCTTGAGATCGTCGCCTGAAAATTTCGCTCGGAGCGTGGCCATGTCGTTGAAATTCGAGCTTTCCACAGTCCCGCTCAACGGCACGTTGATCTCAACGCTGCTGCCCGCTTCCAGAATTGCCGAGGCAAAACCCAACTTGGCACTGAGTCTCGCATCGGCCTTGTCGCGCTCAGTCACCACCCGCCACTTATGGTCCTTGTCGAGTTCGAACCCGAGCAAAGGCAAGAGTCCAGAGATCGCGAGCGTGCCACGGGCGATTTCCAGCTTCTTCCAGCCGGGTGCGTCCTCATGACGGTGTTTGGGGATCGCGAACGTGGCATCCACGTCGGCGTCGCGCAGTAGCGGCAGGTCGCCGTAGCGAATCTCGACATGGTGCAGATTCGCGCGAGACGGCAGCAGCTCGAATGGGCCGCCGCGAATCTGTTTGATGAAGGCCATCTCGGCGCTACCGTCGGTAGTCACCTGAAACTGATTGACCCGAACATGGTGGATTGATGATGAAGCGATCGAACGAAAGGCGAGCGTCCACGCGTCTTCTCGGGGCGGCGGTGGCAATAGCACGTCGGCTATCTGGTCGACAGTGACGTTCACGTTGACTGCGCGCACCCAGCTGCTGCTGACCTCGCGACGAAGCAAAGAAATCAGATTGATCGAGCCGTAGACGCGGTCGGCTGTGGCATTCCAGACCACTTTGCGGGCATGGCCGCCAAAACGGACGTCCCAGCCGATCACCATGCCCGGGAACCAGGTCAGTCCGCCAGACCACGTCGCGTGGAAACGCTCAGGTTTCCGATTTGCGACGTCGTGTAGCCACTGGCTGTTGAGCGCGATATTTCCCGCGATCAGATAGGTTGCCAACACCAAGGCTGACGCGATGAATAGGCGACGCAAGGTTTTCGACATGGGCGGCAGCTTAGCGGCACCGCGCTGTACATCACCAAGCGGCGGGCACCGCGTCATTTCTGTAGTGCTACTCGCGCTCGAACTCGCTCAACACATCCAGTTGCTCGCGCGCCTCGCGGAGGCTGCTACCGGTCAGGCTAGTGTCGAGGAACTTCGCGAGGCTCGGTCGCTGCGGGTTGTGTGCCCAGCGGTGGATTAGCCAGGTTGCGAACAGGCCAACTACGCCGATTACGGTGCCGAACACGGCGACGCTGGGCGCACGCTCGATGAAGTTGACGCCTGCCATCCAGTGGAACAATGCCGTCACGAAGGGAATCCAGAACAGCCACCAAGCCAGTCCGATCGCCATGCCGCTGCGAATATAAAAAGTGCGCAGTCGAGCGAGTCGTTTCTGAATTTCCAGCACCGGCGCGGCGTCGTTGATGGACGCGATCATTCCAAGCGTAATGCCGGCAACGATGATCGTTGCCACGGCATAGACATGCACGATCAATCCCGAGATCAGCAAGCTTGGAACCTCGCGGTGGCTGCTCCACACACTGACGCCCAGCGCGATCATCAGTAGGCCACTGAGAATCTGCACCAGTTGGCCAAAGAACAGCGGACGAAGTCGTGACCTCGCTTTCGCGACGCGCTGCTCGGTGAGCAGCAGCAGGTTGATGCGATCGTGCTGGTCGAGGCGACGGTCGAGGGTTTGCCAGGCGGATTTGAGTTCGTCGAGTTCCATGGTGGTTTCCATTCTTATTCCGGTCAGTTGCCGATGTGGTTGCGGATGCGTTGCTTGAGGCGTGAAATCTTGGTCGCGACGTTGCTTTCGCTGGTGCCGAGGATGTCGGCGATCTGCGCCTGGCGATGGTCTTCCAGGTAGAGCAACAGCAAAGCGCGGTCGAGCGGCGCCAGCTTCGCGATGAAGCCATCCAGCATTCGCAGTTGCTGTTCCGCTGCGAGATCTGTGGCGTTGTCGTCGGCGCGATCATGCAGCGCTTCATCCAGCGCGACAGCGTGTTCGGCATGACGGTCGTGGCTGCGCAGGAACGAGATGCCCACGTTCAACGCGATGCGGTACATCCATGTCGAGAACGAGCGTTGCGCGTCGTATTTTGGAAAAGCCCGCCACAGTTGCGAGGCAATTTCCTGGGCAAGGTCGGCGCGATCATCGACGCCGTTGGCGTAGGTATTCGCCACCTTGAATACGATTTTGCGATGCTCGTCCAGCAAGGCGGCGAAGCGCTGTTGGGTCGACTCGCTGCTCATTTCAATGCTGCATTCCATGGTTGGGGCCGTTTCGCGATTGCGAGGGTTACCAACATGATTCGCAGCTTGGCGGCAAATATCACACCGCGATGATGTGTGCCATCAGATCGAGCGGGCGAGCTGCTCGGCAAGGCCGGTGTAAGTTGCCGGCGTCAACGCGAGCAGGCGCTGCTTGTCGGCGTCGGGAAGATCGAGCGACTGGATAAATTCGCGCATCGACGACTCCGTGATGCCATGACCGCGGGTCAGCGCCTTCAACTGTTCGTACGGATTCGGCAGTCCGTGCCGGCGCATGACCGTTTGTACCGCTTCCGCCAGCACTTCCCACGCACCGTCGAGATCGTCGCCAAGGCGTTTCGAATTGACGGTCAGTTTCGACAAGCCCTTGGTCAGTGAATCCAACGCAACCTGGGTATGGCCAAAAGCCGTACCAAGCGCACGCAGCACCGTTGAATCCGTCAGGTCACGCTGCCAACGACTGATCGGCAGCTTGGCGCTCAAGTGCTCGAACAGTGCGTTGGCGAGACCGAAATTGCCTTCGGCATTCTCGAAGTCAATTGGGTTGACCTTATGCGGCATCGTCGACGAGCCGATCTCGCCTTCCTTCACTCGCTGGCCGAAGTAGCCCAGCGAGATGTACCCCCATATGTCGCGCGAAAGATCGACGAGGATCGTGTTGGCGCGGCGCATTGCGTCACCAATCTCTGCGATGCAGTCGTGCGGTTCTATTTGCGTGGTGTACGGGTTGAACACAAGGCCGAGGTTCTCGACGAAGCGTTGCGCGAACGTGGGCCAGTCAATGTCAGGATAGGCGATGACGTGTGCGTTGTAGTTCCCGACCGCGCCGTTGATCTTGCCGGTCAGCTCCACATTCGCGATCTGTGTACGCTGGCGCTGGAGGCGGGCGACGACGTTGGCGATTTCCTTGCCTAGCGTCGTTGGCGATGCGGTCTGGCCGTGCGTGCGCGACAGCATCGGCTGCACAGCCTGCGCGTGAGCGAGTGCGCGTAGCGATGCGATCACGCGGTCCAGCGAGGGAAGCAATACGTCGTCGCGCGCGTCGCGCAACATCAGCGCGTAGGCAAGATTGTTGATGTCCTCGCTGGTGCAGGCGAAATGCACAAATTCGCTGACCGCGCCGAGTTCACTATCTTCGGCGATGCGTTCCTTGATGAAGTATTCGATCGCCTTGACGTCGTGATTGGTTGTGCTCTCGATTGCCTTGATGCGCTCGCCGTCGCTTTCCGAAAACTCACTAGCAATCGCGAACAAGGCATCGCGTGCGCGATCGGACAAGGACGGCACTTCGCCGATACCCGATTCCGCAGCCAGCGCGAGCAGCCATTGCACTTCGACATGGACACGACGCTGCATCAATCCGAACTCGCTGAAGATCGGTCGCAGCGCATCCATTCGCGATGCGTAGCGACCATCCAGTGGCGACAGGGCGAGCAAGGCGTGGGTCATGGCGGTCTCGAAGCAATCAGGACGGGCGATGCGGATGCACGGCAATGACTTGGGCGCGTGCACCTTGCATCGTCATCACGGTGAGGTCGAAGCCTTCGAACACCAGTCGCTCACCCTCACTGGGCAGTCGTTCCAGGCGATGAATGATCAGACCGCCGATGGAATTCACGTCATCGGGTGATTCTATATCGCGTTCCAGCAGCCGTTCGAGGCGATAAATTGGCGTGCCGCCGGACAGCGTGAAGGAGCCATCGCTGGCGCGTTGCGGCGAGCTGGGAGTGCTCCGGCGAAGTTCGTCCTGGATGTCTCCGACGATGACTTCGACCACATCTTCCATCGTAAAAAAACCGACGATGCGGCCGGACTCTTCCTGGCCCAACGCCATGTGGGTCTGGCCTTTCTTGAAGCGCTTGAGCACATCGAGCACCGGCGTATCCAAAGGCTCGACGATGGCAGGGCGCAACAGCGACGGGAGGTCTTCACCCGGCTTGCCGGCGGCGACCAGATGCAGCACATCCTTCGCATGCAGCACGCCTCGCACGTGTTCTTCGTCCTCGTCGAACCACGGATAGCGGCTGTACTGCGAGCGGCGGAATTCGGCAACCACTTCGTCCAAGCTCATGCCGTCGTGCAGGTAGGCGAGCTGATCGCGGGTGCGCAGCAGATCGCCGACGACCAGCTCCGGCAACTCGAGCGCGTGACTCATCATCGCGATTTCTTCCCCCGAATCGCGGCCGGCACGTTTGCCGTGCAGGATCAGCTTCAGTTCTTCGCTGGAAAATGCGTGCGAATGCTCGTCGATACTGTCCAGGCCAGCCACACGCAGGACGCCGTTGGCACTGGCATTGAGCAGCCATATCGCTGGATACATCACCCAGTAAAACGCATACAGCGGTGCGGCCGTCCACAGCGACATCTGTTCGGGCCGGCGGATGGCCATGGTTTTCGGCGCGAGCTCGCCAAGCACAATGTGCAGGAACGAAATGATCGTGAAGGCGACCACGAACGCGATGATGTGCGCGCTTTCCGGCCCCACGTTGAGCGCAATGAATAACGGATCGAGCAGGCGCACGAAGGCCGGCTCACCAATCCAGCCCAAGCCCAGCGAAGACAGCGTGATGCCCAATTGGCAAGCGGATAGGTAAGCGTCGAGCTTGCCATGCACGTTGAGCAGGATGTTGCCGCGCCAGCCATGCCTTTCCGCGAGAGACACGGCTTGGGTCTGGCGCAATTTGACCAGGGCAAATTCGGCGGCGACGAAGAAACCGTTCAGCAGGACCAGCAGGAATGCCGCGCCCACGTAGAGCAGGTTCTGTAACATCAAGGTCGGTGGCAGCGAGGGGCCGCGAATTCTAACAGCCGGCCGGCCTTGTTGCGGTCCTGGCTCAATTCGGGCCGGGATCGATTCACGAACGGAAGGGATAGGGCGATGGCGAAGTTCCGAGTCGAACGCGACAGCATGGGCGAGCTGAAGGTGCCGGCTAAAGCGCTGTGGGGCGCGCAAACGCAACGTGCGGTCGAAAATTTTCCGATTTCCGGACTGACCATGCCGCGCGAATTCATTCGGGCGCTGGGCCTGATCAAGTCGGCTGCCGCCAAGGCCAACGCCGATCTCGGTCATCTTCAGAAGAAGAAGGCCGTCGCGATTCGCAAGGCAGCTGCCGAGGTGGCGGCTGGAGACCACGATGCGCAGTTCCCGATTGACGTATTTCAGACGGGCTCGGCGACGTCGTCGAACATGAATGCCAACGAGGTAATTGCGCACCTGTGCAACGCGGCAGGGGGCGAGGTTCACCCCAACGATGACGTCAACAACGGACAATCGTCGAATGACGTAATCCCCACGGCGATTCTGGTTAGTGCCACGCTGGCCACGACTGAGCAACTGCTGCCTGCGCTGAAGTATTTGAAAATAGCGTTGGACAGGCGCGCGAAGGAACTCCGCAATACCCCGAAAACCGGACGCACTCATTTGATGGATGCGATGCCGGTGACGTTTGGTCAGGAATTGGGTGCATGGTCTTCGCAGATTGCGAGTGCCATCGAGCGTGTCAACGACACCCTCAAGCGGACGCGGCGCCTGCCTCTGGGGGGCACCGCAGTTGGAACGGGTATCAACGCCGATCCCGAACTGGGTCAGCGCGTTGCCGCGGAGCTTGAGAAATTAAGCGGCACCCGTTTCGAATCAGCCGACAACAAGTTCGAGAGTATTGGTTCACAGGACAATGCTGTTGAGCTTTCCGGTCAGTTGCGCACACTTGCGGTCGCACTCACCAAGATCGCCAACGATTTGCGCTGGATGAATTCCGGGCCGCTGGCCGGCATCGGAGAAATCGAATTGCCAGCTTTGCAACCCGGTTCCTCGATCATGCCCGGCAAGGTCAACCCGGTGATTCCCGAAGCCGTTGCGATGATTGCGGCCCAGGTGATCGGCAACGACGCGACGATCACCGTAGCCGCGCAGAGCGGCAACTTTCAGCTCAACGTGCAGCTTCCGGTGATCGCCTACAACCTGTTGCAGTCAATCCATATTCTTTCCACCGGCAGTCGAGCCCTAGCCGACAAGGCCATCGTCGGATTCAAGGTTCGCCCCGACAACGTCGAAGCCGCGCTGCGTCGCAATCCGATCCTTGTCACGGCGCTAAACGCGGTAATCGGCTACGACCTCGGCGCGAAGATCGCCAAGCAGGCTTACAAAGATGGCCGCCCGATCATCGATGTGGCGCTCGAAATGACCGAGTTGTCACGCAAGGAGCTTGAGAAGCTGCTTGATCCATTGGCACTGACCAAGGGTGGGATTCATGGCGTGGGTACGGGTCGAAGTTAAGACAAGGCGCTACCCGATGCGGCCGCACGACCCTGCCTGGCGAGCCTGATCCAACTTGGAACTCGTATTGCAATCAGCAGCAGATAGACGCCGAGGTAGATCATCGGTTCGAACACCGCGATCTTCTCGCCAAACTTCACCTGCCACAGAAAATGCAGCACGCCGAGCAGGCCGATGACGTAGATCAATCGGTGTAGACGCAGCCAGTTGCGACCGAGCTTGCGCATCATCGCCTTGGTCGAGGTTGCGGCAAGAGGGATCAGCAACAGCCATGCGGCGAAGCCGACGGTGATGAAGGGTTTCTTGACGATCTCGCTGAAAATCTGCGACCAGAATCCGCCGAGGTCTACGACCAGGTAGATCGCGAAATGCAACGTTGCGTAGAAGAACGCGAACAGCCCGAGCATGCGGCGGTAGCGGATCAGCCAGTTCGATTTCGTCAGCAGTCGCAGCGGAGTGACGGCGAGCGTGATGAGCAGGAAGCGCAGCGCCCACGAGCCGCTGGTGTGTTCGAGTTGCGCGACTGGATCCGGACCGAGCTCGTTCGCGTAAACACGCCAGCCCAGCAGCAGCGCCGGGACAAGGCAGGCGATGAAGACGAACGGTTTGCTGAGCGCGACCGGTCCGTTCGAAAGCTTCGGCATGCTCAGAAATTTTTGCTTAGATCCATGCCGGCGTACATCGACGCGACTTGTTCGGCATAGCCATTGAAGGGCAGGGTGACGACGCGGTTATTGAGCAGGTTGCGTCCATCACCCGCGATACGGCGCTCGCTGGCCTGGCTCCAGCGTGGATGATCGACGGCGGGATTCACGTTGGCATAGAAACCATATTCGTCGGGCGCAGAATCATTCCACGACGTTATTGGTTTATGCTCGACGAACTCGATGCGCACGATGGATTTGGAGCTCTTGAATCCATATTTCCAAGGCGTCATCAAACGCAACGGCGCGCCGTTCTGGGCTGGCAGGGTGCGTCCGTACATGCCGGTGACAAGCAAGCTGACCGGGTTCATTGCCTCGTCGATGCGCAACGCTTCGCGATAGGGCCAATCCAGCACGCGATAGCTGATGCCCGGCATTTGCGCGGGCCGCTCCGCGGTGGTGAAGGTGACGAACTTCGCGGCAGAAGTTGGTTTGAAATGCGCCAGAACTTTCGCCAGCGGAATCCCGATCCACGGAATCACCATCGACCAGCCTTCGACGCAGCGCAGGCGGTACACGCGTTCTTCCTGCGGGGCGATTGCGAGGATGTCTTCCAAAGTGAAGCTGCCAGTGACTTCGGCATTGCCGGCAATTTCCACTGACCAAGGCAGCGGCTGGAACGCCGCTGAGTTTCGCGCCGGATCGGACTTTTCCGTACCGAACTCGTAGTAGTTGTTGTAGTGGGTGGCGTCTTCCACTGTGGTTCTTGCGTCGGCGACGACGAAGGCAGGGTTCGCTGGTGCGATGAGTGGTTGACCGAACGTGGGTGGTGCTTCAACGAAGGGCGTTGCGTTGCTGCCGCTCTTGTCACTGCATGCAGCAAGCAGGCCGACCGGCGCGGCGAGGGCAAGGCCCTTCAGTAACTGGCGACGTTGCCGATAGACGGATTCCGACGTGATCTCGCTGCCGGGAAGAACCGGGAGGCGGAAGCGGGGCATGGCGGTAACCTCATCTGGAGCGTTTCTTGAAATGTTAACCATCGCAGCATCAAGATCGCGATGAAAAATTTCTTCGTCATTCCCGCGAAGGCGGGAACCCATTTTGACTTTGCTGTGTTTTCAGTTTCTTGTCGAAGATCAACATGGGTTCCCGCCTTCGCGGGAATGACGAGACTAGGAGAGTGTTGACTCGACTGCCGACGGCCAACTACCAATCACATCGCCCAGCTTCACTGGCTGCTCGGCTTCCAGCGCAACCAGCGTGGCGCGGTTGGGTACGAGAACAATCGCCGTCGAGCCCATGTTGAAGCGCGCCATCTCGGCACCTCGTGCAAGCTGGATATCTCGATCGCGCCAGTCGCGACGAACGATGCGTTTTCCGAACGGTGGAATTTCAAGTCCACTCCAAACCGTGGTCACGCTGGCGACCAGCATCGCGCCAACCATGACGACCACGAACGGTCCGTGCTCGCCATCGAAATGGCAGACCAGTCGTTCGTTGCGCGCGAACAGGCGCGGGATGTCGTGGACCGCAAACGGCGCGACGCTGTAAAGGCGACCGGGGATGTGCACGGTCTCGCGCAGACGACCGGACAAAGGCATGTGGACGCGATGGTAGTCGCGCGGCGACAGGTACACAGTCGCGAACGAACCGTCGGCAAACGGTTCTGCGCTCAAGGCGTCACCGAGCAATTCGGTGGCCGTGTAGCTTTGTCCCTTGGCTTGGAAGATGCGCCCAGCCTTGATCGGTCCGGCTTGGCTGATGCGCCCATCGGCGGGGCAGATGATGGCTTCCGGCGCAGCGTCCAAATCGCGTGCACCATCCTTCAAGGCGCGGGTGAAGAACGCATTGAAGTGTTCGAACTCATCGCGGTCAGTGATCTGTGCTTCGCTCAAGTCGACGTTGAAACGCTCAACGATCTGGTCGATCAGGAAATTCTTCCACGGCTTCCAGCCCCAGCGCGTCGCCCAGTGCACGAGGGTTGTCAGCAAGCGATGTGGCAACAGGTACTGCAGCAATACAGACGTTGTCATGGTGCGGCCTTTTCGATCAGTGTTTCCATGTCGGCGACAAGCTTGGCGGCATCGTACTGGCCGGGGCGGAACATGCCGGCGAGACGGCCTTGCGGATCGATAATCAGGATGTTGGCGCTATGGTCGACCGAATAGTCGCCACCGTCGCCATCGTGGCGCGCATAGACAACGCCTAGAGGTGTGGCGAGCTTCTCCAACTGCTCGTCGCTGCCCGTTGCGGCAACGAAATCGGGGCTGAAAAATCCGACGTAGGTTTTCAGAACTTCGGGCGTATCCCGCGTCGGATCGACCGAGATGAAATTGACCTGCACGTCCTTGGCATGGCCGTCTTGCTGCCAGCGTATCCATGCCTGTTTGAGGATGGCCAGTGCGGTCGGACAGACGTCCGGGCAATGGGTGAATCCAATAAACACGAGGTTCCAGCGACCTTTCCAGTCGGCGAGCTTCAGCGTGCCGCCATTGGCGCGTTGCAGTTCGAATTCCGGGACGGCGCGCGGTTGGGGATATAGCAGGGCTGCCTGCAGTTTCGGTGGTTCTGGATTGAACCAGCGGTTGCCGAACCAGAGCCCAAGACCGGCCGCGAGTGCGGCGATGACGATCATCAGGCCAGTTGAAACGCGACCATGCGAGTATTTTTGGATCATCCCGAAAGTATAGCGAGGCGATGCCGCCTATACTTGGAAGTCTCTCAAGTGCACACCGTGACGAACACGCGAATGACCGCAGAATTGGCGACCATCATCGATCACATCCGCTACGGCGCAAGCCGCTTTGGCGGGTCGGATTTGAGCTTCGGCCACAGCTACGACAACGCGCTCGACGAGGCCACGCATCTGGTCCTGCACGTGTTGCATCTGCCGAACGACCTGTCGCCTGCCTATGGACAATCGCGCCTGACTGCTGACGAGAAGGCCGAAATCCTCGGCTTGATCGAACGTCGCATTCGCGAACGTCGACCGGTCGCCTACCTGACCGGGGAAGCATGGTTTGCCGACCTGAAATTCAAATCCGATCCGCGTGCCTTGGTGCCGCGCTCGCCGATTGCCGAGCTGATTCGCAGCGGCTTCTCGCCGTGGCTGGATGATCGGCCGATCGAACGCGCGCTGGACCTGTGCACCGGTTCGGGCTGCATCGGCATTGCGATGGCGGTGCACCAGCCGGAATGGCAGGTCGATATCGCTGACATCAGTAACGACGCGCTGGAACTGGCGCGCGAGAACATCGCGTTCCAGCATGTAGGCGCTCGAGTTCGAGCGATTCAGTCCAATCTGTTCGACGCATTGGGCGGCGAGCGTTACGACTTGATTGTCACTAATCCGCCGTACGTTACCGAGCAGGAATTCGCCGAACTGCCTGAGGAATACAGCCACGAACCCAAGCTGGGTTTGACGTCCGGCGAAGACGGCCTGGATCTCGCCCTGCGCATCCTTCGCGATGCGCCTGATCACCTCAGTGTCGATGGCGTTTTGATCGTTGAAGTTGGCGAATCCGAGAAGGCGCTGCTCGAACTGCTGCCGCAGGTTCCGTTCAACTGGATCGAGTTCGAGGTTGGCCAGATGGGCGTGTTGTTGATCGACCGCAGCGATCTGGCCCAACACGCCGACGCGATTCGCGCACTCGCGAACGCGCGGGCCTGAGCGCCTCGCCCGGTCATGTCCAGCAACACCTTCGGCCAGCTTTTCAGCGTCACCACGTTTGGTGAAAGTCATGGCGTGGCGATTGGTTGCGTGATCGATGGTTGTCCGCCGGGGCTGGAGATTTGCGAAGACGATTTCCGCCGCGACCTTGATCGTCGCGCGACGGGTCGCACGCGGCATACGTCGCAGCGCCATGAAGCGGACGAGATCGAAATTTTGTCGGGCGTTTACCAGGGCAAGACAACGGGCACTCCGATTGCGTTGTTGATCCGAAACACTGATCAAAAGTCGAAGGACTACAGCGAAATTGTCGATCGCTTTCGCCCTGGTCATGCCGACTACACGTATTGGCAGAAGTACGGTATTCGTGACCCACGCGGTGGCGGGCGCTCCTCCGCGCGCGAGACGACGATGCGCGTTTCTGCCGGAGTCATCGCGAAGAAGTGGCTGGCCCAGCATCACCACATCGCCATCCAAGGACATCTGGCCCAGGTGGGTGAACTCACGCCGCGGCATTTCGATGCCAGCGTGATCGAAGACAACGCGTTCTTCTGGCCCGATGCCGCAATGCTCACCGGGCTGGAAAGCTATATGGACGCACTGCGCAAGTCCGGCGATTCGGTTGGCGCTCGCGTCAGCGTTGTTGCGGATGGTGTGCCACCGGGTTGGGGCGAGCCCATCTATGGCAAGCTCGATGGTGATCTCGCCGCCGCGTTGATGAGCATCAATGCGGTCAAGGGCGTAGAGATCGGCGATGGCTTCGCCGTCGTCGCCCAAAAGGGCACCGACCATCGCGACGAGATGAGTCCGGAAGGATTCCGCAGCAACCACAGCGGCGGCATTCTTGGTGGCATCAGCAGCGGCCAGCGCATTTTTGCGAGCGTGGCATTCAAGCCCACCTCAAGCATTCTTGTGCCGGGGCGCAGCATCGACAGCAAGGGCGAGCCGGTCGACCTTCGCACCAAGGGTCGCCACGATCCGTGTGTAGGAATACGAGCGACGCCCATCGTCGAAGCCATGCTTGCGTTGGTGCTGATCGATCATGCGTTGCGTCATCGTGCGCAGTGCGGCGATGTGGGCGACATGACACCGCGCATTCCTGCGCAAGCACCGATTGAATGAGCCGTCGTTCGCAATGAGCAAGAAAGAAAAGTATGTCGTCGCCATCGTTGGCGCCACCGGCGCGGTGGGCGAAACATTGCTGTCGATCCTGGCCGAGCGAAAATTCCCGGTCGCGAAACTGATCGCGCTGGCCAGCTCGCGTTCTGCAGGTGGGAGCGTTCAATTCAACGGCAAGCCGATCACGGTTGCAGACCTCGCCGACTTCGATTTCGCCCGCGTCGACATCGCCTTCTTTTCCGCCGGCGGTTCGGTTTCAAAAATCCACGCGCCGCGCGCTGCTGCTGCGGGTGCAGTCGTGATCGACAACACATCGGAGTTTCGCTACCACGATGACATTCCGCTGGTCGTCAGCGAGGTCAATCCCGAGGCGCTGGCGGGCTATGTGAAGCACGGCATCATCGCCAATCCCAATTGCTCGACCATGCAGATGATGGTGGCGCTGGCGCCGATTCATCGCGCTGTCGGCATTAGACGAATCAATGTCGCGACCTATCAATCGGTATCCGGCGCAGGGCGTTCGGGTGGTGAGGAACTCGGGCGGCAGACGGCGAACATTCTCAATTTCCAGTCGTTCGAGCCGGAGCGCTTTCCGGTCCAGATCGCGTTCAACCTGATCCCGCAGATCGACGTCTTCGAGGACAACGGTTACACCCGCGAAGAAATGAAGATGGTGTGGGAGACCCGAAAAATCCTCGGCGACGACAGCATCGCGGTGAATCCGACCGCCGTGCGCGTGCCAGTGTTCTTCGGCCATGCCGAAGCGATCCACATCGAAACCCGAGAAAAGATTACCGCTGAAGCAGCGCGTGCCTTGCTGGAAGCAGCGCCCGGTGTGATTGTCGTCGACGAACGGGTAGCCGGCGGCTATCCGACGCCGGTCACCCATGCGGCCGGCAATGATGCCACTTACGTTGGGCGCATCCGCGAGGACATCTCCCATCCGCGGGGGCTGAACCTGTGGGTTGTCTCCGACAATATTCGCAAGGGTGCCGCGCTGAACGCCGTGCAGATCGCCGAATGCTTGGTGCAGTCCCACATCTGACTTATAGTCAGGCAGTATGTAAGGCGGGCCTGTGTTTTGCGATGCAGTAGTGGGTATGCCAAAGTGCAGGTTGTTAATATTTGCGTGGTATGGGTCGTGCCGTGAATTGGTGCGACATCGCTGTTCTGCATCGGGGAGGCTCATGAAACGAGCGCTTGTGTTGTCGCTGGCAATTTCGTTGGCACTGGGCGCCGGTAATGCGCTGGCCGTTGGCTTGGGGCAGATTCAGGTCAAGTCCCGCCTGAACCAGCCGCTGGTTGCGGAAATTCCTGTCACGGTCGATCGAGGCAGCGATGCCGAAAGCCTCGTCGTTGGCCTCGCCAGCGCCGAAGAGTTTTCACGGATCGGCATTGAACGTTCACAGATCGGCGTTCCGCTCGAGTTTGTACTCGTCAAGGGTGGGAACGGGCAGGCGGTGATTCGCGTCACGTCGACCGAGCCAGTGCGTGCGCCATTCCTGGATTTCTTGATTGCCGCCAATTGGGGCACGGGCCGCGTCCTTCGCGAATACACCGTACTACTCGATCCGCCGACGACCGCGCCTGCCGTCGCCGCCGTAGAAGAGCCTGCGCAGTTCGAACGCCAGACGGCAGTAGAAGCGCCGCCGCCCGAGCCAGTCAGAATTGCACCGGTCGCCGAACCGCCCGCGCCAGTGGCCACTACCCAGGCCGAATCGCCAGCACCGGTCCGGGCTCCGCTGCCAGTACCCGAACCACCTGCAGCACCGATTGCGGTCGCGCCAGTCCGCTCGGTACCCAAAGCCACTGCTGAACCGGCTCGGCAAGCTGTTCGCCCAGCGCCGGCTCAATTAGTGAAGCCGATGCCGTCGTCGCTCGCATCGAGCAGCGGCACCAGCTATGGTCCTGTGTCCGCTGGGGAAACACTGGGGCAGATTGCCCGTGCAACTCTCCCTGATGACGGCGTAAGCACCAATCAATTGATGTTGGCGCTGCTCAATGCTAATCCGCAGGCGTTCAGCGATAACAACATCAATCGGCTAAAGCGCGGCGCGATCCTGCGTATTCCGTCGCCGGAAGAAATGCGCGCCGTCGGATCCACGCGTGAAGCAGCCGCCCAGGTCCGCGCCCAGGTTGAAACTTGGCGCGGTGAGCCAACTGCACCAACGCTTCTTACCGGTTCCGCTGCAGGCAACGTTGGTAAAGCGGATTTTTCGACGGCGACGTCCGGTCCGACAGGTGATGACCGTCTTGCATTGGTGCCGCCGGAAATGGGCAAGGACGGTCTTGCCTCGACTGGGCAGGCCGGTTCCAGCGCGGGTACAGCGCGCGGAAATGCCACCGCTGCTGACCTGGCGCGCGATAACGAAGAACTGCAATCACGCAAACAGGAAGCGGGTGAGTTGCGCTCACGGGTCACTGATCTGGAAAAAATTCAGACCAGCAACGAACGACTGATCAGCCTGAAGGATTCGGAAATAGCCGACTTGCAGCGCAAGCTGGCATCAGCCCAGGCAGACGCCGAAGCACAAGCAACGGCCGCCGAAAAGGCAGCAGCCACTGCAAAAGCAGCGGCCGCCGAACAGGCAACAGCAGCTGCACAAGTAGCGGCCGCCGAACAGGCAGCAGCCACTGCAAAAGCAGCGGCCGCCGAGCAGGCAACAGCAGCTGCACAAGTAGCGGCCGCCGAACAGGCAACAGCAGCTGCACAAGTAGCGGCCGCCGAACAGGCAGCAGCCACCGCTCAAGCAGCCGCCGCCGAGCAAGCAGCCGCCTCGCAAGCGACGAATACGGCCGCGGAAGCCACGCCAAGTGCCGCCCCCGTTGAGGACACGCTCGCTGAAACGCCGCCAGCCGAAACCGCTGTCACTCCGCAGGAAGATATCTGGAGCAAAGACGGCAACGAGGTAGCGCCGTCTACCGACGTTACTCCCGTGGAATCGCCCCCTGTATCCGGTGCGCCTGAAGGTCTGACTGACGCCGCCGGTTCTGAATCGACGAATCCTCAAGCAACGGAACTGGACACTTCAGCGGTCGAGACACCGCCTCAAGTTGGAAGCGAAACGACGTCAGTTGTCGACACGACTGCGCCTGTCGAGAATCCCGGTGCAGTGGATCAATCGGTGATCACGCCGATGGACCCTGTGTTGGAAGAGACGCCTTGGTATCTTGATTCCCGCGTGCTGGGTGGCGCGGCACTAATCGCGCTGCTACTGGGATTTCTGGCAATCCGCAGCCGTCGCAATACGCCGGTGGTGGTCGCGAAGCCATCCATCGCGGACAGGTTTGGCGCCGCGACAACCCTTACGCCGGCGGGCGCTGGGCCAATCGACGACGCCGTCGGCGTGGTCGACGAAGAACGCCAACTGGCCGAGCAGATAGCCGAAGATCCAGCCGATCTGGGTGCAAGGCTTGAGTTGCTCAGTATCTACTACGCCGACAACCGCGTCGACGAATTTCGCGCTGCGGCGTTAGCGATGGAGCCGTACGTCGATGATCCGAAGGAGCCCGAGTGGGTTCAGGTTCGGGCGATGGGTGAAGATCTGCTGCCGAACGACCCATTATTCAGCGCCGTCGTCGTGGCGCAGGCCGCCGCAGCTCACGACGATTGGTCCGCTGTGGGTGATACGCCCGCGGACGACGGCGTCCGCTGGTCAGATGCTCTCGAAGGCACTGACGACGTTGATGTTGATCGTTCCGGATTCGTGGATACAGACGCCGCTGTCATTGTCGACGATGTCGTCGAAGCACCCGTCGCTGACGCCGCATATAGCGAATCGCGCTTTGCCCCTGCGCCGGTGATCGATATCGAGCCTGCTTACCAACACGTTTTGACTGACGACGAGCTGCTTCTCGACGTTGAGCCACCAGCATTATTGGATGACCCTTTCGACGAGCTCGACGCAGACGCGATGGATGCAAGGGCTGCAGGTGGGCTGGATTTCACGCTCGAAGATGCGCCGGAGCTGGAGGAAGGGACTCTCCTACCTTCAGCTTCCACCACATTCCTGCCCGATCGGCCGTCACTGTCGGGCCGTCCGCTGACCGAGATGTCGATGGATGATCATCCACCAGCGGAAAATTTTGGTTTCGAACTGCCACCGCTGGAATTCGAATCGAGCTTCGGCGAGGTAACGACGGCAGTAGACGTGCCGCAACGTGGCGATGAGCATTTTGATGACGATCGTCCAAACGATCTCGCCGCACCGGACCACGACGACGAATTCCTTACCGGCGAGGATGCGCTGGGAACGAAACTCGACCTGGCTCGCGCCTACGTGGACATGGGCGACCCAGACGGTGCCCGCGGCATGCTGGAAGAGGTGATTTCAGCGGGTGACTCCGCGCAGCAAGACGAGGCCCGTCGGCTGCTCGCCGAACTGGACTAAGTGAGCGTACTCTCAAACGCCGCGCGGAATTCCCGCGCGGCGGTTTGGTGATCAGGCCCCGGTTACGGCAGACGACTCTCGTTTCGCGACGGTAAGTTTCACGGCCAGCGATTGCATTCCTTCGCGCTCGCCCTCCAGCAATATTGTCTGGCCCGGTCGCAACGCCGCCTCGCGATTGCGCAAGTCCGCCTGATCGACAATGGCATGGCCGTCGATTTTCAACAGTCGATCACCCACCTGCAGACCGGCCAGATCCGCTGGGCCGCGCGCGGCCACGGTCGCGACGACGACGCCGCTGGTCGAGCTCATCGGTACGTTGTTGGCCGCAGGGCTCAATACGCCGGCGAAATCTGCACCGACATAGTCGGCACCAATCCAGCCGCGAACCACTTCCCCATGATCGATGATCTGGGCCAGCACGGCTTTCGCCGTCGATACCGGGATCGCGAAGCTGATCCCATCCGCCCCCGGCAAAACGGCGCCGCGACCATCTTGTGTTGCAGTCCGTGGGTAAATCGCCGTGTTGATGCCAACCAGCTCACCCATCGAATTGACCAGTGCGCCGCCGGAATTACCGGCGTTGATCGCCGCATCGGTCTGGATGAAGTCCTCGTAGGCGGACAGTCGCAGCTGCCTGCCGGTCGCGCTGACGATGCCCATCGTCACGGTCTTTCCGATGCCCACCGGGTTGCCGATTGCCAGCACGACGTCGCCGACCACGACACGGCCACTTTCCTCGGCCGCGACCGGAATGGTGGGCAGCTTGTCGAGGTCGATCTTGAGCACGGCCAGATCAGTATCGATATCCCTGCCGATCACCCGTGCCTTGGCAACCCGGCCGTCATCGATCATCACCTGGATGTCATCCGAGCCTGTAATGACGTGGTTGTTGGTCAACACATAACCGTCGTCGCTGAAAATAACGCCCGAGCCGAGGTTCTGCTCATTGCGCTTGAGGACGGGGCCGACAATCGTTCCCAGCAGGCGTTGGGTCAGGGCATCGACGGCGAATTGGGTCTGTCGATATGGCGTGACCTTGTTCGCGTAAATGTTCACCACAGCCGGCGATGCGCGGTCCACCGCGGCGGAATAGGAAATGTCGCGCAGCGATCGTGGCGATTCGCGCGTTTCGGTCGCCACGTTGGCCTCCCTGTCGCCACCGTAGCGAATGCGATCTACTAGCCATGGCGCGAACACGCTAAGCAAAAACGCAATGGCCAAGCCGACGACGATGTAGCGGGCGACGAATACAGCAAGACTTGGCAGGGATTGGCGCATGCAGCGTGGTATCCGGTCGGCGATGTGGTTCAGGGCGTTCCCGTAATGCCAGTTGTCGGGACACTTTGTGGACGGGAATGAGGGTTAACGAAGCGCGACATTGGGTCACAGATGCCGATTGCCACCAATCAGACATGGAAAAGTTGCCTCGCGTCACACGTCTCCTAGACGTTGTCTATGAATATCAACGGCTTGTACAACAAATTGCGTTTGGCTTGCCATGTACAAGAAAGCGGGCACGCGCTCCGTACCGGGCCGACGCTGGTTCCAGCCGCTCTGGCGACGCCGATTCGGCTGCTGGAGGGCGTCCCACAACTCGTGAAGCGCGGTCGCTTTCATTGTATGCCCACGGACGCTTGGTTAAACTGTCTTGATTTAGCGCCACCCCGATATGGGTTCCCGGGTTTGTCGCGGCGCAGCGTCCGGCAGGCCTTTGGGGACCTGTCACGCGGCAACGCGGTTGGTCCTGTCACGGGCGGGAGCCGACTCGAAAACCTGCGGCGTGGCGGTAAAACCTCGATAGCAAGTAACTGCGGAGTGCTGGATGACCAATGATGGCGTCAATGTTGGGCGCCGCCGATTCCTGACTACGTCGACTGCGGTCGTCGGCGGAGTCGGGGCAGCGGTGGCGTTGGTCCCTTTTATCAAGTCCTGGGAGCCGAGTGCTCGAGCCAAGACGGCGGGCGCGCCGGTGAAAGCCGACATCAGCAAGCTTGAAGATGGTCAGGTCGTTTTGTTCGAGTGGCGCGGCCAGCCCATATGGATTATCAAGCGGACCAAGCCGCAGTTGGACGCCCTGCCCACGCTCGACAGCCGCTTGCGCGATCCCAATTCAGAAGTCGCCACCCAGCAGCCCGTTTACGCCGTGAACGAGTTTCGCTCCATCAAGCCGGAAATTCTGGTCCTGGTGGGGATCTGTACGCACTTGGGCTGTGCGCCCAAGCTGTTCGCCGAAATCAAGCCGGAACCTTTTGACGCTGACTGGAAAGGCGGTTTCTTCTGCCCTTGCCACAAATCGCGCTTCGACATGTCCGGTCGGGTGTTCCAAGGCGTGCCAGCACCCACAAACCTGGTCATCCCACCTTACAAGTACGCCAGCGACACCGAAATCACCATCGGCGTCAATCCAGAGGGAGTCGCCTGATGGCCAATCCATTGAGCCGAGCGGCTACAGGCCTGCAAGGCTGGTTCAACGAGCGTGCGCCCGGCTTTGTTCCGTTCTACCGCAAGCACATGTCGGAGTACTACGCACCAAAGAATTTCAACATTTGGTACATCTTCGGCGTGCTGTCGATGGTGGTGTTGATCAACCAGATATTCACTGGCATCTTCCTGACCATGCACTTCAAACCGAGTGCAACGGAAGCCTTTGCGTCGGTTGAATACATCATGCGTGACGTGCAGTGGGGCTGGTTGATCCGCTACATGCATTCCACCGGTGCGTCCGCGTTTTTCATCGTGATCTACATCCACATGTTCCGTGGGATCATGTACGGCTCGTACAAGAAGCCGCGCGAGTTGGTCTGGCTGCTCGGCATGCTCATTTATCTGGTACTGATGGCCGAAGCGTTTATGGGCTACGTGCTGCCATGGGGCCAGATGTCATTTTGGGGAGCCAAGGTGATCATCTCATTGTTCGGTGCTATCCCGGTTATCGGCGGCGCGTTGGTCGAGTGGATCATGGGCGATTACCTGCCGGCCGATGCCACCTTGAACCGCTTTTTCGCGCTTCATGTGATCGCGATGCCGCTGGTTCTGCTGCTGCTGGTGGTGCTGCATATCTTCGCCCTGCACGAGGTTGGCTCGAACAATCCCGATGGCGTCGATATCAAGAAGGGGCCGAAGGGACCGACCGGCAAGCCGCTGGACGGAATCCCGTTCCATCCGTACTTCACGGTCAAGGACCTGTTTTACACCGGCTGCTTCCTGATCATCTGTGCGTTTATCCTATTTTTCGAGCCGACTGCGGGTGGCTGGTTCCTGGAGCATGACAACTTTGTCGAGGCCAACCGTCTGGTGACGCCGGCGCACATCAAGCCGGTTTGGTATTACACCCCGTACTACGCGATGTTGCGCATGATTCCCGACAAGCTCGGTGGCGTGATGACGATGTTCGGCGCCATCGGGATCCTGTTCTTCCTGCCATGGCTTGATCGCGGCAAGGTGAGGTCGTGGCGCTATCGCGGCGGTGGCTACCGGGTCGCCATTGCGATTCTGGCGATCACGTTTGTATGGCTTGGAAAGATTGGTGCCGGTCCTGGCACAGACCCTGTCGAAACCATCGTTGGCCGCGTGCTGACTCTGGTCTACTTTGGCTTCTTTGCCTTCCTCTGGGCGTATACGTTCTTCGGCTTTGAGAAGACCAAGCAGGTTCCGGATCGGATAACCATCCATGAGTAATCTCCCTATTAAAGTCGATTTGATGACCGTTGCCGTGTTCAAGCCTACCTTCACGCAGTCCGCGCGACGTTTATTGGTTGGGTTGTTGATGGGCTTGGCCTTGGCAGCCACGCCGGTAGTCGCCAGCGAAGGTGGCGACGAACTGCAAGCAGCAAACGTCAGCCTGAATAATTCCGGCTCGCTGCAAAATGGCGCCAAGCTCTACTTCAACTACTGCTCGGGTTGTCATGCTCTGACATTCATGCGTTACGCGCGAATCGCCGAAGACCTTGGGCTTAGTCAAGAGCAGGTCACCAAGAACTTCATGTTTACCGACGCCAAGTTCGGCGAAACGATCCACGCGAACATGAACCCGAAGGATTCTGCCGAATGGTTTGGCAAGGCGCCGCCTGATCTGTCGCTCGAAGTCCGCGCACGTGGCGCTGACTGGGTCTACACCTACCTGAAGTCGTTCTATCTGGATCCGTCCCGGCCAATGGGTTGGAACAATGTGCTGTTTGCGAATGCTTCAATGCCCAATCCGCTGTGGGAGCTTCAAGGATTGCAGACGGCCACGTTCAAGCCGGGCGAAGATGGGGCTGATCATACTTTCGAAAAATTTGAGCTGCACCAGCCTGGCATCGAGACGCCCGCCGAGTTCGACGAAACCATCCGCGACCTGACGGCATTCCTTCAATACGCGTCGGAACCGGCTGCACTAAACCGAAAGTCGATCGGAATCTGGGTGTTACTGTATTTGGGCGTGTTTACGTTCCTTGCATGGATGCTCAAAAACGAATACTGGAAGGACGTTCACTGATCCGGATGCCTCGTTGACCCCGCGCCACTAGGCGAAAAAAGCCGCGCGGTGTACATTTCATTGGCGTAACAGATGGGTCTGGCCACAGGCTATTCGT
Organism: Lysobacterales bacterium; assembly: GCA_038236135.1. Lineage (GTDB taxonomy): Bacteria > Pseudomonadota > Gammaproteobacteria > Xanthomonadales > Rhodanobacteraceae > Dokdonella. The sequence goes on from JBBSTF010000046.1 coordinate 26,475, forward strand.
GGCCGGTTATTGATAATCACCAGTTGTGGAACGTGGCGTTTTCTGCGGGTGGGGTCGCAATCAGCGATACCCACTGCTGAAATGACGCAGCCAACACGGGCGAGGGGGCGACAAGGTGTCATTCATGGTGCTGAACCAGCGGTCGCGTACAGTACTGACGCTTTACTCGGCGGCGGACTGTTTGCATTGCCACCGGGTTCGCCTGGTCTTGGCGGCGAAGGGCGTCACCTACGATCTTGTGCCCGTCGACTTGAACCGACCGCCCGAAGACTTGGCCGAGGTCAACCCATACAACTCGGTGCCAACTTTGGTGGATCGCGACTTGGTGCTTTACGACACCAACGTCATCTGCGAATACCTTGACGAGCGCTATCCACATCCGCCCTTGATGCCGATCGATCCACTGACCCGCGCACGCGTGCGCCTCGCCATCGTACGGATCGAAAACGACTGGCTGACCCTGGCTGACGCGATGGACCAACAGACTGGCAAGGCAAGCGATGTGGCGAAAAAGGCGCTGCGCGACGCGCTGATCCAGAACGTGCAGGCGTTCAAGGCATCCAAGTTCTTCCTGAGCTCGGACATGAGCCTGGCTGACTGCACGTTGGCGCCGCTGATCTGGCGGCTGCCCAGCTTGGGCATTAGCCTGCCCCCGTCGGCGCAGGTCATCAATGACTACGGTGAGCGTATTTTCCGTAACCCGGGTTTTGCGCGTAGCCTGATGCCGGAAGAGCGAGCCCTGCGCGAATGAGCGGTAGCGATGCCAAGACCACGGCGATGACGTCCAATCGCCCGTACCTCATGCGTGCTCTGTACGACTGGATCAGCGATAACGAGTTGACGCCTTATTTGCTGGTCGACGCCAACTATCCCGGCATCAAGGCACCCCAAGGCGTTGCGAAGGATGGACGCATCGTCCTCAACACGGCGGCGCGCGCGGTTAGCCACTTGCAAATCGGCAAGGATGCGATCAGCTTCTCGGCACGTTTCGGCGGCGTCAGCCACTCTTTGTATGTTCCGCTGCCGTCGGTACTGGCGATTTATGCGCAGGAAAACGGGCAGGGCATGATGTTTCCCGCTGAAGATGCGCCACCCGAGCCGCCCGAGCCCGAAAAGGCGGAAATTGAAGAAGCGCCGAAACGACCGACTCTTCGCGTCGTAAAATAGTCCCCACCAACCTTGTTAATTGACCGACATCGCCGCCGTAATGGCGGCGTTTTGCCGTCTGCCATGAAAGATCTTGACCTGTGACGCACACGCTAGTGAAAGCTACTGATCGTTCGCTGGATACCCTCCATGTCAGGCTAGTTGTCGCTTTCGTTGATATCTTTTCTTTTGGGGAGCGGGGCGGATTCAACTCTGAATCGCAACACAGTTGTTGAGGGCCTCACCGAAGACTTGGTAAGGGGTTCGGTAGCCTAGCGTTTTCCGTGGCCGACTGTTGATGCGACGCTCAATTTCGGCAATTTGCTGGTCGCTGATCGTGGCGAAATCGGTCCCTTTGGGTAGGTACTGGCGGACCAGTCCGTTGGCGTTTTCATTGCTGCCGCGTTGCCAGGAAGAGTATGGCTTGGCGAAATAGAAGTCGGCCTCGCAGGTGATGCTGACCAATTCATGGTCGGCGAACTCCTTGCCGTTGTCCGAGGTGATGGTGTGGACCAGATGGCGAATCGGATACAGCGTGCCAATCAGGGCACGACATACCGCATCGGCGGTACGACGGGTCGCCTTGCGGATCAAATGAAGTCGCGAACGCCGCTCGGTCATGGTGACCAGAACCTCACCGCCGTTGGCCTTCACCATCGAGTCGATCTCCCAGTCGCCAATGCGTTCACGCGTATCCACAATCGGTGAACGAGTAGTGATGTCACGCCGGCGTTTGATTTCGCCGCGTCGATCGGGGCGGCAACGTCGGCGTCGCCGGGGCGTGCGCTGACGCAACAGTTTGTAGAGCACCCCTCCACGTCGATGATCGGCGGCAATGTGCTGGTAGATGCGTTCGTGACTGGCCATCTCGGTGCTGCCAGCAATCTGCTGAGGACTGTGGTCTTCGCGCAGCAACGCCTCGATCAGCGGCCAGCACAGAGGCGAAATTCGCGGTCGCGTGCTCGCTTGCTGGCGTCGATAGCTGGCTCGCGAGTGCGCGCGGTCAGGCACGTAGCCCGCTGCGCTGCCATTGCGATGCAGCTCACGACAAATCGTGCTGGCTGCACGGCCCAGGCGTTCACCAATGGTGCGAAGGGAGTGTCCCGCTTCGCGCAGCGCATGGACTTGGTATCGTTCGGACTGGGTCAGGTGACCTCTGAGCATGAGCAACTCCACTTGGCGGTGTAGTGGCTCAGGTTACGTCACCTGGTCCAACCCACCCCATTGCGTGTTGCGTTTCAAACTTGAATCCGCCCGGTAGCGAGTGAATCAATGAAGCAGATTCGATATACACCTGAGCAGCGTCAGGCTGCAGTGAAGCAAATGGGACCACCCTACCTTCAGCCGATCAAGGCGTTGGCGAAGGCGACCGGGATTACCGAAGTCACCTTGCGCATCTGGCGTCGAGAAGCCATAGAAGCGGGACAGTTGCTGCGCCGCGACGCCCGCCAAAGCGAGCGCTGGTCGGGATTGGACA
>JBBSTF010000047.1:0-29081 GCA_038236135.1 Lysobacterales bacterium
AGGTGGGTCAAAAGCACAGCGCTTTGCGCTGTGTGTTGTTGACCTTCATCCCGTTTCGGGGAGGCGAGGTGGCGCAGGAAAGCCCGCAGGGTGGCCGAATGGATTCGGCCAGTTCGCTGCAGGTGCAGGGATGCGCCTTCAGCGAACCCCGTAGCCAGCTCGCGCAGTCGTGCGGCTTCATCGCACGACCGAACCGTCCGGGTGCCATTTCTCTTGGTTACTTCTCTTTGGGCAAGCAAAGAGAAGTGACTCGCTCGACGCAGTCGAGTGAAAGCTTTTGCCCACGTGGCAGCCAAACCATACGCTTGACCGGACTTGCCAGAGCAAAGACTAAATGACCATGAAAAGAGAAAAATACCAAACCGGATTCGCCAACGAATTCGCGACCGAAGCGCTCGCAGGCGCCCTGCCGGAAGGGCGCAACTCTCCGCAGCGGGCGCCATACGGACTGTATGCCGAGCAGATTTCTGGCGCCGCATTCACGGCACCGCGCCACGCGAATCGGCGCAGCTGGTTGTATCGAATTCGTCCGGCGGCGATGCATCATCCATTCGTCGCATACGAGCACTCGACTCTGCACAACCGCTACGACGAAACGCCAACGACACCGAACCAGCTGCGTTGGGATCCGTTGCCGATGCCCACCGCGCCGACCGATTTTGTCGACGGTTTGCTCAGCCTTGCCGGCAATGGAAGCGCGGCATCTCAAACTGGGATCGGTATCCATCTGTATGCCGCCAATCAATCGATGCAGGGTCGTTACTTCTACAACGCAGATGGTGAGTTGCTGATCGTTCCGCAGCAAGGGCGACTCATGATCGCGACTGAAATGGGCGTGATCGAAATTGAGCCGCAGCAGATTGCGCTGATTCCGCGCGGCGTGCGTTTTCGTGTCGATCTGCCGGATGGCGAAGCGCGTGGCTACATCGCCGAGAATTTCGGCGCGTCGTTCCAGTTACCCGATCTTGGGCCGATTGGTTCAAACGGTCTCGCCAACTCGCGCGACTTCCAGACGCCGGTTGCAGCCTATGAAGACGTCGAGGGCGACTTTGAATTGATTGCCAAATTCGATGGCAGGTTGTGGGTAGCGCCTATCGGCCATTCTCCTCTCGACGTGGTCGCCTGGCATGGCAATCACGCGCCGTGTCGCTACGATTTGCGTCGCTTCAACACAATTGGCTCGATCAGTTTCGACCACCCGGACCCGTCGATCTTCACCGTGCTGACCGCGCCGAGCGATACGCAGGGTACGGCGAACATCGACTTCGCGATCTTCCCGCCGCGCTGGTTGTGCGCGGTCGATACATTCCGACCACCGTGGTTCCATCGCAATGTCGCATCGGAGTACATGGGTTTGATCCATGGCGCGTACGATGCAAAGGAAGGCGGCTTCGTGCCCGGCGGCGGCAGCCTGCACAACTGCATGAGCGGGCATGGTCCGGATGCAGCGAGCTTCGCCAAGGCCAGCGCATCGGATACGACGAAACCCGATTTTGTCGGCAATACCATGGCCTTCATGTTCGAGACGCGTGCGGTCATCCATCCGACCGCACAGGCGCTACAACTGCCGACGCTGCAACACGAATATTTTGAATGCTGGCAGGGTATCGTCAAGCATTTCAATCCGGCACAAGCTTGATTGCGCCGACGACAAGAAAGGACAACGAATGAAACTTGCAAGCCTTAAAGCCGGTGGTCGCGACGGAACTTTGATCGTCGTCAATCGTGATCTGTCGCGTGGCGTATCCGCAGTGGCGGTAGCGCCGACGCTGCAAAAAGCGCTGGAAGACTGGGCCAACTGCGCACCACGTCTGAATGCGTTGAGCGAGCAACTCAATGCGGGGAAAGCAGCCGATGCCTTCGACATCGACATGCAGGCACTCGCCGCACCGCTGCCGCGAGCCTACGAGTTCGTTGATGGCAGCGCTTATCTTCCACACGTCGAGCGCGTCCGTCGTGCTCGCGGCGCGGACGTGCCGGAAAGTTTTTATGTCGATCCGCTGATGTACCAGGCGACCAGCGCCGGCTTTCTTGGCCCGCGCGATCCGGTGCTGGCGCAAAGCGAAGACTGGGGAATTGACCTAGAGGCGGAGGTGATCGTGGTCACCGACGACGTGTCGATGGGCGCGTCGCCTGCGCTCGCCGCCGAGCATATCCAGTTGATTGGCTTGATCAACGACGTGTCACTGCGCGGATTGATTCCGGGTGAACTGGCGAAGGGCTTCGGCTTCCTGCAATCCAAGCCGCGTTCCGCCTTGTCACCGGTATTGGTGACGCCGGATGAACTCGGCGATGCGTGGCGCGATAGCAAGCTGCACCTGCCGATGCGCACTTGGATCAATGGCGAGTGGTTTGGCGCGGCCGAATGCGGCGTCGACATGCAGTTCAGTTTCGCGCAACTGGTGGCGCATGTCGCCAAGTCGCGCCCGCTGTCGGCGGGCACCATCGTTGGCTCGGGCACGATTGCCAACGAAGATACCGGCAAGGGCGCGTCGTGCCTGGCTGAGCAACGCACCGTGGAAACCCTGCGTGACGGCAAGCCGACCACGCCGTTCCTGAAATTTGGTGATCGCGTGCGCATCGATGTTCTGGACGCTGACGGCAAGACGATCTTCGGTGACATTGAGCAGGTGGTGACGCGCTACGATCCGCCGTCTTGATCGGCGGTCAGCGAGGGGTCGACGTGAACAACAGCTTGAAGCTTTACAGCTATTGGCGATCCAGTGCGGCGTATCGCGTGCGCATCGCCTTGAATCTGAAAGCGCTGCCGTACGAGCTGATTCCGGTCAGCCTGATCAGCAACGGCGGCGAGCAACACGGCAAGGCGTATCACGAGCTCAATCCACAGGAACTGTTGCCCGTGTTGGTCGACGGGGGTCGGGTGATCCGCCAGTCGATGGCGATAATCGAGTATCTCGAAGAGTGTTATGAGGGCGAACGTTCTTTGATGCCGGTGATGAAGCAATCGCGTGCACGTGTTCGCGCGATTGCACAGGCGGTCGCTTGCGACATCCATCCGCTCAACAATCTGCGCGTGCTGCAATATTTGGAAAACGATCTAGGCCAGGCGAAGGAACAGCGGGAAACCTGGGTACGCCACTGGATCTGCCTCGGTTTTCAAGCAGTCGAGGAATTGCTCAGCGAAGATCCATCAACCGGTACGTTCTGCGAGGGGGAAGCGCCGAGCCTGGCTGACCTATGTCTGATTCCGCAGGTCTACAACGCGGTGCGTTTCGGTGTTGACATGACCGCCTTCCCGACCATCGATCGCATCCACCGCAGCTGCGAGACGCTGGACGCGTTTCAGAATGCACGGCCGGAAAACCAGCCGGATGCGCCGCCAAGCAAATAGCGGCATCGCAAATAACGCGATAGCGTTTGCTGATCAGCGGTAGTGCAGCTCCGCTTCAATCACGCCGTCCATGTCCTCGATGGCCTGGCGCAGTTGCGGGTCAACGCGAATACGCCATTCAGGGCCAAGTTCGAACTCACCCTGGCCGGCGTGGTTGTGCAGCACGATGCGAATGGCGGTGGCACCGCCGCGGAACGGCTCGATGGTGGTGCGCAGGCGTTCGCTGAAGTCGTCGCCGACACCGTTGATCGTCAATCGCAATACCCTCGCCTGTTGTGCGCTGGCATCGATGATCGTCGTCACCCGGGAGCAACGCATCATCCAGCCGCCGGTGAAGTTGTCGACGCTGACAGCGCCTTCGAAGAGCAGAATCGCATCGCGGCTGAGTAGTGCGCCGAACTCCTCGTACATGTCATTGAAAAAGCTCATCTCCATGCGGCCGCTGGCGTCTTCGACCAGCACGGTGGCGCCTTTTTCGCCGCGGCGACGGACCATCAACACCTGACCGGCGAGGGTAAACGTCTGGCTGGCATAACGGTTGCGCTTGTCATCGTCGCGTTTGCCCTTGTAGTGTTTCTCGATGTCGCCGATTGGGCATGTCACCAGCTTGCCGATCAGATCGCGCCAGCGATCCATCGGATGGCCAGACAGGTAAATACCAAGGCTGTCGCGCTCGGCGGCCAGCAAGCGATCAATCGGCCACTCCTCGGTCTCTGCAAGGATTACTGGCGGCGCGGCGGCGCTGCTTGCGCCGAACATGTCGTGCTGACCGGACAGCGCATCGCGCGTCTGCTGTTCGGCACGACGCATCGCTTCGGGTAATTGCAACGCCAAGCTGGCGCGATTGCGGCCGAGCACATCCATTGCACCGCAGTTGATCAAGGCTTCGTAAAAACGCTTGTTCACCCGCGCCGACGCAACCGTTTCGCAAAGTTCGCCGATGTCCCTGAACACACCAATCTTCTCGCGCGCTTCAACCATTTCGTCGATGGCACCATGGCCGACGCCCTTGACGGCGCCTAGGCCATAGCGAATCGAACCATCGCGCAACGCCTTGAATTGCCAGGTCGATGAATTGACATCCGGCGGCAGCACTTTGAGCCCAAGCGCGCGCGACTCGTCGAGGAAGTTGACGATCTTGTCGGTGTTGTCCATGTCCGACGACAGCACCGCCGCCATGAACTCGGCCGGGTAGTGTGTTTTCAACCATCCGGTCTGGTAGGCGATCAGCGCATAAGCCGCCGCGTGCGACTTGTTGAATCCGTAGCCGGCAAACTTCTCCATCTGGTCGAAGATGCGATCAGCCGTATGGATGTCGATGTGGTCCTGCGCTGCACCATCGCGAAAAATCTCGCGATGCTTGGCCATTTCCTCGGCCTTCTTCTTGCCCATCGCACGACGCAACAGATCGGCGGCACCGAGGGTGTAGTGGCCCACGATCTGGGCCATCTGCATCACCTGTTCCTGATAGACCATGATGCCGTAGGTCTCACGCAGGATCGGCTCGACACGTTTGTCGGGGTACTCGATCGCTTGCTTGCCCTGCTTGCGGGCGACGTAATCCGGGATCAGGTCCATCGGACCGGGCCGATACAAGGACACCAGCGCGATCAGGTCTTCAAACCGACTCGGCTTTGATTGCTTGAGCAGGCGCTGCATGCCGGCCGATTCGAACTGGAAAACCGCAACTGTGGTGGCCGCCGCGAACAGCTTGTAGGTCTTTGCGTCGTCCAGTGGCAGGGCCGCAATATCGAGCGGATCGTTGCCTTCGCGCGCGCGGCGCAAGTTGATTGCCTTCACCGCCCAGTCGATGATCGTCAGCGTGCGCAAGCCGAGAAAATCGAACTTCACAAGGCCAATCGTTTCGACATCGTCCTTGTCGAACTGCGTGACGACACCGGCGCCACCTTCTTCGCAATACAGCGGAACGAAATCGGTCAGCGCTGATGGTGCGATGACGACGCCGCCTGCATGCTTGCCAGCGTTGCGTGTGAGATCCTCGAGCTTCAGCGCAAGATCGACCAATTCGCGAACGTCGTCGTCGCTGGCATAGGCTTCGCGCAAATCGGCTGAAACGCGGACGGGCTCGTGCTGCGCTTTTTCGCTTCGTCCCAAGGCATCGTTGAGTGAAATATCGAGCGGTCGTGACGGAATCGTTTTCGCAATGCGATCGACTTGGGTGTAGCCCATGCCGAGCACGCGGCCACTGTCGCGCAGCACCGCTTTTGCCGCCATCGTGCCGTAAGTGATGATCTGGCTGACCTGATCACGTCCGTACTTATCGGCGACGTAATCGATGACACGATCGCGGCCATCCATGCAGAAGTCGATGTCGAAATCGGGCATCGAGACGCGTTCCGGATTCAGGAATCGCTCGAACAACAAGCCATAGCGCAAAGGATCGATGTCGGTGATGCCGAGCGCGTAGGCGACCAGCGATCCCGCGCCCGAGCCGCGACCCGGCCCCACAGGAATGTCGTTGCGCTTGGCCCAATTGATAAAGTCAGCGACGATCAGGAAGTAGCCGGGAAAGCCCATCTGCACGATCACATCGACTTCGCGTTGCAGGCGTTGGTCGTAGTCTTCGCGACTGAACCCGCGCGCTTCCGGCCAGCGTGCGAGGCGCGCTTCGAGCCCGCGCTGCGCCTCGGCTGCAATCCAGCTTGCCAGCGTCTGATCCGGCGGCACCGGGAAAGCGGGCAGGTGATAGATGCCAAATTTGAATTCGAGGTTGCAGCGACGCGCCAACTCGATCGCGTTTTCGACGGCGCTGGGAATATCGAGGAAAAGGTCGACCATCGCCTGCGGTGATTTCAGCGACTGCTCGGGTGAGTAATCGTGCGGACGACGTGGGTCGGCCAGCACGCGGCCTTGGCGAATGCAGACGCGCGCCTCGTGTGCGTCGAAATCGTCGCGTTCGAGAAAGCGCACGTCGTTACTGGCGACCACCGGAATTTCCTGCACACCCGCCAGCGCGATAGCAGCGGCGATGAAGGTTTCCTCATCGCTGCGCTCGCTGCGCACCAGTTCCAGATAGAGCCGATCCGGAAACAATCTCAGCATGGCCGATGCGCTGGCGTGGGCCAGTTCGTCGTTGCCGGATAACAGGCAACGACCGATTTCACTTTCACGCCCAGCGAGGGCGATCAGGCCCTCATTCCAATCCAGCAACCAGTCCGGATGGATGGCTGCATGATCGCCGCGACGACCGTCCGACCATGCACGTGAAATCAATCGCGACAGGTTGCGATAGCCGTCCAGATTTTGGCAGAGCAGGGTCAGCCGGGTCGGTTTGTCGGGATCAGCTGGGTCGGCAACCCAAACGTCACAACCGATGATCGGCTTGATGCCGGCGGACTCGGCAGCCTTATAAAACTTGATCGCTGCAAACAGATTCGACTGATCGGTAAGTGCGACCGCCGGCATGCCGGCGGCCACGCACGCCGCGACCAGTTCGTCGATGCGAATGGTCGAGTCGACCAGCGAATACTCGCTGTGGACATGCAAATGGACGAAACCGGCGGACATGGCGACATCGCGTGAAAGGTCGGCAAGGTTACCAGCGTCCTGATGATGGACAAGCCAAACGAAATGCGCTTCGCGCTTGCAATGCCTGCGAGCCCGCGCCACGCTTGAATGACAGTATCCAAATGGACTACCGATGACCCGCTCTACTTTGCTGTTCGCCGCAATGATCGCCGTTACGTTGCTGGCGAGCGCCTGTTCCAAGCCTGCCGCCCCACCTGCACAGCCGGCGGCAGCGGTTGTTAGCAAGCAGTTGCTGCAGGAATTCGCGATGTACCAGCAGTTGTCCGAGGCGGAGAGTTTCGCGTTGGCGGGCGAAATCGGTGATGGCATCGTGGAGCGCTTTCCCGATTCCGAGCAAGCGATCGAAGTGCGCAAGACGCTGGCCGAGGTGAAGGCCAAAGGCCAAACTGCCAGCGACGAAAAGCGCATGTCGCGCTTGTGGATCTACCAAAACGGGGTGTCGGAGTCCGGCGGCACCCAGAACACGGCGTCGATCTACAGCAACGAGGGCGGCGCCAATGATCGCGTGCGCCTGATCCTGCGCCGGCATTCGGCCTGGGGCTTGAGTGTCTACATTTTTGGTAACGGAAAAGGCTACAACTGCAAGGGCGTCTGCAAGTTGCCGGCAACGTTCGATGGCGAGTCGACCACGATAGCTGCCTACTTGCCCGAGACAGGCGAGCCGGCCATCTTCATCAAGGACGAGAAGGGCTTCATCGCGAAAATGCAGAAGACGAAGAAAATCAGCATCGACCTTCAATCACGCGACAACGGCAAGCAGACCATGACGTTCGATGTGGGTGGTTACGAGGAATCGAAGTTCCCCGCGCTATCCAAGGGCGGCAAGTCCGCGAAGAAGTAATCCGGCATGGCGACACCACGCATCGCCATTGCCGACGAAGACGCAACCGCCATTGCCCGCTTCAGTACCCGTCTGTGGGGCGAATTGGGGCTTTCCGACAATACGCTGAGCAGCTACAGGCGCGATCTGGAAGGATTCGCGCGTTGGCTTGGTCAGCACTCGGCAACGCTGGCTGATTCCAATCGCGAGCACGTGCAGCGTTATCTCGCTGATCGTTCCGTCGCGAAATACACGGCGCGGTCGAATGCGCGCCTGCTGTCGAGCCTGCGCCAGTTCTATCGATTGCAGCAGCGCGATGGCAACCTTGCCAGCGATCCGACGCTGTTGGTCGACGCGCCAAAACTGCCACGCAGCCTCCCCAAGGCATTGGCCGAGGCGGATATTGAACGATTGATTGGGGCACCGGAAGTCGATACGCCGCTGGGCTTGCGCGACCGCGCCATGATCGAGCTGATGTATGCGACGGGTTTGCGCGTCACCGAACTCGTCGAACTGCGTGCGGGGCAGGTCAACCTTCGTCAGGGGCTGGTGCGCGTGGTCGGCAAGGGTGGCAAGGAACGTTTGGTGCCACTTGGGGAAATCGCGGCCGACTGGCTTGAACGCTACGTGCGCGATGCAAGGCCGACGTTGCTGAAAGGTGGCCCCGCCGATGCGTTGTTTGTCACCCAGCGTCGCGCCGGCATGACCCGGCAGATGTTCTGGCTGGTGATAAAAAAATATGCGCAGCTCGCCTCTATTCCGACCGGGCGGATTTCACCGCATGTGCTGCGCCACTCGTTCGCGACCCATTTGCTGAACCACGGCGCCGACCTTCGAGCCTTGCAGATGATGCTGGGCCATAGCTCGTTGACGACAACCCAGATCTACACGCTGGTTGCGAAGGAAGGTCTAAAACGGCTGCATGAACGCCACCATCCGCGGGGCTGATGGCGATACCTATCGACATGGCACAATAAAATCCGGAACCATTCCGCTTCGGGCGGGGTCAGTTCCTGTCTGTCTGCGGCATCTTCGTGCCGGTTGGCGATATATCGAGGCCCTTGATGCGCACACTGTTATTCACGGTTGGATTGATCGTCTCGGCGCATGCTGCGGCGCAAACGCCTATCGAAACGGCCCGCAGCGCGCTCAAAGCGCTGGGCTTGGATGTGCGCGTAGATGCCGTGCAGGAGTCCGCCGTTCCCGGCTTTTACGATGTCGTGGCCGGCGGCAAGGTGGTCTTTGTCAGCAAGAATGGCCGCTACGTTCTCAATGGTAACGCCTACGACCTGCCGAACCAGCGTGATGTTGGCGAAACCTCGCGAGCGCGCATGCGACTGGCGGCGGTGAATGCGCTGGGTGATGACAAGAAGATCATCTTCGCACCGGAAAACCCGCGCCACGCGATCACCGTCTTCACTGACGTCGACTGCCCGTTCTGTCGTCGTTTCCACGACCAAGTGGCCGCGTTCAATGCGCAGGGCATCGCTGTCAACTACATCTTCTATCCTCTGGACATCCATCCCGGAGCCGACAAGAAGGCGGAAGCGGTGTGGTGCGCGAAGGATCGAAAGAGCGCGTTCGCGGCTGCCATGGGCGGCCAAGACGTAACCCTTGCGACCTGCCCGAACCCCATTGCCGAAACTACCCAGGTCGCCCAGTCCACCGGCGTCATCGGTACGCCCACCATCCTTGCCGAGGACGGTACTCAGGTTTCCGCTGATATTGCGATGGTTCCCGAAAAGCTGTCTGCTGAACTTGATCGTCGCGCCGCCTTGGCCAAGGCCCGGAACTGATCCGGAACCTATTTGATTCGGAACTCACCTGATTCTTCAGCCTCATATCATTCTGACCAGCGTCTCCAAGGAAATCCCATGATCCGCAATGCCACCATAGCTCTCGCCTCATTCGCACTCACCGCCGCAATTGCCCAGGCCGCCAGTGACCCGAGCCAGGATGCCGTTCGCGCCAGCGTGATGAAGCTGGTGCCTAATGCCACGATTGATGCGATCGAGCCGGCCCCAATGCCCGGCTTTCAGCAGGTTTTGATGGGCGGGCACCTGGTTTACGTGAGTAACGACGGTCGCTATCTCATGCAGGGCGGCCTCTACGATGCCAGCAACAAGGTTGACCTGTCCGAACAGCGCTTGGGGAAGGCGCGTACTGACAAGCTCGCGGCAGTTCCCGCTTCGCAGCATCTGGTGTTCGCGCCGGCGTCGAAGCCGAAATACAAGATCACCGTATTTACCGACCTTGATTGTGGCTATTGCCGCAAGCTGCATTCGGAAATCGCCGACTACAACGCCAAGGGCATTGAAGTGGATTATTTGTTCTTTCCGCGCTCGGGGCTGAACACGCCCTCCTACGACAAGGCGGTTTCGGTGTGGTGCGCCAAGGACCGCAATAGCGCGTTCACGGCTGCGAAGACAGGCGTGGAACCGTCGCCGCTGAAGTGCGACAACCCTATAGCTGACCAATTCAAGCTTGGTGTTGACCTCGGTGTCGACGGCACTCCAGCCGTCTACGCGCCCGACGGCACCAAGTTGGGTGGCTACCTGCCGCCAAACCAGATGCTGAGCCGTCTCGAGCAGATCGACAAGGCCGCGACTGGCGGTTGATTGTTCGGTTTTGCAACAAGAAAAGGCCGGCATGAAGCCGGCCTTTTCTGCGTTCAAGCGCTTGATTCAATGGGTTATTCGATGCGTTTGACGCGGACGTCGCAACCACAGCCGGCCACGTACATGAGCCAACTGCCGAGCGTCATTGGCTTGATCCGCACGGACGGGTCACTCATCCTTACGTCGCCAGCGCTACCCGATTGCGCCTGTTCCCAGACTTGACCGTTGTCCAGCGTGACCCGGGTCTTGCCACGCCAGCCCTGGAACTCACCAACGATATGCGCGGCGATCGTTTTGCGATCGCCACTTTCCGGATAGAACACGGGTTCCGAGCTGGCGTTACCGTTGGATCCGGCGATCATGGGACGCGCGCCCAGCCAAGCGTTCAAGTGCGATAACTCAGCAGCGGTAAGACGATTGAGCCCGGACGCCTCGAAATCCCTCCGAGACATCCGCTCCTCAAGCGTACTGGTGGTGGATTGCGCCGATACGCCGACAGCCACTAGGCAAAGTGCGGCAGCGGCGATTGCCACTAAGGCAGAAACAGGGCGATATGCGGACATTAGCTTGCTCGGTCGTTGGTGGATCAGGGAAGTCGGTTCGGCGAATTACGTCGTGCGACGCCGTGTCGCACGACTCCGATATTGCAGTGCAGCAGCTGCGGATCCAGTCAATTTAACAGGTAGCATTACTCAGAAAGTGCTTGAATAACATTATGTTAATGGTGAACTGCGGCTTAAAATCGACTACACTCGGGGCGAGGCAGTTTAGCACCGCAGGTCGGAATTCTTGTGCCGCAAGTCCTGTGACTCTTCAGGTTTCGAACCCAACCCGTTATAGGGAAGGAGCGAAATCTGTCTGACGCGCCCGCTTAACCTTAGAGAGAACTTGATGAACGACAAAGTCTTGGGACGCATCCGTCGTATCTGGGTCAGTGCCATGAGCACTGTCACCCTGGTCGTCGCGCTACCCGCCTTGGCCCAGCAAGCTCCGCTCCAGTTGACCGTGGGAGAAGAAGCTGTTGTTGATCTCAGCACGTTCAACTATACCGGTGTCGCCGTCAGCGTGACACCATCAACGGGATACGTGCTTTGCGCCAACACGATGTGGTTGCAGGGCTCGCCGGTACCGACATCGGTGAACCTGCAGCCGACCAATGCCGGCTTCGAGTTCGGTGTCGTCAACGCCGCCAATAACCCGATCATGTTGAACGACGTGCGCTCGTTCCGTTATGGCGTTGGCAGCGTGGCAAGTGTCGAAGTTAACAAGACTGCTGCGCCGGGCACGCTTGGTTGCTACGTCACCAACTCCACAGGAAACCGCGCCAAAGCGTTTAATGGTCTTTTTGTGGAAGGCTTCGAAACGCCGTTGACCAGCAACTGTTCCAGCACAAGTAGCGACTCCTGTGCTGCAGTGCGCGTTGCCAGCCTCTCGACCGACGCGTTCAACAATGTTGTTTACACATATTTTATTGACTACCACCTCCCGGCAGTTGCGGCGAAGTACACGTTGCGCGACGGCTACAACAGCACCAGGTTCTCCCAGACCACCTTGTGGTGTTCGACGTTGAACCAGGCTTCCACGGCGTGCACCGGGCCAACCAACAACACCCGCACGGTCGATGTGACACTGACCGGATCGCCTGCTGCGGCAACAAATGGTCGTCTGCGCGTGGTGCGTGGCGGCTTGGCTGGTGTGACTGTCCAGCAATTCCAGGCAACTGCGGGTCCGCTGGTGCTGGCGGCGCTGTTCCCGGAAGCACCGGCGCGGAGCTTCGAGCAGAACCTCGGCGACAACGTCAGCGCCGGCACGGCAACAATCAGTGATCAGGCACCGGTGTTCAATCAGATTCCATCCCAGTTCCCGGCCAACAAGACCACCGGCATGGCGTCGACCAGCTTCACGATCAGCGACGACACCATTGAAACGGCAGGCATGCTTTTGCACGCAACAGCCAGAGTCCGATTCGGCACCTTGGGCAGCTTCCCGGCGAATGTGAATTGCGGGTCCAGCACTCCTGTCTCGGGCGCGCCTACGCGCATCTGCAACGTGTCGTTCGTGCCACCGTCTGGTTTCATTAACTTCGCCACGTCGAACAGAGCAAACGTGACGGCAGATATTACCTTGATCGCAACGGATTCGCTGAATCAGTCGACCACCACGTTGCCGATCAGTCTGATCGTCACCTCGACCAGCAACTCGACGCCGGTATACGCGGCCAACCCCGTACCGGTCGGATTGGGGGTCAACGCTATTTCGACTCTGACCTGCTCTTTCAGCACGCCTGGTCCCACATGTGCAGGGATGAACAACTTCCTAATGGGCGTCGCTCCCGGCCCTATTGATGCACAGGATGAGTTGCAGCTTCAGACTTCCAGCATCCTGACGGTAGCGGGGCCACAGGGCGCGAATATCGCCTGCGTGGGTGAAGGTGGAGCCGATCCGACAACCTTCTTCTCGGGTTCGTTCGGGTCAAACCCGGGCCCCCGCATCCTGCCTGGCGGCCTGAAGGGCAGCTACAACCTGAGCTACGGTCTGAGCGGCGCTGTGACGGCGGGCCAGTCGGTACTTTGCGACGTGAACATCGTCGACGACGGCACACCTGCCCCAATGGTGCCGGCCAGCTTCAAGGTCCGCATCGCGGTGGCAAACTGACCGAGCAGCGCGCACATCCTGAGCCTGTCGCCGCACTGGCGACGTGGCTCGGGTCACGAAACGCCAGCGGAGCTCCCGCTGGCGTTCTTGTTGATGCGATTCGGAATCGCGCTGTGGCCCAGTCAGTGCTACCGTGCGACGTCGCTGCTGATGAGCATTTGATCGAATTGCTTCGCCTGCTCGATGCCTTGAGCATGGACGATGAGACGCTTGCCGCTGCCATCCAGCACGAATGTCCAGATGACTTCGACCCGGCGGGCATGAACGCCGGCGTCTCCGCGCTGGTGCAGGGGCAGCGCGCTGCCGAGCGGGTGTGGACCTTGCACGCGAGCACCAGCGGCAGCAATGCCGAGGGGCTGCGGCGATTGTTGCTGGCCAGCGTTCGCGATCTGCGGGTCATCTTCATTCTGCTGGCGCGACACCTGGTGTCGATGCGGCATGCGCTCGGCGCGCCGGACCAAGCAAAATTGAGTCTCGCGAAACTGGCCGCCGATATCCATGCTCCGCTGGCCAATCGTCTCGGCATCCGCCAGCTGAAATGGGAACTCGAGGATCTGGCATTTCGTTTCCTGCAACCCGAAGCCTATCGTCGCATCGCCGGCATGCTCGACGAGCGGCGCGGCGATCGCGATGCGTGGATTATTTCGACGCAGGATGCACTGCTGCGAGCGCTGAGCAAAGCTGGCATCGACGCGCAGATGTCCGGCAGGCCAAAGCATATCTATTCAATCTGGCGGAAACTGCAACGCAAGAACGACGACATCTCGCAGTTGCACGATCTGCTCGCGTTGCGCGTCATGGTGCGCGACGTGGCCACCTGCTACGCAGCGCTCAGTGTGGTTCACGCGCTGTGGCCGTACATTCCCGGTCAGTTCGACGACTATATTGCCAATCCAAAGGGCAACCACTACCAGTCGTTGCATACGGCCGTAACCGGGCCCGGCGGACTCACCGTGGAGGTGCAGATTCGCACGCCCGACATGCACGCCCACGCCGAACTCGGCGTCGCCGCGCACTGGCGTTACAAGGAAGGCGGCAACGCCGACGCCCAGTTCGAGCGCAAGATCAGCGCCATGCGACTGCTGCTCGATGGCAAGGACGATAGCGATGACGATGCCGCCCTGCTGGCTGATTTCCGCACCCATGCGCTGGATGACCGTGTCTACCTGCTGACCCCAGGTGGCGATGTCCGCGATCTGCCGCGCGGCGCGACGGTGCTCGACTTCGCCTATCGGGTCCACACAAGCGTGGGCCATCGGTGTCGCGGTGCCAAGGTCAACGATCGCATCGTGGCGCTGACCCATCAGCCGGTAACGGGCGATATCGTCGAAGTGTTGACTGGCAAGACCCTGGAACCACGCCGCGACTGGTTGTCGGCGCACCACGGATTCCTCAACACGACCCGGGCGCGCGAGAAAGTGCGTTCGTGGTTCAAGCAAATTGACCGCGACCAGAACATCGCGTCGGGTCGCGGCATGCTGGAGCGTGAACTGCGCCGACTGGGTATCGCCCAGACCGAGTTGGATCGCCTGCCAGGCAAACTCGACATGGCAACGCTGGACGACGTCTGCGTTGCGGTCGCGGCGAGTGATTTGACCGCCGGCCATGTCGCACGATTGCTGCTCGATGTGGATACCCGCTTGCCGGCTCCGCGCGTGCCGACGGCGGCCGTCACGAAGGGGGGAAGTGCCATCAACGTCGATGGCATCGGCAACTTGCTGACCTCGTTGGCGCGCTGCTGCCAGCCCTTGCCGGGCAATCCGGTATGCGGATTCATCACTCGCGGTCGCGGCATCAGCGTGCACCGGCTCGACTGCCCGCAATTGGCCAAGCAGCGCGCATTCGATGGGAACCGGGTGATCGACGTGCACTGGAGCGGCAAGCGCGCGCAACATTTCGACGTCGACATCCAGTTGCGCGGATACGATCGCAAGTGGTTGCTGAAGGACGTCACTAATGTGATCGCCGCCGCCAACGTGCACGTGATCGCCGTCAATCATCGGATCGATCCAAACCACGCGATCGCCGAAATGCGATACAGCTTGCGCGTCCACGATCACCTGCAACTGGACCAATTGCTGGGTCAGCTTCTCGGCGTCGCCAACATCACCGAGGCGCGGCGACAGTAACGTTAGTCGCGCGCTCAGGAATCGCTGCGCAGACTGGGGCATGAATACACCAAGCATCCACGCGTGATAATCGAAATTCCCGGGTACCAACTGTTGCGACCGCTGGGCAGCGGTAGCATCGCGACCGTCTACCTGGCGCGCGACATCGCGGAGGATCGCGAAGTCGCGCTGAAGCTGATGTCACCAGCCTTGCTGGCTGACAGCGGATTCGCGGCACGATTCCTGCGAGAAGCGCGAATCGCGGCGCAACTTTCGCACCCACACATCGTCGACATCTACAACGTCGGTCATGTCGGCGACAACCACTACCTTTCGATGGAATACCTTGCCGGCGGCGCGGTGCTCGACCAACACCACACGCCGCGCACCCTGAATTTCGCCTTGCGCGTGGTGCGCGAGATTGCAGGCGCACTCGGCTACATGCACTGGCAGGGGTTTGTCCATCGCGACGTGAAAACCGACAATCTGCTGCTGCGCGAAGACGGTTCGGCCGTGTTGACGGATTTCGGTATCGTGCGCGCCAATTCGGCGGCTTCACGGATCACGCTAGCCGGAACGGTGATCGGGACACCCCAATACATGAGCCCGGAACAAGCACGCGGCGGCGACGTCGACGGCCGCGCGGACTTGTACGCACTGGGCATCATCCTTCACGAGTTGCTGACTGGTCGCGTTCCCTACGATGCCGATGATTCTGTTTCGCTGGGTTTGCGTCATATGGACGATCCATTGCCGCAGTTGCCTGCGGATTTTGCGGTTGCGCAACCGTTGCTCGACCGGCTCTTGGCAAAGCAGCCCGCGCAACGATTCCAGACTGGCGCTGAGGTCGCCGAAGCGATTGCCGAACTGGAACGCTCACTTCCCACTCCGACAGTCGAGCATGCGATCGATGCCGTCGAATCGACCGACGTGACAATCGAGCCATGGCTCGGTGCGGAGTCTCGCACGCAGCCGGAGCTGGGTACGATGGATGGTCTGGACGACGCGTTGGTAGAGCGAGCGCCACCACGTCCCCGGCCACGCACGCGTTCGCAGATATCGGTAGTCGTTCCTGTGTTGGTCGTGTTGGTATTCCTGGCGGCCGTTGGCGCCGCGTGGTTCAATCAGGATGGTTTGCGTGCGCTGTTGCCGGAGACGCGGTTGAATCGTCTGCTCGAACAGGGCAACCGTGCGCTGGTTGAGGGTCGCATCGATGGAAGCGAGGATTCGGCGCTGGAATCGTTCCGTAGTGCACGCGACCTGGAACAGGACAACGAAGTCGCTCGCAGCGGATTGGCAAAGGTGGCCGAACAGTTGCTGCAGCGTGGTCGCGATGCGCTGGCCCGTAAAGATTTGGTGGCCGCTCGCAACGCCGTCGCGACGGCGCGGGATGTTCGCGGCGGCGGTGCTGATATCGATGCTTTGGCAAGAGACATCGCCTCTGCATCATCCGGCCAAGACGACGAGGCACAACTACTTGAAACGGCTGAAAAAGCGCTCACTGCGAAGCGCATTATCGGCGTGGAAGGAGCCATTGCGTCGTATCGAAAACTCGAGAGCAGCGAACACGGCGCCGCCATTGCCCGCGCCGGTCTGCTCAAGGCCGGCAAGCAGCTGGAAATCGCCGCCGATGCCGCTCTCGCCAAAGGTGACTTGCCCAGCGTCGCCGCGCGCATCGACGATCTGGCCGGGAACCTGCCCGAATACCCTGGATTGGCCGATTTGCGTGGCCGCCTGGCCGCAGCGCGCCAGAAGGTTCGTGACGGCAACACGAAACTGCTCGCCGACGCACAGCAGCGCTTGCGCGACGGTGACGTCAGCGAAAGAGATGACTCGGCATTGGGGCTATATCGACGCGTTCTGAAAAACGATCCGGCAAACCGCGCAGCGAAAGATGGCTTGCATCGTGTCGCTCAGGCGCTGCTGGTGCGCGCTGACGCCGCGATCGAGGATGCCGACATCGAAGTCGCAAGCCGTCTGCTGTCCCAAGCCGCGACGCTGGCACCCAGCTCTGACGAGTTGCGTCGCGCGCAGACCCGCCTGCGCGACTTGCGTGAGTCGCGCGACATCCAGGCCGAACGACCACAATTGGATTCTGCTGACGTTGAACAAGTGCGCCAACTGCTCGTGCAGGGCAGGGCCGCAGCGCGGCGCGGCGCACTGATGGACCCGCCACGGTCCAGCGCCTACGACTACTATCGCGAGGCGCTGGCGATCGATCCCGACAACGTCGCCGCGACGGACGGGTTGCGCGAGTTGCCTGATTTGGCGAGTCGACGCTTTCGCGACCGGCTCACCGATGGCGATCTGTCCGCCGCGTTGGCAGAACTGGACGTGATACGCCAACTTGCGCCCGACGATCCGCGTAACGAACGCAACACGTGGGAGCTTCTCCACGCTTCACTCGCCCTTGCGGCAACGCGTATTGGTGAGCGTCGCAGCGTCGACGCCGAACGCGCGCTCGAGATTGCCCGGCGCATCGATCCAGGCGCCCCGGAGTTGGCCGATCTCGAGCGCGAACTGGCGATGTTGCGTCGCTGATCCTCAAGCCTGACGACAGTCCCCCAATGCGACCCCGTGAACAGGGGGGTCCGTCGTCGATGCGAGGTTCGTAACATCCTGCCCATGTTGTCGCCGGGAATTCGCCCGGCGCGCCGTGAAGGTCGATTTACGATGCCTGCCGTAGCGAAGCGAAAGACCATTCGAAAACATCTGACCGCTTCGATACTAGCTGCCGGATTCGCCGTGGCCGCTGTGTTCGCTGCCGTACCTCAGCATGCGTCCGCTGACGCCGTCGGGGTGAAGACACGGTTCGACTACGTCGCCAAGTTTCCGTTCGGTACCACGCCGGACCAGATTGAGGAATGGCGAGGGCAGGTACTCGGCCATCCGCACGAACAGGCCTGCATGGGTGGCCGTGCCTGCATCGCCCGAATGATGCGCCTTGCGTTGGCCGGATCAGGCGGACGCGAGGTGATCGCCTTCGACTTGATGCAGGACGCGTCGCAAGGTGAACGCGCTGCCATTGCGGCTGCGGCCATCGCGACACTGCCCGGCACGGCGCTGTATACCGGCGCGCGCCCGGCCGACGTCGATTCCAACCAGATTCATTGACACCAGCTCGATCCACAAAACGCTGATTCCATCGACTCACGTAATCATTAGGGGGAAACAACCATGCGCATGCCCATCCATCGCAGCACACTCGCCGCCGCCATTGCACTGCTGTTTGGCAGCAGTCCGGCCTGGGCAATCTATGTCAATGGTGGATTTGAAACGGGCGATTACGTCGGTTGGACCGTCGGCGGCGGCACCAATCCCGGCCTCAGTGGCAGCCCGCCATTTACCGGCGCAAATATTGTCATCAGCGGCACTGCTGCTGGTCCGGCGACTGTCGTCGGCATGATCAGCGATCCGCGCGCGCCAACCCTGATGCTGCCACGCGTCGGCACCCTCACGGCAAAACTGAGCAACGAGTCCGGCGGCCAGACAATCACCACAATGACCCAAGTCGATACGTTGACCGCGGCCGATGTCGATCCGGGCGACGGCATGCCGCACATCCGTTTTGCTTTTGCGCCGGTGCTGCAAGACCCCGGTCATGCTCCGAGCGAGCAGCCATACTTCTATGTATCTGTAAAGAACATGACAACCAACGCCGTGCTCTTCGAACAGTTCGCATTCTCGGGCCAACCCGGTGTCACCTACCTTACGGGTCCGGGAGGCTTTAAATACCTGGATTTCCAGAACATCGATGTCGTCTTGCCTAGCAGTGCGATAGGCAGCCCCATCGAACTGCGCGTCGTGGCCGCCAAGTGCTCGCTGGGCGCCCACGGTGGCTATGTTTACGTTGATGGGTTTGGTTCGACCGCCGTGCCGCCGCCGGGAGGCGCCGGCGTCCCTGCCGTATTCGTGCCGGTACCTGCACTTCCACCCGCCGGCTTGGCGCTGCTGGGCGGTTTGCTTGCTGTTGTTGGTCTCTGGTTCCGACGTCGCGTGGGCGGCTGATTCGAGGCTGTAGATTCACCTGTCGTGCAGCCCATCGTCGTGATCGCCCGCACTGATTCCGAAAGAGAATCCGGCGGGCGACGCACATAACTTATGCTTTGCTCAGTTATCGCCAACCAAACCGAGACGCACCGCTTCCAGCGCCGCCTCGGCGCGATTGTTGACACTGAGCTTGCGGTAGACGTCCTTGAGATAGCCTGAGACGGTATGCGCGGAAAGCTCAAGCAGTCGCGCAACCTCGGCAACGGTATGGCCCTTCGCGATCAGGCGCAGCACGTCAGCCTCACGTGATGTGAGCACGCCAGAGGATGCGGGCTGTTGTGTTGGCAATACTGGCTGGAAATGCCTCAGCAAGCGCCGCGCGATCGAGGGCGACAACGCTGGCTCGCCATTGCCAATCCCACGCAACATGGCTGCCAATTGCTCCTGCGACTGATCTTTCAGCACGTAGCCCTGTGCGCCAGCTCGCAATGCGGGGAACAGATGTGCGTCGTCGTCGAACACGGTCGCCACGATGCAGCAGCAACCCAGCGGATGCAATTGCTCGATCAGCCGCACGCCGGAACCATCCGGCAGCCCGAGGTCGATCAAGGCCAGTTGTGGGGGTGCAGCGATAGTTTTCTGTGCGCGTGCGATGCTGTCGGCAGTGGTGATTACGACCCCGGAAAAAGCAAGCTTGAGCGCTGCCGAAAGCCATTCACGGCTCGCCGCCAAGTCATCCACAACCAAGGCCGTTCGCACGGAATCTGTCATTGGCGTGCCGGCGACAATGGCATGTGGAGCAGCACCTTGGTGCCGCCCTGGGTTCCGCTAAGCCAGTCGATGTTGCCATCGATTTCATCCGCACGTTCGCGCATGGATCGCTTGCCGCTGCCCTCCAGCTGGCCGAGGCTCTCGCCGCTGCCATCATCGGTCAGTTCAATACCGAGACGGTCGCCGCGCACGCCAACGCGGACGCGCAGGCAGCGAGCCTGTGCGTGTCGAATGACATTGCTGATCGCTTCGCGAACGATGCGGTGCAAATGCAGGGCAGTTTCGTTGCCAATAATGGGATCGGGCAGATCGTCGGTGTCGATCCACTTCAACTCAATGTCGACGGCCGCGAGACGCCGGGTTGCTTCATCGCGGATGTCCCCCAGCACATCGCCCAACGTTCCCGGCGTACCGCGCGAACGGGTAACCACGTCGCGCAGGTTCTGCAGCACGCTGCGAACGGCGTCGGCTTGCTCGGCATTTTGTGCGGTGTAGACCAGGTGCAGCAGGCTGGCGCCAAGATCGTCATGGAGATCGTTGTAGATGCGTTCGCGCTCGCTGGCGATGGCGCGGCCCTGCACTGTGGCTTCGAGTTCAACCAGGCTTGTTCGCGCCAGCTGCCGCTCGTGCACCAGTTGCCGACGCAGCGACAGCCAGCGCTGCGTCGCGACGCCGACGAGGACCGTCATGATGAGAATGACGACGAGCAGTGCGATCGTCATGGCGTCTTAGTGGGACGGATCTTTTCTTCCAGATCATTGCGGCCCAGATGCTTGTAGACATCGGCGAGTCGCTCGGCAGCGGCCCGGCTGCGCGCATGATCACTACCCATCAAGGCAACCAGCTTGCTATGCGCGGGCTCAAGGATCGTGCGCGCTTGCTCGGGCTGGCCGGATTTGTCCAGACAAAGGCCGTAGTTGCTGCTGAAGATCAAGGTCATCGCATGATCTTCGCCGACAGCGCGACGCGAGTCGGCGACCAGGCTTTTAAACTCCTGTCGCGCGGCTGCCAACTTGCCTGCGTCCATCAGCAACATCGCCAGATTGTTACGCGGGGCCAACGTCGTCGGATGGCCGACGCCGGCGCGCTCCTGGATGGTGATGATGCGCCGATACATCGCTTCGGCAGCATCGGTTTGTTTGCGCTGTTCAAGCACGTAGGCGAGAGTGTTCATCGACGACAGCGTCTGTGCGTGATCTTCGCCGAGCAGTCGTTCCAGACCGGCCAATGCCTCGCGGGTGATGGGTTCGGCGTCGTCGAGTTTGCCTTCCGCGACCAGCGCATTCGCCAAAGTTTGCATGGTTGTCAGTGTGCTGCCGTGATCGTCGCCAAGCACCTCGCGCTGGATCGCAAGCACTTTT
This sequence comes from Lysobacterales bacterium, assembly GCA_038236135.1. GTDB lineage: Bacteria > Pseudomonadota > Gammaproteobacteria > Xanthomonadales > Rhodanobacteraceae > Dokdonella. Next base: position 21,225 of record JBBSTF010000047.1, read on the forward strand.
GTTGCCTCGGCTGCCGCCTGGGCGTCTTGACCGCGCGCAGAAAGAATCATCGCCAGCTTCTGGCGTGCCGACAGCGTGCGCGGCTCGCGATCGCCACGTTCAGCAGTGCGGGTCGCCAGCACTTGGCGGATCATCGCCTCGGCTTCGTCGAATTTCCCGGCTTCGCGCAACATCGAAGCAAGGTTGCTGCGTGCATAGTCGAGTGTTTCCGCGACCTCACGTGTCGAGGCCGTGTCCACTGGGCCGAGGGTTTCGGCGGCGCTGATCACGTCGCGGTAGCCGCGGATGCCAAACTCGACGCGACCCGCTTCATCATCGATGCGCGCGGCGGTCATGGCCATGCCAAGTTGTGCAGCAGGGGTTGGTGTTGGATCAGCCTTGCGCGCATCGGCGAGAGTGGCGGTCGCTAATTCGAAATCGCCCTTGTCGGTCAGCAGCGACGCGCGCGTTTGGAGCAACCTCCCCTTTTGCGCGGGTCCTTCTGGATCGCTCTCACCATGGCCGGAAAATGAGGCGAGGGCTTCACCATTGAATTGCAGCGCGCGGTCGTAGTCGCCGAGCGAACGACTTGTCAACGCCAGTGTTGAGAGCACGGCGCGTTTTACAGCGGGTTGGTCAGTAACGGCTGTCAGTTCGCGCTCCGCTTGCTCGACGACCGTGGCGACGGTGAGTTTTTCGCCGCGCGTCTGCTCGGGATCAGCAGATACCAGCATGCGCTCCAGGAAAGCGTTGATGGCATTGCTTTCCGCCGCGCGTTGTTCGGCTTGCGCACGAGCTTGTTGCGCCGACCAGGCGAAACGTAGCGAGATGGCTGTTGCAGCGACGAGAGCGATCAGCACGGTTGCGGTAGCAATAGTCAACGCACGGTGCCTGCGAACGAAACGCGCACTGCGATAGCGCCAGCTGGGTGGGCGTGCTGAAATCGGTTGATGGTCAATGACGCGCTGCAAGTCGTCGGCGAACGCGGCGGCGCTGGCATAGCGTTGAGCCGGTTCACTCGCCAGTGCTTTCATCACCACGGTATCGAGATCGCCACGCGCGGCATGTTGCAAGGCGGCCAGCGGCAGCGGTTGCTCGTCGCGCAAAATCTGCATCGCTTCGAACAGGGTCGATGTACCCAATCGCGGATGCGGCAACTCGCCACCCAGCAACTGGTAGGCGATGACGCCAAGTGAATAAACGTCGGCGCGAGCGTCGATGGAATCGTGCCCCCCGGTTAATTGTTCCGGCGCGCTGTAGGGCAGCGTGCCGAGCACCTGTCCGGCCTGGGTGAGCGTCCCGGCGCTGTCGTCGCGCAGGTGGGCGATGCCGAAATCGAGGATCTTCGGTTGGCCTTCGGCACTGACCAAGATGTTGGAAGGCTTCAGATCACGATGAATCACGCCGCGCTGATTGGCGAAGTGCACACCGCGTGCAATCGCGATCAACAATTCCAGTCTGCCAGGAAGCGTGATGGCATGCGTTCGGGCATGGTCGAGCAGGTCGTTGCCGTCAACGAACTCCATCGAGAACCAGGCCTGGTCGACGCCGGCCCAGCTTGAATGGCCCGCGCCGTACAACCGCGCAATCGCCGGATGTTCCAGCTGCGCCAATGCTTCGATTTCGCGCTGGAAGCGTTGCCTCGCCTGCGCCGACAAACCGCTGACCAGCTTCAACGCAACTTGTCGTGCCGGGTGGCTTTCCTGTGCGAGGAACACCCGACCCATGCCTCCCTCGCCTAGCAAACGTTTCAGGCGAAACGGTCCGAGTTGCTGACCTTCAAGGCTGTCGGTGTCGAGCACGGATTCCGCGCCCGGCGTCGATGGATCGTTCACTAGGCTCCCCGGAGCGCTATCGCAGGCGGAGGATTCTACCTGCTAGCTCGATTATCCCGTATGCGTCAGTCTGGCAGTGCGTCGTGGGAAACCGTGCGTTGAGCGCGACGCAGGAAAACGGCCATTTCCTTCGCGGCCTGAGTATCACCGCGCGCCGTTGCGACGCCGATGCCCTGTTGCCAAGCCGCGATTGCTGCGGCGGGATCGTTTTTTTGCAACTGCGCCTGGCCGAGCAACTTCCATGCAGCCGAATAATGCGGGTCAAAGACCAGCGCCGCGCGCAACGAGTCAACGGCCTCTGCCGCATCGCCAATGCCGAGCAGTGCATGTCCCAATGAAAAACGCAGCAACGCGCCATCGCGCGGACCACCGATCTGCTTGCGCAGGGCTTCAATCACTGCATGTGCCAGCCGTGGCTGACCATCAGACTCTGGCCGCTCAAGGCATTGGTTTCGAACGCGGCGAGGAACAGGGCGACGTTGGCAACATCGTCAACCGTGGTGAACGTGGCATCGACGGTGTCCTTCAACATCACGTTGCGGATGACTTCGTCTTCGCTGATACCGAAATTCGCTGCTTGCTCGGGAATCTGTTTGTCGACCAGTGGTGTGCGCACGAAGCCGGGACATATCACGTTGGCGCGAACGCCTTTGTCGCCGCCTTCCTTGGCAACGGCGCGTGCCAATCCAAGCAGCGCGTGCTTGGCGGTGACGTAGGCTGCTTTCAATTTCGATGCCTCGTGCGAATGCACCGAGCCCATGTAGATGATCGCGCCGCCTTCGCCGCGCTTGTACATATCCTTCAGGCAGGCACGCGTGGTCAGAAACGCACCATCAACGTGAATCGCCTGCATGCGTCGCCATTCGTCGTAGCTGAAATCCTGCACCGGCTTGATGATCTGGATGCCAGCATTGGAAACCAGAATGTCGACCTTGCCGAACTCGGCGATCACGCGCGCGACACCCTCATCGACTTCGCTTTCCTGGGTCACATCCATGCGCAGCCCAATCGCGCGCATGCCGCGCTGCACGAGATCTGCGGCGACGGCGTCTGCATCTTGCTGGTTCAGGTCCGCGATCGCGACGGCTGCGCCATGCTCCGCATAGATTTCGGCGATGCGCTTGCCAATGCCGCTGGCCGCCCCGGTGACGAGAGCGACTTTGCCTTCAAGTGTCATTCAAAAATTCCGGAGGTGATCGATTCGATCTCCAGCATGGCGAACCGTGCCACGCCGTGTCCACTGTCCTTTCGGACAAGGTGCGCAGATCAATCGCAAAAAAAAAGCGCCACCGTTGCCGGCGACGCTTGAGAGGTGTGACGCTGTGATGAAGAAGTACTGGCAAATCAGACACCCATGTTGTCGCCGGGTTCATTTTCGGTTGCGCTCTGTTCAGTCTTCCTTGCCATTGCCACGCGGATCGATGCCCAGATCCTTCAATTTTCGATACAAATGAGTGCGTTCCATACCCACAGCCTTGGCCAATTTGCCGACACTGCCACCGGCTTCGACAAGCTGGTGCATGAGGTAGGCCCGCTCGAATTGGTCGCGCGCTTCGCGCAGCGGCAATGAAAAATCCACCATCAAACCATTCGAAGAAGCCGGTGACGGTGGTTGCGGATGGCTCGCCAGCGCTTGCTCGACCTCGTCGAGGCTGATTTCCGCCCCGCTGCCCATGATCAGCAAGCGCTGCACCAGGTTGCGTAGTTCGCGCGTGTTGCCCGGCCACGGATAGTTACGAAGGCGGTTCTGCACCGCCACCGGGAAACTGCGATAGGCCAGCTTGTCGCGATTGGAGAAATAGTCGGTGTGATAGCGCAGCAGCTCCGGTACGTCTTCGGGTCGCTCGCGCAACGGTGGCACGCTGACTGCGACGACGTTGAGCTGGTAGAACAAGTCTTCCCGGAATGCCCCGGTCCGAACCAGCGCAGCAAGGTCCTGGCTGGTTGTCGCGACGACACGCAGGTCCAGCGGCAGCGGCTCGCGCCCACCGCCTCTCGGCAGGCTTCGCTGTTCAAGGATGGTATGCAGGCGCTGTTGCAATTCCGCGTCGAGTTGACCGACCTCGTCAATGAACAAGGTGCCGCCGTTGGCCTTTTCGATCAGGCTTTCGTCGCTGCCATCATCGCGTCCAAAAACGCTGGAACTTGCGATCTCGCGTGGGGCCGCCGCCGCGACGCAAACGAAGGGTTCCACGCGTCGAGCGCTGCGCTCATGCAGCCAGCGCGCCAGCATTTCCTTGCCGCAGCCCGGCTCACCCTGGATCAGCACCCACGCATCGTGTCCGGCCAGTTTTTCCAGTTGCGAGCGCAGCGTCTGAATCGCCACGCTGCTTCCCATCGGTTCGGCGGGCGCAGGCAGGCGGCTCTTCAAGCCTTCGTTCTCACGCTTCAGGCGACCAGCCTCATTGGCGCGCTCAACCGTCAACAACAGCTTCGCCAGCGAGATGGGCTTTTCGACGAAATCCCAAGCACCCTGCCGGGTTGCCTCGATGGCGGTTTCGATGGTGCCGTGCCCGCTCATCATGATCACCGGGCAAGGCAGGCCGCCGCGCTCGTTCCATTCCCGCAGCAGGCTGATGCCGTCGAGATCGGGCATCCAGATATCGAGCAGGACCACGTCGGGACGCTGCTGGCGCCTCGCTTCGCGTGCGGCCGCTGCGGACTCCGCGACGCTGACCGTGTAGCCCTCGTCTTCGAGGATGTCCTTAACTGTGACCCGGATATCCGGCTCGTCGTCGACCACCAAAACATGTGCTGAGGTCACGTTGATTCCGCGTTGCGAAAAAGAGACAGTCGAGGATAGCGCATCGCCACGCTTCACGGTTTGGCTGCGGAGCCCTGGCCTACAGCGATCATGACGATGGCTATTCGTCTAGCTGATTCGCCGGCAGGTCGGCTTTTGTGATCGGGAGAGAGCAGCTTTGCGCAGCATCTGCATCGACGAGGAACCATTCGCGCCTATTCGCGATGCCAAGTGCTCGAGGCGCGGCAACGCAATCCGCAAGGCTATCCGCCTGGACCAGCAGGCGTCGATTACCGCCTGCATCGCGCAGCCACAACAGGCCTTCATTCCATTGGTCGGTTGCTTCGGCGCGGAATCCGAATTCAGTTGTCGGGCCGATCGATTGCAACAACATCTGCTCGGTCCAGTCGATCAATCCGATGGTTGCGGTCGGACCGGCCGCTGAGCGAGCATCTTCCATCAAGCGTCGTGATGAACTTTCAGCATCCAGCGCCGGCGCGATACCCACGCCATAGCCGGTCCACAAAATCAGCGTGGCAATCGCCAGCGCAGCGATCACATGGCGCATTCGCGACCACGCGGCAGCGGCCAGAAGCAGCGCGCCCATCAAGGCAACGCTGATCCAGATGGGTTCAATCGCGCCGCCATCAGCCAGTCCTCGCGCCGTTTCCAGTTTGCGTTCAAAGGCAGGATCGCCGAGCAAAGCTGCAAGCCCGATTCCGAGAAACCCGAAACCAAGCACAACGACGAAACCCAGAAGGGCGATGCGCAATCCGCGCCGTTGCGTCAGCGTGTCAAGAAACGGTGCCGCCGCCAATGCCAGCATGGGCAACGCCGGCAAAATGTACATGTCACGCTTGCCTGGGCTGGCGCTGAAGAACAGCAGCACCAGCAAAACCCAGAACAACGGTAGCCAAATCTTCGCGTCGCGTTCAAGCCATGCATTGCGCCACGGTGCGACCAGCCAAGGCAGCGCCAGCGATAGTGGCATCCAGAACAGTGCAATTACTTCGCCGAAATACCAGAACGGCTCGTGGTGATGCCAGGCGTTTGTGTAGCGGGTCGCGGTCTGCTTGAAAAGAAGGTTGTCGAGATAGGCGCGATGTGCAGGATCGCCATCCATCAGTGCGACTGTCAACATCGGCACGAACCAGATGGCGATGCCGGCGAGAAAGGCGAGAGCGCCGAGCGTCCAGCGCCACCAGGATTCTCGCTCGCGAACAGACAAACCATTCCACTTCCGCCAGCGCATCAGCGCGAATGGAGCTAGGATCAACAGCGCAAGAAAGCCGACACCTTTGGTCGCCACACCCAGTCCGGCAGCGAAACAACCGCCCCAATACCAGCGCCAGTTCGGGCCAAGCAGGGTGTGACGCAATATTCCGTAACACCCCAGCGTGATCAGGAACACGACGGTCGGGTCAATCTGCGCGCGCTTGGACTGGTAGACGAACTGCACCGCGCACAGCACCGCCGCTCCGGCCCATAAACCTACTCGCGGATTCCACAAGCGGCGACCCAGATCGATCGTCAACGCCAGCGTTCCCAACGCCGCCAGCAACGATGGCAACAGGAATGCCCATGTCCAGTTACGAATCAGTGCATAGCTGGCATTGAGCAGCCAGAAATAGACTGGCGGCTTGTCCGGATACAGTTCGCGACCACGATGCGGGAACAGCCAGTCGCCCGATTCCCACATTTGCTTGGCGACCAGTACGAACCGCGGCTCGTCAGCAGGCCACGGCGCGCGCAGGCCTATGCCGGCGGCCAGCACGACGAACGCGAAGGCCATGAACATCCAGAAGGCTCGACGTTCCTGCGCGTTCATCGCTGCGGCGGGGTTGGTCAGTTCAATCATTCGGCAAGTCTGGTCACACAGACGATGAGGATAGGTGAACGGCTTGAATGGGCCAATGCAATTCTCTCGATCCGAGACGTTCGGCGGCCTTCGACTACCATGACGTTTGAACCGCAACTCAGGAAAATTACGGTGGAAGATTCCCACATCGACGAAGTTGGTAACTGGCTACGCGGCTTGCAGGACCGCATCTGCGCAGCCATCGAGCGCGCCGATGGCAAGGCTCGATTCGTCGAAGACCGATGGCAGCGCGACGAAGGCGGCGGCGGTCGAACCCGCATCCTGCGCGACGGCAATGTCTTCGAGCAGGCGGGAGTCGGCTTCTCCCGCGTGATGGGGACCCGACTGCCGCCATCAGCTACAGCGCATCGTCCGGAATTGGCCGGCCGCACATGGACCGCGACCGGCGTGTCGCTGGTCTTCCACCCGCTTAATCCGTACTTGCCGACCACGCACGCCAACGTGCGCTACTTTGAAGCAATCGCCGACGGGGAAGAGCCGGTCTGGTGGTTCGGCGGCGGATTCGATCTGACGCCGTTCTATCCGTTTGAAGAAGACATCGTGCACTGGCATCAAACCGCAAGCGACCTATGTGCGCCATTCGGCGACGACCTGTACGCGCGCTACAAGCGAGAATGCGACGACTACTTCGTCATCAAGCATCGCAATGAAACGCGCGGTGTCGGTGGCCTGTTTTTCGACGACGTCAACGCTGCCGGCTTCGAGCAAAGTTTCGCCTTCCTGTGCGCCGTCGGCGATGGCTTCCTTGACGCCTACCTTCCTATCGTAGAGCGCCGCAAAGACACGCCGTACGGCGACCGCGAACGCGAATTCCAGTTGTATCGACGTGGCCGCTACGTCGAGTTCAACCTCGTTTACGACCGCGGAACTTTGTTCGGCTTGCAGTCCGGCGGTCGAGCAGAATCGATCCTGATGTCCCTGCCACCGCGACTTCGTTACGAGTACGGCTACTCGCCAGAGCCGGGTAGCGCAGAAGCGCGCCTGGCCGATTACTTGCGGCCTCGCGACTGGCTCTGATCGGCCACTGGTCTGCGAGTGGCTATCGCCGCTGGCAATCGTACAATTGCTAGCGCTATTGCCAGACTGGTAAAGCGTTTCTCTCGCCTGCCGCTTCGGTCCTGTCGTTAGCTGTCGCCAGACTGGTCAAGCGTTTCGCCGAGCTGCTGCCCGCCTCTTCCCTCTGTTTTTGGCTGTCGCCAGACTGGTCAAGCGTATGGTTCGGCTGCCGCCGACCCAGTCACTTTTCTGCCCGCACAGAAAAGTAACCAAAAGATGCGACCCGATGGCCAGTCGCCCGCACGATGAAGCCGTGCGGGTGCGCAAGCACTGGCCGGGTTCGGCTGAAGGCACATCCTGTGCCGCAGCCGAAGACGCGCTCCCAGCGCGTCCCGCAAGCGGCTGATCCGTCCAGCACTTGCCGA
>JBBSTF010000048.1:0-29019 GCA_038236135.1 Lysobacterales bacterium
GAATCCTAGTCCCCCAGCCAGAAAACCCCTGCGAAAGCGGGGTTTTTTTTGTTTCTGATTTTGCTGCTACCTGACCGCGACGCCGAACAGCCTCTTTAGAACTGAAGTGCTGATTCGTCACTTTCTACTTCATCATTCCTGCGAAGGCGGAGGCGTCTTTCAACCGCCTGAGGCGGGTCAACGCATTTCGATGGTCGGCTGCTCAGTGGATTCCTAGCAGAATCACGATGAGCGCCGGCTCACGCGAGACTGCGAAGGCAGGATGCCGAAGCCAACTCGCGCACCGGGATGGCCTGAGGGTCGTATCCGAGGCTGGACGGGTTGGTAACGCCGATGCAGACCGCAACGCGGTAGCTGCGTTCGGCGCTTCCTGAAAAGTCATCGCTTGCGGATGAGGCGACGTCTCCGGAAACCGGAGCGATTAGCCAGAATGCGATGAACGTCGAGCTGCTATCCGGAAAAGGCATGAAATTAAAAGCCTGGCTCGATAGCGGACATGGCTTTGCCTACGACTGGACGGCAAGCAGCAACGTTGCTGCTGGTATACAAAGCGAGCGCGAACCCGTGAAGAACGGCTGGGCGAGCGACGCGGTCGAGAGAGCGTGATGCGATGCATCGGGAACGCTCGTCGCTCCGTTCGACGCTACGCGTGGCTGGTGCTTGCCCAATCAAGGCACAACGTCCGTGGTAGTGAAGGTATCCGTCGCCGGCTTTCAGTGGTCGCACGATCGGACTTGATCGACCTGGGATTTCTTTTGCAAGCTCACCGACTCACACGACACAAACAAAAAACCCCGCACAAGGCGGGGTTCGTCGTTCTACAAATGGCGGAGCGGACGGGACTCGAACCCGCGACCTCCGGCGTGACAGGCCAGCATTCTAACCAACTGAACTACCGCTCCAATTTTGTAAATCTTGCGCGTGCTGCATGAAAGTGCTGCGTAAAACTGGACCCAGAACTCCATCAAGGGTGGACTCATGCCGATGCGCTGGCGTGTTCCGTGTCGCGCATCCTGGTTGGGATGCTTGAACCTCGTGGCGTCCCCAAGGGGATTCGAACCCCTGTCGCCGCCGTGAAAGGGCAGTGTCCTAGGCCTCTAGACGATGGGGACGCATAGAGAAACTTGGGTGAAACGGTTGAAACCTTGAAAAACCTGGTGGAGCCAGACGGGATCGAACCGTCGACCTCTTGCATGCCATGCAAGCGCTCTCCCAGCTGAGCTATGGCCCCATGGGCAGGGGGCGAGAATATAGGTAGACAGCGTCGCTACGTCAACTGGTTTTTCTGCACCGCGTGGGTTTCGGACTGGGGAAAATCGCCGCAGCCCTGTCCTGTCGCGGGCTTGTGGGTATCGTGCATGGATCCAAGTTGGTGGGGGTGTCTTGCGGTTTGCAGGGAGACGGGAGTTGTTGTGCTCACTTGCTACCTTCAAGGTCCACCGCGTAGATGGCCATGTCGTTGTCGATGTCTTTCAACCAGCGCACATGGTCGAGGCCGGCGGCGCGGGCGACATCGATCTTTCCGGCAGCCGAGGTAAACAGCACGTCACCTTGGGTTTTCGCCGCGGCGAAGTGCCAGGATCGGTCGATGCCATTGTCAGCGCGTCGCAGGTGTTCGGTGTTGCGCACCCAGTCAATTAGAACTGTGCGATTCATGTCAGGCGAATCGATGACGATGTTGCTGCCATCCATGCCCGGGAAGTGGCCACCGCCGCTCGCACGGTAGTTATTTGTAACGACGACGAACGACTGCTGCGGATCGACCGAATGTTGACGATATCGCAGATCACGGATCCGATCGCCCTCGGGCCGGGTGACGTCGATCAAGTAACTGATCCCGCCTTGGATCACATCGAAGTTGTAGCCCGAGTACTTGCGGTTGATCAGCTCCTGTGGCTCTCTTTCTGCCGGGTCGATTCGGTTGAAGCGATGTGCGGATAATTCGAGCCAGGCCTTGAGGCCAGCTCCCGTGACTTTCACGGCCGCGATTGTGTTGGGGTAGAGATACAGATCGGCGGCATTGCGGATCGCGAGCGGGCCGGCGGCGATGTCGGTGTAGTCGGTTGCTCCGCCGAACCCGCTCTTGAAGGGCGCTGCGGCGGACAACACCGGCACGTCTTTCAACGCCGGCAGATTTTCGGCGATGTAGTGTTCGGCGTACTCGCGCTGCGCCATGTTGACGGGCTGCAGGGCAGTCACGTCGCCTACTTCGGCAAAGTAGCTGGTCATCGCAAAATTGCTGTCGCCGATCGGGGTGGAGACGTATTTGATGGTTGCCTGGTGTTCTTCGCGCACCGCCGCCTCGACAGCGGGATCGCCCGCGACCACGCTGCCATCGACGCGCTTGATGTTGCGCACCTCGGAATGGGTTGCGACCGGATCGATCTGCCAGTGTCCATCGCGCCTGACCAGGGCCAGTTCGATGACGCCGAGACTCTTGCCCCAGAAGTTGCCCATCACGGCGGGCTTGCCATGAATAAAGCCGCGAGCGTTGTCGACATCCGGCATCGAGGCAAAGCGTGATTTCGGGTTACCGGGATCGGGAAATGGTTGATGCGAGTGCCCAAGCAACAACGCATCGATGCCCGGGACCTGGGCGAGGTACCAGTTGGCATTCTCCATGCCCGAACTGTAAGGCGAGGTGTCGATACCACCGTGCGAAATGGCAATCACGATGTCGACGTTTTTCGCGTGCAACTCGGGAAGGTAGCGCTTGGCCGCTTCGACCAAGCCCATGGTCGTTACCTTGCCTTCCAGAGAGGTTTTGTCCCATTCCATGATGGCTGGCGGCGTAAAGCCGAGCAGACCAATCCGAATTGGTACTTTTCCATGCGAACCGTCAGCGCTTACAACGTCCAGCGTGCGATCCAGCACAAGGTATGGCGCGAATAGCGGCTTGCCGGACTTCGCGTCGAAAACATTCGACAGGACCAGAGGATAGCCAGGCCCACGGCAACGTTTTCCGCTGGTCCCGGCGGCTGCCATTGGTGTACCGGTTACTTGCGAAAGAAAAGGTAGGCCGTAGTTGAATTCGTGGTTGCCGATGGTTCCGGCGTCGTATCCGAGCACGTCCATTGCCTTGTGCATCGCGAGCTCGTCCGTGCACGGCATCGGTTGCGCACGCGCCTGAAGATCGGCCAGCGCTGTGCCTTGGATGGTGTCGCCGGCGTCGAACAACATCGTGTTCGGATATTCCTTGCGCGCTTCGCCGATGAGGGTAGCCAGTCGCTCAAATCCCAGGGACTGGTCTTCCCTGAGTTGGTAGTAGTCGTAACTGAGCACGTTGCTGTGCACGTCGGTGGATTCGAGCAGGGCCAAGGTCGTGCGCGCGCCATCGGGCGCCTGGCTGCTTGGCACGGTCGCGCATGCCACCATAAACAGAGCGGATCCGGCCAGGATTAACTTGACGATGGTTTTGAAAGGTTTCATCGGAATTGATGTAGAGGCAAGGGCGTCATTCTGCTCCGCCCAGATTGCAGGCGAAAGCGGCATGCATGACCAATGACCGCTTGCGGCATCACTCGCGAAGGTGCAGCCTGCAAAATCTTCCAGCGGAGTGCGCCATGACCTGTCCTCGCCTTTCCACCAGCCTTATTTCCGGAGTGCTGGTGTTTGCCAGCGTCAACGCCTCTGGACAAGCGCCGACACCCGACAAGGGTGAGGCAGCGTTCCGTGCGCTGTACAAACAGCTGGTCGAGATCAACACGACGTTGTCGTCGGGGAGTTGCACCAAGGCCGCCGAAGCCATGGCCAAGCACCTGCGCGATGCAGGGTTTGCGGCCAGCGACCTGAAAATCCTCACGCCGAAAGACCGCCCGAACGATGGAAACCTGATCGCCACGTTGCCCGGCAAGGATCGCAGCGCATTGCCGATCCTGTTGCTGGCGCATCTTGACGTGGTCGAAGCCAAGCGCGAGGACTGGGAGCGCGATCCTTTCACCCTGATCGAGGAGGGTGGCTTTTTTTACGCTCGTGGCAGCAGCGACGACAAGGCGATGGCTGCAGTGTTCGTCGATAGCCTCGCCCGCTACAAGGCGGAAGGCTTCGTCCCACAGCACGACCTGAAAATGGCGCTGACCTGTGGCGAGGAAACGCCGGACACGTTCAATGGCGTCGACTGGCTGATCAAAAACCATCCCGATGCACTCAAAGCCGCGTACGCCCTCAACGAAGGCGCGGGCGGCGAACTCGATAAGGACGACAAGCCGATCGCTTTGCAGGTGCAGGCTGGCGAAAAGATTTACCAGGACTTCACGCTCGAATCGACCAACAGCGGTGGCCACAGTTCGCGGCCGATCAAGGAAAACGCGATTTACCACCTCGCCGCGGGCATCTCGAAGATCGGCGCGTATCAGTTTCCGATTGCGTTGAATCCGGTTACGCGCAGCTATTTCAGTACTCAGGCCGAGCTGTCGCCGGCAAGTATTGCGAATGACATGCGCGCCGTCCTTGCGAGTCCGTCCGACCAAGCTGCCGCTGATCGTTTGTGGGACGTGAATCCGGGTTGGAACAGCATGATGCGTACGACCTGCGTGACGACAATGATCAATGCTGGCCACGCGCCGAACGCCCTGCCGCAACGAGCCCGCGCCAATGTGAACTGTCGCATCCTGCCGGGCTCGAGTGTCGAAGCAACATTGGACACGCTGAAAACCGTCGTAAGCGATGACAAGGTTGCCGTGACCCTTGCCGCCGAGCCAAGTGCGAAGTCGATTCCGCCGACGTTGACGCCGCAAATTCTCGATCCGATAAAGGTGGTCGCCGAGGAAATCTGGCCGGGCGTCGCTATCGTTCCCACTATGTCGACGGGGGCTACCGACGGGCGATTTCTTAACGCGTCCGGCGTACCTACATACGGCATGTCGGGCATGTTCCATGATGCAGAAGGCAGCCGCGCGCACGGTTTGAACGAACGCATCCGGGTGAAATCGCTGCTGGATGGCAGGCGCTTTCTGTACGAGGTCGTGAAGCGCTACGCATCTGGCACGAACCGCTGAACCGCGCCTCCCGTCTACATCCGGTGGTCCAGGCATGATGGAGCGCCGCGCCTGTAGACGGGAGCTATTCTGGCCGCATGGCTGGCGCTACCGCCACGGCGAAGGCGAGGTGATCTGCTACCCTCTCGCCCCTTTTAGTTGCACGCCCGCGCCATGAGCATCCGTACACGCTTCGCCCCCAGCCCGACCGGCTACCTGCACATTGGTGGCGCGCGCACGGCGCTATATTGCTGGCTTGAAACCAAGCATCGCGGCGGCGAATTCATCCTGCGCATCGAGGACACCGATCGCGAACGGTCTACCGATGCTGCCGTGCAAGCCATTCTCGATGGCATGGGCTGGCTCGGTTTGAGTCAGGACGAAGGTCCGTATTACCAGACCCTGCGGATGGATCGCTATCGTGAGGCCGCCGAAGGCCTGGTCAAGGCAGGCAAGGCTTACTACGCCTACGAGTCGAAGGAAGAAATCGAGGCGATGCGAGCCGCTGCCATCGCTGCCGGGGAAAAACCGCGCTACAACGGCCACTACCGCGACAGCAGCGAACCGTTGCGCGACGATCCGAATCGAGTGATCCGTTTTCGCAACCCGACCGAAGGCAGCGTCGTGTTCGAGGATCGCATCAAGGGTCGCATCGAGTGGGCGAATGCCGAACTCGACGACCTGGTGATTTTTCGGTCCGACGGTTTCCCCACCTACAATTTCGCCGTCGTTGTCGATGACATCGACATGCGCATTACCGATGTGATTCGCGGTGACGATCACGTCAATAACACGCCACGCCAGATCAACATCTACCACGCGCTCGGCGAGCCGGTGCCTCAGTTCGCACATCTTCCGATGATCCTTGGACCCGACGGCCAGAAGTTGTCCAAGCGACACGGTGCGGTCAGCGTCATGCAATACCGAGACGACGGATTCCTGCCGCATGCCTTGCTCAATTATCTGGTTCGGCTCGGTTGGTCGCACGGCGATCAGGAACTGTTTTCGGTTGAGCAGATGATCGAACTGTTCGATGTCGGCGACGCGAATGTGTCGGCCGCGCGCTTCGATCTTGAAAAGCTGTCATGGATCAACCAGCAATACATCAAGACCGACGATCCAGCGGAAGTCGCAACGCACCTGCTGTGGCATCTCACCGAGGCAGGCATTGATCCCTCGCTGGGTGGACCTGATCCGGTCGATGTCGTGATCGCATTGCGCGAGCGTGCGCAAACGCTGAGGGAAATGGCCGACAAGGCGATGGTTTGGTACCTGCCATTGACGACGTATGACGAAGCGGCGGTTGCGAAGCACCTCAAGGCACCAACAGCGCTGCCCGCATTGCATTCGGTGCGAGCGCAGATAGAAGCGCTCACACAGTGGAAGCCGGAAGCCGTGCACGAAGCCATCAAGGTTGCGGCCGAAGCGATTGGAGAGGGGATGGGCAAGGTTGCCCAGCCACTTCGGGTTGCCATCACCGGGACGCAGGTTTCGCCATCCATTGACCACACTGTCTATCTCGCCGGCAAAGACGAAGCGCTGGCTCGGATCGATCGCGCGATCGCGTTGTCCAACGGTTAACACATCCCGAGCCGGCGAAACGACATCCCATGAGCACTGAATGCACCTTTCAGGCGTACAGCCAGCTTGACCCAACCGATCTTGAAGCGGCCCAGGACATGCTCGATGCCTGCACGGCCGTCATCCTGTCGCCGGAATTGTGGTGGTGGATGCTGGGCCTCACCGTGTTCTTCATCGCGGTCGGCGGATTGATCGGCTGGCGCAAGGGTCGCCTCAAGGCTGGTCTTATCTGGAGCGCCATCCTCGGCCCATTTGGCTGGCTCGTTGTCGCCTTGATGTCGCCGCTGCCAGCTAAACCAACGCCGCCGCCCACGCCTGCGCGCCTGAACTGAGACGCCCGGCGTCGGCGTGTATTATTCCGTCCCGCCCCGATATTGATGCCATGTCCACCAGCGAACGCCACGGCCTGCACGAACACCGCCACGAACCCGACGCGTTTATGCGCGCGGTCGCGGCCAACTGCGAGTTGCGTGGCTTGCGCTTGACCCCGCTCCGCGAGCGCGTGCTGAACCTTGTTGCCGCCTCGCCGATTCCGGCCAAGGCGTATGACCTGCTTGATCAGCTCAAGGACGAACACTCCAGCGCAGCCCCGCCGACCATTTATCGTGCACTGGATTTCCTGCTCGAAAACGGCTTCATCCACAAGCTGGAATCGATCAATGCCTATGTTGGCTGCCATCACCCGGCCGAGTCGCATCAAGTTCCGTTCCTGATTTGCGATGTCTGTTCGAAGGCGACGGAAGTCTGTGACGAGCGCGTCGCGCGCCTGCTCAATACACAAGCGCGCGAACATGGCTTCAAGCCACGCGAGCAGACCATCGAAGTGCACGGCACCTGCGCCAACTGCGCGGCCGCCTGAGCCAGTCCACATTGCGCTCGCGTGTGGGCGTACCCGTTCGCCTAATCCAGCCCGCATGAAGCTCGCCATCCTGTCCCGCAATAGTCGCTTGCATTCGACCGCACGCCTGGTCGCCGCTGCGCGCCAACGCGGCCATCAGGTGCGCGTGCTCGATCCATTGCGCTGCTACATGCGCATCGCGGCGGGCGAGTTCGAGATTCACTACAAAGGACGCAAGCTGGCTGGCTTTGACGCGGTCATTCCACGCATTGGCGCGTCAATCACTTTTTATGGCACTGCCGTCGTTCGTCAGTTCGAGTTGATGGGCGTACATGTTGCCAATCGATCCGACGCCATCCTGCGTGCACGTGACAAATTACAGGCACTGCAACGATTGGCGAGCGCGGGTGTCGATCTGCCCATCACGGCATTTGGCGATTACCCGGACGACACGGCCGATCTTCTCGCCATGCTGGGCGCGCCGCCCCACGTCATCAAGCTCAACGAGGGCGCGCAAGGGCAGGGCGTGCTGCTGGCCGAGAAGGCCAGTGCGTCGCTGGGCATGGTGGAAGCGCTGCGCGGCCTGCGCGCGAATTTCCTGGTCCAGGAATTCATCGCGGAGGCCGGCGGCGCAGACTTGCGCTGTTTCGTCGTTGGCGATCGGGTTGTCGCGACGATGCGACGTCAGGCGCCGGAAGGAGAGTTTCGCGCCAATCTGCATCGCGGTGCCACAGCGGAACGCGTCGAACCCAGTGCGCAGGAATCGTCCATCGCCATCCAGGCGGCCCAACTGATGGGCCTGGACATCGCCGGCGTCGACCTGCTGCGCTCGGATCGTGGCCCGCTCGTGCTGGAAGTGAACTCATCGCCGGGGCTGGAAGGCATTGAAGCGGCCAGCGGCGTCGACGTGGCGGCCGCAATCATCAAACACGTGGAACAGTCCATCCCCGCGCCTGTCATCATCTGTCGTCGACGTTAACGGAACCGTTCGCACCAGCTAACGGCACTTTAAGAGTTCGACGCCTAGAATCCGCCGACCACGGTGGCTTCATCGTCCTTTTCGTCAGACGGGACAATGTTCGCTCCAAGGTAATCGAGCAGTACTTTTGACCCGGGCCGGCGTATTCCCCTATGGCGCCGCCTGGGTCATTTCTTGTCCCGATCTTGAATGATCGCGCGACGCAGCGACTCCGTTCGCTTCCCGATACTCCGCACACCGGCTATTCTCCTTACATGCGCATACTCGTCATTGAAGACAACAGCGACATCGCGGCGAACGTTGGCGACTATCTCGCCGACAAAGGCCACGTGGTCGATTTCGCCGGAGACGGCGTCACGGGCCTGCATTTGGCCGTCGTCAACGAGTTCGATGTGATCGTGCTCGATCTCGGCTTGCCCGGCATGGATGGGCTTGAGGTGTGTCGAAAGCTGCGCCAGGAAGCACGTAAACAAACCCCGATTTTAATGCTGACCGCGCGCGACGCGCTGGACAGCAAGATCACCGGTTTCGAATCCGGCGCCGATGACTACATGGTCAAGCCATTCGCACTGCAGGAACTTGCCGTGCGGCTTGAAGCGCTGGGACGTCGAGGCAAGGGGCCGAAGAGCCGCATCCTCAATCTGGCCGACATGACGTTCAACCTCGACACGCTCGTTGTCGTACGCGGCGACAAGTCGATTCAGTTGAACCCGATCGGATTGAAGCTGCTGCAGGCATTGATGGAAGCCGCACCGTCCGTCGTCACGCGCCAGGACCTGGAAACCCGCGTCTGGGGCGAAGAGCTACCCGACAGCGATTCCCTGCGCGTGCATATCCACGGATTGCGTGCCGCCATCGACAAGCCGTTCGACAAACCGCTGATCCATACCCGCCACGGCATCGGCTACCGGATGGTCGATCCGGATGCTGTACCGGCGTAAGCTTCGCAGTCGAATCATTGTTTCGTTTGCGCTGTTCGGGCTGTGCCTGACAGCGCTGTTCGCGGTGGCCAGCATTTCGATGCGGCACCGCCTCGAAGACCAGTTGATCAACAAGACGCTACTGCAGGAAGTTGCGAACTTCGTCGAGTTCAAGCGAGAGCATCCCGAACCCGACGCGAAATTCTCGATGTCGTTGTTCGATGTCGAAATCTGGAGCGCACGGCGATTCGCGAACGTGCCATTCGAGCTGCGTCAGTACGATGCCGGCGTGCATGATGTCGACACGGTCTGGCCGGATGGCAAGAAGCGCTGGACCAAGATGGCCGTCTTTCGAAACGACCAATACTGGGCCGTGCTGCGATTTGACCAGGACGCGCAGCAACTTCGAACGCAGCAGCTATTCGTCATGTTGGGCTCAGCGGTCGCGCTGTTCGCTGTGCTGTCCTTGCTGATTGGCTTCTGGCTGTCGCGCCGCGTCATCAGTCCGCTGACCGACCTTGCTGATCGCATTACCCGTTTCCGCCGCACAGGCGAGCGTGAGTTGCTTGCACCGCATTTCGCCAACGACGAGGTCGGCCAGTTGGCCTCGGCACTCGACGAATACGGCAATCGCCTGACCGACCTGGTCGAGCGCGATCGCGACTTCAACGCCGATGTCAGCCACGAATTGCGCACGCCTCTCGCGGTGATCGCGACGACGACGGAATTGATGCAAGGCATGGATCTTCCGGAGAAGGCGCAGGAACGGTTGCGCCGCATCGAGCGAGCGGTGCGTCAATCGGCGGAACTGACCGATGCGTTATTACTGCTGTCTCGTCGTGAAAAGCGCGCGCCCACCAACGGCGAAACGACCGATGTCGTCCGCGTCGTCGAGCAGGTCGTCGATGTCATGAGGCCGCACCTCAAGAACAAGCCGGTTGAAGTGAAGGTAGTCGTGGACGAGCCCTTGATCGTCTCGGCGCCGTCATCCGTTCTGTCAGTTGCACTCAGCAACCTGGTCGGCAATGCGTTCAAGTACACGCCGTCTGGCGTTGTGACCGTTATCGTCGGCCATGGCCAAGTGGCAGTGGAAGATTCCGGCCCCGGCATCAAGCCCGAGGATGCCGAAAAACTCTTCCAGCGGGGCGTACGCGGCACCAATGAAGGCAAGGGTGCGGGCCTCGGTCTCGCCATCGTGATGCGGCTTTGCGATCTCTACGGCTGGAAGGTGTCGCTAGCGCCACGACCGCAGGGCGGAGCAGTCGCGACCCTGCAGTTTTCGCGAGATGCAGCGGTCGCGCCGAAGTCAATCAGAAGCGAAGATGCTTGACCGAATTGCCTTCGTCGCGGATTTCCTTGAGCGCGTCGATGCCGATGCGAATATGCGATTCGACGAAATCTCCGGTAACGCGGCGGTCGCTTTCCTCGGTCTTGATGCCTTCCGGAATCATCGGCTGGTCTGACACGAGCAGTAATGCGCCGGCCGGAATGCGATTGGCGAAGCCGACGCTGAATAGCGTCGCCGTTTCCATGTCGATGGCCATGCAACGAGTCTTGCGAAGGTATTTCTTGAACTCCTCGTCGTGTTCCCAGACGCGACGATTCGTTGTGTAAACGGTGCCGGTCCAGTAGTCGCGGCCGTGGTCGCGAATCGTTGACGACAGCGCGCGTTGCAGGGTAAACGCCGGCAGCGCAGGAACTTCCGGAGGGAAGTAATCGTTCGACGTGCCTTCGCCGCGTATTGCCGCGATCGGCAGGATGAGGTCGCCAAGCTGGTTCTTCTTTTTCAGCCCACCGCACTTTCCGAGAAACAGCACGGCGCGCGGCATCACCGCCGAGAGCAGGTCCATCATCGTCGCAGCAGTCGGGCTTCCCATACCGAAGTTGATGATCGAAAGACCATTGGCGTGTGCGTTGAGCATCGGCTTGTCACGGCCGCGTACTTCCACGTCGTGCCATTGCGCGAACATCTCGACATAAAGGCTGAAATTGGTCAGCAGGATGTACTTGCCGAAATCCTCCAGCGGCGTGCCGGTGTAACGCGGCAGCCAATTGCTCACGATGGATTGCTTGTCTTTCATTCAGCCGTTGTCCCGTCTGGCGTGGGTGCGCGGGGTATCAATGTTCTTTAAGGCCTGGATCACATCATGCCGGTTTCAAGCATCGCCGCTTCGGACATCATCTGCCGATTCCATGGTGGGTCAAACACCAGCTCGACATCCGCTTCAGTGATGGTCGGAATCATCATCAATTTTGATTGAACGTCCTCGACCAAGATATCGCCCATGCCGCAGCCCGGCGCGGTCAAGGTCATCCGCACCTCGACCCGTCGCTGGCCGTCGTCGCCGGGTTCAAGTGTGCAGTCGTAGATCAAGCCGAGGTCGACCACGTTGATCGGGATTTCCGGGTCGTAGCACGTACGCAACTGGTCCCAAACCACACGTTCCACGTCGGCGTCACTGGCGCCATCAGCCACTTCGATCGCTGCTGGCGGTTGTTTGCCAATCGCATCGGCGTCAACGCCTGCGATGCGAAACAGGTTGCCGTCGACAAACACCGTGAAGCTGCCACCCAAGGCCTGGGTGATATAACCCGACTCGCCAGCCGGAAGGGTCACGTTCTCGCCCTGAGGCACCAGGATGGCGTCGCAATCGCGCTCGAAGCGGAACGGTTCGGATGTATTGCTGTAGCCCATGGGAATCGTTTGTACCTGCATGTTCGCCGCCCATTATGACTGTGCCTTACCAGATGGTGGCGTGTCACACGGAATCAAACCCCTTCTGACCTTGACAGAGACGATGATGCTCAGCGCTTTGGGGGTTGGCGGCGAGGGGAATAGTGCGGATCATGGGCGGCTTGCCCCTCACGTGCCGCCAAGGAAAAATGGATGGACAATGCCACGCGACACAAGGTGCAGCGCGTTCGCAAGCGCGCCAATTACGACCGCACTGCCATTTACAACATCCTCGATGCGAGCTGGCTTGCGCACGTTTCGTTCGCCAGTGATGGCCAGCCTTTCGTAATCCCGATGCTGTACGTGCGCGACGGCGATGATTTGCTGTTGCATGGATCGATTGCCAGCCGCTTGTTGAAATCGTTGGGTGAGGGGATCGAGGCCTGCGTCTGCGTAACCATCGTTGATGCGTTGGTGCTGGCGCGCTCGCACTTTCATCACTCGGCAAATTATCGTTCCGTGGTCGCGTTCGGCAACGCAACGCCGGTGACCGATCTTTTAGAGAAATCGGCAGCGCTCAGTGGCTTTGTCGATGCGATGCTGCCCGGCCGTGCGGCCGAAGCGCGGCCCGCCAATCGCAAGGAACTCGCCGCCACCAGCCTACTTCGTTTCCGCATCGTCGATGCCAGCGCCAAAGTTCGCAGCGGTGATCCCATCGATGAACCATCCGACCATTCGCTACCTCACTGGGCCGGATTGCTGCCATTGAAGCAGGGCTACGAAGAGCCGATTAGCGCCGCCGACCTGAATCCTGAAATCAACACCCCGGTTTCCGTTCACGCACCGTCCTGATCCATCGCCTGAAACCGTGAACCGACGGCGCTGCGTTATCATCGCCGCCCCAGAAATTCGAGCGCCAGATGTCTGTTCCAGCCTTTTGCCTGTCCGGCGTTGTATTACATTCCTCGCGCATCGAAATCGTCCGTGGGTAGTCCGAGCGACCGCCGGATGTACGGCGTGGTGATTGCGATCATGTTCGCGCTGGCAGCGGGAGCCGTCTGGTGCGTGGTGGCTTTGGCGCTACGGCGTGAACTGGCGATCCTGGCGCTGCCGATAGCGGCCATGATTGCCTGGGCGTTGCGCGGCAATGGCTACGCGGGAAGTCGGTTGGGCGCGGTACTCGGCGCGGTCGGCACCGCACTGGCCTGCTTCTACGCACAATACTTGCTGGCGACCGCCGAGGTTGCTTCCATCTTCGCTTTGTCATTTCGCGAGAGCCTCGCCAAATCGGGTTTCGCGATGACCACCGATTTGATGTTGAAACGGCTCGACCTGATCGATTTCGCGGTCTTCGTGGCGGCCATCGTGTTTGCCGCTTTGCTGGTCATGCGTCGGCGCTGACATGCCGGAGTTACCGGAGGTCGAAACGACGCGACGCGGCCTTGAGCCGCATCTGGTTGGCCGGCGCGTCGTCGATCTCATTGTCCGCCAACCGCAATTGCGCTGGCCGGTCGCGGCGGGCTTGCAGCAACTGCGAGGACAGCGAATCGAATCAGTCGAGCGTCGCGCGAAATATTTGCTCGTCGCGACCGCATCGGGCAGCGCGTTGTTGCACCTTGGAATGTCCGGCAGCCTGCGCGTTCTGCCCCGCGAGACCATGATCAACAAACATGATCACGTCGACTGGTTGCTCGATTCAGACCAGGTGCTGCGCTACACCGATCCGCGTCGTTTCGGTTCGCAGCTGTGGCAACCCAAGGGAGAGATTCATCCCTTGCTTGAACATCTCGGACCCGAGCCGCTTTCGGACGATTTCAACGGCGACGATCTGTACCGGCAGTCGCGCGGACGCTCGGCGGCCGTGAAGGTATTCCTGATGGACCAGTCCATCGTTGTCGGCGTCGGCAATATCTACGCAGCTGAAGCCTTGTTCGCCGCCGGCATTCGACCCACGCGCGCCGCGGGCCTGGTGTCTCGACCGCGTTTTGCACGACTCGCCGTCGAGGTAAAACGCATCCTTGCCTACGCCATCACGCGCGGTGGCACGACGCTGCGCGACTTCCTGAGTCCGGACGGCGCGCCCGGCTACTTCGAGCAGGAATTGTTTGTCTATGGCCGCGCAGGCCAACCTTGCCGTGTCTGCGCAACACCGATCCGATCGATCCGATTGGGTCAGCGCAGCACGTTTTTCTGTCCGAATTGCCAACGTTGAAGCGCTGTCGAAAATCAGCCGACGATCTTCGCGACCCAGGCGGTATAGGCATCCATCCACTTCTGCAGGAACTCGCGGGTCTTGACGTTGCTGACATCTCCCTTTTCGTCAATCAGTCCGTCCTTGAATTGCAGGTATACCTCGGGCTGGCCGAGCGTCGGCATGTCGAGGAAGCCGGAAACACAGCTACGCAATTGTTCTTGCGCGACCGCCGTCCCGATTGCGCCAGGCGACGTTCCGACGATGCCGGCCGCCTTGCCGGCCCAGGAGTTGTCGCCGTAGGGACGCGACGCGGTGTCGATCGCATTCTTGAGCACACCTGGAATCGAGCGGTTGTATTCAGGAGTCACGAAGATGATGCCGACTTTCGATGCGACCGCTTTTTTCAGCGCCATGGCCGCTGCAGGAGGACTGGAATCGTTGTCCTGGTTGTAGAGCGGCACGTCGGCGATCGAAATGATTTCGCATTCAAGCTTCTCGGGTGCGAGTTTCATCAGGGCTTGCGCCAGCTTGCGGTTGAACGATTCCTTGCGCAGGCTGCCGACAATGATTCCGATGTTGTACGTGCTCATGGCGATGGCTCCGGTTGTCGAATCAAATCCCAATGCTACGCAAGTCGAACCAAACGTGGGCGCAATCAACAGCTTCCGCCGCGCATCGCGCGGAACGCAGTGAGGTTCGCCGCGTGACGACAAGTGCGCTACCCATCGACGAAGTGATCCCGGCGATTCGGGACTCGCTGATCGCGCATCCGCGTCTGGTTCTGGAAGCGCCGCCCGGCGCGGGCAAAACAACTCGGGTTCCTTTGGCCTTGCTTGACGCGCCGTGGCTGGCAGGAAAGAAGCTGCTGATGCTGGAACCACGTCGCATCGCTACCCGCGCGGCGGCAGGCTTCATGGCAGCGCAACGGGGCGAAACGGTTGGAGTCACCGTCGGCTATCGGATCCGCTTCGAATCCCGCGTGTCGGCGGCTACGCGAATTGAAGTGGTCACCGAAGGCATCCTCACGCGGATGCTGCAAGACAATCCTGAATTGCCCGATATCGGCGCCATCCTTTTCGACGAGTTCCACGAACGCCATCTGCATGGCGATCTTGGTGCTGCGCTGGCGCTGGAAACACAGGCCATGCTTCGACCCGATCTGCGCCTTGTCATCATGTCGGCGACCTTGGATGGCGCACGCATTGCAAGCTGGTTTGATGCGCCGCGCATCACCAGCGCGGGCCGCAGCTTTCCGGTGCGAATCGAGCATCCCCCTGCTCGAGCGAACGAGGACTGGGCATTCCAGCTACGTCGCACGGTCGAGGTAGCGTTGGCCGATAACGACGGCGATGTGCTCGTTTTCCTTCCCGGCAAGCGCGAGATCGAACGGATTCGCGGTGTACTCGACGGCGCACCACTGGGGTCAAACGGGAGCGTTGTCAAAGTGCTCGCGCTGCATGGCGAGTTGGGGCTTGACGAACAACAGGCTGCGTTGAGGGCGGCACCTGACGGCGAGCGACGCATCGTGCTTGCGACCAACGTTGCCGAATCGAGTTTGACCTTGCCCGGCGTGCGCGTGGTAATCGATCTTGGCCAAGCGCGTGAACCACGCTTTGATCCGGGTTCGGGCTTCTCGCGACTGGAAACCGTCACTATTTCCCAGGCATCGGCCGACCAGCGTGCAGGTCGCGCCGGTCGTGTCGGGCCGGGGATGTGTTACCGACTGTGGCCGCAAAGTCGTCGTCTCGACGCAGCCCGCACGCCGGAAATCGCGCAGGTGGAGCTCGCGCCCGTGCTGCTCGAAATGCTTGGATGGGGCGGCGAGCAACTCAACTGGCTTGATGAGCCACCCGCTGGCGCGCTTGCGCAAGCGCGCGACGTGCTGGCACGGCTTGGCGCGCTCGACGAGCACGGCCGCATCTCGCCTGTTGGACGCGTTCTGCTCAAATTTGGCGCACATCCCCGCCTCGCTGCAGCCGTCTTGCGCAGCCCACCCGAGCTGCGTGCACTTGCCTGTGATCTGGTCGCACTGGTGGAAGCACGCAATCCCCTGCGCGGCGCGAATTCCCGCGATGACGATTTTCGATTGCGCCATCACGCTCTCGAAGCGTGGCGCTCGCGCGTTCGTGGCAGCACACGCGATGTTGCTGCGGATGCTAGTCAGCTCGCGACGATCGCTCAGGCAGCCGATGCATGGCGTCGTCGATTGCCCATCGCCGACCATGCCTCACGCCGTTCCGCCGACAATGCAAGTCGCAACGCGGCTGAGCCAGGCCAAACCACGATTGGCAATCTGCTCATCCACGCCTTCCCCGATCGCATCGCGAGACAGGACCCGAGCAATCCGCGGCGCTACACGCTGGCGAATGGTCGCGGCGCACGCTTGCTGGAAGAATCCACGTTGTTCGGCGAGTCTTGGTTAGTCATCGTCGACCTGCGCCACAACGAGCGCGACAGTTTGATTTTGACTGCCGCACCGTTTGATGCGGATCAACTTGAATTGGAATTCCCGCAACGAATACGCCGCGAACGAATGCTGCGCTGGAACGATGTCACGCGCGCCGCCGAAGCGTTTGAGGAACAACGTTTCGACGCGATCGTGCTGGAACGACGTAGTGTTCCGGTCGTGGGCAGCGATGCCGTGCCGGCGCTATTGGCTGCTGTCCGCGCTCTTGGCCTCGACTGCCTGCCGTGGAGCGATGCGTCGCGTAGCCTCCGCTTGCGCGTGAACGTGTTGCGCGAGGCGTGTCCGGAACTTGGTTTGCCGGATTGGTCCGATGCGGCTTTGCTCGATTCGCTGGAGCAATGGCTCGCACCGATTCTGGAAGGACAGCGCAAGCTCGACGCGCTCAGCGCAGATGGGCTGTCGCGCGCACTTGCAGAGCAACTGGACTACGCCACGCTGCGCCAGGTAAATCAACTCGCGCCGCCCAGCATCGTCGTGCCAAGCGGTCAATCGCGCGGCATCAACTATGGCTGCGAGGGACCGCCAATATTGGCCGTCAAGGTGCAGGAACTGTTCGGCCTCGCCGACACGCCGACGATTGCGAAAGGACGCATTCCTTTGATGCTGCACCTGCTATCACCAGCGGGTCGACCGATCCAAGTAACGCAGGACCTTCGCAGTTTTTGGGAACGAACCTACCCTGAAGTGCGCAAGGAGTTGAAAGGCCGATATCCGAAGCATCCTTGGCCTGTCGATCCTTGGACAGCAGCTGCGACGCACAGAGCTAAGCCCAGAGGTCGTGAGTCGTGACGGGATGCAAGCAACATCGACTCGCCTCCTGGCTCGTCGTGTTGCCCCGGCCCTGCGCAGTCCCTGCTTCGGGCGCTCAAGGCTGCACACGCGTCCCGACGGACGCGTGCAAACGCAGCCTCTCGCCCATGGCCTCTCGACCCGTGGACGGCAACTGCAACACATAGAGCGAAGCCCAGAAATCGCGAAACCTGAGCGCCAATACGGTGAACCATCGATGCATGGCATGGTCGCAATCACTCACGCCGAAACTGGCGCGTCACTCACGGACCGGAACCCCAGCATGAGCAAACCAACTCGCGTATTGATCTGGATGGCCGCGTTCCTGTTGGCCGTCGTTGTGATGGCGGCGTTGCTGGCGCCGCAGTTGCAGCAGATTTTCCTTGCCAACCCGTTCTTTAACGGCGTGATTCTGCTGGTGCTGGCCACCGGAATTGTCGTTAACGTTCGCCAGGTGACGGTGTTGACGCGCGAGGTGGAGTGGATCGAGGATTTCCGTCGATCCGATCCCGAGCGCACGCTGGCCAATCCGCCGCGATTGCTCGCTCCGATGGCGCGCATGCTGGTCGGGCGTGAGCGTGGTCGCAGCGCGCTGTCGTCGGCATCCATGCGCACCTTGCTCGACAGCGTGCAATTGCGGCTGGAGGAATCGCGCGACTTGTCGCGTTATCTGATCGGGCTCGCTATTTTTCTTGGCTTGCTTGGCACTTTCTGGGGATTGCTGGCGACGATCCGCTCGGTGTCGGACATCATCGGCTCGATGGGCGGTGGCAACGATGCGCTGGCAATGTTTGGTCAATTGAAAGAACACCTGAAACAACCGCTGGCAGGCATGTCGACCAGCTTCGCCACATCGCTGTTTGGTCTTTCCAGTTCGTTGATCATTGGATTTCTCGATCTGCAAGCCGGCCACGCGCAGAACCGCTTCTACAACGAGCTGGAAGAATGGTTGTCGGGCATGACGCGTTTGTCGTCAGGCGGTATGGGTGGCGACGGTGATGGTGGGTCCGTGCCTGCTTATGTCGAAGCGTTGCTCGAACAGACCGCCGACGGCTTGGAGCGCATGCAGCGCAACATGGCCGAGGGCGAGCGTGATCGCCAGTTGACGGCGCAACGGCTGGGCGAGCTATCCACGCAAATGGGTCGCGTTGCCGACGTGCTGACACGCGACGCACGCGACCGCCAGAACGCTTCCGAAGTTCAGGATGAGTTGCGATCAGTGTTGCGCCAGTTGGCGAATCAGCCGAGCGGCGAAGGCCGCTTGAACGATGAACTGCGCACCGAATTGCGCCTGCTGTCGCGCACCATTGCGGCTGCAGTGGACGGTTCGCGTGGTACGCGCGAGCCGCGCCCGTGAGTCGTCGCCGGTCCCGCACCTCGGCCGATATCTGGCCGGGGTTCGTCGACGCCCTGACCTCGCTGATCATGGTGATGATCTTCGTGCTGCTGATCTTCGCGATTGGCCAGTTCGTGCTGTCCGATACGTTGGCCGGAAAGAATCGAGCGCTGGACCAGTTGAATGCACAGGTTGCCCAACTGGCGCGGACGTTGTCGCTGAGCGAAGACCAAAAAAAGCTGCTCGACGTGCGTGCCGCCGAACTCGCCGCGTCGTTGGGACAGGCAAGTTCCGACAAGGACGAACTCAAGACCGCGCTGGACAGCACCAGTAGTGAAGCTGCCAAGCTGAGCACCGACGTCAACCTGCTCAATGAGCTGAAGGCGCAACTGGAAGCGCAGATCGCCGCGATGACGACGCAGTTGGATACATCGAAATCCGACATGGTCAAGCAAACCGAATTGACCAGCTCCGCGACTGCGCAGGTTGAACTCCTGAATCGCCAAATGGCCGCGATTCGCGAACAACTCGCGCAACTGCAGTCCGCACTCGACATCAAGGACAAGGACATTGCCGCAAAGGATGTCGAAATCGCCAACCTTGGTGACAAGCTCAACCTCGCACTGGCGAGCAAGGTCAATGAACTGCAGCGTTATCGCTCGGAATTCTTCGGCAAGCTGCGTGAGGCGCTAGGCAATCGTGCCGACGTGCAGGTAGTCGGCGATCGTTTCGTGGTGCCGACCGACATTCTTTTCGCCTCTGGCTCGGCTGATCTGACGCCGGAGTCCGGGGAAGCACTCGATAAGCTCTCGCGTACCGTGGCCGAGGTCGCATCCGAGATCCCCTCGAGCATCGACTGGGTGCTACGCGTCGATGGCCATACCGACAAATCGCCTATCAATTCGCCCCGGTTCCCGTCGAACTGGGAACTCTCCACGGCGCGCGCCGTCGCCATCGTCAAACACATGGTCGTGGCTGGCATTCCGCCAGCGCGGCTCTCGGCGAATGGCTTTGGCCAATTCCATCCGCTGGATACGGGGACCAGCGCCGAGGCCTACGCCAAGAATCGCCGCATCGAGTTGCAATTGACCAATCGCTGAGACCGTACCGTATGCAATTGGCGGCATTTCAGGCCGGCGGTTAGACTGCGGATTCGGCAATGCGCGAGCGTGCAGGCCGCAGGTATTGACCAATCGGCGACAGTAGCGGGCGAATCGCCCCGGAGATCACGCATGAATCAGCTCCAGGACATCCTCGATCAGGATATGGATCCGGTCGAATCGCAGGAGTGGACCGAATCGCTCCGCGCGGTCATCAGTGCCGATGGCCCCGAGCGCGCGCACTACCTGCTCGAACGCATGGTCGAAGAGGCGCGTCGCTCCGGCAGCAATCCGCCGTTCCAGCCAACCACCGAATACATCAACACCATTCCCGCCGGTGCCGAGACACGCTCGCCCGGCGACGCGGCGATGGAATGGAAAATCCGCACGCTGATTCGCTGGAACGCGATGGCGATGGTGGTGCGATGCAATCGCAAGCCGGGTGATCTGGGTGGCCACATTGCCAGCTTCGCCTCCTCAGCCACGCTGTACGACGTCGGCTTCAATCATTTCTGGCGGGCGCCCAGTGACGATCATCCTGGCGATCTGATTTTCCATCAGGGTCACTCCAGCCCCGGCGTGTATGCGCGTTCGTTTCTTGAAGGCCGCATCAACACCACGCAACTCGACCTGTTCCGCATGGAAGTGGAAGGCAAGGGCAACGGACTGTCGTCGTATCCGCATCCGTGGTTGATGCCTGATTACTGGCAGGTGCCGACGGTGTCGATGGGTCTTGGCCCGTTACAGGCGATCTATCAGGCACAGTTCCTCAAGTATCTCGAACACCGCGAGCTGATTCCCAAGAGTGATCGCAAGGTCTGGTGCTTCATGGGCGATGGCGAGTCGGACGAACCCGAATCGCTCGGCGCGATTTCGCTGGCCGGTCGTGAAGGTCTCGACAACCTCATCTTTGTCGTCAACTGCAATCTGCAACGCCTCGATGGGCCGGTGCGCGGCAACGGCAAGATCATCCAGGAACTGGAAGGCGTGTTTCGTGGCGGTGGGTGGAACGTCATCAAGTTGCTCTGGGGCAGCTACTGGGATCCGCTTTTCGCTCGCGATACCAAGGGCGTGCTGCGCAAGCTGATGATGGAAACGCTGGACGGTGAATACCAGAACTGCAAGGCCTTCGGCGGGGCCTACACGCGTGAGCATTTCTTCGGCAAGTATCCTGAAACCGCCGAGATGGTGGCCAGCCTGTCCGACGACGACATCTGGCGCCTGAATCGCGGCGGCCACGATCCGCACAAAATCTACGCCGCCTACGACCAGGCGGTGAAGACGAAGGGTATGCCGACCGTGATCCTTGCCAAGACCGTCAAGGGCTATGGCATGGGCAGCTCAGGCGAGTCGCAGAACATCACTCATCAGCAGAAGAAACTTGATGATGCTGGCGTGCGCGCGTTCCGAGACCGCTTCCACATTCCCGTGTCCGACGAAGACCTGCCCAGCGTTCCTTACTACCACCCCGGCCCCGATTCCGCCGAAGTGAAATACATGCAGGAACGCCGTGCCGCTCTCGGTGGCTATCTGCCGCAGCGGCGCGAGAAAAGCGAAACGTTGCCGACGCCCGACCTCGGTGTATTCGAGGCGATCACCAAAAGCAGTGGCGAGCGCGAAATTTCCACCACGATGGCATTCGTGCGTGGCTTGAACCTGTTGCTGCGTGACAAAACGATTGGGCCGCGCATCGTGCCGATCGTGGCCGATGAGGCGCGCACTTTCGGGATGGAAGGCCTGTTTCGGCAGATCGGAATCTACGCGCCGTTCGGCCAGAAGTACAAGCCGATGGACGCCGACCAGCTCATGTACTACCGCGAAGATCAAAGCGGCCAGGTCTTGCAGCAGGGCATCAGCGAACCTGGCGCCATGGCATCGTGGATGGCAGCCGCATCGAGCTACTCGATCAGCAATGTGCCGATGCTGCCGTTCTACATTTACTACTCCATGTTCGGCCAGCAGCGCGTCGGGGATCTGTGCTGGGCGGCTGGCGATCTGCGCGCTCGCGGCTTCATGATCGGCGGCACCGCCGGCCGCACCACGCTCAACGGTGAAGGTCTGCAACATCAGGATGGCCATTCACACCTGCTTGCCGGCGCGATCCCGAACTGCCGCAGCTACGATCCAACCTACTCGTACGAAGTCGCAGTGATCCTGCAGGACGGCGTGCGCCGCATGCTGACCGAGCAGGAAGACACCTACTACTACCTGACGGTGATGAACGAAAACTACACCCATCCGGACATGCCGGAAGGTGCAGAGGAAGGCATCATCAAGGGCATGTATTTGTTCAAGGACGGCAGCGCTAACAGCGGCAAGAAATCGAAAACGAAAACGCCGACCGTGCAGTTGATGGGCTCCGGCACGATCTTCCGCGAAGTAATTGCCGCTGCCGAATTGCTGGAAAAGGAATTCGGTGTCCAGTCCGACATCTGGTCGTGCCCCAGCTTCAACGAATTGCGACGTGACGGCTACGACGCGGAGCGCTGGAATCGCCTGCATCCGATGGACAAGAAGCCGCGCAAGGCTTGGGTCACGCAGTGCCTGGAAGGTCACTCCGGCCCGGTCATTACCGCGACTGACTATGTGCGCGGCTACTCCGATCAGATTCGCGCATTCGTGTCACGAGATCGCGAATTCATCGCACTCGGCGCAGACGGCTTCGGACGTTCCGATTCGCGCGCCAACCTGCGCGCGTTCTTCGAAGTTGATCGCTATTGGATTGCTCACGCAGCAATCACGGCACTGGTCGCGGAGGGCAGCATGAATCCCGAAGATGCGGCGCGTGCGATAAAGTTGTGGAAGTTGGATCCAGACAAACCGAATCCTGAGTCCGTATAGGAAGTACAAAAGCCGGCACGCGCCGGCTTTTGTTTTTAGACGCGCCGCCGGAATGTTCAGCTGATCAGATGAGGAGCGCTACGCCGATGGATTATCGAAATCGTGTTACTGGCGTTGTCATCCTCGTGCTCGCGTGCGTCGTGCTCGACGGCTGTGCGACGGCGAAGAAGTTGGTGCCATGGAGCCACGCCGACGGCGATGCAAAAAAGACTTCGAAAGTCGATCCGCGCGACGATTCGGAACCCCGCGTTGCCAACCGCCCGCCGGCAACGCCATCGACTGTCGGTCGCGAAATGTCGTCCAAAAGTGAGCCGTCATCGGACGAGTCGAACAAGCCTGTCGATCTCTCCGTGCCGCGTTTAGAACGCGATCAATCCGCGATAGCCTATTCGCCGCAATCCAACTCTGTCAGCGTAGTGGGTGCCGACGCAGGGACGGCTTCAACGCTGTCGGCAGAAAGCTCCATCAGCAACGGCAGCACCGGTGCTGACGAATGGGGTCGCGCTGTCCAGCAAGCCATCCACAGCCGTTGGGTGCAACCACGTGGCCCCAACATCCCAACCGATTTTTCCTGTGATGTAAGGGTCAAGCTGACACCATTTGGTGGCGTCGATGATGTGAAGATCGTGCGTTCGTGCGGTGACGTCGCTCTCGATGCCTCGATCGAAACCGCCGTTCGCGAATCGTCGCCGCTGCCGACTCCGAAAAATCCCGCCGACTTCAGCGATACGCTGCTGCTGACCTTCACGCCTCGCTGAAACTCATAGTTCGTCATTCCTGCGAAGGCAGGAATCCATTCTGATTGTGCTGTTCTTTCAGTGAATTGACGAAGACCAAAATGGATTCCTGCCTTCGCAGGAATGACGAAGAAAAAGAGTTGGGAAGCTTGGAACTGATGACGAGGTTAACGTCTCAATATTTCGCAGACCCGCCCAGAGCCTGCCGGAAATCCTCGATCAGATCGTCGATGTGTTCCAGCCCGACTGACACGCGCAGCAGGTTCAGTGGCGAGGTAGGGTTATCACCTTCGATCGAAGCGCGATGCTCGATCAGCGATTCGCAGCCGCCGAGCGAAGTCGCGTTGGTAAACAGTTTCAACCGACTGGCGACGCCGAGCGCCGCTGCTTTACCCCCGCGAATTTCCACGCTCAACATGCCACCGAAGTCGCTCATCTGCCGTGCCGCGATATCGTGTCCAGGATGCGAGGGCAGGCCGGGATAGTTGACCTGTTCGACCGCGTAGTGGCTGTGAAGAAATTCGGCTAGCCGCTTCGCATTCGCGCAGTGCATGGCCATGCGAGCGGGAAGCGATCGACAACCACGCAGCGTCAGCCACGCGTTGAATGGCGCCAGCGTCGCGCCGGTTATGTGAAGGCGATGGGCGACGCGCTGGTAGAACGCATCGTCGTGCTTGAACGCGAGCGCACCACCGAGCACATCGCTGTGGCCACCGAAATATTTGGTCGTCGAATGCATGACGATGTCGGCACCAAGCTCAAGCGGCCGTTGCAATACCGGCGATGCAAACGTGTTGTCGCAAGCAAGCTGACCACCGGCTTCGTGTGCGATGCGGGCAAGCGCCGCGATGTCGCTGATGGTCATGCGCGGATTCGATGGCGTTTCCGCCCAGACCATGTCGATCCCATCCGCGCAGTGCTCGTGAACCGCGTCGAGATCGGTCATGTCGACCGCCTCAATGTGCATGCCGCGCTCGGGCAGGAACTCGGCGCAGAGCGCGCGCAAGCCGGTGTAACAGTCATCTGGAATCAGAATGCGCGCGCCGGTCGGCAGAGATTCAAGCACCGCCGTGATTGCGGCCATGCCTGACGCGAACGTCAATGCAGTGGCACCCGCTTCCAGCGCAGCAATGGCAGAACGTAATTGATCGTTGGTCGGGTTGCCTTCGCGTTGATATTCATAGCCGGCTACGCGTTCGCCGGCGGGACCATGCCGAAACGTCGTCGCGAGATGAATTGGCGGCGTCACCGCTCCGGTTGCCGCATCGCTTTCGCCACCCGCGTGGATGGCAATGGTTTCAAGTCTCATGGATATCAGGTCCAGTATTGGTTGCATCAATATTCGGCCGGCAGCGCAATGCCGCAACGGCGGCAATGCCAAGCGTCGGGTTCGTGTTCGGGCAGGCCACATTCTTTGCAGCGCACGTGGCGACGCTTGGGCTTAAAGGTACTTGCCAGCTCTGCGGTATAGATGCCGGTCGGCACTGCGATGATGCTGTAACCGATCAGCACCAGCACCGACGTGATCAAACGTCCCAGGGGCGTTGCCGGGGCGAGATCACCGTAACCCACCGTCGCCATCGTTACTACTGCCCAGTACATTCCGGTAGGAATGCTGGTGAAGCCGTGTTCCGGCCCTTCAATCACGTACATCAACGCACCGAAGATGATGACGATGGTGATCAAGGTGCAGATGAAGATGAAAATCTTCCGGCGGCTGCGCAACAGCGAAGCAACCAGGACGCCTGCCTCGCTGGAATATTCGACAAGTTTCAACACACGGAAAATGCGCAACAAGCGCAATACGCGGATCACGACCAGGTAGTTGCTGCCAATGAAAATCAGCGAAAGATAGGTCGGAAGGATTGCGAGTAGATCGATGACTCCGAAAAAGCTTGTCGCGTAACGCAGCGGCTGCCTGATGGTGATCAGTCGCAGCCCGTATTCGATGGTGAACAAAATCGTGAACACCCATTCCGCGATGAACAACGCCTCGTGCCACGTTGCCCTCACCGAGGTGACGCTGTCGATGAGCACCACGACCACGCTCGCCATGATCGTGACGATCAGCACCAGATCGAAATTGCGCTCCGACGGGGTGTCGTGGTGGTAGATCAGTCGATACCAGTGGTTGCGCCAGCCAGTCTCTCGAGATGGCGAGAACTGTCGCTCAAACACTGATTTCGGCGATGTTTTGCTCTCGTCGGTGGGCTCGTCGGCGAGTTTGGGTGTTTCCGTCATTGCGCGAGTTGGATCGGTTTAATCGTCCGCATGTTACCCCGCACGGGTTTTCGGGTGGCTTGCGCCACATTTCGCCGCGGGGAAGATTTCATCTTCGCCAGGTTCGGCTATGCCCAAACTGGTCAAACGTTTCTCGCAACTGCCGACTCGCGAGTCACTGCTTCTTGCTTCTTGCTAGTTGGCTGTCGGCAGACGTAACAAGCGTTTCGCTGGGCTGATCTGGTCGCTCCGCTCTTGTTGGCTAACGCCAAATTTGTAAAGCGTTTCTCTCGCCTGCCGGCGAGCGAAACGCTTGACCAGTCTGGCGATAGCCAATCAAAAGAACGAAGCGGCAGCCCGGCGAAACGCTTGGACGTTCTGGAGATATCCAACAAGGGGAAATTCCCCCCTCCGGCAGGCGCGAGGACCGTGCGAGAAGTCTGGCGACAGCCAACAAGGAAACCGAAGCGGCAGCCCCGCGACAACACCGCCCGTCACCGCCAATGCCAATGCAGACACGCCCGGATCGGTGTATACCGACCGCATGGCTTGCACCAGCAAGCCATCACCAAGGGGGTGGAGCGATGATTGGGAATTCCGGATTCGTGCCGAGTCGACGTTCGCTGTTGCGAATGATTGGCTTGAGCGCAGGCAGCGCGGCGATGTACCAGGCGATGACGTCTCTAGGCTTCGCGCAAGGCTCAAGTTACTCAGGACCGTTGAAACTTTCAGGCGTGCCGAGCGGTGCGTCAATACTGATTCTTGGTGCCGGCCTGGCCGGTATGACCGCCGCATACGAATTACGCAACGCCGGTTACAAAGTCAAGGTGCTGGAATACAACGCGCGGCCCGGGGGACGTTGCTGGACGTTGCGCGGTGGTGATCACTACACCGAGCTCGGCGGCGCGAAGCAGTCCTGCGAATTCGACAAGGGGCTGTATATCAATCCCGGGCCGTGGCGAATTCCGTTTCATCACCAGAATGTTTTGCACTACTGCCGGCAATTCGGTGTGGCGCTGGAGTCGTTCGTCGAAGTCAATTCGAATGCATGGCTGCA
This sequence comes from Lysobacterales bacterium, assembly GCA_038236135.1. Classification (GTDB taxonomy): domain Bacteria; phylum Pseudomonadota; class Gammaproteobacteria; order Xanthomonadales; family Rhodanobacteraceae; genus Dokdonella. Next base: position 26,710 of record JBBSTF010000048.1, read on the forward strand.
TAGCACGAAGGCGTTCGACGGCAAGCCGCAGCGCTACGGTCGCTACCGTGCGGACTTTCACGGCACGGTCGCCGAGCTGCTCGCCAAGAGCGTCAATCAGAATGCGCTCGATAACGCATTGTCCGCTGAAGACCGCGAAAAGCTTCTGGAATCGCTGCAAAGTTGGGGCTTCCTCGATAACGACTATCGCTACACGCGCGGCGAAGCCAGCAGCGCGAATCGCGGTTTCGATAAAGACCCCGGTGGTGGCCTCAGCGGCAAGCCGATTCCGTCCACGCCCATCGCGTCCCGCGACGTTCTTCGCTCTGACCTGTGGCAAGAACTGTTCGTTGACGAGCTTTACGAATTCCAGACGACGCTATTCCAGCCGGTTGGAGGTATGGACAACATCGCCAGCGCGTTCGCGCGGCAATTGCCCGGCGTCATCGAATATAACGCCAAGGTGACCGGCATCGAACAGGACGAGCGCGGCGTCACCGCACGCTACGTTGACGCCAACAGCGCTGGCGAAACCCGTGAGGCGCGTGCTGATTGGTGCCTGTGCACGATTCCACTGTCGATACTCAGCCAGATTCCGATGAATGTCGGTAGCGCGATGAGCGCCGCAATCTCCGCCGTCCCGTATGCGTCGTCGGTCAAAATCGGTTTGCAATTCAAGCGCCGCTTCTGGGAAGAAGACGAACAGATATATGGCGGAATCAGCCATACCGACCTGCCTATTTTTCAGATCAGCTACCCGTCATCCAATTTCCAGACACGTGGGCCGGGCGTGTTACTCGGTGCCTATAACTGGGGTCCTGATGCGATGCAGTTCACGGCGATGAGCCCTGAGCAACGCATTCGCGAAGCCGTGCGCTTGGGCGCGATGATCCATCCGCAATACCCGCAGGAATTCCAGAACGGCATGGCGGTTGCATGGCATCGTGTGCCGTTCACCTTGGGCTGTTTCGGCGAGTGGAGCGAGGCTTCGCGAAACGCGCACTACAACAACTTGTGCCAGATTGATGGCCGCATCGCCTTGGCCGGCGAACATGCATCGTATTTGCCTGCTTGGCAGGAAGGCGCGATAACCTCTGCGCTGGACGCGATCGATCGATTGCATCAACGCGCGGTAGCGGGAGGTGCAGCATGAACGCGATTCGGCACAGACAATTCGTAATCGCGGCGTTGCTGACTTTCATATCAACAGGCGTCTATTGCGAAGAACCAACGGTGATGGCGCGCGACCTACTGTCCAAGGCAACCGGCGCGCAGATTTACGAGCACATCTGCCAAGGCTGCCACATGGCCGACGGCAAGGGCGCAACGGGTGCGGGAAGCTATCCCGCGCTGGCCGGCAATCTGAAGTTAGCATCAGCAGAATTCGCTGCCGCCACGGTTTTGATCGGCCGAAGCGACATGCCGGCCTTCGTCATGCGCCCGGACCTGCGAGGATTCGATGCCTGGGTCTACTTTGGCCTTGAAGACACCCAGATCGCCGACGTCGTCAATCACGTGCGCACCCACTTCGGGAATCACTACACCGACGCGATCAGCGCCGACCAGGTCCGTGCCATGCACATCGAGAAAAAGGAATCGCCATGAATCTCACCCCGCAAGTCAAAACCTTCCTGCTCACCATAGGGCTCGCCAGCGCACCGTCCATGGCGAGCGCTGCCGATGGCGTGATCCGTCATCCCATACCCGGGAGCGACTTTCCGATTTCCGCAGCGGTGGAAGTCCCCGCCGGCAAGAGCACTGTCTACCTCAGCGGCATGGTTCCGCCAGTCGCCGACAACGACGCTCCGAAAGGCAGCGTCGCCAGCTACGGCAACACCGAAGCACAAACCGTCGCCGTGCTGAAACGCATCCAGGAAAAACTCTTGCACTTGAAACTTGGCATGGGCGATGTCGTCAAGATGCAGGTATTCCTCGTTGGCGATCCCGACAACAAAAACAAACTCGACTTCGCAGGCTTCATGAACGGTTACACCGAATTTTTTGGCACCACCGAGCAACCGAAATTGCCGGTTCGTTCTGCGTTCCAGGTCGCAGCGCTCGCAGGGCCCGGCATGCTGGTCGAGATAGAGGTTACGGCGGTGCGACCGTAGGCGCAGTTTGCGCTGAACGTTCGTGGTTCTTGCCGGCTGTCGCCTCCCGCATTTTTTGTTGGCTGTCGCCAGATTTGTAAAGCGTTTCTCGCGCCTGCCGGCGCGCGAGTCACTTCTCTTTGCTTGCCCAAAGAGAAGTAACCAAGAGAAATGGCACCCGGACGGGTCGGTCGCGCGATGAAGCCGCACGACTACGCGAGCTGGCTACGGGGTTCGCTGA
>JBBSTF010000049.1:0-26531 GCA_038236135.1 Lysobacterales bacterium
AATCCACACACAGATCGTCACCGCTTGCGGGGTGCCCACATAAGGGTCGCAGCCGGGGATCTGTGGAGGAATCAACCCCGGGTATTGCGTGCGCATGATCGCATGCTGCCCAATATTGGAGTTTTTCATGCCTCAAGTCACCATGCGTCAGATGCTCGAAGCGGGCGTCCATTTCGGTCATCAGACCCGTTACTGGAACCCGCGCATGGCGCCGTACATCTTCGGCGCGCGCGGCAAGATCCACATCATCAACCTCGAAAAGACCGTGCCGTTGTTCAATGACGCGATGAATTTCGTTTCCGGCCTGGCGCAGAAGCGCGGCACCCTGATGTTCGTCGGCACCAAGCGTTCCGCCCGCGAAGCCATTAAGGAAGACGCCACTCGTTGCGGCCAGCCCTACGTCGCCGCACGCTGGTTGGGCGGCATGCTGACCAACTTCCGCACCGTCAAGCAGTCGATCGCGCGCCTGAAGGAACTGGAAGCGGCCGCCGGCGACGGCACCCGCGAGAAGCTGGTCAAGCGCGAAATGCTGTCGATGCAGCGCGAGCAGGAAAAGCTCGAGAAATCGCTAGGCGGCATCAAGAACATGAATCGCCTGCCCGACGCACTTTTCGTGATCGACATCGGCCACGAAAATATCGCCATCGAGGAAGCCCGCAAGTTGGGTATTCCGGTGGTCGCCGTGGTTGATACCAACTACGACCCGAGCCTGGTTGACTACGCTATTCCGGGCAACGACGACGCCATCCGCGCCGTGCAGTTGTACACCCGCGCCGTTGCTGACGCCGTGCTCGAAGGCCGCGCCGCTGCACCGTCTGCGGTCGTTGCCGAAGGTGACGATTTCGTCGAGACCGATGCCGATGGCAATCCGGTCATGAAGAAAGATGCTCGCGACCGTGATCGCGATCGCAAGCCGGGTCCACGCAAGCCTGACAACAAGCGTCCAGGCGCACCTACCGGCGCACGTCGCACCGGTCCGCCGGCTCGTGCTGCCGCTCCAACTGCTGATGCAAAGGCTCCGGCCGCTGCTGAAGCTTCGGCTGAGGCTGCTGGCGCTCCGGCTGAAAACGCAGCGCCGAGTGAAGTTGCTGCTCCGACTGAAGCTTCGGCACCAGTCGAAGCGGCAGCGCCAGCGGCGACTGAAGTTTCGGACGCCAAGCCGGCTGCCGACGCGTAATCGGTCCAGTTCTCAAACCGTCATCTGCGGACGGCACACTGCCGTCCGCATCGGCTTGCTGGCTTGACCACGCCTGCCGCGCTTGAATCCTGCGCACCCGCAGTCATATGGTTGCTGAGAAATTTGCGCAGGTAATCGCTGGTCGTCGACGCGACCGCACTTAATTTTTCGGCTGGGCCACTGGCCACGCCCTCACCTTTCATACGAGGTAACCGATGGATATCACCGCCCCGATGGTCAAGGAACTGCGCGAGCGTTCCGGCGCCGGCATGATGGAGTGCAAGAAGGCACTCACGCAGAACAACGGCGACATGGAAACGTCGATCGAATGGCTGCGCAAGCAGGGACTGGCCAAGGCCGACAAAAAGTCTGACCGAATCGCTGCCGAAGGCCGCATCGTGATGGCGCAGGCAGGCGGCAAGGCTGTGCTGGTCGAGATCAACAGCGAAACCGACTTCGTCGCCAAGGATGACAACTTCATGGCATTCGCCGACGCGATCGCCAAGGTGGCGCTCGACAGCGGCGTTGCCGATATTGACGCCTTGAAGGCGTCGGCCTATCCCGGCGGCGGCACAGTTGAAGAAGCTCGCAGCGCCCTGATCGCCAAGGTCGGCGAAAACGTGCAGTTGCGTCGCATGGTCCGCATCGACAGCAGCAACCACGTCGCCGGCTACCTGCACGGTGGTCGCATCGGCGTGCTGACCGAGGTCAAGGGCGGTTCCGACGAGCTGGCTCGTGGCATCGCCATGCACGTTGCCGCGATGAACCCGCCGTACATTGGCGCTAGCGACGTACCGGCCGATTTCCTCGCCAAGGAAAAGGAAATCGAAATGGCCAAGATGACCGACAAGGACCGCGCCAAGCCGCCGGAAATTCTCGAGAAGATCATCGGTGGCAAGGTCAGCAAGATCGTCAACGACGTCACCCTGACCGGCCAGCCTTACGTGATGGACACCAACGACACCGTTGGCGCCGTGCTCAAGAAAGAAGGCGCCGAAGTTCTGGCTTTCCATCGTCTCGCAGTCGGCGAAGGCATCGAGAAAGTTGTCGAGGACTACGCTGCCGAAGTGATGAAGCAGGCCGGTCTCGCCTGAGCTATCGCTGCATCTTCAAATGAAAAAGGCCGCGAGTGATCGCGGCCTTTTTTGTGGGCGGTGGTTCTGCCTGCAGTTATGCGCCGCCGACTGCCGACAGCGGCACACCTTCGGTCATGTCGCACTCACCGTGGTGGCAGTCGCAGCCATTGGATTCCTGCGCCGCTGATTTCTTCTCGCAACTCGCCGAACAGAACTTCTCGTTCGGCCCCACCATGCACTTGCACGCCTTGTGCGCGCATTTGCCCTGATCAATTTGCATATCGGTCTCCTCGTTCAAGGGCATCCTGTGTAACCCATCGCGAGACAACCGGCGATGACTGCCAGCACGACTTACACTCTTTCCTCCCCGAACAGGAACTACTTCATGCAAGCCATCTGGAACAAAACTGTCATCGCCGAGAGTGCCGACACCGTCGTCGTTGAGGGCAATCACTACTTCCCGGCAGACTCCCTGAAACGCGAACACTTCCGCGAAATCAGCAAGCAAACCACCTGCCCGTGGAAAGGCACCGCCAGCTACTACGATGTCGTGGTCGGGGACCAGGTCAACGACGGTGCAGCGTGGTACTACCCGGAACCCAAATCCGCCGCGGAAGAAATACGTGGGCGCGTAGCGTTTTGGCGTGGGGTTACGGTGAAGGCTTGAGCGAGGCGATTTCGGTGATGGTGCAATGCAGGCAGCTCGAATTCCCGAAGTCGAGACATCAGAGGCCGACACACCCACCCGGTCGTCATTCCCGCGAAGGCGGGAATGACGAGTAGGAAAGGGTCACGCAGTTCATCTGGCTGAGCCGCAGAGCGCAGTCCATCCCTCCAGAAAACGTGCAATCACGCGCAAACATACCACCCGCCACCCTTACCCCTCCCCGCGCAACCGCAACGTCAATCCCTTCAAGAAATTCCGCAGCATCTGATCGCCACAAGCTCGGTAGTGCTTGTGGCCCGGCTGGCGAAACACCGCCGTCAGCTCAGGCTTGTTGATCGGAAATCCAGCGCTCTCGAACACTTCGTGCATGTCCACGTCCTTCAATTCGAAGGCCACACGAAGTTTTTTAAGCACGATGTTGTTGGTGATCCGGCTTTCAATCGGACGAGCCGGCTTGCTCTCGTCGCGCCCACGAAAGTGCACCACCAGACCATCCAGGAAGTGCCCGAGAAAACGGTCGCTGCACATCACGAAGCCAGCGTCGTCTTCCTTCTTCATGAAAGCCAGCAGTTCGTCCTTCTCCACCGACAGCGACGAGTCGGAAAGCTGCGCCATCGACAGCACCTTGTCGTCGCTGAGATCAAGCATGTAGCGAATGCTGCGGAGGATGTCGTTGTTGGTCACTGGCCTTCCTGTTAATCAACGGGTTATGAAACACGAGGTTTCCGTCGCAATCATTGCATTAGTCCCATATCGGGACTACGCTCAACTCGATGCGAATCATCGCCCTCTCCACCTTGAATGCGTTCGGGGGTGACAACCCGCAGTTTAATGATGCTGAAGACCCTGCGCTGTCTTGGTATCGCCAGGTATCAAGTGCAAATTGGAGCAGCCCTGCCGAGTTGAAAGCGGAATTCCGAAATGCCAGCGTGCTCCGTGATGGCCGCGCCGTCTTCAACATCGCAGGCAACAAGTATCGCGTAGTCGCCTGGATCAACTACCCGCACAAGGTTGTCTACGTGCGATTCATCGGCACCCACAAGCAGTACGACGCAATCGAAGCCCAAACCATCTGAGGTGCCCATGGACATCAAGCCAATCAAGACCGACACCGATTACCGCGGCGCCCTTGCAACCATCGAGACGCTGATGCACTCAACGTCGAATACGCCGGAAGGTGATCGTCTGGATATCCTTGTGACCTTGGTCCAGGCCTACGAAGCGCTCCACTTTCGCCTCGGCCACCCTGATCCCATCGCTGCGATCAAATTCCACATGGAACAAACCGGGCTTACTGCCAAAGATCTTGTCCCCTCAATCGGCCGTCAGAACCGTGTCTACGAAGTCCTCAACGGCAAGCGCGAACTGACTCTACCGATGATCCGCAACCTCACCAGAAACCTGGGAATCCCCGCGGAAAGTCTGATTGGCGTATAGCGGCGCGGGTCAAGCGACCGACCAGTTGGAAATCTGCCCGCTTGCTTATAACCGCTGCCCTGAAGTGCGTAGTTTGAATCGTCAATGCACCGCACGGTCCTGTTCAGCAGCCCTAGATCTCGAGGTGGCGGCGGCGATGGCAATGCCCGCCAGTATTCCGAAAATGGCCGACATGGCTTGGGTTCGCAGCGGATAGTCGACCGTCGAATGCAGCACCATCACCCCAATTCCCATCATGGCGGCCATGCCGACGACTCGCGTGGTTGATTCGGGCCGCTGGCGAAGTAGTGCTATCAGAGCGGCGATCAGAACTGCGAGCGAGAACAGGGTCAGCAATACTCCCGCAATGCCAGCCTCCAGCCACCACTGGGCGTATTCGTTGTGTGCGTTGTTGACATAGGCATCCAGCGGCACCGCATCACTCCCGCCCTGCTGGAATGCAGGCACGAAGGTGCCGACCCCTGAACCCAGTGGCAAATGTTCGCGACCGATGCGAACGGTCTCCGTCATCAGCGTGTGCCGCGAACCTTCCACGCCCACATCCGCTTGCATCCACGCCCGTGCTGCCTGCAGACCAGCACCGAAGATAAGCAGCGTAACCAGCGCGGCGACCTGAAAAATCGGCTTGCGACGGAAGCTGCGCCATGAAGGTAGTCCCGAGGTCAGCAACGCGGCCATCAGCATGATCATCGCAACAATGACGCCCGCTCGAGAGCCCACCACGGGCAAAGCGAGAATCAGGATCATGCCGACCAAGGCAAGCGCACCGACTCTTGCGAATGATCGCTGGCCGTCGCGTGCCTTTTTCCAGTTGTCGATCAAAAAGACCGCTACCAGCATCAGGCCAATGGCGAGCAGATCGGCTTGGTGATTGCGGTTTGCAAAGACCCCAGCCAACGCCGGCGCGAAGTCTGGATAGGGATTGAGGAAGCTTTCCTGCCCGGCTACCACCTGAGCGAATCCCAGAGCGAGATTGGCCAGACACACAACTACCAGCAGGCCAAGCATTCGGCGCCACGCCGTGCGCCCCAATCCGAGCATGCAGAAAAACAGGGCCAGTCCAGGTAGGAGAAAATAGAAGTCACGCTCGGTGACGCTCGGCGATAGCGTCCAGCGGTGATCAACGGATGCAACGCCGGCAATATGAAGATCCTGCAGCAGGGAAACGCGCTCAGCGGGCAGGAGCCAGATCGATACAGGTATCGGCAACAATTGCAGCAAGGGTAGAAGCGCGATCAGTAGCGCCACGACCACGCTCCAGCGCGCCGAACGAAGATGCCCGCGCTGGCCAGCGCGCAAAGCGCCAAAAATCAACAGCGGGATGGCCAGCATCTGCGCTGCCATCATTCCAAGATTGCCCGTCGCGGAATCACCGCCAAATACAAAACAAAGCACCATCAAGGCTGCCGCTGCGATGAGCAGTGCGTGGTCACCTGCCTGCGGCGCACGTTCGCTTTTCATGCGATACGACGCGTCCCAAGGCAAGTGCATTCGGTTTCTTGAAGTTCGCCGCCACTGTCGTTGTTCACGTGTATTCCCCTAATCCACGACTCGCAGCGCTGGATTATCGCAACGTCGGACACAAAAAAGGCCTGGCACATGGGCCAAGCCTTTTTTGGGCGTCGAAAGCTACCTTGACGGCAGACGGCGACTCGATAGTTCGTATCAGCGACTAACCGGTGGACGTGGATCGCCCTTGCCGCCGTGGTCGATGAGCAGGGCAATGGCTCCTCCGCCAAAGACCGTGGCAGCCAAAACCCAGCCCTTGGTGCCTGCAGCAGGAAGCAGCGCAACAACACACCGCTCAGAAATTTCGTACACACCAGCCTTGTCGTACTTGTGCCTGCAGCCATCGTCGTAGACGACCGTTGCGGAGCTGTCCTCGGAAACCATCAGGCGTGTCTTGGACTTGACCCGCTCATCCGGCAACGCAGTCGCGAACTCCGCGCCCTCCTGGCTGATCATGATCACGCCTTCATTGGTCTCCACCTTGGCGACGGTCTCGTCCTTCTTGACACCATCTGGAGTCGTAGTCTGCGCATAGAGCGGCAGCGACGCGAACGCTACGACCAGACCGAAGGCTATCGATTGGAAGATTGACTTGTTCATTTTCCAGCTCCGTCGCCTGAAATAGGCCCCGTTAGGCTAGAGCACTCGGACGGAGAATGCAATCCAAATTTGCCGCGCGTCTGAACCTGAAAAGCTCCCATAGGTGGCCACAACCTGCAGCCTGCCTTACTTGCGGGAAGGCAAATCGCCCTTTACCCGCTCGATCGAGAAATCGTCGAACAGGATGGCGCCGCCAATCATCTTGCCGGCGGCAGCCTCCCCGGCGTTACGCAGCCACAAATCCTGGGCGACACATTGCTGCGCGGGCACGTCGAACTGGAACTCAACTTGCTTCCAATCGAATTGTCCGGTTAGTCGGTCCGAGGCAGCCAATTCGTTACCATCGACGCAGCGAATGACCCACTGCACACCCCGATTACTACGCAAATTCTGGGCCGTCGCACTAAAACGCAGGCGATAGGTTCCTGGGCCCAACATCAGCCACTGGTGCAACGGGATCGACTCAACTCGCCGATCCAGAAATGTCAGCCTAAGGTCATGACCGCTACCGCCACCGATTCGGGCCGATCGATCGATCAATATTCCCGCCGAATCGCCGATGCGCCAATCGAAACCGGCCCCAACAGGCTCTGTTTCAAAGTCGCCATTGTAGACGTGGCTCAAGCGGAACGGTCCGCCCTCCTGAATTCCACTAACCCATCGCGCATAAGCCTCGCCCCACTGCCCGTCCTTGATCAGTCGATCAATCCAGTGTCCCGTCGTTTCTGCATCAAGGTCACCGTGATGCTGCAAAGCGGTCAGAACCGTCGCGAGTTGTTCCGGGCTGGCTGATGACAGAACGCTGCTGACGAAACCTGCGCGCCAGATTGGCCCCGTCGCCAGTTTCATTGCCAGTGCATCGGCAAACTGCGGGTTGGCGGCAAGCTCGATGAGAGCCGGGAAAAGTCGCGCCTGCTCGGCACCGGAAATCTGAAATACCCCATCCAGACTTTCAAGCGCTTCCTCGAATTTTCCCTGGCTGAGCTGTTCGCCCGCCAACGCGGCGCGTGGCGCAACCGAATAGGGCGCACGCCGGATGGCGGCGGCGTACATCTGCATGGCCTGCGCCTTGTTCGAGCCCGCATCAGCAGTGCCGGCCAGGATCAGGAAACCCTGCCCGTTGAGTGGCTCGCGCTGCAACAAACTGCGGGCGCCTTTAGCAGCCAGGTCGAGGTTGCCCAGACCTAGCTGTTCGAAAGCAATTGCCGCAAGCGCGGTGGAGTTGTTCCTGTCCCACTCAAGCGCCTGCCGTGGTTGCCCACTGGAGGTGAGATGGTCGGAAATGCCTGTTGCCAAGATGCGCCAAAGACCGAGCAACGACAGGGCCAAAACCGCGGCACTTCCCAGAAGTCGTGCGGCCAGCCTCATGACTCGGGCGAGAGTTCAATACGAGTGATTTTCCAACTCCTATCATTCCAGACCATATCGAGCCGCATGCGACCCGATTCAGCCGAAGCGCGCTTCGCATTGACGTGATAGCTCGCGTCAAGGCTGACGGCGGAATGGGAAATTTGCCATGCCGGCGGATCCAGCACGAAACGATCGATTCCCACCTCACCACTACGCTGGTGCAAAATTTTTCGTTCGCGCGCCACCGTGCTACGACCCGGCTCATCATTCCATTTGGGAGGAATCGTGTTTGCGCCGCTGAAATAGCTGACCATGCTGCGCACACGCGCCCGCGCCAGTTCGAATCGCACGAGGGTGGCGCGTTCAATTTCAGCGGTCGAGGGTTGTGCTGCAGCTGCCGATGGCGAGGGTTGCGCTGGCTCAGAAGCCAGCGTTGAAGCTGGCGGCACAATGGCAAGCTTCTGGATGTTTGAGGGATCAGGCTCAACCGGTGCCGGTCGTCGGATATCGTTCGCCAGCATCGGTTGTTCAGCACTGCGCTGGACATCGACAGCTGTGGGTGATTTCGCTGCGCTCGGGTTGCTGTGCCCTGTCGTTTCCGTCGCTACAACTGCGTTGTCGCCAACATTTGCCGTGGCGTTGCGCAGAACCAGCGCAGATCTGTTATCGCCGTTAGTTCGAGGTAACTCATCAACCGGCGTGACGACTTCCAGAGCGGCAGAAGCAGCCAGCGCACGATTGCTAGCTCGCAAAGCGGCCCTTGCAGCGCGGCGCTGCTGGCGTCGCGACGCAGGTGAACTCTCAGTACCCACGGTAGCCAGTTCGGCAGGTTCCACATATTTGCGCCTGGCGGCGACAGACTCTGCCGAGCGTAGCGGGTTCGCTGCGGGACGCGCTACCGCTTCGAGCGACAGAACTGCCGTGCGTTTGCCCACTTTTTCGACGATTGGCGCGGGCTTGAGTCGCTTGGTGTCAGCAATTCCTGAGCCAGATAAAGTGGCAGCCAGACGGCCATTCAGTGGTAAGGCGGAGGCCTTCAACGCCGTTGATTCAACATGGTTTGACGTGGCCGTCGCCGCGTCGGAATAGCTGACCGGTTGCTGCGAATCGGGGTGCGAACCATCGGTGAAAGGCAATCTGGGCCGGATTCCCGATTCGCCAGCATTCGAATGCGCGGCAAAAACATCCGGATCGACCCGATCCTGACGCGTTGAGGCGAGGTAGAGGACAACGACGCACAAGGCTAGGAGGCTGCCCGCGACCGTCCGCCTCAACCAATCGCCTCTGGGCCTTGCAGGCTCTGCGCTCCAAGCCGCTATCTGCACGGATCTCGTGGTCGCCAGATTATGAGCATCTTCAACAACGTAATGCATGCGAGAGCGATCGTATTCGTCTCGCGATGATTCATTGCGCAACTGCTGCCAGGCCCAATTAACCTTGGTCGTTAGTGCAGCTTCCCAATCGTCACCACGGCGATCCGGGTGCAACCAGCGTTGTAACCAGATGTGATGCTGACGAACTTGCTTGAATTCGGCGTTAGGCTCAACACCAAAGATGCGATAGGCATCCGTCCCCGGCTCGAACAGGATCTGCTGCAGGTAAAACCGCACTGCCTCGACAATGGTTGCTTCGGATTCCGAAAAGCGTACCGCGGCGGCTTGCAGTTGCGGCTGCATTGCCGACGCCAACTGCAGCACTTCGTCCAAGTTGTCCGGCAACGGTCGATCACGCAGGGAAAAACGTCGAATCGGCGCCTGATGCAGGGCCAGAGCCAGCTCCAGCGCATCCGTATTCATCGGCGCGCCTTGGACTCCAGCAATTTCTTGGAGCCACCGTAAGCGTAATAGCCGTCGTACTCATAGCCGTAACCGCTGGCCTTGGAGTCGTATTGGGTCAACAGGGCACCAATCAGGCGAGCCCGCGTCGCACGCAGACGCTTGATTGCGGCCTGTGCCGAGCTGACCCGTGAGGAGCCCGAGCGCACGATGAGCAAAGTGCCACCTGCGATGTTGGCCAGAATCGGCGCATCGGCAATACCGAGTACCGGCGGCCCGTCGATGATGATCTGATCGTATTTTTGCGTCGCGAACATCAGCAACGAAACCAGGCGTGAGCCAGCCAGCAATTCGGTCGGGCTGGGCGGCAACGGACCGGCCAGGATGACGTCGAAATTTTCGTTATCGGTTTTTGTGACGGCCTCAGCGAAGGTCTTCGCACCCGACAGCAAGCTACTCAACCCAACATCGCTAACCCGCCCCATCAGTCTGTGCAGCGATGGATTGCGCAAATCGCCTTCAATCAACAGGACGCGCTTGCCTAGATGGACAAAGTTATGCGCAAGGGTCAACGCCGACGTTGATTTACCTTCACTCGCAGACGGACTGGTGATCAAGAGAATCTTGGGCACCCCCTCTTCCGTTGAAAACTGCAACGCGGTGCGCACCGATCGGTAACTTTCCGAAAACGCCGAGCGCGGATCAGCCAGCGCTTCCTCCAGAGTTTGCTTCGAGAGCTTGGGAATGATGCCAAGCACCGGCAATTTCAGCTGCTGCTCGATGTCCTGCGGGGATTTCAGGCTGTCGTCGATGTATTCGAGCAGCAGCGCAATCATCACCCCCAGGATTCCGCCCAGAAAGAGTCCGAAAAGAACATTGCGGGAGAGGCTCGGCGCAAAGCGCCGTATCGGAACCTCGGCACGATCCACAATCGAAATATTGCTGTTCTTCAAGCCGCCAGCCATGCCGGCTTCCTTGTAGCGTTGTAGCAAGGCGTTATAGAGCTGACGATTGGTATCGACGTCGCGCTTCAAGATGTTGTACTGGATACTTCCCCGATCGGCTTCTAGGGTTTGCTTACGCAGATCCTCAAGCTGGGTTTCGAGGATTTTCTCCTGGCCCAGCGCCCCATCGTACTCGGCCTTTACCGAAGACCGAATGTTTTTGAGCTCCCTATCGATCTGCTTGGCCGCTTCGTCCATCTGTCCTTTCAACGACAGCATTTCTGGATAGTCCGGCTTGAATTTCTGCAGCTTCTGCTGATACTGACCCTGCAATTGCACAAGTTGCTCCTGCAAGGTGCGCACGATAGAACCGGCAAGCATTTCTGTCGGCAGTGCCAATCCGCTGACCTTGCTGGCTTGGTTCCAGCGGGCCTCAGCGCGTATGCGCTGATCCTGTGCTGCGGCAAGCGAGGCATTTAGAGCGATCAGGTTCTGGCCAACCAACGACGATCCATCAGCATTGGGAACAATGTTCTCTTTCTGGGCGAAGCTGACCAAGGAGCGTTCGGACTCCTCTAGCCTTGATTTTAGTTGGGCAAGCTGATCTTCCAGATACTTCTTCGCGTACGAGGAAGCACCGAACTGCCGATCCAAGCTGGATGCGATGAAGCCATCCGCTATGGCATTGGCGACCTTCGCGGAAAATGCTGGAAGCCTGCTGTCATAGTTCACCTTGAAAAGACGTGAGTCAGGGATCGGATTGACCGACACGCCGTCCTTCACGAGACCGGTCGCCATTCGAAGCTTTCGAGCAGATTCCCCATTTGCATTCTCGTCGAGCGCACCGCCAGTTTTTTCCAAGGTTTTTGGCGTAAGTGGTGCTTCCTTTACTCGAGAACGGGGGTTAAGCAACTGGCCAAGGCGGCTGGTCCAGGTCGGCGGCTGGAGTTGCTCGAAGATGTTGCTGTCGGCCAGTTGCAGATCTTCAGCCACACGCTCGGCAAGTGAACGACTTTGCAGCAGTTCGAATTGCGTCTGTTTGAAGTCAGGATCCCAGCCACCCTGCATCGGCGAAAGGCCTTGTCCTGGCATGATCTGGACGGTGTCGGGATCGATCTGCATGACCACCGTCGCCCGAAAGGTTGGTGGCGTCAGCACGGTGCGAACCAACGCGATGCCAGCGACAACGATAACCACAGCGATAATCAGCCAGCGTCGCTTGACCAGCATGCGCCAATAGGCGAGCAGATCGATTTCGTCGTCAGTTCCCTGGTTGTTGCTGTCTACCGTCGTTGCAGCTACCGCGTGCGGGTTGACCTGTACCGACCTGCGCCGTTCAACACCGCCTGGCCCGAACGGAGAAACTGCTGGCAATGCGCTGCTTCTGTCTTCGGGCGATGCTGGAAAATTGCCTGATGCCATGGAAAATCACGCTTCCTGTTAATTTGGTTCCCTGATCAGAGCAGGAAGAAAAGTCCAGCCAACGGCAACGACTTGAGCACGTCCTGGAAGGCTGATTTCCCTTTCGAATCCGAGACGACGACGATGTCATCGCCGTACACCTGTGGATCTTCGGCCGCGCCTGCACTGATGGCATTCATGTCGAATACGGCGGCCATTTTCTTGCCTTCAACCTTGCGAAATATCACGACTCTGGTCGGATCGGCAAGCTCAGCAAAACCACCGGCGATGGCAACAGACTGAAGGAGCGTGGTCTTTCCGGTCAGCGGGAAGATACCTGAATTCTTGAAAGAGCCCTGCAAGGTAATGCGCTGGCTCGTGTATTCCTTGACGAAGACGGTTACCTGTGGGTTCTGCAGGTATGTCTTTGCGAGACGTGCGCCGATCTCTTCTTCAAGCTCGGGAATGGTCTTGCCGCCGGCCTGGATTCCTCCGATCAAGGGCAGCGAAATTTGTCCGTTGGAGTTGACGCGAACAGCACGGTTCAAATCCGGAACGCCGAAAACGGTCACTTCGATAAGATCCTGCGCACCCAGACGATAATCAGTCCCGCCTTCGTAGGCTCCCGTCGCGGACGTGGTATCCGGCGGCGGCAGCAGGCTGCCGGTCGTTGCCGTCGCGCGCGTCGAAGGGCCAGATGAGCAGCCCGCGACGACGAGCAAAACCATCCAAATCACCAGATTTCGCGACAACAACCATTTCATCTGCTTCTACCAGACCGTGGGACGCACTATTGTGCGCCAATCAGCCGTTTCCAGAAACCATCGGCAGACTTGACTGGAGTAGCGCGGGGGGGCAACGTCGGAAGCGAATCGACGGGCAGGTTGTCAACAATTCCCTGCGGGCGCGTAACCACCATATGGGTAGCCTCAGCGTCGCCAACCCGCTTGGCCGCTGCATCGCGCCCCAGGGCAAGGATCGGCGGTCGCCGTCCAGGATGGTGGGCATCGGTTGCAAGGATATGGACGCAGTTGTCATCAAGCATACGTTCGGACCAATAAAGCGCACGCTTGCCAAACCGGCCCGCGACACTGGCGGCGGTCAATTGCATCCACACACCGCGCTCGACCAGTCGCTTGAAAACCGGATAGTGGTGCTCGATCCAGCTCAGTCGCTCGGGATGGGTGATGACGGGCACGTAGCCCGCGGCCATCAACTCGAACACCGACTCTTCAAACCTGGGCGGTGCAACATGATGCGGCGGCTCAAGCAGCAAATAGCGAGAATCGGCAAGTGTTGGAATTCGGCCGTCCCGAATCGATGACGACAAGCCCGGCTCAAGGTGCACATCAGCGCCAACCACAAGACGCAGCGCGATATCGCGTTTGTCCAGCTCGCCTTGCAGCGCATCCACGCCAGCTCGAATTACGGCGGCCGTGTTTTCGTAAAGACCCGGATAGATGTGCGGAGTACATGCAAGTGTGTGCACGCCGTCGGCAACCGACATGCGCGCCATTTCCAGTGACATGTCGAGATCGACCGAACCGTCGTCGATTCCCGGCAGGATGTGGCAATGCAGATCGATCATGGGAATGGCTCGATTGGGGAGCAGAACGATCAAATACGTAAGCAAGAAACAAGCCAGATGCAGGTCCGGCTAATTTTGACGAGAATTGTCTCGCATTCAGCGCGCGATGGTGCGGCTTTCCTAAGAAACCTCGGCGAGTTGCCCGTTTTCCAGGCACAACACCCGATCCGCCAACGCGAGACTCGCCGGCCGGTGAGTAATCAATAAAACAGTGCGCTCGCGCAGCACGTCGTGGCATTCACTGATGAATTCGCGTTCGCCCTCTGGATCGAACATTGCCGTGGCTTCGTCCAGTATGAGGACCGCAGGATCCTTGAGCAGCGCTCGAGCCAAGGCAATTCGCTGCTTCTGCCCGCCCGACAGTTTTATGCCTTGGTCACCAATCACTGTCTCGTAACCGTTTGGTAGTTCAGAGACAAACTGATCGGCGCGAGCCGCTCGGGCCGCCGACTCGATCATGGCAGGCGTGGAATCGGCACGTCCGTATGCAATGTTCTCAGCCACCGTGGCGTTGAACAGCATGATGTGTTGGGAGACCAAGCCGATCTGGGCGCGCAGATTGCCAATCTGCAGCTCACGAAGGTCCACTCCATCCATCAAAACCCTGCCCTGCAACGGATCGGCAAAACGCAACAACAGATGGATGATCGTGCTCTTACCTGCGCCATTTGCACCGACAATCGCGACAGTTTCTCCGGCCGTCACATGCAAGTCCAAATCGCGCAACACTGGCCTACGGCCAGGATAGCCAAAGACCACGCTCTCAAAAACAATCTCACCACGCGGCTCAGCCAGCTGCCTTGTGCCACCCAAAGTCTCAGGCGCGAGCGCAAACACCTTCAACAAACGTTCTGTCGCGCCACGTGCACTTTGGGTCTGGCCGTAGACGCTGGCCAATTCGGCCACTGGTTGGGTTAGCAGCATGCCGTACAGCAGCAGTCCAATTAGCTGCGAAGCCGTCATCGCGCCAGCAGCAACTTGCTGGCTTCCCAACCAAAGGAGCGCCAACACGACAGCTGCCGCGACTGTGCGCACGCAGGGGCCGATAACGCTTTGCTGTCTCACTTGCCGCAGTTGCAGCTCGCGTAAAGAACGAGTCTGGCCATGGAAGCGTCCGCTCTCGGCGGTTTCACCGGAAAATGCCTTGACCACCGGCAACATCGCCAGATTTTGTTCCGCCAGCGCCGCCCTGAATGCATAACCGTCGGCCACCGCACGGCCCAGCGGGCGCAAGCCACGCCCCACCAGTTTTAGCGCTAGGTAGATCGAAGGTACCAACACAGCTACAGCGAGGCCGATAGCGGGTTCGATGCGCAACATCATCAGCAAAGCGCCCACGCAGGTCAGCACTAGCGGCAGCAATGGGGTCAGGGTACCAGTGATGAACCAGCCCAAACGCTCCATGTCTTCGGTAAGAAGCGCTAACACATCGCCGCGGCGTTGATCCTGATGCCAGGCAAGGGGCAAAGATTGCAGGTGATCGAAGAGACGCATGGACCCGTCGGCAATGAATCCCAGCGCCGCAACTTGCAAACGCACCCCGAGAAGGAAGGTAAGCAACGCCTGTATCGCAACGATTCCGAAAAGACCGAGCAGGGTGCCGTCGACCGGCTGCGCCGCCAGCAGCGCCGCGGAGAAGCGAGTGGCCAGCCACGGCATGGACAGCAGCACCGCACTCTGGGCCAGCAGTAGCAACATGGTCACGGCCAGATGCGCGTGGTAAGGGCGAAGCAGGTTCCGAAACAATGACGGCAGCGGCCACGCGTCAGCGTCGCCTTGGGGTAAGCGCGCCGTTTCCGTTTCTTTTGCGCTATTCATGCCCGAGCGTTACCCTGCGTCCATCCATCCTGCTCTACTCGTTGAGACACTTCATGCCCGGATCAACCCCAAGCGTCACGCTATCACACAGGCTCGTGCGCTCGGACGAGGTATTGTTCCAGAACCTGGATGGCGAAGCGGTGCTATTGGACTTGGCAAGCGAAACCTACTTCGGCTTGAACGAAGTAGGCACTCGCGTGTGGGAACTGCTGGAGGCATCGCGGACACTGGGCGAACTATCTTCCCAGCTGCAGGCCGAATATGACGTGGAGGCGGCGCGCGCAGAATCTGATGTCATTGACTTGGCGACCCGGTTAGTAGAAGCCGGTCTCGCCAGCGCTGCGTGACATGGGCAGAAGGCTGCAAGGCTGGCAAAATTTAAGCTGGCCGGAACGCATGAGGATCGCTGGATTCGCGCTGATGCTTATGCCGATTCACGCATCGCTGCTCGCGTGCGGTTATGCACGCACCCGAAAGTGGCTTCAGCGTCTCAGTAACGCTCCGCACCCGCGACAACCAACACCTGTCGACATCGCGTATGCGCGCCGGCTTGTAGAACTCGCATCCATTGCCGGCCGACATGGACTGGTCAATGCCAGTTGCCTGAGGCAATCCCTGCTGATCTATTTCCTGTTGCGTCGCCGTGGCCTGTCGCCTGTCATGGTCCTTGGCGTGCGGCGACAGGAATCAAACTTCGACGCACATGCGTGGGTGGAACTGGGTGAATTGGCACTCGGCCAAGCAGGCCTCGCGCACACCGCACTACCGAGCAACGAGTTGCAGCGGCAACCACGATGAGCGGAATTGCGGGCATCATCCATTTTGACGGACGTCCAGTGGAACCTGGGCAAATCCAGGCGATGACCGCCGCGATGGACTACCGTGGCCCGGATGGAATCAATCACTGGACCAGCGGTCCTGTGGCGTTGGGCCACTGCATGTTGCGCACCACACCCGAATCGCTGGAGGAAACCCAGCCGCTGACCAACGAGGACGCCAGCCTCGTGCTGGTGATGGATGGGCGCCTCGATAACTGGGAAGAACTGCGCCGCGAACTGCGTGGTCACGACGCATGCCTGCGCACCCGCGCAGATGCGGAACTAGTCCTGCGCGCCTACGAAACTTGGGGCGAGCGTTGCGTTGAGCATGTCGATGGCGATTTTGCATTCGCACTCTGGGATACGCGGCGAAAGGCCTTGTTCTGCGCCCGCGATCGGGTCGGCAACCGGCAATTCCACTACCACTGGAACGGCAGCAGCTTAGCCTTCGCCACCGATCTGCATCCCGTGTTGAACCTTCCTTGGGTCCCTGAAACCCAGGACTTGGACACGGTGGCCGAATACCTCGCCACCGACTGGTTCACGATTGACACGACATTGTGGCAGGGGGTCAAGCGACTCAAGCCCGCGAATAGTATGACGGTGGCGGGCACCGGCAAAGTCGAATCCGTCGAATACTGGGCACCCGACCCCTTCGCTACCTTGCCTTGCAAGTCCGATGAAGACTACATCGCGTACTACAAGGAACTGTTCTTCGACGTCGTCCGACGCACGCTGCGCTCTCACCAACCCCTGGCGATCGAAGTCAGCGGCGGGCTCGACTCCTCATCGATCTTTGCAGTCGCCATGCGATTGCAGTCCGAGGGTCGTCTCGTCGCTCCTGCGATGCAAGGCTATACGTTGGATTTCAGCGGCGATCCGCACGCCGACGAACTGAACTACGCACTGCTTGTGGGTCAGCAGCATAACGTGCCGGTCCTACCGGTACCCCCAACCTACATGCCGCTAAAGTGGTATGCGGAAACAGCCCGCCGGTTTCGCGACTTTCCCAATTTTCCGAACGGAATTATGCATCAGGGCATCGCACAATTGGGACGCCTCGGATCTAGCCGGGTCTTGGTAAGCGGCACCGGAGGTGATGAGTGGTCTGACGGAAATAGCTTGAATTATGCGGAAAGCTTGAGAGCCCTTCACTGGACCGATGTTCGCCATCAATGGCACGAAGAGCGCAAGGCTTTTGGCCGAATCCTTTCCAGCGGGCGATTGGTCAGACATGGGTTGCTGCCGTTGCTGCCCGAGAACGCGAAACGAATACTGCGAGCACTATATGGTTCGGCGAATCTTCGCGGCACAAGCCGTCCTGACTGGCTGACGCCCGAATTGCGGCTAAGGCTGGAATCAATGCGTCGAAACCTGGGAGCTCGGGCTCCTAAGCCCACCACACGCTTTGGTCAGCATGCTCAATGGCGACACCTGCACGACCCTTACGGACAGGTCGCGAAAGGACTAATGGAACGCTGCCATGCTCACGCGGGCCTGGAGTGGCGACAGCCGTACTGGGATCGCAGCATCATCGAGTTCGCATTTTCGACGCCTGGACATCTACGAAATCGGCTGGGTCAAAATCGATGGTTGCATCGTCAGGCGATGCACGGCCTACTACCCGATAGCGTGCGGCTGCGTCAGGACAAGGCGGAATTCAGCACTCCCTTCAAGCAAAATTGGTCGGAATTGTGTGACCTGATATCCACCGAAGTCTGCCACCGCCGGCCGAACTGGGTGCGGCTGGAGCAGCTAAGAGAGGTGATGAGTCTTGCATTCACTTCTCGGTCATCTGGTTGGGATGTAGGCCCCCCTTGGGTTCTGTATGGGATCGACGCTTGCTGCCCTACCAGTACAACGCTAGACTAAGGTCGAAAGTATTCCTGCATCCCTAAAAGGCGTAACCATGAACGTGGAAAAAGCGACTGTCACAGAAGTTGTGGAAAAGATTCGCAGTCCTTATCAACCTCCTACGTTGACCGAATATGGCGCGATACACCACCATACTCAAGGAGCGAGTGGTACGGTTGGAGACGGTAGTGGAGTCATGGCCATGCCACAATCAGACGAGCGGCTTAAGACCAACATCAAGAAAGTTGGCGAACACGAAGCGGGCTTCGGCCTCTACTTCTTCGACTTCAAGCCTGAGTTCCAACGTTTCGGTGCTGGACGTCAGTTCGGCGTCATGGCACAGGAAGTTGAGCAGGTCATGCCAAATGCCGTCAGAATCGGTGAGGACGGATATCGTCAGGTTAATTACGCGCTGTTGGGCATCTCGCGCAGCGTACACTGAGGCGCGATCCCTTCCTAACCAAAAAGGGCGCCGTGATGGCGCCCTTTTCGTTTGCGCCTAACGGTCGCCTATGAATCAACCCATTCTGGAAGAACATCTGGGCTATCTGGCCGATACCGTCCGGTACGCCAAGCTGCGCGATGCGCTTTCGGCGCTGATTAAGCCAAATGACCGCGTCGTGGACTTGGGCTGTGGGTCCGGAGTGCTGGGCCTGCTATGCCTGCAACATGGCGCCTGCTTCGTGGAAGCAATCGAACAGACCTCAATTGTCGAGGCCGCACGCCAAACCTTTCGCCGCGCCGGTTATGCGGGGCGGTTTCAGATGCATCACGACAGTTCCTTCCGGGTGCAGTTAGATACGCTCGCGGATGTGCTGGTCTGTGACCACATCGGCTACTTCGGGATCGACTACGGCCTGCTCGAAGTGTTGGCAGACGCGCGCAAACGATGTTTGAAGCCCGGCGGCCGGCTTCTGCCTCGTCGGCTGCAATTGCTGCTGGGTGCGGTCCAGTCCCAACTTTGCCGCGAAAAAGCGGAAGGCTGGGCGGCTGCCAACATCGCGAAACAGTTCCACTGGCTGCGCGATTACGGCATCAACACCAAGTATGCCGTTAACCTGAAGCCGGAGGAGTTGCTCTCCGAGTTGGTACAAATTGCCGACCTAGAACCTGGGCTCGACTACCCAACCGTGATGAGTTGGGAAGCGGAATTGACTGTCACCGACGACGGTTTGCTGGACGGACTGGTTGGCTGTTTCCGAGCTGAATTGGCGCCCGGCATCTGGATGAGCAACTCACCGTTGGCAGCGGATGCGATCGCTCGCCCTCAGGCATTCCTCCCGATAGCCTCGCGCCTGCCCGTTCGTGCCGGCGACTGCTTGTCCGTCACCATCAGGCAGAGGCCGCGAGATAGCCTGATCGCCTGGCAGGTGGTGCATCCTGCATCCGGCCGGCGTTTTTCGCACTCCACATTTGCCGGCCAGTTGTTCACCCAAAGCGAACTTGCGCGCCGAACCCTTGGCCGTCAGCCAAAGATGAGCCCACGGGGCAAAGCCAGGCAGATCGTATTGGGATACGTGGATGGCCTGAGGACTGCCCATGAGATCGAAGAGGCCGTACTGCGCGATCATCCCCAGATTCTCCCCAGCTCGACGGCCATCAGCAGCTTCGTAAAGTCCATTTTGGGCCGCGACACGGAATGAAAGTGAAGTTCAACGTAATGCCAGCCCAACGGCAAGCTCCGATGGCTGCTCCGCCCTATCACCGCTGGGGGCTTCCTGAGGATCCTGCGTGGTGCGAGTTTCGCCGAACTCCGAACGGCATCCATGTACGATTCCCGGACCTTGCTGATTTTCTGGTAATAGACGATGGCCAAGAAGTTCATGCCACACCGGTGCCGGAACTGGACGACGCTACACTCGAACACCTTCAGTTGAACCAGCTACTGCCGCTGGCACTGAGCGCACAGGGCATCCCGGTTTTCCATGCAAGCTGCGTGGCACTGGACGGCAATGCCGTCGCGTTCTTCGGGGAAAGCGGACGCGGGAAATCGACCTTGGCCACTCATTTGGCACTGCAAGGTGCGCCGCTGATCAGCGATGACGGACTGGTATTTGAGGTCACGGGAAATGATTACCGGGTGCAGCCGAGTCACCCTTCCGTACGCCTGTGGCAAGACAGTCAAGAAGCCTTGGTGGGCACCCGCCTGCCCGTCGCTCAGCCAGTCTGCTTTACAAATAAAGCGCGCATATTGGCGGGAAATCTGCTTCCAGCAAGTGATAAATCACACCCGCTCCGCGGCGCCTACTTCCTTGGGGAAGGTACGAGCGACTGCGTGACAATTTCCCCGCTTAATGCGGCGGAAGCCGCCGTGGAATGGGTCCAGCATTCGTTTCTGCTGGACATCCGCGATAAGCATCGCCTTAGGTCCCACTTCACACAAATCTCGCATTTGGCCTCGCAGGGCATCAGCTATCGGCTGGACTACCCTCGACGATATGACCTGCTGGGAGAGGTACATGCTGCACTGCTGGCGCACCATGCCAAGTGAGACAGGCTAAACGCTGGCTTCTCTACTTACCCGCTGTTTCACCAGATTGCCCAGCGCTTCGCTCAAACCAGCCACGCCGAAAAGCGTTTCCCACTCTGCTGCATCCAGATATTTCCGCATCCCGCGCGGAATGAAATGAAAGAACAGCAGATGGCAAAACCCTTTGGAACCCTGCGAGGGAATTGGGTCGCGGTAGTGCCACTGACTGCTGCCCGAAAACAGTACTGCATCCCCAGGCATCAAACTGTGTGAGATGAAACGGTTGTCTGGATTGTTTAAGACTTCCGCCTGCCACTCCGCCTCAGCAAACAAAGTGTGCTCGGGCCAGGGCAGGACTTGGCTGAAATGAATCTCCCAAGGGTCGCTCTGGTCGATGCAGAGATCCAGCGTCCATTTTGCCGAGGGCGAATCCTGGTGCATCGGGCAACGCCCCATTCTGGTATACATGCTCAGGAAGTTGTAAGAAGGCTCCAACGCCTCGCCGGCCACCTGCTCGGCCAGCGCCGTCATCTGACCCTGTAATTCCGTCAGGACAGGATGATCATGCACGACCCAGCGGCCGAACGCCTTGATCTCATGCAGCTCCAGCTGGGTTGGCTTGAGTCTGGCAATCACATCGCGGACATGTGCGAGGATCGTGTCATCCAGAACATCACGGAGATACTGTGTCTGGAACGCTGGATCTGTCCGTAGCGGCGCCATAGCTTCGAGGAAGCGGGGGAGCACATCGGGATGATGGCTATCGATATACGACTGCGCAAGCACGAATTGTTCGAGCCAGTTCCCGTCATACCAAGGAAATTGTCGGTTTCTACCCATTGGCTTCATACCGTGTCCCATAGTGACCAAGCGCGTCGACGTCAAAGATCGGCAACCCCACGGAGTAAACCAAGGTAGACCTGATTCATGCGGTGGATCCCATAGCCCAAGTCAACTTGTCCATCTTCTAGAAGCTGCGTTCGCTATTCTACGCAGTACGTGTCGTTGAGACCGATCATGAAGCGTGCTTGGCGAGCTGAATTCCTGCAAATTGCGTACACAAATCTGAGGGATCTGCTGTTGAGTCGCAACTTAAATGTCACGACTTTGCAACTCACAGATTGGTCCAAACTCAGCGGTTTACCCTGAGCGTCCCGAAGGATGTTTCCCAGTTGCTGAGCCGCTCGGGCCGCTCTCGATCATGGCTCCGCTGGCTCACCACGACGGGAAGAGGTGGAACGTCCCTCCGCGTTCGAATCCCGGTCAAAGATGCAACATCGAGAGCATTCATGGGATCAATAAAACTGATGTGGTTGGCAAATCATTCGCCTGCAGTTGTCGCGTTCCATTGCGACAAGTGCGTTTTTGAGCACTCGCGCGGCATAGCAAACATGCCCAGTTATTTCGCAATGTACCATCCCAATCTTCGCAGACCATCCAAAACCCGCCGCAACAATATCCGACCAAATCCAGCATCATCGTCACCGTACCGCACCCGCAAATGCGCTACGTCGGGAAACAACAGTTGGCGGAGCCAGTGCAAGCGTGTAGGAGTGTCGGGCAGGCTGCGCCATGTCGCTCTCTGGAAGTAGACCCAGTACTTCAGGCGCGAGCATTCCAGCCATTCACGCGCAGCGGCTGCAGCAACGTCGTCCAACACTGATTCCGGGACTGGCGTATTGAATGTTGCAATCGTGGCCAACAATCCGTCGTGACATGCACTACCCAAGCCCCGATTCAAAGCCAGCTTTCTGACCTGCTCCCACTCCGCGCAGGTCAGATGCGTCGCCAACAGTTGAATGTCATACAACCAACGCAGGCGGTTTTCGCCACCGGTCAAAGTATTGAGAGCGCGATGCATGCAGGCATGTAGAAACGCGTGTGCCGGCGCCAATCCGCGCGCTGTAGTTCCCAATGCCGACAATTTAATCGACCCTTCACGAAGTTCCTGCCACTGCATCCGTTCTGCAAACAGGACGTCATTGCTCAACCGCCAGTGCAGATCGAGTTCAAGCTGCGCACGGTCTGACCAAGCCAACAGTTCATGCACCACCAAGTCGCCGGCGATGTAGGGATTTGGCAAGACGTAACCTAAAGGCGCCAACACCTCAGCCGCGCGTAGCGTGGTGGCATGGTCTGGCAGCAGCAGGTCGATGTCGGCGAGATCGCGCAGGTTTGGTCGTGGATACAGCCATTGCGACAAGGCGGCGCCCTTCATCCAGATGGCATCGATGCCGGCCTCGGACAGGGCCGATGTAATGGCGCGGCATTGCGCCTGGCACCAAAGGTTTCGGGCCGCCTCTCGCCTGGCGGGTTCGGCAAAAATCTGGCGATGGCTGTCGACGGCAGGCGATGTGATGTTTACTGAATTTAGGCGCTCCGCGATCAGGGAGACCACGCCTTCGCGCTGGGCCGAAGCGAGTAGGGTTTCCGGTGCAAGGTCACCAAGCGCCGAGGCTCCACTGTCGTCGCCCCGCAACAATGCGATGCATGTTTCACGCCCCGGATCGTCAACATCAGCCATTGCTGTCGTCGAGCCATCAAGTCGACTGACGAGCACACGAATGACGTACACAAACAGCAGGCCGACCACGGCGCCCACGATGTCGACAATGGCATCCGCGATTCTGGGATGCCGGCCGGGAATTTCTACCTGCAACAGTTCCGAACCGATAGCAAACACGGTTACAGCTAACAGCACACATCCGGCGTGCCAGCCTGGTCGCCCCATGCCGACGCAAGCGCCAAACACAACAAATAGGATCAAATGCACCAGGTTGACCGGACTATGTGCGTTCTCGATCCTCACCATCGGCCAGTTGAAGAGGCTTATGTTGTCGCGCATCCATGGCAGCGAGGTATTGGGCAGGCATACCGAGATCACTACTACGACGATGGCGGCAAGCATCGCCAAGTAGGCAACTGTCTGCAGCCAACCCTTTCGGTCATGCATTGCTGAGCAACTCTCGATAGACCGCCAGCGTCCGCTCGATCACGTCGCGCTCGTCGAACTTGTCAAAGGCCTTTTGACGCGCACAGCCAAGGGAGCTTGAAAGTGCGCAGTTGCCGTTCGAATAACTCGCGGACCTGCCATCGCTGCTAGCAACCCGATCAACACCCAAATGTGTCTGGCATCCTCGAACGAGCCTGTGAGGCCGTCGTAGAGGAAGGCGCAGACAAATGCAAGCAGCAACGCAAAGGCCAACCCGGCCTGGTCGGCACGCGCGGCGCGCTGCCCCGCACGCAACAGCCATACACACAGCCCCACCAATGCCAACACCCCAATCACTCCTGCCTGCCCCGCCACGTTCAGCCACGTATTGTGCGCGTCGGTCAACCACTGGTGGCCTCCGGACGGATCAAGGAATGCTACGCCGACCACAGGTACGCCCAAGCCCACGCCGAGAATCGGATGCGCCAGGCAAGTCTGTAGCGCTTGATGCCAGATGCGCCACCGCTGCGAGGGTTCGTCCAGCGGCGAGACCAGACTGACGCACGTAACTGCAAGCATCACGACGGCAACCGTCATGCCCATTGCCATCACCCCGGCAGCCGCCTTGGGTCTAGTGCCGCACAATGACCACCATCCCCAAGCGGTCAGCACCAATGCGGCCGCACCAAGACCCGGTGTCAGCGTGGCTGCCAGCGCAATCGAGAACATCACCATCAACGCAAAAAATGCGCGCCCAGCCACCCAACCAGCTGCCTTGGCGGCCAATAGCAGACACGTTGCAATGGTTAGGAAATTGCACATCATGCTGGCGTAGTTGAACAACGCACGCACACGGGGATACGGGCCGGGAGGCAAGGACCCGTAGTAATTGAGCAATGGCTGCAACCATTCCGCCTTCGGCGAGACGTAGAAGCCCGCGATCGCTGCCATCGACAGCAATGCAGTGACCGTGGCCGCTGCAATCCAAGTCAGCACCAATCGTTTCATCCACGCTTCATCGCGAGTGATATCGGCGACCAGAGCCGCCAACGTCGCCAAATACACGACGCCCATCCATTTGCCCATGCTGACCCACAGTTGCGGGCCGGGCAGCACACGCATGTACCCGCTTGATTCCTGACTGCGCACCGTTGGCCACGCCATCAAGCACGCAAGACTCATCGCGGCCACATAGGCCAGCAACCAACCGTGAAAACCACTGAGGCGCAACGGCGCGCGGCCACCTGCCCACGCCAGCGCGCGGACCCCAATGGCCATCGCGAACAGAAGATCTGAAAGCAGTACCGGAAAGCCGAACGCCCCCAGCGGCGACCATTGTTGCAATGGCAAGACCGCGACGCCTGCCAGCAACAGCGCGCCCGAAAGGCCTACCACCTGCGGAGCAAACTTTCCCAGCCATAACGGCAAGGTCCCGATTAGCAGACCAGCCGCGCCACCGACCAGATCATCCCGCGCATCCTGCAGCTTCGGGGTTCGGCCTGGAATCCAGAACTGAAGAAGTTCCGTGCCGAGCGCCAGAACCACCACACCAAAAAAAATCCACCACCACCGCAAGCGCGGTAACAGCAGCCTTGTCGCGAAAGTGATCGCCATGAAAAACGCCACATGATCCATGTCCAGTTGAACAGGCATACCCTCCAACCAGTTCATGGCGCGGCTCAACGGCGGCAGTGCCACGCGCAGGTCCGACATGTTGCCGGAGGTAAGCGCCATGGCACCGACGACCATTGCGACCAACAGTGCCACGAGCGCGATCCGAGCAGATACGGTCGGGGCTGATGTAGACGGCGTCATGCGCGATCACTGCGCTGATCATGCCCCAGCAACTCGCGATAAACCGCCAGCGTCCGCTCGATCACGATGCGCTCGTCGAACTGTTGCAGTGCCTTGTCTCGCGCAGCTACACCCAGCCGCCGCGCGAGAGGTGGATCGTCGTGCAGGCGCGCAATCGCAATGGCCAGTGCATCAGCGTCACGCGCCGGCACCAGCAGGCCATCCACGCCATCGCTGACCACCTCCCTGCATCCCGGCACGTCGGTGGTGATCAAGGGCAGGGCGCACGCGGCCGCCTCGATCAAACCTTTGGGCAATCCCTCGCGGTAACTCGGCAGCACAACGATGTCCACACCCGCGAACAAGGCCGGCATATCGTCGACATGGCCAAGCCATTGCAACACGCCCTCACCGACCCATGCCTCAATCGCAGCCTGCGGTACTGCCGCCGGATTGCCCGGATCCGGATCACCGGCGAGGAGGAATTCAATCGCCCTTCCCTGCGCGCGCAACTGTCGCGCCGCGCTCACGTACTCGGCGATGCCCTTGTCCCACAACAATCGTGCAGCCAACAGAACGCGCAGCGGATTGCTGCGTGTCTTCGCCGCGTCTTGCGCAATGAATCGCGAGCAATCCACGCCGGAGCCGGCTATCAATCGCACGTTTCTGGAGTCGACCAGCCCTGCCCGCTCAAACAAGGCAACGTCATCTGGATTCTGCAAAACCAGACGCGCATTGCGGCCACCCAGTGCCATTCGCAGCAGCAGGCGCACAAGCGGGCGCAGCAGTCGCGCCTTTGCATCCTCGCTGGTAAAGACATAGCCCATGCCGGCCACGGCATTGACCCGCGCCGGCACCCCGGCGAGACGAGCAGCCAGCGAGCCATAGACAGCGCATTTGATGGTGAAGCCGTGGACCAACTGAGGGCGCTCGTGTCGAAACATCCGCATTAGATGCCACAACAAGCGCGCTTCCCGCGGCGGATTCAGGCTGCGTCGATCCATCGGCAAGGGCTCCCAACGCAAGCCGAGATCGCGCAATTTCTCGCCGTAGGGACCAGGCGGCGATATCAACAGCAGCTCGTGACCTGCGTCGCGCAAGGCCAGCGCCAGCGAACGGCGGAAGTTGTAGAGGTACCACTCGGTGTTGGCGAACAGGATGACTTTCACGCGGCCTGCCCCGACGACGCAATCAGGCGACGTGCCAGCAGCCGAACCTTCTGCATTACAGCGGCGGCCGGCAGGTTGATGGCCATGGCCGTTGTGCAACGCGCAAGCCAGCCCGGCCTGGTACGCAGTGCGTCCAATGCTTTTTCCATATC
>JBBSTF010000050.1:0-26343 GCA_038236135.1 Lysobacterales bacterium
ACGATCTCGTGCTTGATGCGATCGAGCATCTGCTGGAACAGGATAAACGCCTCGCGCTTGAATTCCTGCTTCGGTTGCTTCTGTGCATAGCCGCGCAGGTAAATGCCCTGGCGCATGTAATCCATGCTGGCAAGGTGTTCCTTCCATGCGTTGTCGACGACGCTGAGTAGCACGTGTTTCTCAAGGCCGCGCATCGACTCGCCGCCGATCATCGCTTCCTTCTCGCGGAACAGGCGTTCGGCTCCTTGTTGCACGCGTTCCAACACGTCGTTCGCGTCGGCTTCGTGCTGCTCGTCCAGCCAGCCTTGAAGATTGGTGTCGAGATTGAACTCGCTGCGTAGCTCGTTCTCGAGCGCAGAAATGTTCCACTGCTCGTCGATCGATTCCGCCGGCACGTGGCGGCGAACCAGTTCGGTGACGGCATCTTGGCGGATGGCTTCAACCATCGCCGAAACATCGTCGCTATCAAGCAGTTCGTTGCGCTGCTCGTAGACCACCTTGCGCTGGTCGTTGGCGGTGTCGTCGAATTCGAGCAGGTGTTTGCGAATGTCGAAGTTGTGCGCTTCAACCTTGCGCTGCGCCTTCTCGATCTGGCGGCTGACCATCTTGTCCTGGATGGCGTCTTCTTCCTTCATGCCGAACATGCGCATCAATCGCGCCACGTTGTCGCCCATGAAGATGCGCAACAAGTTGTCTTCCAGCGAAAGGTAGAAGCGGCTGGAGCCGGCATCGCCCTGGCGGCCGGACCGCCCGCGCAACTGGTTGTCGATGCGACGGGATTCGTGGCGCTCGGTACCGATGATGCGCAGGCCGCCAAGAGCGAGAACCTCGTCATGGCGCTTCGTCCATGCATCACGTAGCTCGCGACGCTGCGCCTCGGTGGAGTCTTCGCCCAGCGCATGCAGTTCCGCTTCGAGGCTGCCGCCCAACACGATGTCCGTGCCACGACCGGCCATGTTGGTCGCGATCGTCACTACGCCGGGGCGACCCGCCTGGGCGACGATGTGCGCTTCGCGCTCGTGCTGCTTGGCGTTGAGAACTTCGTGTTCGATGCCGGCCGCCTTGAGCAAACCATCGAGATATTCCGACGCTTCGATCGATGCAGTACCGACCAGCACTGGCTGGCCGCGCTCCTGGCATTCCTTGATGTCTTCGACGATGGCGTCGTACTTTTGCTTGCCCTTGAGGAAGATGACGTCGGCGTCGTCCTTGCGAACCATCGGACGGTGGGTGGGAATCACCACCACTTCAAGTCCATAGATTGACTGAAATTCGTAGGCCTCGGTGTCCGCCGTGCCGGTCATGCCGGACAGCTTCTTGTACATGCGGAACAGGTTCTGGAAGGTAATCGAGGCAAGCGTCTGGTTCTCACGCTGGATCGGCACGCCTTCCTTCGCTTCGACGGCCTGGTGCAAACCATCGGACCAGCGGCGCCCCGACAAGGTGCGACCAGTGAACTCGTCAACGATGACGACTTCGCCGTCACGAACGATGTAATCGACATCGCGCTGGTACAGCGCGAACGCGCGCAGGCCGGCATTGAGATGGTGAACCACCGACAGATGCGCCGAGTCATACAGGCTGTCGTCGGCGCCGATGATGCCGTCATCGCGCAGCAGTTGCTCGATGCTTTCCATGCCCTGTTCGGACAGGTGCACCTGCTTCTGCTTTTCGTCGACGAAATAATCGCCTTCGCTATCGTCCTTTTCCTGTCGGGTCAGGCGCGGCACCAGCTTGTTGATGCGCACGTACAACTGTGGCGATTCGTCGGACGGGCCGGAGATGATCAATGGCGTCCGCGCCTCGTCGATCAGGATCGAATCGACCTCATCGATGATGCCGTAGTGCAGGCCGCGCTGATAGCGCTGCTCCTTGCTGACCGCCATGTTATCGCGCAGGTAGTCAAAGCCGAATTCGTTGTTGGTGCCATAGGTGATGTCGGACGCATACGCCTCGCGCTTGAGCGCGTGATCCATGCCCGGATAAACAACGCCGACACTCATTCCTAGGAATCCGTACACCTTGCCCATCCAGGCCGAGTCACGCCTCGCCAGATAGTCGTTGACGGTAATGACGTGAACGCCTTTGCCTTCCAACGCGTTCAGATATACGGCGAGGGTCGCGACCAGGGTCTTGCCTTCACCGGTACGCATTTCCGCGATACGCCCGCCGTGCAGCACCATGCCGCCAATCAGCTGGACGTCGTAGTGGCGCAACCCAAGCACGCGCCGCGCGGCTTCACGCACGGTGGCAAACGCTTCGGGCAGGAGCTGGTCCAGCTTGCGACCCGCCGCCAGTTGCTCGCGCAACTTGACCGTCTGCGCGCGCAGTGCGTCGTCGTCGAGGGCCTCCATGGCGGGTTCCAGGGCGTTGATTTCGGCAACGCGTTTTTCGAGCTGGCGCAAGACGCGCTCGTTGCGGCTGCCGAACATGGATGTCATGACGCGATTGAACATGAGTTTTTCTTCAGAAGGTCAGCGGGCGCGATGCACCTGCGCTAACGTTGAAAACGCGAAGGCCGCCAACGGCGGCCCCGATTGAATGGCACCCTCCACGTGGAGGTTGCTTCGGTTGATTCAAGGTCGAAGCGGGCTTCGACCTCGGGATGCCCGTCCTATTTTAGCCGCGATTGGCGCGCGTGGAGCGCACGTACGCCATCGGATTCACCGGGCGACCGTCACGCCAGACCTCGAAATGACAATGCGGGCCGGTCGAGCGACCCGTCGAACCGACCTTGGCGACGACTTCACCAATGTGGACGCGGGCACCAAGACTAACGACGTTGAGCGAATTGTGGGCATAGCGGGTCATGTATCCATTGCCATGGTCAATTTCCACAACGTTGCCGTAGCCGCTACGGATGCCGGAATAAGTCACTACGCCTTCAGCAACGGACAACACGTCCGCGCCAAGCGGAACGTCAAAATCCACGCCGAGATGGGTCGCGCTCTTACCCGTGAACGGATCCGCGCGAGTGCCGTAGCCTGACGCAATGTAGCCCTGTGCGACAGGCCAGCCAGTCGGGAGCAAGGCGCTTTCGATACGACGATCGAGAAGCATGCTTTCCAGCGCGCCCAACTCGGCTTCCTGTCGATCGAACTGATTACGCAAGGCGAGAATGCCGTCACTAACCGGCAAGGGTGCCGTGCTGACGGATTCCTCGGCGCCGCCCAAGGCCGGCAGTTCGTTGAAATTGAATTCGGAGTCGTCCAGCTTGCCAACCTGCGCCAGCCGATCGCCAAGCGCGTTGAGTCGCGTAGCCTGCGCCTGCAGACGACCCAGTTGTAGCGCCAATGCGTCCATGTCGCGCTGGGCATCGGCCTCCACGCCGCCAATGCGCGCGCGCTGATTGTCGATTTGAGCTCGCATTTCGACTACCTGTCGAACCGATTCGTCGGAGGGGCGCGCAAAGAGCAGCGCCGCACCGAACCCAACCAGCCCGAAAACCATCGTTCCCAGCACCCCGGCGCCGGTTAACAGCAGCCGGCCACGCCAGCCGGTGAGATCAATGTTTCGGGACGTCCCGTGGAGGTTGCGAAGGATGATGATCTTCATTGATTGATCCGTAGCTAGTATGGTTCTTGCCATGCCGCCGATTCGTCCACTTGATCCAAGTCAGTCGCTGGGGCCGAGGCCGGCAGCGGCATGTCTTTCGCTGGACGCGCTCGCGAAGCGGGCACGCATGCTGGATGCACTGGACGAACGGTTGCGCCGATCGCTGCCCGAGCCGATTGCCCGCGAGTGTCGACTCGCTGACTGCCGTGACGGACGACTCGTTTTCCTGACCAGCAGCTCCCCGTGGGCGACTCGCCTGCGATTGCACGAAGCAACCTTGCTGGCGGAAGCCCGAATCGCACTCGACGAACGGGTAGACCGACTAATCGTGAAAGTGGCAGCACTGGCAGTCGTTCCCCACGACCACGCAATCCCGAAACCTCTTTCCTCCGCAGCGGGTAACTACCTGTCGGTCGCCGCGGAATCCATCAAGGACCCTGAAATCAAGGCCTTGTACCTGCAACTGGCCGCCTTGGCCGAAAAACCAGAACCGTGAAACCTGGTTCCTGAAAACTGTAACTTCGTCATCAGCTGATGACAAAGGTTCCGTCGCGGCCAGCTACGTGACTGCCCGTCTACGGTTTTAAAAAACTTGTCCTAGATGGCCTGAGCCGGATGCGCGTACGAAATCGGCGACTGGCTTTCGTCGCCGAAGCTCACTTCTTCCCACGCTTCCTTATCGGCGATCAAGGTCCGCAGCAAGCGGTTGTTAAGTTCGTGACCGGACTTGTGACCGTAAAAGGCTCCGATCAAGCTATGTCCAAGCAGATACAGATCGCCAATGGCATCGAGGATCTTGTGACGGACGAACTCGTCCTCGTAACGCAAACCATCTTCATTGAGCACGCGGTAGTCGTCGAGAACGATCGCGTTGTCCATCGATCCACCCAGCGCCAGGTTGTGTTCGCGAAGCATCTCGATGTCACGCATGAAACCAAAGGTGCGCGCGCGGCTGACTTCCTTGACGAAGGATGTCGTCGAAAAATCGATTTCGGCAGTGGAGGTTCGACGCGTGAAAAGCGGGTGGGTGAAGTCAATCGAGAATCCGACCTTGAAGCCGTCGAACGGTTCGAACCGCGCCCACTTGTCGCCACTTTCAACGCGCACCGACTTCTTGATACGAATAAAGCGCTTGGCGGCTGATTGTTCTTCTATACCAGCCGACTGAAGCAGGAATACGAACGGGCCAGCGCTGCCATCCATGATGGGCACTTCGGGTGCCGATAGATCCACGTAAGCGTTATCAATGCCCAGGCCAGCCATTGCCGACAGCAGATGCTCAATCGTCGAAATACGCGCCTCGCCCTTGACCAGCGTACTGGACAAACGCGTGTCGCCGACGTTATCGCAACTTGAACGTATCTCGACGGGCACGGCGAGGTCGACGCGCCGAAACACGATGCCGGTATCGACCGCAGCTGGACGCAACGTCATGAACACCTTGTCGCCTGTATGCAGGCCGACACCGGTTGCCCGAATGACGTTTTTGAGCGTGCGTTGCTTGATCATGCGTGCACTTACTCCTGAACGGGAGCCAAAAATTCCCGATGGATGCTAGCACACGAAATCAGCTCCGCAAAGTTAAGCGATGTTTATAGCCGACAGATTGTTGCATTTCCGCAACACTCTGAAACGGCGGGCTTTAATTCGTTTAGATGCGGAGAAACTGAAATGTCAGCGATCAAAACGCTCCCCGCCGCGACGCCACGCGGCAGGGAGCAGGACGGTTGCCTTCGGGTTCTACTTGTTAAATTGATCAGCGTCCATCAATCGGCCTGGCGGCGCAGGAATGCCGGGATATCGAGATAACTGTCGGCGTTATCCGCTGCCGTCTGCATCATTGCCGGTGCATCGCTGGAACCGCATGACGAGTCGGCGCTTGCCGTACCGAACATGCGTCCGGGTACGTCGAGGTAATCGAGTTCGCCGGTGGTGGCGTTGCGCACCGCCTTGATGGGGGTGCGAGTCGGCCCGGCCGTTTCGCGACTGGATCCGTACTGTCGTGCCGCTGCACGATTAAGGCCGGTCGCAACCACGGTGACGCGAACCTCGTTGCGCATTTCCGGGTCGAGCGCGGTTCCGATGACGACGGTGGCATCCTCGCTGGCGAATTCATGGATGACCTGACCGATGTCCTGGAACTCGCTCATCGTCAGCTCGTTGCCAGCCGTGACGTTGACCAGAATTCCGCACGCACCGGCCAGATTCACGTCTTCCAGGAGCGGATTGTTGACCGCGGCGACAGCGGCCGCCTGGGCACGATCGTCGCCTGACGCTGTTCCGCTGCCCATCATCGCCATGCCCATTTCCGACATGACGGTGCGCACATCGGCAAAGTCGACGTTGATGAGACCGGGCCGCGTGATGAGGTCGGCAATGCCTTGCACGGCACCGAGCAACACGTCATTCGCACTCTTGAATGCCGATAAAAGGGTGACATCGCGACCGAGCACGGTCAGCAGTTTTTCGTTGGGGACGATGATCAGTGAGTCGACATACTGACTCAGCTCCTCAATGCCCTTCTGCGCCACCTGCATGCGCCGGCGACCTTCGAACGGGAATGGCTTGGTGACGACGGCAACCGTCAGGACGCCCATTTCCTTGGCAATCTGGGCCACCACCGGGGCCGCGCCCGTTCCAGTACCGCCACCCATGCCGGCTGTGATAAAGACCATGTCGGCACCATCGAGCAATTCGCTGATGCGTTCTCGATCCTCCAGGGCGGCCTGTCGACCAACCTCGGGATTGGCACCAGCGCCAAGGCCCTTGGTGACGTTCGCGCCAAGTTGCAGAGTGAATTTCGCACCGCTGTTCTTCAGCGCCTGCGAGTCGGTGTTCGCACACACGAAGTCAACGCCTTCGACCTGTGCTCCCACCATGTGGCTGACCGCGTTTCCGCCGCCGCCGCCCACGCCAATCACCTTGATGACTGCGTTCGGTGCCATTTTTTCGACCATATCGTACATATCCCGTCCTCCGTCGTGCTTTTAGTAGTTATGCCTGTCGCTTGAATCCCTTCCCGCTTCAAACCTTGCGGCTGGCGTGCCGCGATGTTTCCTGCCTGCCGTCATGGCGGGCAGTAAAAATTTTCTCAGAACTCACCCTTGATCCAGTTGGCCAACTTGCCCCAAGTGCCGCGGCTAGTGACGGCAGCTCCGCCGTGATTGCGACCACCTGATTCAAAAGAGCTGCCGTAGACGAGCAAGCCCACGCCGGTCGCATGGATTGGATTGGCGACCACGTCGGCAAGGCCGCTGACGTGGTGCGGCAAACCGAGTCGCACCGGCATGTGAAAGAGTTCCTCGGCCAGTTCCAGCGCACCTTCCATGCGGGCTGCGCCGCCCGTCAAAACAATGCCGGCGCGAACCAGTTCTTCGCGGCCACTGCGGCGCAAGTCCGCTTGGACCATCTCAAAGATTTCCTCATAGCGTGGCTGCACTGCTTCCGCCAGGTTCTGGCGTGCGAGCCGGCGCGGTGGCCGGTCGCCGACACTGGGAACCTGGATGGTCTCCTCAGCGTGAGCGAGCTGCGCCAACGCGCAGGCGTAGCGAACTTTCAGTTCCTCTGCATGCGCGGTCGGCGTGCGCATGAGATGCGCGATGTCGCTGGTGACCTGATCGCCTCCAATCGAAAGCGACGTCGTGTGACGCAACGCGCCCCCGGTGTAGATCGCGATGTCGGTGGTGCCTGCGCCAAGGTCCACCAGGCATACGCCTAATTCGCGCTCGTCCTGGGTCAAGACGGCGCCCGCTGACGCAACAGCGGCGGGCACGAGTCGATCCACTTGCAAGCCGCAGCGATTGATGCATTTCGTAAGGTTCTGAACGGCGCTCGCAGCCCCGATGACCAGATGCACGTTCGCTTCCAGACGCACGCCGGACATGCCAACGGGATTGCGAATGCCTTCTTGGCCGTCGATCAGGAATTCCTGCGCTTCGGTGTAGAGCACGCTGCGGTCGGCTGGAATCGCAATGGCGCAGGCTGAGTTGCGTACCGCGTCGAGATCGGATTGGGTCACTTCCTTGTCACGGATCGGCGCCGTGCCGTGCGAGTTCTCGTCCTTGATATGGCTGCCGGAAATGCTGGCATAGATCGAGCGGATCTGGCACCCGGCCATCAGTTCCGCTTCCTCGATCGCGCGCTGAATCGAGTGCACGGTGGATTCGATATCGACGACCACACCGCGCTTGAGTCCATGCGATGGATGCGAGCCGATGCCGATGATCTCGACCGCCTCGCCCGGCGAGTGTTCGCCGACGATGGCAACGACCTTCGACGTGCCGATGTCGAGGCCCACGATCAGGTTGCGTTCGCCCTTGCGATTCATCATCACGCCTTGTTGACGGGTGTGGTGGGAGTCGCGCCGGCTGGCGTCGACGTAGGTGCTGCGGCGTCGTTCCAGCGCACCGAAAAACCGTTTTCGTAGCGCAGGTCAATGGCTGCCGGTGCTGCGTGGCCGGCGGCAATCTGCGGCCAGACGGCGGTCAATCGCTCCAGGCGGCTATCGGTCTCTTCGCTGCCGACGTCGATCACGACGTCGTTGGCTAGCAACACCTGCCAACCCCCGCGACCAGACAACCGCACTTCGCGCACGACCAATCCGCTACCCGAAAACTGACGCAGGCAACGAACGTGGAATGCCAGCACGTCGGCAACGCGGTCATCCGGTCCGTTCAATTGTGGCAAGCCCTGCGCGACGGATATGTCCGGTACGCTGAAGAGGTCGCCCGATGTCGTGACCAGTCGATCATTGCCCCAGCGCGCGTATGGCAGCTGCTCGAACACCGTCAATTGCAATGTGTCTGGCCAATGCTTGCTGGCATCGACTCGGCCTACCCACGGCAGCGACATCACCGCTGCCCGCACCCGTTTGAGATCGAGCGCGAAAAAACCCTTGCCTGCCTCGTCTGCGATGGCGCCACGAATCTGGTCGGCATCGACATGCGCAAACTCGGCCTTCAGTTGCAGAGAGCGGACCGGCCACCGATCCGCTGCGAAGTGACCGCTGAGCACACCGATGATCGGCAACGCGACGATGCCGAGAGCAATGCTCCAGGCCAGGAACTTGATTAGCAGCCCGCCCTTCATCGCGGCGCTCCATCGGCAAGGCTGGTTTCCAGAATGCGCCAGCACAGCGCGTCGAATTCGATGCCGACTTGTCGTGCCGCCTTGGGCACCAGAGAATGGCTGGTCATGCCCGGTGTGGTGTTCACTTCAAGCAGGGTGTCATTGCCGGCGCGATCCCGCATCACGTCGACGCGCCCCCAGCCGCTGCAACCGGCCGCATGGAAGGCACGCAACGAGAGCGCGCGCACGCGCGCCTCGGCGACGCCTTCCAGCCCCGGACACAGGTACTGGGTGTCTTCGGCGACGTACTTGGCGTGGTAGTCATAGAACTCGCCGCTGGGCACGATGCGGATCGACGGCAATGCCACGCCGTCGAGAATGCCGATGGTCAGTTCGTCGCCGATGATCAATTGCTCGATCAACAACTCGCCGTCGTAGCGTGCGGCCAGTTCGACGGCAGCCGGCAAATCGGCTTCCGAGAAGACGCGAGTGATGCCGACGCTGGAACCTTCATGGGACGGCTTCACGATGGCCGGGTAGCCGATCGCTGCAATCGATGCACTCAAATCATCGCCACGTTGGAACGCGACGTGGCGAGGCGTCGGCAGGCCTTCGGCGATCCAGACCTGCTTGGTGCGTACCTTGTCCATCGCCAACGCGGATCCCAGTACTCCCGAGCCGGTGTATGGCACGCGCAATGATTCGAGTGCGCCTTGCAACACCCCGTCTTCTCCACCGCGACCGTGCAGGATGTTGAACACGCGGGCGTAGTGGCCAGCACGCAGCGCATCCAGCAAGGCCGGAATGCCGTCGACCGGATGCGCATCGATACCACGCGAACGTAGAGCTTCCAGCACGTTGCGTCCGGAGTCCAGCGACACCTCGCGTTCGGCGGAATCGCCACCAAGCGCTACGGCGACGCGACCAAACTGGCGCGGATCGTCGGTGCGTCGGGTCATGGTGTAGTTTCCAGCGTTGCGAGCGCGGCCAGATCGGCGGCGCTGTTTCCAATGTCGCCGGCTCCGGCGAGCAACAGCAGATCGCCGTCGCGCAACAGACCGGGCAAGCTCGTCGCGAGATCGCGCGGATGTTCGATCACCGCGGGTGAAACTTTTCCGTGCGCGCGTACTGCGCGTGCCAAAGCACGAGCATCCGCACCCGCAATCGGCTGCTCGCCGGCGGGATAGACGTCGGTCAGGATGAGCACGTCGACGGCCGAGAGTTCGCGCGCGAAGTCGTCGAGCAGATCGCGAGTCCGCGTGTAGCGATGCGGCTGGAACGCGAGCACCAGGCGGCGATCTGGCCAACCTTCGCGCGCTGCCGAGATCACCGCTGCCAACTCGCGAGGATGGTGCGCGTAGTCGTCGACCAACATCACACTGCCACCATCGATGCGCAGCATTCCGCGTGCATGAAAGCGGCGACCGACGCCTTCAAATTTGGCCAGCGCCGCTGCCATTGCCGACGCATCAATACCGACCTGCCAGCCGACACAAACAGCGGCCAGGGCGTTCAGCACGTTGTGCTTGCCGGGCAGATTCAGGGTGACCGGCAGTGGTGCTGGTTCGTCTGGCAGGTGCAGCAGGAAGTGAGTGTGCATGCCATCGGCACGCAAGTCAGTGGCACGCACGTCGGCGTCATCGCCAAGACCGTAGCTGACGATGCGACGGGGCGCGGCCTGGATCAGCGCGGCCAGTTCCGGATCGTCTGCGCACACTACGGCCAGTCCGTAGAACGGCAGTCGGTGCACGAAATCGTCGAATGCCTTGCGCACACGCGCGAAATCACCGCCGTAGTTTTCGAGATGATCGATGTCGATATTGGTAATGATCGCGATGACCGGCGACAGCAAGAGAAACGAGCCATCCGACTCGTCTGCTTCGGCGACGAGGAATTCGCCGCTGCCCAGCCGTGCATTCGCACCGGCGGAATTGAGCTGGCCACCGATGACGAACGTGGGATCGAATCCGCCTTCGGCCAGGACACTGGCAACAAGGCTGGTTGTCGTTGTCTTGCCGTGCGTGCCGGCGACGGCGATGCCACGCCGGAAGCGCATCATTTCGCCAAGCATTTCGGCACGCGGCACCACTGGAATGCGTTGTTCGCGTGCCGCCAGAATTTCGGGGTTGTCGGCGTGGATGGCGCTGGAACTGACTACCACGTCGACATCGTTGACGTTCTCGGCAGCATGGCCGTGCAGCACGCGAATTCCCATGTCGGAGAGCCGACGTGTGGTCGCCGAGATGGCTTGGTCGGAACCGGAAATCGCGTAGCCCAAGGTGTGCATCACTTCGGCAATCCCGCTCATGCCGACGCCGCCGATGCCAACAAAATGCACGCGCTGATAACGCTGCATGAAGGGCGCACGCGAACGCTGCACCGGCACCTGTGCGGTCGTCGCATTCATGGCGACGGCTCCAGGCAACACTCGACGATGCGCTCCACGGCACCCGGCCGAGCGAGGCTGCGCGCAGCACTCGCCATCGTAAGCAGTGCCTCGCGACTAGCGCTCGCCTG
Organism: Lysobacterales bacterium; assembly: GCA_038236135.1. Classification (GTDB taxonomy): domain Bacteria; phylum Pseudomonadota; class Gammaproteobacteria; order Xanthomonadales; family Rhodanobacteraceae; genus Dokdonella. Next base: position 11,140 of record JBBSTF010000050.1, read on the forward strand.
ATGGATGCGGCTTGCGAGAGTTTGCGGCGAAAGCTCCGCTTCGGAGATCATCGACGCTGCGCCGATATCGACAAGAATTTTTGCGTTGCGGGTCTGATGATCGTCGACGGCCAACGGGAATGGCACCAGTACGGCGCCAAGGCCTGCTGCCGACAACTCGGCTATTGTCAACGCGCCGGCGCGGCAAACGGCAAGGTCGGCCCAGCCATAGCTGTCGGCCATGTCGTCAATGAAACTGACGACGCTGGCTTTCATACCTATATCAGCGTAAGCGCGTTGCACATCATCAATGTCGTGGCTGCCGCATTGATGGCGCACTTCGAAACGTCCGGCGGACAATGTCGCCAAAGCGCGTGGCAGCATCTTGTTCAAACTGCTAGCGCCTTGGCTGCCGCCGAGTACGAGCACGCGCACGGGTTCACCGCGACCGGTCATGCGCTCTGCGGGAGAGTCCAGTTCGGCAATGCTGCGTCGAACCGGGTTGCCGACCCATTCTGCGTTCGCTCCATGAAACACATCGGGAAAGCCGGTGAGACTGTGGCGCGCCAGTTTCGACAGCAGTCGATTGGTCACCCCGGCCACGCTGTTCTGCTCGTGAACGATGACCGGTATTCGCGAAGTCCACGCAGCGATGCCACCGGGCGCGGCGGCGTATCCGCCCATCGACAACACGCTGCGCGGCGCATGCTTGCGCAACACTCGGCGTGCCTGGATCACCGCGCGCAAAAGACGCAATGGTGCAAGCAAGCGCGTGACCAGACTCTTGCCACGCACGCCCGCAAAATCGATGGTTTCCAACTTGATCCGCTGCGCCGGAACCAGTCGGTTTTCCATGCCGTTGCGACCGCCCAGCCAGACCACCGGCACGTCGCGCTCGCGCAAAGCCTCAGCAACGCTAAGTCCTGGGAAGATGTGGCCACCAGTGCCGCCGGCCATGATCAGGACGGGACCGTTCATCGGCGCACCAGCTCGACTGGCGTCGTCATCATCGTGGCAGCAGCGGGTGGAGTTGCAGCGGCCAAGGCTTCCGCGAGGCTGATTTCGTAGCTGCAACGCGCGAGCAAGCCGATGGCGACGCACGTCATCATCACGCTTGATCCACCGGAGCTGATCAGCGGCAAGGTCAGCCCCTTGGTCGGCAACACGCCAAGGTTTACGCCAATTGAAACCAACGCTTGCAAGCTGATCATCAGCGTGATGCCGAACGCGACAAAGCCTGCGAACTTATGGCCGATATTCACGCCACGCGCCCCGATGATGAAGCCGCGTGCGGCGAGCCAGCCATATAGAGCCAGCACCGTAATGACGCCGGCCAGCCCGAGCTCCTCCGCAATCACCGCCATGATGAAATCGGTGTGCGCCATCGGCAGGTAAAAGAGTTTTTGCACCGAGCCGCCGAGGCCGACGCCGAACCACTCACCACGACCAACCGCGATCAGGGCTTGGGTCAACTGGAAGCCATCGTTGTAGGGGTCGGCCCAAGGATTGAGGAATGAAGTGAGGCGCCGAATCCGGTATTCCTCGAACAGCGCAACCCAGGCCAGGATGGGCAAGGTCGGGAAGGCGAGCAGCATCAGGTTGCGCAGGCGACCGCCGCCGAGCCAGACCATTCCCAGTGTGACGGCGAGAATCAGCGTGGAGCTACCGAAATCGGGCTGAGCCAGCAAGAGCACCACAAAGATACCGGCAACGCCCAGCGGCTTCAGTACGCCGGATACGCGTAGTTGCAGGTTGTCCTTTTGGCGAACCAGATAGCCGGCCATGTAGGCGATCAGTAACAACTTCACGGCCTCGACCGGCTGGAAGCCGAACGGGCCGAAATGCAGCCAACGCCTTGCACCGTTGATGCGCGCGCCGACACCGGGGATAAACACCAGCAATAAAAGCGCAGCACCAAGCAAAAGCAGCCATGACGCATTTCGCTGCAACCACTGCAATTCCAGTTTTTTCGCAACAGCAACCGCGAAGCCCAGCCCCAGCGCAACGAAGACCAAATGACGCTTCAGGTAATAGAACTCGCCGATCTTCTGACCCGAGGCAACCGCGACCGAACTGGAACCCACCATCACGATGCCCAGGCAAGCCAGCGCAACGGCCGCGATGATCAGGCCGGTGTCATAGTGACCCTGCACGTCGACGTGGCGTCGTGCCTGTGCCGCGCCTGGCATGTTGACGAAGAGCATCTCAGCGCACCTTCAAGGTAGCGAGACCGACCAGCACCAGCACCACACTGATGATCCAGAACCGCACGATCACGCGCGGCTCGGGCCAACCCTTCAACTCGAAGTGATGATGGATTGGCGCCATCCGGAAAACGCGCTTGCCGGTGAGCTTGAAGCTGGCGACCTGGATCATCACCGACGCGGTTTCCATTACGAAGAGGCCACCCATAATCAGCAGCACAATTTCCTGGCGCACGATGACGGCAATGGTCGCCAGCGCTGCACCGATTGCGAGCGCGCCGACATCACCCATGAAGACCTGCGCCGGATAGGTGTTGAACCAGAGAAAGCCCAAGCCGGCGCCAGCCATTGCGCCGCAGAACACCGACAACTCGCCGGCGCCTGGAATGAAAGGGATAGCGAGATACGCCGAGAGCTTCGCGTTGCCTGCCAGCCAGGCAAATACACCAAGACCTGCGGAAACGAGAACCGTCGGCATGATGGCGAGACCGTCCAGACCGTCAGTCAGGTTCACCGCGTTCGAGAAGCCGGCGATCATCAGGTAGGCGAGCGGAATGAACAGCAATCCGAGCGGCACCGCGACATCCTTGAACAAGGGCAGATACAGCGCGGTTTCCGCCGGCGCGGTCGCGGTGCGGAAGAGCAACACGGCGACGATCAAACCAAACACCGTCTGCCAGAAATATTTCCAGCGCGCGATCAGGCCACGACTGTCTTTCAGGACCAGCTTGCGGTAGTCGTCCACGAAACCAATGGCACCAAATGCCACGGTGACGCCTAGAGTGATCCAGATGTAGCGGTTGCCAAGATCGGTCCACAGCAATGTCGACGCCACCACCGAAATGATGATCAACGCTCCACCCATCGTTGGCGTGCCAGCCTTGGCGAGATGGCTCTGAGGGCCGTCGCTACGGATTACCTGGCCAGCCTTCATGTTGGTCAGTTTGCGGATGACGGCAGGGCCGGCGATCAACGACACGGTCAACGCGGTAAGCGCCGCCATGATCGAACGGAACGTCAGGTACTGGAAGAGGTGAAAGCCGCTGACCCACGCCTTCATCAGTTCGGCAAGCTCAAGCAGCATGGGCTTCCCCTTCACTGGCAAGCAGTGCAGCAACGACTTTGTCCATCGCTGACGAGCGAGAGCCCTTGACCAGCACGGTGGTACCTTCCTGCAACAGCGGCCGAAGTGCGGCGATCAATGCGTCCTGGCTTTCATGCAGGAACGCCGCTCCGTCAAACGCGCGAACAGCGAAGGCGCTGCACTCACCGACTGCGTGCAACTGGTCGATGCCGGCATCCGACGCGTGTGCGCCAACTTGCTCGTGCAGTTCGTCGGCGTCGGGACCGAGTTCCTTCATGTCGCCCATTACCAGTACGCGGCGACCGCGCTTGTCGGCCAACGTTGCAATGGCAGCGGCGAACGAACCAGGGTTTGCGTTGTAGCTGTCGTCGATAATGGTCGCGCCGCTGGCGTGCTTTTGTGCAGCGAGGCGACCGGCGACCGGCGTCGCTGATTCAAGCCCCGCCTTGATCGTCGCCATGGGCACGCCGAGTGCGATCGAGATAGCCGCGGCGGCCAACGCGTTGCAGATGTTGTGGACGCCGGGTAGCCCGAGAGTAATCGAGGCCGATTCTGCGGCCAACACGATGCGGAACGATCCCGCCGCTTCGCCGGCCACTTGTCCGCGCACATCGGCATCGCTTGCGAAGCCGTAGCGAATCGTGCGGCGTGATCCGGCCAATCCGACAAAGTAATCGGCATAGGCATCGTCAGCGTTGATGACCGCGACGCCGTCGGCCGAAAGTGCGCTGATGATTGCGCCCTTGGTTTGCGCCACGCCGTCGAGGTCGCCCATGCGCTCAAGATGCGCGGCAGCCACATTGTTGACCAAGCCCACATCAGGCATGGCAATCGAGGTGAGGTAATCGATGTCGCCGGGTTTCCCCGCGCCCATTTCGAACACTGCAAACTGGGTGTCGTCCGGCATGGCGAGCACACTCAGAGGCAGGCCGATCTCGTTGTTGTAGTTGCCGCTGTTGACGTGGGTGCGACCGTGCAGCGACAGGATCGCCGCGGTCAGCGTCTTCACCGTGGTCTTTCCATTGGAGCCGGTAATCGCCACCACCTTGGCAGCACTCTCATTACAAATCGCCGTCGCAAGGCGACCCAGTGCCAACTGGGTGTCATCGACCACGACCAGTGGAAGGCCGATTAGGGCTTCGTTGTCGACCAGCGCCGCAACCGCGCCTGCATTTTCCGCAGCGCGGACAAATGCGTGGCCGTCAAAATGCTCGCCACGTATGGCGACGTAAAGTGCGCCCGGCGCAAGCGTGCGGCTGTCGGTAGAAACGCTATCGACAACCACATCATCACCGATAAGGCGACCTTGCGCGTAGCTTGCCACGTCGCTCAACCGCAGCTTCATGCGTTCGCCTCGGCGGCAGCGCGTGCGACTACGCGATCATCGAACGGCAGGCGTTGCCCGCCGATTTCCTGATAGATCTCGTGGCCCTTGCCGGCGATCAGCACGATGTCGCCGCCGCGTGCGGCCATCGCAGCAAGGTGGATGGCACGTTCGCGATCGCGTTCGACCATGGCACGCGCGGGATCAACAAAACCCGCGACGATCTGCGCGACGATTTCATCCCCGCTTTCGCTGCGTGGATTGTCGTCGGTGACGATGACCGCATCAGCAAGACGTTCGGCAACCTCGGCCATCTGTGGTCGCTTGCCCTGGTCGCGATCACCACCACAACCGAACACGCAGATGAGCTTGCCGGCGCAATGCGCGCGCAGGCTGGTCAGCGCTTGCTCAAGCGCATCAGGCGTGTGGGCGTAGTCGACTACCAGCACCAGATCGCCGGCATCGATGCGATTCATGCGTCCAGCAACGGGCTCAAGTCGCGGCAGCGTTGCAACGATGTCATCGAATGCGACGCCTGACTGCGCCATGCACGCAACCACCGCGAGCAGGTTGGCCACGTTGAATCGACCGAGCAGGCAGGAATCAACGTCGGCGCTACCCCACGGCGAGCGCAAGTGGAAATGCAAACCCGCGCCATCACTGCGCACCTCGCTGGCAACGACATCGGCGCCGGCATGGTCGATGCCATAGCTCAGCGCCGTGACGCCGTCAGGGAGTTGTCCAAGCAACTCGCGGCCAAATCCGTCGTCGATATTGATGATGGCGGTCGCAAGGGATCGCCACTGGAACAGACGTGCCTTTGCGGCGGCATAGCTGTCCATGTCTCCGTGATAGTCGAGATGGTCGCGACTCAGATTCGTAAATACCGCCACGTCGAATTCGACGGCGTTGACACGTCCTTGCTCCAGCGCGTGCGATGACACTTCCATTGCCACGTCGCTGACAGCCGCATCGCGGAAATCGGCGAACAGGCCTTGCAGTTCGATGGCGTCGGGCGTTGTGCGCTCACCGGCGGTAATCGCACCGTAGCGGCCCGCGCCGAGTGTGCCGACACTGGCCACGTTGCGGCCATTCAAGCTCAATGCCTGAGCGAGTAACTGCACGGTCGAGGTCTTGCCATTGGTACCGGTGATGCCGATCACGTTCATCGACTCGGTCGGATTGCCGTGCCAACGCGAGGCGATCTCACCCAGCTGCTGACCGAGCGCGTCGATGGCAATCACGGGCAGCGTGGCGTCGTTGGATTCAATCGGCGTCTCGCCAAGAATGACGACCGCACCGTTCTGCTGTGCACGCGCCGCAAATGCGATGCCGTGCTGGCGAGCTCCACGCAGCGCGACAAACGCATCACCCGCTCGAACTTTTCGCGAATCCAGTTGCAGGCCGCTAACGCTGATAAGCGCAGTGCCGCCGAGCGCGGCAACACCATGGCTGCCAGCCAGCAGGTCGGCCATCGTCATCGACGGCGCGCTCATTGCGGCACGCCTTCTTCGTAGTTGGGTTCGTCCGGCGCGTAGTCCGGCGCGGCGCTCTTGGAATTGATCGGCTGGCCACTTTCTGGCGCGTTCGCGTACCAGTGCTGGACGTTGTCCGGCGGCACGTTCAACAGCCGCAACGCGCCATCCATCACCTTGCTGAAAACCGGCGCGGCAACGAGGCCGCCGTAGTGGGCGCCGCCTTTGCCGCTGCCGGGATCATGGATCACGACGACGCCCACCAGCCGTGGATTACTGGCTGGCACGATGCCGGCGAACAGCGAGATATAACGGTTGCTCTCGTAGCCGCCCTTGCTGTATTTCAGCGCGGTGCCGGTCTTGCCGGCAACGCGATAATTGGGGATCGCAGCACGGAGCGCCGATCCCTCGGGACTTACCACGGTTTCCAGCATGGGGAGCATCTCGTCAGCAACATGAGCGGCGACGATCTGCTTTTCGGGATTCGGGGCATCTTTCAGGAAGGTTGGCTGGCGAAGCCGGCCATGGTTGGCAAGCACCGAATAGGCTTGCGCCAATTGCAACGGGGTGACGTTGAGCGCATAGCCAAATGCCATCGTCGCCTTCTGGAACGCGCCCCAGGTTTTGCTCTCCGGTAGAAAGCCCGGCGATTCGCCTGGGAATCCACTGCCCGTGATTTCGCCGAAGCCAACCCCGTGCAACACCTTGTAGAAGTCTTCGTTGCTGATAGACAACACGATCTTCGCGGCGCCGACGTTGCTCGACTTGGTGATGACCCGGGTGACGTTACCGTAGCCATAGTTGTGCATGTCGCGCACCGTGTTGCCCGCGACCATGAGTGTTCCTGGCGACATGTCGACCGGTGTGGTCGGTGTCCATTTGCCACTTTCCAGCCCAGCGGTAACGGTGAACGCCTTCATCGTTGAACCGGGTTCGACCACATCGGTTACCGCGCGGTTGCGACGACGTGAAGGGTCGGCGTTGCTGCGTGTGTTGGGGTTGAAAGAAGGCAGGTTGACCATGGCGAGGATCTCGCCGTTGGTCACGTCGAGGATGACCATCGAACCCGACTGTGCGTTGTGCTCGGCAATCGCGCTCATAAGCTCGCGATACGCCAAATACTGGATGCGCCGATCAATCGACAGGATCAGGTCGTGACCCGGTTTCGCCTCGCGCACCAATTCGACGTTCTCGACCACTTGTCCGCGCAAATCCCGAATGACGCGTTTGACGCCGGGTGTGCCGACCATCCAATTATCGAACGCGAGCTCCAGACCTTCCTGGCCGCGATCATCGATATTGGTCGTGCCAAGCACGTGTGCCATCACCTCGCCACTGGGGTAGTAGCGACGGAACGCGCGCTCGCTGGCGACGCCGGGGATGCGCAATTTCAACAGCGCGTCGGCAGTGTCGGGATCGACCGGGCGCTTGAGGTAAATGAATTCCTTGTCGGAACGCTGGACGAGTCGCTGGGTTAACCCTTCCAGATCAAGGGACAGGGCGTTCGCCAGCTCCGGCAGGCGTTCGCGATGCTCCAGCAGTTCTTTTGGATTGGCCCAGATCGCATCGACCGGCGTCGATACCGCCAGTGGTTCGCCATTGCGATCCAGAATGCTGCCACGCGATACAGGAATCGGGATGTCGCGCAGGTAACGCGAATCGCCTTCGCCCTGATAGAAGTCGCTGCGCAGCACTTGCAGGTCGACCGCGCGCACAACCAGCGCTGCCGTCGAAAAGCCGAGCACGGCAACTACCGTGTAAATACGCGTGCGCAGGTTGACCGGTCGCAGTCGCTTGCTCATCGCGACTGCCTCTGGATGAGGACCGACTCGGCCGCGCTTGGCGACACCATGCCGAGTCGTTCACGGGCAATCTGTTCAATGCGATTGTTTTCGGCTTGGGTAGCCTGCTCGATCTGCAATCGCCCGAATTCGAAATTCAGATCGTCGCGCTCATTGCTGAGGCGGGTCAGCTCGACGAACAGGCGTCGGCTTTCCTGGCGCGCATGCACAACGCCCAGCGAAGTGCCGATGACGCCACCTAGCAACGCCGAGAACACCAGGACGCGACCGATCATGCTGCGCCCTCCACTATTTTTTCCGCGATCCGCAACACCGCGCTGCGCGATCGCGGATTTCTTGAAATTTCGCTCTCGTCGGCGAATTGCGCCTTGCCAATCGCGATCAATTCCGACTCAGGCTGCGTGGGTTGTGGCAGGCCACGACGCACGCTCGGCACTTCCACCTGTGCCTTGATGAATCGTTTGACAGCGCGATCCTCGAGCGAATGAAAGCTGATCACCGCAAGCCGGCCGCCTGGTTTCAGGCGCGTGAGTGCGGCGCGTAATCCTCGTTGCAGCGCGCCCATCTCGTCATTGACGTGTATGCGTAGCGCCTGGAAGGTGCGGGTAGCCGGATGCCGGCCCTTGTCGCCATAGCCGATGGTTTTCGCGACCAGCTCAGCCAGTTGCGACGTCGTCTGCAGCGATTCGGTTTGTCGCGCGGTGCCGACGGCGCGTGCGATGCGGCGGCTGCGGCGTTCGTCCCCGTAGTTCCAAAGCACCGTTGCGATGGCTTCTTCGTCCGCTTCGGCAAGGAACTGGGCGACGCTCACGCCCGAACTCGGATCCATGCGCATATCGAGCGGACCGTCGGCCATGAAACTGAAACCGCGCTTTGCATCGTCCAGTTGCGGCGATGACACGCCAAGATCGAGCAACGCGCCATCAAGCCCGTATTCCGTTTGCGACCAGTCGGCGAGTTCGGCAAAATTGCCCTGGCGAATCGATACGCGCGGATCGCTGGCGAACGATTGCTGCGCGTTGGCGATTGCTTCGGGATCGCGGTCCATCAGCAGCAGGCGCCCATTCGGGCCAAGTTGCCCCAGCATTGCGCGCGCGTGCCCGCCACGGCCGAACGTGCCATCAAGGTATGTACCGTCGCGTTTCAGCCGCAGACCCTCCATCACCTGCGTGAGCAGCACCGGGATGTGCGTGAACAGGTCGTCGTGGTTCACCCTGCCGTGCTCCAGTCCATCCACCGTCATTACATCCGCAGGTCCAGCATTTCCTCGGTGAGTTGCTCTTCACTGATCGTTTCGCGGATCGTGGCCAAGTGCGCGGCCTCGCTCCAAAGTTCAAACTTGTTGCCCATGCCAAGCAGCACGGCTTTTTTTTCCAGCGCGCACGCGGCGCGATGACTGGCCGGGATGGAGATACGCGCGTTGCCATCCAGCTCCACATGCGCCGCCGCACCGACCAACTTGCGTTGCAGCTTCTGTAGTGCCTGCCGTACGGCCACTCCGCGCATGCCATTGACCTGATCGCGCACCGACTCCCATTCCGCTTCCGGGAAGATCCACAATGAGCCTTGCTCAAAGGGGTTGTAGGTGATAACCAAGCGGTTCGCACATTCGCGCGCGACGACATCGCGGTACGCCGCCGGTATGGCGATGCGTCCCTTGTCATCCAGCGTGATGGCGGTTTCGCCTTGAAACATAATCAGCCCTTTGCCCCACAGAAAACCACGGAATCCCACGGCTTCCCACGATAGGGCCGCCGGTCCAGCACTGTCAAGGAAATTCGGGGCGGACTGCAGACTGATTCGTGACCTGGCGATGTCGCGTTTTATTTGCGAGGTTGTCAACGCTGCGCTGGCTGCGCGCAGCAAGCGTTTCGCTTCGCATGTCAGCGCGGAAACGGCTTGTACTTGGCGAGACGCTGGGGTAGCTTGGCCCGCCGCCTGGCGAGGGGCTGGACGTGCCGCAGACGCGACACGCCATTCAACCGGATCGCTTATGGCGTATTCGAATCCATCACGGCGGAAGGGGGTCTGATGTTCAAGAATTTATTTATCGTGCAGCCGGTACATGCGACCCCAAAGGTTGATGCCGGCGAGGTCGTGGTGGGTGCGATGCCGGGTGATGAAGTCACCCTCAAGCGTGCGCTCACGGCCAAGCATCTGATCATGCTTGGCATTGGTGCCGTGATTGGTGCAGGCATTTTCGTGCTGACAGGACAGGCGGCTGCGGTGCACGCGGGTCCGGCCGTGGTCCTGAGCTTCGTCATCGCGGGTATTGCCTGTGCATTCGCAGGACTTTGCTATGCGGAATTTGCGTCGATGCTGCCGGTATCCGGCAGTGCATATTCCTATGCGTACGCGACGCTCGGCGAGTTGACCGCGTGGTTCATCGGATGGATGCTGGTGCTGGAATACCTGTTCGCGGCGTCAACCGTCGCCGTGGGTTGGTCTGGCTATCTGCAAAGCCTGCTGATATCGATGAATATGGGATTGCCTGACTATCTCGCATCGGCTCCGCTGACCTTGGTGGATGGGTCGTTCCAAACGACCGGTGCCCTCATTAATCTGCCGGCGGTGCTGATCATCGGCGCCATCGGGATGCTGTGCTACGTAGGTATTTCCCAGTCGGCCTTCGTCAATTCGATTGCCGTGGCGATCAAGGTGACCGTCATCGTGTTGTTCGTCGCCTTCAGTCTGAAGTACGTCAATGCCCAGAACTGGGTGCCGTTTATTCCGCCAGCGCAGGGCGATGGTCATTTTGGTTGGGATGGCGTCTTCCGGGGTGCTTCGGTGGTGTTCTTCGCGTATATCGGATTTGATGCAGTATCCACGGCAGCACAAGAGTGCGTGAATCCGCAAAAGGACATGCCCATCGGCATCCTCGGATCGCTGGTCATATGCACCATCCTCTACATCATCGTTGCCGGCGTCCTGACAGGGATGATGCCCTACCTTCAATTGAATACCTCGCACCCGGTCGCAACCGCACTGGAAGCTTATCCAAGTCTGGCGTGGCTGAAAGTGATCGTCGAGATCGGCGCAATTGCCGGCCTGTCGTCGGTGATTCTCGTGATGATGATGGGTCAGCCGCGCATCTTCTATACGATGTCGCGAGATGGTCTGTTGCCGCCGATGTTCGGCAAGGTGCATCCGAAGTTCCAGACCCCTTATGTGGGTACCATCATTGTCGCAATCGTCGCCGCTATCCTTGCCGGCCTGTTCCCGATTGGCGTGCTTGGCGACCTGGTATCGATGGGCACCTTGCTGGCGTTCGCCACGGTATGTGTCGGAGTGCTGGTCCTGCGCCGTACGCGTCCGGACCTGGTTCGCCCGTTTCGCGTACCGATGGTCTGGCTGATTTGTCCGCTCGGTGCACTGGCGTGCTTCGGCTTGTTCGCGCGCACGTTCGTCGACAACTGGTTGTGGATGAGCGCGTGGATCGCCATCGGTCTGATCATCTACTTCAGCTATGGCTACAGCCGCAGCAAGTTGCGCAAGGCGCGAGGCTAACGCGGCGGAGTGTTGAATCTGTTGGACGCCGACCGCCACCGTTTCCTGCACTGCCGCAGTACATTTTCGAAACACTCGACTCGGGCACGAAATCTCGCCCGCACGGGAATCCTGCGGAGCGTCCATGCTTGATCAACTGCTGGCCCGAAAAACCGACTTTCGCAACGACGACCCGCACGACGGTCCGCAACTCAAGCGGACGTTGGGCGCCACTGGCCTGACCGCTCTGGGTATTGGCGCGGTCATCGGCGCCGGAATCTTCGTCATCACCGGGCAGGCGGCGGCCGAGCATGCCGGCCCGGCCATCCTGCTGTCCTTCGTGATTGCCGCGATCGCCTGCGGTTTTACCGCGTTGTGCTATGCCGAATTCGCCACGCTTATCCCGATGTCTGGCAGCTCGTATTCTTACGCCTACGCAACACTCGGCGAACTGGTTGCGTGGTTCATCGGTTGGAACATGGTGCTGGAATACGGTGTATCGGCGTCAGCCGTCGCGGTGAGTTGGACCGGCTATTTCGCCAGCCTGCTCGATCATTTCGGCATTCATTTGCCGGCAATCCTGACCAACGCGCCACTCGCGTTCCAGGACAATCACATCGTCGCGACCGGCGCGCTGTTCAATCTTCCGGCCGTCATCATCGTGCTGCTATTAACCTGGCTTTGTTACGTCGGCATTCGCGAATCGAGCACGGCAAATACTTTCATGGTGATATTGAAGGTGGCGTTGATTGTCATCGTCATCTTCGCCGGCTGGCAATACGTCAACCCGGATTTGTGGCATCCGTTCATTCCCGAATCGCAAGGGCCGGACAAATATGGCTGGTCCGGCGTGCTGCGCGGAGCGGCGATGGTGTTCTTCGCCTACATCGGTTTCGAGGCGACATCCACTGCCGCGCAGGAAGCGAAAAATCCCCAGCGAGATCTGCCCATTGCGACGCTCGCCTCGCTTGCGATATGTACCGTGCTCTACATCGGCATGGCCGCGGTGCTGACCGGTCTGATCAGCTTCGATCAACTAGGCACAAACGAACCGGTTGTCACTGCGGTGCGCGCGCATCCGGAACTTGGCTGGCTGCGCATTCTGGTCGAGATCGGCGCATTGATCGGATTGTCATCGGTCGTGCTGGTCATGATTATTGCGCAACCGCGTATCTTCATGATCATGGCGCGCGACGGCATGCTGCCTCCGGTATTCGCACGGATCCATCCGAAATACCACACGCCGCATATCAATACGCTCATTACCGGTTGCGGCATCGCCCTGCTTGCCGCGATCTTCCCGCTCGATGTGCTCGGCGATCTCGTTTCGATGGGAACCTTGATCGCGTTTACCGCAGTTTGTCTCGGCGTGCTAATCCTCAGGCGCACGCAACCGGAGTTGCCGCGTACGTTCCGCGTGCCATGGGCACCATTCATCTGCACCGCCGGAATCGCGAGTTGCCTCCTGTTGCTGAGCACGATGAGCTGGTACAACTGGGCCTTGATGATCGCGTGGACGATAGTTGGATTCGTGATCTACTTCGGGTACGGGCGTCGCCACAGCAAATTACGACTGTCGATGCAGGGGTTGCGCAAGCCTTAGTCGTCGCATCATCCGCTGCGTCGATTGCGCTGAACTCTCAATGGCCGCGCGTTTTGCACCCACCCCTTGCCGGCGTTGTTCGGCAGCCATTGCGCTTGCACCGAGCGCTGCCAACACAAGGCATTTCATGATAGGCACTGCCCAGCTTTCTTCATCGCGCGCGACTGTTTTATCCAGCTATCGAGGCCCCGCAACCAGCCTGCTCACCCGGCTGCTGGCGACATTCGCCGCGCTGATGGCGAGCACATCGGCCATTGCAGCAGGCGAGGCCGATGACCGGATCAACGCGATGTTCACCCCGGTTGCCGACGCGATATCAGCGTTCGTGTTCTACCCGATTCCGCTTGGTGGCGAAGCGACCATGCCCGCTATGGTGCTGTGGTTGATCATCGCGGCGACGTTCTTCACCATCTATTTCCGCTTTATCAGCCTGCGCGGTTTCAAGCAGGGTCTGCGCCTGATTCGCGGCGACTATTCGCATCACCACGACGCCGGTGAAGTCACCCATTTCCAGGCGCTTTCCACGGCACTTTCCGGCACGGTAGGCTTGGGCAATATCGCCGGCGTCGCGATCGCCATCAGCATCGGCGGTCCGGGTGCCACGTTCTGGATGATCGTCGCTGGCTTCCTCGGCATGAGCACAAAGTTCGTGGAATGCACGCTGGGCGTGAAGTATCGCCGCCACAATCCCGACGGCAGCGTCTCAGGCGGACCGATGCACTACTTGAGCCGCGGCATCGCCGAACATCATCCCAAGTTAACCGGCTTCGGCAAGGTGCTGGCGGTGTTGTTCTCGATTTGCTGCATTGGCGGTTCGCTCGGCGGCGGCAACATGTTCCAGATCAACCAGACTTTCCAGCAATTCGTCACCATCAGCGGCGGTGAATCCAGTGTGCTGACCGGCAATGGCTGGTTGTTCGGACTGGTGATGGCAATCATGGTCGGCTTCGTCATCATCGGCGGCATCAAGTCAATTGCGCGGGTCACCGACAAACTGGTGCCGTTCATGGCGATCCTCTACCTCGTCTGCGGCGTCTATATCATCATTGCTGACATCGCCAACGTCCCGACCGCGTTCCATGCCATATTCGCCGGCGCCTTCACCCCGGAAGCGGGCTACGGCGGCTTTATCGGCGTGTTGATCCAGGGTTTTCGTCGCGCAGCGTTCTCGAACGAGGCGGGTATCGGCTCGGCCGCCATCGCACACGCGGCCGTTCGCACCAAGGAGCCGATCACCGAAGGCCTGGTCGCACTCTGGGAACCCTTCATCGACACCGTCGTTATCTGCACCATGACGGCCGTCGTCATCGTCATCACTGGCATGTACCAGCAACAAGGCGTCGGCGACGGCGTCGCCCTGACCTCGATGGCCTACGCTTCCGTGCTGCCGTGGTTCCCGTACCTCCTGACCCTGGCCGTCTTCATGTTCGCCTTCTCGACGATGCTGGCCTGGTCCTACTACGGCGAAAAATCCGCTTGCTATCTCTTCGGTGAATCGAAAGCTGTTTCGATCAGTTACAAGATTCTGTTCTGCGCCTTCATCGTGATTGGTGCGGCCAGCAACCTCGGCGCCGTCGTCAAATTTTCCGACGCGATGATCTTCGTGATGGCACTGCCAAACGTGATCGGCCTGTACCTGCTGGCGCCAGTGGTCAAGCGCGAGCTCACCAGCTATATGGCGCGGGTCAAGAGCGGTGAGATTCGCAACTACCGCGAACAACCACTCCGCGCCGACGAAACCTGAGGCGAGGTTTTGCGCCTTTGGTTCCCCTCACAGTGAGAGAGGGTTGTGCGCTACCACGTTCTTCTTTCGGGAGAAGGGCCGAGGATCCGGATCCCGACGCTGGTCTCCCTTCTACAGTTATTAGAAGGTGCCCGAAAGGCGGATGGGCCCGGCACTTGCGCAACTCACCACCTCGTCATCCCCGCGTAGGCGGGGATCCATTTTGATCTCGCTTGTATATTTGGCGGCTGTCGGCAAACTGGTCAAGCGTTTCGCCGGGCTGCTGCCCGCCTCTTTTGATTCGCTTCGCTCTTGTCGGCTGTAGCCAGACGTTACAAGCGTTTCGCCGGGCTGCCGCCCGCCTCTTTTGATTCGCTTCGCTCTTGTCGGCTTTCGCTAAAATGGTCAAGCGTTTCGCCGGGCTGCCGCCCGCCTCTTTTGATTCGCTTCGCTCTTGTCGGCTTTCGCTAAACTGGTCAAGCGTTTCGCCGGGCTGCCGCCCGCCTCTTTTGATTCGCTTCGCT
>JBBSTF010000051.1:0-25843 GCA_038236135.1 Lysobacterales bacterium
ACCCGATGGCCTGTCGCCCGCACGGTGAAGCCGTGCGGGTACGCAAGCACTGGCCGGGTTCGGCGGAAGGCCCATCCTGTGCCGCAGCCGAAGCCACGCGATCCATCGCGTGTCCCGCAAGCGGCTGGTCCGTCCAGTACTTGCCGACAGGAACGGGCGGGTGAGTCAAAAGAAAACATCAACAGCATCCGCCGGCGGACAACGCAGCATCGCTGCGTGCCTTTGACCTACCTCCCGTTTCGGGGAGGCGAGTTGGCGGAGAAGAGGCCCGCAGGGTGGCCCGAATGGATTCGGGCCAGTTTGGCGTCAGTGCAGGGATGCACTGTCGTCAAACCCCGTAGCCAACTTGCGTAGTCGTGCGGCTTCATCGCACGACCGACCCGCAAAGGGCGCATCTTTGGCCCACGTTTCTCTGCGAGGAGAAAGGTGGGGCGGCGGGCGGCAGCCCGGCGAAACGCTTGACCAGTCTGGCGTCAGCCCATCAATGGACGTTTAAATGGCCAAATTGAATTGACCGCAGCGCAAGCGTCGCACTCTCACCCAAACATCTCCCGGCGAGAGACGAAAAACAGCTCGCCGACAGGCGAAAAACTAGCTGAGCGAAGCGTTGTGATACACATCCTGGACATCGTCCAGGGCTTCGAGCCAGTCGATCAGGTCGAGCAGGGTTTCCTTCGCATCACCATCGATGGCGATGCGGTTGCCGGGGCGCATGACGATATCGGCATTGCCGGGGTCAAGTCCGGCGGCCTTCAATGCAACTGAGACGCTTTCGAAACTTTCCGGTGAACACAAAACCACGCTGGTGCCATGGGCGCTGCTGACATCGTCGGCGCCGGCGTCGAGTACAGCTTCGAGGATCTTTTCTTCGAGTGCGACATCACCATTGGTTTCGAAGACGAACTCGCCGGTGCGGGCGAACTGGAATGCGACGGACCCTGTGGTGCCGAGATTGCCGCCGTGCTTGGACAAGCCGTGGCGCACGTCAGCGACGGTGCGGACCGGGTTGTCGGTGACGCAGTCGATGATCAACGCGACGCCGCCGGGGCCGTAGCCTTCGTAGCGCAACTCGCTCATGTTGTCGGCGCCCTCGGCACCCGAGCCACGCTTGATCGCGCGGTCGATGGTTTCCTTGGTCATGTTGGCGGACAGCGCTTTGTCGACCGCGGCGCGCAAGCGCGCATTGACGGAGGGATCGGCGACCCCAGCGCGGGTGGCGAGCGTGATCTCGCGAATCAGCTTGGTGAACACCTTGGCGCGCTTGGCGTCTTCGGTGTTCTTGCGACCTTCGATGCTTGGACCTCTACCCATTGGCATTCTCGTTTGTGCGTGGACGCCAGCGATGTACCGATGGCGTCAAAGTCGCGAAGTTTAGCAGCGCTGCTTTGGTCCGCGATCTTGAAGAACCGAGCAGTTGACGGTCGCAGGGAGCCGGGATGACGCTTCAGTCGCCAAACAACGCGGCGAGTTTTGCGATGCTGGTGGACGCGACATCGCGAGTCTGGGCGGCATCCTGTTCGGCATCGCGACCGGACCAGTGCAAGTCGGCGGCCGGAAGTTCTTTGAGGAAACGGCTCGGTTCGTTGGTGATGATGTCGCCGAATCGGCGCTTGCGCTTGGCGTAGCTCAGCATCAAGTTTTCCTTCGCGCGGGTGATGCCGACGTACATCAAGCGACGTTCTTCCTCGATGCGGCCCTCCTCGATACTGCCCTCATGCGGCAGTACGCCGTCTTCGGTACCGATAATGAAAACGAAGCGAAATTCGAGCCCCTTCGCCGAATGCAACGTCATCAATCGCACCGCGTTGCCAGGGTCGTCGCGATCACCATGCGACAGCAGCGCCAGTTGGCTTGCGAGATCGCCAACTGCGCCGCCCTTGCCCATCGCGCGAAACCAGTCGCCGAGTTCGGCGAGATTTTCGAGGCGTCGTGAACGCAGCGCTGTTTCTTTCACTTGGGCAGCAATGTGATCGGCGTAGCGAATGCGCGCGATCAAGTCATCGACAAGTTGTGCTGCCGGCAATCGCCGCGAGGCTTGCGCAAGTTCCCGGATCAGTTGGGTGAATCCGGCCAGCGCGGCTGCAGGACGTGATGTGAGTTGCGAAAGCGCTGCCTCGCTTTGCGCCATGGCCAGCATCGAGCAATGTCGCGTCGCGGCGAGCTCGGCGAGCTTTTCCAGCGTAGTCGCGCCGATGTCGCGACGCGGCGTGTTGACCACGCGCAGGAAGGCGGCATCGTCGTCGGGATTGTTGATCAACCGCAGGTAGCCGAGCAAATCTTTCACCTCGGCGCGATCTAGAAATGCCGTGCCACCGCTCAAGTGATAGGGCACGCGCGCCAGTTGCAGCGCTTTTTCCAGCGGCCGCGCCTGGAAGTTGCCGCGATACAGAATCGCAAACTCATGCCAGCGCGCCTTGTGCTTTTCGGCAAGATGGCTGATTTCGCCCGCGACCCGTTCCGCTTCGTGTTCGGCATCTCTACACTCGACGACGCGGATTGGCGTGCCTTCGTTGCCATCACTCCATAACTTCTTCTGGAAAAGATGTGCGTTGTTGGCGATCAGCGAATTGGCCGCGCGCAGGATGCGTTTGCCGCAACGGTAGTTCTGTTCGAGCTTGATGACCTTGAGTGCAGGATAGTCGCGTGACAGCTCGTTGAGATTTTCCGGATTGGCGCCGCGCCACGCGTAGATTGACTGGTCGTCGTCGCCAACCGCCGTGAACTGGCCGCGCTCGCCGGCAATCGCACGCACGAGACGATACTGCGCGCTATTGGTGTCCTGGTACTCGTCGAGCAGCAGGTAGCGAATGCGTTCCTGCCAAGTCGCTCGCACTTCGGCGTCGCTTTCCAGAACATGCAGCGGTAAACGAATAAGGTCGTCGAAATCGACAGCGTTGAAGGTTTTCAATCGCTGCTGATACATCGCATAGATCGTCGCCGCTTCGCGCTCGCGTGCGCTGGAAGCAACGGCAGCCGCCTGATCCGGATCGAGGCCATTATTCTTCGCCTGCGACACCAGATTCTGCAGGGCCCAAAGCGGATCCTTCTTGATGCCTTGCGGCGCGAGTTCCTTGATCAGATTCTGGCTGTCGTCGGCGTCGAGCACGGAGAAGCCGCGGCGCAGTCCAGCGCGCGCGTGTTCGATCTGAAGAAATTTAAGACCCAAGGCGTGGAAAGTGCACACCGTCAGATCGTCCGCCGCGGTGCTACTGACGAGCTTGGCGACACGCTCGCGCATCTCGCGAGCGGCCTTGTTAGTGAAAGTGATGGCCGCGATCTTCGATGCCGCAAGATGCCGGCGCTGAACCAGATAGGCGATTTTTTCGGTGATGACACGCGTCTTGCCAGAACCCGCGCCCGCCAGCACGAGCAGCGGTCCGTCACAGTATTCGATGGCGGCGCGTTGGGGAGCGTTGAGCGTCATTGGTGGGCAAGTTTAGCAACCGGGGACGAACCACCGCGCTGAATCTGAACAGCAACCGATGTTAAATCCGTATTGTTCACGGTGAGTGAGCCAGTCACGTCCCATGATGGAACGGTGAAAAAGATGCGGGCGATATGGCTCGCGCTTTCGCAAATTGCCCCTCGGGGACCCATCAATCAGGAGATCGTCATGAATGTCATTAAAAGCAAGCTGCTCGCTACCGCAATCGCAATGTCTTTCGCCGCAACGGCCGGAGTTGCCGTCGCGCACGAAACGACGATGTCCGACGCCAATATGTCGGAGACCATGTCTCACGACAGGATGATGAACAAGGCTGACGCGATGAAGCATGACGCGCTCGTCAAGCACGACATGGCCATGAAAGAAGCTGTGAAGAACGATGCGATGAAGTCCGCAAACATGGACAGCAAGATGGCAGGTTCGTCAATGGCTGCCGGATCAGCAACCGGCATGAGCGCAGATGCGATGGACGCCAAGCATGATTCCATGGACCACAAGATGGATGGAATGGACCACAAGATGGATTCCAAGAAGGACGCTATGGACGCGAAGATGGATGCCAAAGAAGAAGTTCTCGAGAAGAAGGCCGAGATGAAGGAAGACACGATCGACCAAATGGATTCCTCGCAGCCGGTAACCGATAGCTGGATCACCACCAAGGTGAAGTCGCAACTTGCGACCACCCAAGACGTCACCAGCACCAAGATCACCGTTAATACGGTTGACGGCGTTGTATTTCTGACCGGTGTTGTCGATAACCCCGCCATGGTCGCCAAGGCTACCGCTGCCTCGAAGAAAATCAAGGGCGTCAAGTCGGTCGACTCGACAGGCCTGAAGTCCATGTAACAGGTGTATCTCCGGCGCTGGCCGCTTGGCCAGTGCCGTGGAACCAAAGTACCTCGGCAAAGCGCTACAAGATCCAAACCAAATGGCGACCTTCGCCACGATGGTGTGGATCTCCGAAGCCAACCCCGAGTATCTCGCGGCAAAGGTGGATGAGCGCCAAGGCGTAAGCAAGGACGAAGCTGAAAAGCAGGTCCGCGAACTTTATTCATCAATGTAACGCTGTTCCAACGTCAATCACTCCCTTCAGCCCGGTCGGTCGATCGGGCTTTTTTGTGTCCAAATGCGATACCAGCCCACACTCCGGTTGACTCCTTCCAAGCCATTTATCTCCCGGTTCTTTCGGGAGTAGAGTCGGCATTCCAACCGCCGGGAAAGGGAGTCCACCATGATTATTCGAATGGTTTCCGTTTTGTTGTTGATTGGCACGGGTGCTGCCATTGCATCCACCCCGAGTTGGCGTGACGACATCGTCGCCACCGATGATGTCGCCGTTATGGACCAGGGCTATCTCGACGCGCACCCTGACCAGCTATTTCGCGCTCGGGGCGTCGAACTACTCGGATCAGGTCGCGGCACCGAAGTCATCAAGAACCTGCGGCGAGCAGCGCGCTACGGCGACAAACCCTCACAAGCGCTGTTGGGCGCATTGCTGTGGGAGGGCGTTGAAGTTCCGATGGATCGCGCTGCCGCATACGCGTGGATGGACCTAGCTTCCGAGCGTGGCTATCGCGAGTACCTGGTCACCCGTGAGCAGTACTGGGAAGAATTGAGCGAATCCGAGCGCGTCCGGGCGGTCAAGGTGGGCGGACCGATTTACGACGGCTACGCGGACGTGGTCGCAAAGCCGCGCCTGAACCGCCAATTGCGTCATGCCGTTCGCAGCATCACTGGCAGCAGGACCGGCTTCGTTGGCAACCTGAGCATCATTCAGATGGACCGCTACACGGGCAACGTCGATGGGAATCGGTTTTATGACCGTCGCCATTGGGACCCCAAGCAATACTGGCGAGTGCAGGACCAGCTTTGGAATCCCCATGCACCGCGCGGCCATGTTGAAGTTGGGCCATTACGGATAGGCCCCGCTGTCACGAATTGAGCGATTCGCGTGGCTGCGCTGGTCAGTCTAGCTGGCTGGCTAGTGTGGTCGCGCAATCAGCGTCGATCTTCAGATCAAGCAGTTCGTCAGCGCGGGTAACGCCTCGATTGATCGCGGCGATTGGCTTGCCCAAGCGCTTCGCTTCGACCGCGAAGCGATAACCCGAATAAACCATCAACGACGACCCAACAACGAGCATCGCGTCGCTGTTCGCAAGCCAAGACATCGCAGCGTCGACGCGCTGACGCGGCACGTTTTCGCCGAAGAAAACGACATCGGGCTTGGCCATGCCGCCGCATTGCTCACAGGCAGGAATGACGAAATCGCTGAAGTCGGCGTGCTCCAAGTCAGCGTCGCCATCTGGTGCAATGGCCGCGTCGAGCATCGCCCACGAGGGATTCGCCGCGACCAGTCTCTCCTGGAAATCCCCGCGTGGCGTTCGTGCTTCGCACGCCATGCAGCGGATCGTATCCAAGCGCCCATGCAGGTCGATCACGGCGTGACTGCCGGCAGCCTGATGCAGTCCGTCGACATTCTGGGTCAAAATGCCTTCGATGCAACCGCGCTGTTCCAGCTCCGCCAACGCGTGATGGCCGGCGTTTGGAGAAGAGGAGCCGAAGCGCCGCCAGCCGATCATGCTGCGCGCCCAGTAACGTGCGCGTTGCAAGGGCTGGGCGAGAAATACCTGCAAGGTGATCGGTGGCGTACGCTTCCAAGCACCTTGCACGTCACGGTAGTCGGGAATGCCCGATCCGGTGCTGCAGCCGGCACCCGTCAGCACGAACAATCTCGGATATCGCTCAGCAAACTCTCGCAGTTCCACGCCTGCGGAGCCTGATGCGGCACTGTCGACGACGCGGGTGGCGTTGCCACTGCAGGAGTTTGCGCTCATGCCTCAGTTTCGCACGCCGTCATGGCGTCGAACTGCCGCTGCGGCGACGAGTGCAGTACATTGCCTGCCCACTCTTGAGAGGTGCGCGCAGCGCCTTCACCATCAACATGGCCAAGCTGTACTTCTATTATTCGGCGATGAATGCCGGCAAGACCACGACGCTGCTGCAAAGCGCGCACAACTATCGCGAACGCGGTATGCGCACCTTGATTCTCGCGCCCGCCATCGACAATCGCGCCGGGGTCGGCATGATCGCGTCACGGATTGGCTTGAAAGCCCATGCTCACAGCATCGCGCCGGATGATGATTTGTTCGTTCTGACACAATCCGATATCGACAATCACGGACCCCTCGGTTGCGTGCTGGTTGACGAGGCGCAGTTCCTCGGCAAGTCGCAGGTCTGGCAACTCGGCGATGTCGCCGACCGGCTCGGCATTCCCGTGTTGGCCTACGGATTGCGCACCGATTTTCGTGGCGAGCTATTCGAAGGCAGCAAGTATCTGTTGGCTTGGGCCGACCAGCTCGAAGAGATAAAAACGATCTGCCACAGCGGCCGTAAGGCGACCATGGTGGTGCGCGTCGACGATCATGGCCGCGCCGTAACCGATGGACCGCAGGTGCAGATCGGCGGCAACGAACGCTATGTGTCCGTCAGCCGCGCCGAATTCAAAAAGATCGTCGCTGGCGATGGCCGCATCGAATTGCAACAGTCGGTACTGGCGCTGGACCCTCGGCCTACATCGTAGCGCTGAGCGCTTGATCAAGAATGATTCACTTGCGCGGCAGCTTCGCGTTGCTACGCTGACCGCATGTCGAAGAAAGCAACAGAATCAAGCATTGAATCGGCCGCCGTTGGCTGGTCGGAACTGGTCTTCGTCTGCAGCAAGTGTATGAAGCGGCAAGATCGTGAAGATCTGCGCGGCGATCTTAAACGCGCGATCAAGCAGGGCGGCCATCGCGAGATGCGAATCGTGGCTTGCGGCTGCCTTGATCTGTGTCCGAAGGATGGCGTCACCGTCGCGCGTGGCCACGACCTCGCGATCAAGCCTCCCGTGCTGCGCGTAATTGGCAAAGACGACCGTGTTAATGACGTCGTCGCCTGGTTGCTCGAAGCAGGGTAAAAACGTGGTTCCATTCACGTACGGAAGTCAGAAGCCGCTGCCCTCTCCAGTACTTCGTTTCGATGGGGAAATCGACCGAAACCTTCGATGATGTCGCGATGGCGAATCTCCCACCAGCGCCAAAGCGTTGGTGTCATGAATCGTCGGGATTGACGACTTTCGAAAATTAGAGCCGAGTTCCCTGCGAAGCAGATTCGACCGAAGCAAGTTCTCCGCCCCTAAGTCATCCCAGCCCATCGTCGGTGGGAATCGGCAATGTAGCCCTGCCCTTTTTTTGTGCGGATTGAGCCGGTTATCCAACAGAACGCCGCAGTCCCGCTTGGGGCAACTGCGGCGTTCGTGACCATCAAGCGAGATCAACGCTGGCGTTCGGTATTGCGACCGTCATGACCGTTTTGACTGTTACGACTGACTTGCCGGCGACTACTTTGTTCGCTACGCGTCGCCTGCCTGTTTGCCTGTCTGTTAGCGGCGTCCTGCCTGCGCTCGTGTCGAACTTCGTTGCGCACTTGGCGTATGTCGTTGCGCGCGTCGCGACGATCGTGTCGAACGTCAATGCGGGCATCGCGACGGTCATGGCGGATATCGCGGCGGTAGTCACGTCGCGCCTCGTTTCGCTGATAGCGATTCTGGCGGTCGTAGCTTCGGTCATAGCGATCATGGTGATAATTCGCCGTTGCTCGACGCGTTGGCGCATAGTAATGGTGGCGCGGCGGCCCGCGGCGAACAACAACATGGCTGTAATGGTTGCGCTGTCCGTACCACGACTGGTGGCGGTAGTGATTATTCCAGTAGTTGCCGAAGCTGAAGCTGATCAGCCCAAGGCCCAGGCGCGGACCGTAGTCGATCACCGGCACGCGACGTTCGTAGTAGTCGTAGTCCAGGTACTGCCCCGATACCCAGCCTCGATTGCCGCCCCAAGATACATCGCACCACCCATAATCGTCGACGCAGCCATACACGTTTACGGCAGCGCCACGTGGAGCGAAGCGAACAACGGGATAGTCGACTGATGGCCCTGCACGCAAGTTGAGATTCACGCTCAAATAGCCGGAACCCGCTTGTGCAGACAACGGAACCGCAAAGGCCAGCGCCGCGCCGGCCAACCAGCCCAATCCAGACAAGACACGGCGCATGCGACGCGGCGCGGATGGGACCGTAACAGTGCTTGGGATCAAGTGAGTCATCTTCATTCTCCGTAGCTTTGGTTACCTGCTGGCGCTGTTCGCAACTACAAGCGAGGCATCGAAACAGGAGGCATCACACTATCAACGGGTGATGAATTGACCTTATGTAAGAGTTTGTTTTGATTATGTATTGTCGCGTCGGGTCGTGAATGCACCCGCAGCGACGAGCCAGCGGACTATGAAAAAGCGGCGCTGACGCAGTCAAGTCGCGGCCGACACGTCAACGGGCAGAAGACACTCGCGCCTTGTCCAACGAATTTACCAGCGGATTGTTCGGCGACAATTTTTGCAGTGCGACAAGTGTTGGCTCGACGTTTTCCTCTGAAAATCTTCTGGCTTCAACACCCGCGCCAGGCAACATGCCGTCCAGCACCAACTCCCCCGCGACCAGGTTCTTGCCCAGCCCGCCTAGCCAACCTGATTTCGATTGGAATGCCTGCGCGATGCGATGGTGCTGTATTGCGAGCACGACATCACCGCGTCGTCTCGCCTCTGCACCGCTTTGAAGTGCGATTTCGGCAAGCTCGACACTGTCAACGCGACCCGTCAGGGATATCTGGCGGAAAGCCTCATCAAGTTGTTCGTCGCCCTTCTCGTGATCCCCCAGATCGACAAGTGCGACACCGTGTAAACCATGTGCGACCCACCTCTGCACATGCGTGGCTCGACCATTGTTGACAAAGAGCCGTTCGGCTTCGGTCAGTGTGTCGGCGGCGGCCTTCGGTTTATGATCAGCAAGTTCGATGCGTGCACGCATTACTAGCATTGATGCGACGGTCACCGGGCTGGATACTCGCATGCTGGATATCGCTGGGTCCATTCGATCCAACGCCGACCGGTAGTCGCTCCCGAAAAACTCAATCATTGCGCGTAGCCTCGTCGAACTGGCCGCACCGAGTGTGGCTGGTGGCCTGCCGCTTCCAGAACTCAATATGGAATCGGACTGATCGAGTAGTGCAATCGCGTCCTTGAAATGGCCCAATTGAATGAGTGCGCCTGCACGACCAACCAACACGAATCCCAATCGAGGATGAGCGTCGCCCAGGCGCGACTGGAGCATGGCTATGCTTTGGGAATAGGCATCATCGGACTCGTGAAATCGACTCAGGTTGTACAGGCCTGTCCCAACGTTGTTGTAATCCATTGCGATTTCATCGCGGTGGTCACCGGGCAGGGTTTTTCTTAGCGCCAAGGTTCTCTGGTACCACGCCAGTGAACCCTTGGCGTCTCCGCGCATACTCGCCAGCTTGCCGAGACTGGTCAGCACAGCGATAGCAGTCGGATCGGTCTCGTTCCCTCCATCGAGCCATGCCACAGCCTCATGGAGATGCTCATCGGCTTGATCAATCAATCCACTCTCAATCTCCGCGCTGGCCAGCTGCTGTGCAGCCTCAGCCTTCTCAATCGGGGTTGATTGAATGTCGGCCTTCCGGATTGAAAAAGCCTCTTCCGCGACCTGCAGCGCCGCTTGCGTTTTTCCACGGTGCTGTAGTGCAAGCGCAAGCTTGATCATCACCGTCGCCCTCACGGCGGGTTCGTCGACCAACTCCGTGCGCGCTTTCGCTACGGAGCGCTCCAGCACTTCGCCGAGGGTCAGGTCTGCTCGATTGCCGCTGCTGAACTTGTCGGTGAGATCCAGCGTCGTCATCAAGAAATGGTTGGCTACGTCAGCTTGATGAGCGTGGCGCGCGGTCAACCGGGTTTCGTGCACGCTAACGATTCCAGCGACAATGATCGCCACGAAAGCGATCGCCGCTCCTGCCGCTGAAGCTCGATTACGGTTCAGGAATTTCTTCAAACGATAGCGAGTATTGCCACCGCTACTGATCGGTCTACCCGCCAGTACCGCTTCAATGTCGGCAGCAAGTTCGAGGGTATTGCGATAGCGCGATCTGGGATCCTTGTCCATCGCACGGGCGACGATTCGGTCAAGGTCCAGATCGAACGATCCCGTCGGCGGGGACTTCCCTTCATCGCGTGATCGCTCCAGCGCGTCGGAAATCTTCTGGGGGGATTCTTCCAGCACGGCTTTGACGAGGGATTTTCCATCCGCACGCGGATATGGCGAAACATCAGTCAGCAATCGGAACAGCAACACCCCGAGTGAGTAGATGTCCGTAGCCGTCGAGATCGCTTCGTGCAGCACCTGCTCCGGTGCTGCGTAGTCCAGGGTGAACAGGTTCTCGCGGGTCTGCGTCTGCGCGCCGGTTGTGCCGGCGTCGAGCAATTTCGAGACGCCAAAATCAAGTAACTTCACCTGTCCTTCCGGCGTCACCAAAACATTGCTTGGTTTGAGGTCGCGATGGACTACCAGTTGCTGGTGAGCGCTGGCGACTGCGTGACACACTTCGACAAACAGCTTCAAGCGAGCTTCGACATCGAAGCGCCGCCCGCTGCAATAGGTTTGCAATGGTTCGCCATCAACCCATTCCAGCACGATACAAGTACCAGCACTGTCATCGACAAACGCTTCAATGAATTTGGCGATGCGCGGATCATCCAGCCGCCGCAGAGCGCGTTGTTCGTTGTCAGAAAACCGCGCGTAGTCCAGGTGATTCAAGCCTGCACGCAAAACCTTGAGCGCAACGATGCGGTCTTCATCAAGCGAGCGGGCTTCGTAAACTTCGCCCATGCCACCGCGGCCAAGCAGCGACTGAATTCGATAGCGCCCGATCGTCTCCCCGTTTCGCCAGCGTAGCCGCTCGGCGTCGATCGTCGAGCGTGCCAGAGGGAGCGATCCGGAAAGACGCGAATCACCTGTCAGCAAAGGACCGGCAAGCTTCCGCAACCATTCTCGATCAGCGTCGTCAATCACAAGATTGTCGAGCGCGCAGTCGCGGTGCGAGGCCTCCATTTCGGCCAGGTCAGCCAAGTGCTCCTTGAGCCGTCCCCATCGTTCGGGTTCGAATGACCGATCAGGGTGCATGACGATACTCACGGGTAGGACGTAGCCAGTGTCGACCTGCAGTC
This sequence comes from Lysobacterales bacterium, assembly GCA_038236135.1. Taxonomy (GTDB): domain Bacteria; phylum Pseudomonadota; class Gammaproteobacteria; order Xanthomonadales; family Rhodanobacteraceae; genus Dokdonella. The sequence continues at coordinate 11,558 of JBBSTF010000051.1, forward strand.
GTTGCGTGTCCATATGCCGGGCGATCTCGCCATCGCGTATCGGCGTCGCCAAGGCTCCAGTCTCTGCATGTCGCATCTCTAATGTTGTCCTTTTGGGACGCGGCGCGCCGAGGGTTCAACCCCAACGCGTTTATGTGTCATTTCGATGGCGATGGGGCGCGTGCACGCTGACAGATTTTCTCTTCCAAGCTGGTTTTGACTGAAAAGCTGATCACTTTGCCAGGCACCTGTCGGGCAGGTCTCGATTCAAGGAGCTCATCGATACGTCCCGGCAGAGCGCGACGTCCAGAGTCGTCGTCGTTCGGGCGTCGCCGCAATTCGATTGCGCCGATTCGTAGTGCAATCGTCGTGGAGGACTCCAATACGCCCGATCGGTAGACGCGCCGAGCGCGCAATGTCTAGTCTGCAGACCAAAGGGCGTTTGGTAAGGGGAACCAGCGATGTGCACACGCCCAATGGCGGTCGCATCGCTCCCCTTCCCAAAGAGGCAGACCATCATGTTTTCCCGTCGAACATTTCCACGCCTTATGCTTTCGGCTGCACTTCTGCTGTCCGGAACGCTGACCTGTTCTGTCGCCTCGGCTACGGAAGTTTGCGTCAATTCCGCCAGCGCGCTATTTGCGACGCTGGTCCAAGCCAGCGTGATAAATCAGCCTTATACGGTAAAGATCGTGCAGGGGACCTACGCGATGCCAGGCAATCTGGACTTTGATTTCGTCAAACCGATCGCTGTGCAAGGCGGGTATACAACGAACTGTGCATCGCGTGTGGTCGATGTGGCCAACACCGTGATCAACGTCGGCGCAGGGCATACGTTCGTCTGGAATCAGTATTCCGGTTCTCCCACCGCTGAAATAAACGTCGAAGGATTGACATTCAGCAATGCGACAAACGGCATGAGTTTTCAAAGCGGCACAGTGAACACATTTTCGAATGACGAAGGTAGTGTCAGGTTCAAACAGGTGCGGTTTACCGGGATAACCGACGGTGGCGAGTTCTTTACGGCCAGAGTACGTGCGATCAATGGCGAAGCAATGCTTGAGAACGTGCTCTTCGACCATTTCACGTCGGAGAATATCTGTGTGATCGTGCTCGACAGCGTCGGTGGCGCTGCGGTAAATATCAACCACATGACTGCCGACTTGCCGATCACTTGGAACTCGAATGATGGGCGGATCTGCATCTTCGACAATGCGTCAAATATGGACGCGACGATCTACAACAGCATCCTGTGGAGTTCCACCGGTGCAAATCCGATCTTCGGAGGTGTGGGATCTCATAACGGTTCAACGCAAACGTTTGTGAATGATCTATTCCACGGAGCCGCGTTTCACAACCCCTCGAGCATACAAAACCAGATCAACGCCAATCCCTTGTGGATCAATCCTTCGGCAGGCAACTATCGTCTGCAGAATGCCTCGCCCGCCGTCAACAGCGGCACACTCTTTCCACCAAACGGTGAACCCGCCACCGATATCGAGGGCCATGCCCGCATCATCGGCAGCGCGCCGGATCGCGGCGCGTATGAATCGCTGGTCACCGATCAGACTACTTTTATCGTCAGCAACACCAACGACAGCGGCGCAGGCTCGCTGCGCGACGCGATCACGCTCGCCAACAACAACCTGACGCAGAAGCTGATCAAGTTCGACATCCGCAACCAGGCCAACGTGCCGATCTGTCCGGCGGTGATTGCCTTGACCACGGTGCTGCCGATTATCAACAGCCGCATGACCATCGATGGCTATACACAGCCGACCTCCACCAAGAACACCGCGCCCGATGCGTTCAATGCGAACCTGTGCGTGATCATCAAGCCCGCATCGGGAACGCTTACGTATGGGTTCACAGTCCCCGCGAACAGCTTCGGCAGCCTGGCGCTGCGAGGTGTCGGCCTGGGTGGCTTTATCCAGCCGGTACGCATCCTTGGTGGACAGAGCAGCCAGATCAGCGGCAGCCAGTTCGGCGGCACGGCCAACGGCATTGATCTGCCGGGTGCCGGCATCAATGCGATCAACTTCGCATCCGGTGCCAGTGGCAACATTCTGGTCGGTGGCAATGCCTTGGGGGACCGCAACGTCATCGGCAACGCTGCATTCAGCGGCGTTGAAAGTGCGACCGACGCGACGACCAGCTTCACCACCTGCCAGATCGTCAACAACATTGTCGGTCTTGCACCGAACGGTATCTCCGCGCTGCCCAACAATACCGGCATCAACGTCACCGGATCAGGTTGCCAGGTAGTCGGCAACCGCACCGCTGGCAACACCTATGCCAACCTGTGGGTCCAAGGCAGTCAGCATGTTGTGCAGCAGAACCAAGCTGGCTTCAACATCCAGGGGGCGGGTTTTCTGACCAATGCCATCGGCATTCTCGTGACTGGCTCCAATAACATCATTGGTGCCGGCGGCAATGGCGGCAGCATCACGGCGAACACGGTCCGCAGCAGTTTCGGTGGTGGTGTGGTGGTGCAGGGAAATGCAGCGACGGGTAATTCGATTAATGCCAATCGCATCTACGACAACGGCGCCGCCATCAATCGCATGGACATCGACCTGATTCCGACCGGAGGCGTTGCCGGACCGACGCCGAACGATGCGGGTGATGGGGATACCGGTCCCAACGATCTGCAGAACTTTCCTGTACTCAAAGGCTTGTTCTACACGGCGCCTGGCGCCAATGATCGTCCGGGCACGGTGACGGCTTCGCTCGATACGCTGCCGGGAACCTATCGGGTTGATGTTTACTTCAGCAATGACATCAATCCCAACAACAAGCGTGGTCACGCGGAAATCATCTTGACCCACGTCACGGTGCAAGTCCCGGGGAGCGGAAAGTTGAGCTTCTCCATTCCGATCAGCGTGCCAAATCAGAGTGCCGGCGGCGCGATCAGCATGACGGCGACCAACAGTTCGGGCAGCACGTCGGAAATCAGCACCGCGCTCTCGACCGATGTGATCTTCGCCGATGGGGTTGAGTGATCGGGAGCTGTTTCGCGACAAGGCCAAACCTATCTCGTGATCTCTTCGTCTTCGCCGCGCACTCATCCATTCGTGGACCGAACGCGATGCAATCAGTAACGCCTACGTGGTCGAAAGCTGGGAAAGCAAGTAAGCGCGAGCGCTTTCCCAGTCGCGACGTACCGTCTTGTCGCTGAGCGCGATCAGGTCGGCAATTTCCAGAAAGTTGAGCCCGGAATAAAAGTGCAACTCAACGACCTGCGTGGCGCGAGGATCCAGGCGGCGCAACGAGTCCAATGCCTGGCCTAGAGCGAAATGATCGATGGAATCACCGTCATCTGAACCCAGTGGTTCGTTGGTGAATTCGACATGTGCGACATTGCCGCCCCGCTTTATCGCCTGCTTGTCGCGCTGGTGATCGAGCAGCACTTGACGCATGGCTCGGGCAGCGAGTGCGTAGAAGTGCGCGCGATCGTTGACCCGTGACACGCCATCGGTGAACCTGAGGTAGACCTCGTTGACCAAACCAGTCGGACTTAGCGTTGGTGCATCGATGCCGCGACGCATTTGACGCTGCGCGCTGCGCCGAAGTTCTGAGTAGACAATTCGGAATGCCTGATCATTCGCTTGCGTGTCGCCAGCGAGGCCCAGATTCATCAAGCCGGTCAGGTCGTCGGTCGAGTTCGAGTCAGGGTCATGCGCCATGCCCAATAGTATGGCATCGAACATTTGGCGGCAGGATTGCGGGATCGATGCTCCGAACGAACAGTCCGCGCCGTTTCTCTTCTTGGTGGGAAGCATCCCCCACGAGGTAAAGTCCGGCGGGATTACCGCGGCACCCAGCACCGGATATTTTCTGCTGGCCAGATTCCATGCCGAAATGAAATTGTCTATTCGTCGACCGCCCCTTGCAGCGGTTTACCGACACGGTTCCGACTGCCTGCGGAGAGATCTTCTTCGCGGGGAGACTGAAGCCCGCATGCGCGCAAGTGGGATGGAAGACCACGTCTGGTGGACCCGCATGAACGCCTGTTAGTAACGTTCGCAGTGTTGGTCCACGCACCAGTAAACGGTTTTCCAGAGCAGGGCGTGATGGCGATTGCCGACCAGCGGACTTGCTCGCGATTACTACGTAGGAGTAATCGCCGACACGATCACGTTCATCCGTTGTGCGGGCCGCTCTCTCTGTTGGATGTCAACCACACTTCGAATAACCACAATTTAGGCACGTCGCGCAGCCGTCCATTACGATGGTAGCTTGGGTGTTGCACTTGTGGCATTGGGTTGCGCCTGCGGGGAAACCGCTGGTGGCTGCGACGGCATCAGTGCTGGCTGTCCCAGTGATGGTGCTGTCAGTGGTTTTCCTGGCAGCGCGAGTTTCGTACTGGGCTCGCTTGTCGGCCAGCATCTGGCGCTGCAACGGATCAATGTCGGGATCGTGGATCAGGCCGATCAACTTCATGTGCTGCTCGATGATGGCGCCAAGCTCGGCAACGATGCTGGGCATATAGACGCCGCCGGCCTTGAAATAGCCGCCGCGCGGATCGAACACGGCTTTCAGTTCCTCGACCAGAAAGGTGACGTCGCCACCTTTGCGGAATACGGCGCTCATGATGCGGGTCAGCGCGACAATCCACTGGAAGTGATCCATGTTCTTGGAATTGACGAAGATCTCAAACGGGCGGCGCTGCTCGTGCGGCGTGCCGGCATTGAGCACGATGTCGTTGATGGTGACGTAAAGCGCGTGCTCGAACAGCGGCGACTTGATCTTGTAGGTGGCACCAATCAGCGTGTCCGGCCGTTGCAGGCTTTCGTGCATCTGGATGACTTCGGCGACCTTCACCTCCGGCTCTGCAGCAACTGCGCTGCGCGCCGCGCTGTCCTGCTCGGGCGCGACCACGGTGTAGCCCTTGATCTTCTGATTGATCTTGATCGACATGGCGATAGTCCTGATGGATCAGCGCGCGTGGCGTGATCCGACAACGAATAGGGAGTTCAAACGAGTGAACGGCGATCCAGGCGCGGCGCAGTCACGCGACGCCTGGATCGTGGTGCTTACTTCTTCGACGATTTCTTGGCGGCCTTCTTGGCGGCCTTTTTCGCTGGCGCGCTCTTGGCCATCGTCTTTTTCACTACCGGCTTGGCGGCGACCTTCTTAGCGGCCTTGTTTACGGCTTTTTTCACCGTTGCTACTTTCTTGGTGGCTGTCTTCTTCATCGCCGTCGAGTTCTTGCTAACCGCCTTCTTCGCGGCGCTGACTTTCTTGCCGACAGCTTTTTTCACCGCAGTGGCTTTCTTGCCGACAGCCTTCTTCACGCTGGCTTCCTTTGCGGTCACTTTCTTCGCGACAGACTTCTTGGTAGCAGTCGCTTTCTTCCCAGCCTTGCTCGCGACCTTTTTGGTCTCGGCCTTCTTCGCGGCAACCTTCGCATCGATTTTCTTCTCACCCTTGGTGACGGCGCTCTTCACCGAATCCATGGCCTTCTTTGCACCTGCCTTGATCTGCGAGGCGACCGTGGCGTTTTTCTTGTCCAATCCGGTCGCGGACTTGGCCTTGGCGACGACCGTCTTGACCCGGCGGGCGGCTTGCTTGCGCGCCTTGCCCAGGGAATTGCCGACTTTGTCGGCGGTGCTCATAACGGCGCTGCTGGTATCGCTAGCAGCAACGCTGACCGACGCGGCGATGGCACTGGCTGCGTCGGCGAACGCACCGCCAACCAGGCTTGCGCCGTCCTTGAAGTTGTCCATGTTGCTACCGGCTGCTTTCTTTTTCTTGGTCATGACGGATTGCCTTGAATGGAGTGATTGAGGATGGATCGATTGCACGCGTGGATCGTACGGCCACAATAATGCCGTAGCAAAACTTTACCTGTAATTGCAGCCTGCGGGGAGTCTGTGCAACCTCAGGTGAAGTTCGCCTAGAACTTGCCGTAATAACCTTCCTTCAATGCATCGAAAAGATTGGCTGCGCTGTGCATCTCGCCGTCGTACTCAATCTCTTCGTTGCCGCGCGCCTCGACGAACGATCCATCATCCAACTCGAAGCGGTAAACCGTGCTTTCCAGATCATGCTCTTTCACCAGCACGCCCTGGAAAGCGGCCGGGTTGAATCGGAACGTGGTGCAACCCTTCAGCCCTTGCTCGTGGGCATAACGATAGATGTCCTTGAAATCCTCGTAGGCGTAGTCGGTCGGCACGTTCGCGGTTTTCGAGATCGACGAGTCGACCCACTTCTGCGCGGCGGCCTGAATGTCGACGTGCTCCTTCGGACTGATGTCGTCGGCAGCAACGAAATACTCGGGCAGCTTTTCTTCAGCCTTTTCCGAATACGGCATTGCCTGGCCGTTGATCAGTTCGCGATAGGCGAGCAGCTCGTAGCTGTAGACCTCGACCTTTTCCTTGGACTTGCGACCCTCGCGAATCACATTGCGCGAGTAGTGATGCGCGAAGCTCGGCTCGATCCCGTTCGATGCGTTGTTGGCCAGTGACAGCGAGATGGTGCCGGTCGGCGCGATCGACGAGTGGTGGGTAAAACGCGCGCCAACCGATGCCAGTTCGGCGACCAGTTCGGGAGCGACCTCGGCGATGCGCTGCATGTAACGCGAGTACTTCGCATGCAGTACGCTGGCCTTGATCGGGTCGCCGAGTTTGTAACCATCGGCTGCCATTTCCGGCCGCTTGCGCAGCATTTCAGCCGTCACGCTGAGTGTTTCGGTCAGGATTGGCGCAGCGCCTTTTTCCTTCGCCAGCGACAACGCCACTTCCCAGCCGGCAATGGCCATTTCGCGCGCCACTTCTTCGGTAAACGTGCAGGCCTCGGCGGTTCCATAGCGTTGCTTTAGCATGGTCAGCGTCGAACCTAGCCCAAGAAAACCCATCCCATGGCGACGCTTGGACTTGATCTCGTCGCGCTGCTTTTCCAACGGCAGGCCGTTGATCTCGACCACGTTGTCGAGCATGCGCGTAAACACGCGAACCACCTCGCGATACTCATCCCAATCAAAGCGCGCCTTCGGCCCAAACGGATCGCACACAAAGGTGGTCAAGTTGACCGAACCGAGCAGGCAGGAACCATACGGAGGCAATGGCTGCTCGCCGCAAGGATTCGTAGCGCGGATGTCTTCGCACCACCAGTTGTTGTTCATTTCGTTGACGCGGTCGATGAGGATGAAGCCCGGTTCGGCGTAGTCGTACGTCGACACCATGATCATGTCCCACAGATGGGTTGCCTTGATCTGGCCATAAATTTTGCAGGCGACCAGGCCATCTTCGCGATCAACGTAGTTCTTGTGGGTGGGCCATTCGCGCCACACCACCTTGGCTGGGTCGCCAAGATCGATCTCGTGTTTTTCCTTGACGTGGATCGGGAACACCAATGGCCATTCGTCATCGTTGGCGACCGCTTCCATGAAGCCGTCGGTGATCAGCAGGCTGAGATTGAATTGGCGCAGGCGACCGTCTTCACGCTTGGCCCGGATAAATTCTTTGGCGTCGGGATGGCTGATGTCGAAGGTACCCATCTGCGCGCCGCGACGGCCACCGGCCGAGGACACGGTGAAACACATCTTGTCGTAGATATCCATGAACGACAGTGGCCCCGACGTATACGCGCCGGCGCCAGACACATAGGCGCCACGTGGGCGCAGCGTCGAGAATTCGTAGCCAATGCCACAACCCGCTTTCAGGGTGAGGCCGGCTTCATGGACCTTGTCCAGAATGTTGTCCATCGAATCGTCGATGGTGCCCGACACCGTGCAGTTGATCGTCGAAGTAGCCGGCTTGTGTGCCAGCGCGCCAGCATTGGACGTGATGCGCCCGGCCGGAATCGCGCCACGGCGTAGCGCCCACAGGAAGCGTTCGTTCCAGGTTTCGCGCAACTCGGGCGACACTTCCACGTCGGCGAGTGCCTTGGCCACGCGCTGATACGTGTCATCGATCGTGGCGTCGACGGCGTCGCCACTCTTGGCCTTGAGCCGATATTTCTTGTCCCAGATGTCCCAAGACGCCGGCTGCAAAGCGATGTCCACTGCGCCGCGCTTGAGCGGCTCCATTCTCACGGTACTCATTCCTCGGTCATCTCCCCGGTGCGACTGTATTGCGCTCGCCATGCGTGGCAAATGCGCTTGAAAACCGCCGTGCCGCACTTTGGCGATTTCGGCGAAACTATGGCCACTAACCCAATCAGTGGCATTTCATGCGCAGATCATCCACTAGATGTTGTGCTACGCGAAACCCAAAAGTACGCCGCGACGCTGTCGCTGGCAAGGGGTTGAATGGCAATTTCCTGAAGTTTTTTTTTCGCGCCTGCGACAGCCCTTGTAAACAGGGGTGTCTACCCAACGAAACCTCAGCGACCGACCGCGGTCAGAGGCATCCTCGCCGACGCCTACCTCTCAAAAGCGGCCGGCGCCCTCCAACAATCTCTTCGCAATTCACTCTACAGGACTATCGATGAGCGACTTCACCCGACCTGCGATCCGCCCGGCGACCTGGTTACTGCTGGCAACCACGATCATTCTGTTGGCTGTCTGCACGCTGCTCGGCTTCAGCCGAAACAGTAGCGCCGCCTTGCCCGACGTGGTCGCCGGCGCGCCGGTACCCTCGCTGGCACCGATGCTGGAAAAAATCACACCTGCCGTGGTCAACATCAATACCAAGACCCACGTGCAAGTGCGCGATCCGTTCTTTGATGATCCGGTATTCCGCCGCTTTTTCGGTGGCAGTGCCGCCCAGCCGCGCGAACGCGTCCAGCAATCTCTGGGTTCGGGCGTGATCGTCGACGCGGCCAAGGGCTACGTGTTGACCAACAATCACGTCATCGATGGCGCCGACGACGTCGCGGTAACCCTCACCGATGGACGAACCCTCGCCGGCAAGGTGATCGGCTCCGATCCGGATACCGACCTTGCGGTACTGCAGATTCCCGCCGAACGCTTGAGCGCGATGCCGCTGGCTGACGTCAGCCACCTGCGCGTCGGTGATTTCGTGGTCGCGGTCGGCAACCCATTCGGCATCGGCCAGACCGTTACCTCCGGCATCGTTTCCGGACTTGACCGCACCCGCGTTGGCGGCAATCGCGGCTACCAGAACTTCATCCAGACCGACGCATCGATCAATCCGGGCAATTCCGGAGGGCCGTTGGTTGATTTGACTGGCAAGCTGGTTGGCATCAACTCGATGATCTTTTCGCCATCGGGCGGCAACATCGGCATCGGCTTTGCCATTCCGATTGATCTTGCCAAGCGAGTGATGGACCAGTTGATCCAGTTTGGCGAGGTCAAGCGCGGCGCGCTCGGCGTGGAAACGCAGGATGTCACCGCCGAATTGTCGAACATGCTCGGGCTCGCCAGTGATGCGCGCGGCGCGGTGGTTACCCGCATCGTCGCCGGCAGTGCGGCCGACAAGGCCGGCATCAAGGTTGGCGATACCATCACCAGCTTCGACGACAAGCCGGTGCGCGGCGCGCAGGATCTGCACAACATGGAAGGCCTCGCCGACACCGGAGCCGGTATCCGCCTGGGATTGTTCCGCGAGGGTAAGCCGGTGACCGTCGCGGCCTCGTTGCAGGCGCCAGTAATCCGCAAGGTCAGCGGCGAGCAGCTCGATGCACGCCTGGTCGGTGCGCAGTTTGCGGATCAGTCAAACGCTGGCAGCCAGCGCCAGGTTAACGGCGCGGCCGTGTTGCGCGTGGACCAGAGCAGTCGTGCGTTTGCCAGTGGATTGCGCGCCGGCGACATCGTGGTCGCGGTCAACCAGCGTCAGATCGGCGGTGTCGATGACTTTGAGAAAATTGCCCAGCGGCAAGGAAGGCAATTGTTGCTGACGATCGCGCGCGGCCAGAGCCTGTTCTACGTGATCGTTGAATAGCAAGGCAGGGTACCTTCAGGGTTGCGGCGGCGCTGCGTGATAAGGTTGCGCCCGTTTTGGCCAGACCGGCCCTCCACTGGCGGAATTCCATGCTTATTTCCTTTCGTAGCCCTGCGCTGTCACTACTTCTCGCTGCCTTCGTGCCCTTCGCCGCCGGATCAGCATTCGCCGTCGATCCACCGAAGCCGGCGTCCGCCACCGGCGCTCCCAAGTCTGCAGTAACGACGCCGGCTGCGGCACCAAAGTCGGCTGCACCACAGACGGTGGTTGCGAAGCCGTCGGCAGCCGCGCCCGTGGCCGCCAAGCCCGTTGCAGCAAAACCGGCAACGGCAAAGAAGAAGTCGGCCGCCAAAGCGTCGGCCAAATCCAAAAAGTCGACGCCGGCGTTCAAATACACGGCCGACAACACCTTGGTCTGGCGCGGAGACCTGGCTACCAGCCGCAGCATCGTCGCCGATATCGCCGAGCTGTATGAAAAGACTGCAAAGGTGCATATCGAGATGCAGCCGTTCAGCACCATTTCCGGTCTTGACGCTGTCGCCAGCGGCAAGGCTGACTTCGCCGGCAGCGCACGCGGCGCTCAAGAAGGGCGTGTCGAGGAAGCCAATCTCAACTTCATTCCCCAAGCGCTCGACGCGATCGTGCCGGTGGTGCACCCACGCAATCCGATCACCGGTCTAAGCCTGCGCCAGCTGCGCCAGGTCTATCTGGGCCGGGTCCGGAATTGGAAGGAAGTGGGTGGACTGGACGCGCCGATCAATCTGTATGCAGTCGCCGCCCCCATGGACGGGGTCGAGTACACAATGCGTAAGTTGCTTTATGGCAAGGGCACGCAAGGCATTTCGGCGCCGCGCCTTTACATCAATACGGGTTCGATGGAGGAAGGCATTACGCTGGACCCCAACGCGTTGGGCCTCAGCACGCTGTCGGCAGTGGGCGGCCGCACCGACCTCAAGATGCTGTCCGTGGCCGGTATCGCACCGTCGGTATCGACAGTGCAATCGGGCAGCTATCCGCTCTACGCCACCCTTTACCTGGTTACCGGTCTCAACGCACCCAAGCAGGTGATGATTGACGGGTTCCTTGCCTTCATGGCGACGCCCGAAGCGACCAAGATGTTGCGCGACCACAGACTGGTTCCGATCAGCGACGTCTCCAATTCTGTCGAACTTAACCAGACCCGTGACGCCTTCATCGAATCAGAATTGGCCCGCGAGCCGGTGCCTGTACCGGGCGCATCGCCGGGTGTTGACGTAACGCCGATATCCGCACCGAATGCCACTGCGGCCGCCAAGACCGCCGTCGCACCGGCGGCCGAATCGACGATGGCGGCGCAGCAGCGCTCGGCCATTGAAAAATCGGCAACTGCATCGGACGCCGCACAGACCGCGAAAAACAAGGCCGCCACGGAAAAGGCAAAGGCGGAAGGCACCACGCCTGTTGGCAAGAAGTAACGGCATGCGCATCAGCGCGATCAGCCTGGATCTGGACGACACCCTGTGGCCGATCATGCCGCTCATTTTGCGAGTTGAACGCTGCGTCGACGACTGGCTGCGTGCGGAATGCCCGCAGGTTGCCGAGCGTTGGCCGGTCGAGGCATTGCGCGATCTTCGCGACCAGATCGCCGAGGCAAACCCGCACCTTTCACATGACTACACCGAGCAACGCAAACTGACTCTTCGACACATTTTCACGCCGTTTGGTCTGGGCGACGAATGGGTCGATCGCGCCTATGGCGTCTACGAGCGCGAGCGCAACGTGGTCGAATGCTACGACGATGCCGAAGCAGCACTGGAAGCGCTGGCGCAGCGCCTGCCGCTGGTCGCGATCAGCAATGGCAATGCCGACCTCAGCCAGATGGCGTTGGGCAGGCATTTCAGTTTCCAGATCGCCGCGCGCGAGTTCGGCAAGGCCAAGCCGGATCCGTCGATTTTTCACCACGCCTGTGAACGACTTGGCTTGCCGGCCGGTCAGGTCTTGCACGTGGGTGACGATCCACATCTGGACGTCGCCGGCGCACGCGACGCCGGGCTTCGCACGGCCTGGATCAATCGCACCGGAAATAGTCGCAACGATGTCGGCGCTGATGTGGAGGTGAGCGACTTGTTTGCGCTGATTGAATGGCTGGACACGTTGCCCGGCAACTGACTACACCACATTCCTGCGCTTCTGCGCGTCAGGCGAATCGGTGCATTCACCTCACCGCTATAATCGGGCACTTGTTTCCTGATGGATGTTGCCATGTTCTTCCGAATCAGCCTGATCGCCGCAGCTGCATTGCTCGGTGCCTGTTCCGACACACCTCGCGACGCAACGCCTACGGGTGTTGTGCCGCCGCCGGCAACATCCAGCTCCGCGACGCCCGATTCCCGCGTCACGCTGAATTCCAACGTGGTATTCACGGCGACGCCGGCAACCGTTCGCCGTTGTGACGCGACCGACGGTAACGCAACCGTGACCTTGAACTGGGACACGCAGCCGGCGTCAATTGCGTTCGTCACCGTCATGGTCGGCGACAAGACATTCGCGGAAGGCACCTCCAGCGGCACTTCGACCACTGGCAACTGGGTTCGCGACGACACCGTCTTCACCTTACTCGACGCCGCAACCAAAAAACCGCTCGCGACGTTGCAGATTCCGTTTATTGAATGCTGAGAACAAACCATCCATGCACGCCGCGCTGACTACAGAAATCGTCGACGTCACGCCGCTGATCGCGGTCGATGGCGAGCACTTCGCCGCCGTGATCGCGACGCTCGGTGAGCAAGCCGCAGCCTGCTGCAAAGCCAACGACTTCGCCGGTGAAAGCGGCCGCATGCTGGCCGTGACCGCGGACGACGGCAAGACAACGGCGATGCTCGTGGGCTGTAGCCTACGCGACGGAATTTATGCGTTGGCGTCACTGCCATCGCGATTGCCGCCAGGCTGTTATGCGCTGGATGCGCGAGGCATCGCGCTGGATCCATCCAATGCCGCACTCGGCTGGGCGCTTGGCGCCTACCGTTTCACGCGCTACAAGCAGGCCAAGCGCGCGCCGGCGCAATTGGTCGTCAGTCCTGAAATTGAATCGCAGCTTTCGGCTTTGCTTGATGCAACGGCGCAGGTGCGCGACCTGATCAATACGCCCACCGAGGACATGGGTCCGGTCGAGCTGGCTGATGCCGTCCGCCAGCTCGCGCACAAGCATGCTGGCGATTATCGCGAATGGGTCGGCGACGAGTTGCTGGCCGACAATTTCCCGACCATCCATGCAGTCGGCCGCGCCAGCCATCGCGCGCCGCGCCTTGCAATGCTGAGCCATGGTGTCGCCGATGCGCCGCATCTCGTCATCGTCGGCAAGGGCGTCTGTTTTGATACTGGTGGCCTCGACATCAAGGGCGCCGACGGCATGCGCTGGATGAAGAAAGACATGGGCGGTGCTGCCCATGCCATCGGCCTCGCCAGCCTGGTTCTCGCCGAAAAATTGCCGGTTCGACTAACCCTGCTGATCCCCGCCGTCGAGAACGCGATCGCCGGAAATGCGCTACGACCGGGTGATGTCGTCACGACGCGCGCCGGTATCAGCGTGGAGATCGACAACACCGACGCGGAAGGCCGACTCGTCCTTTGCGACGCATTGGCGTACGCGAGTGAATTGAATCCCGACCTCATCCTGGATTTCGCAACCTTGACCGGCGCCGCGCGCATCGCGCTGGGTCCTGACCTGCCTGCGTTGTTCGCCAATCGCGACGACATCGCCAACGCGTTGCTCGACGCATCGGCTAGCAAACAGGACCCGCTCTGGCGCATGCCGCTGTGGCGTCCCTATTTGACCATGCTCGATTCACACATCGCCGATCTCGCCAACTCCGGGCCGTCACGTCACGCCGGCGCTGTCGTGGCCGCGTTGTACCTGGAACGTTTCGTTTCCGATTCGATTCCGTGGATGCATTTGGACGTCTATTCCTGGAATGACTCCGACAAACCGGGCCATCCCCGCGGTGGAGAAGCACAGGGTCTGCGCGCCTATATCGAGTTTCTTAAGCGTCGTTATCGCTGACGCGTAGCTCCTTCTTTTTTTGTCGCTTCGCGAATGTCGGCTGTCGCCAGACTGGTCAATCCCCTCACTTCGTCATGACGCGCGAAGTCCATAGCGCGCCCTTCGGGCCATCCGCGATGCGAATGTTCGCTTCGGCATCCAGCCTTCGCAGTCTCGCGAAAGCGGGGACCCATTTTGATTTTGTTTTTTTCGACGCTGCGTTTCCTCCTTGTCGGCTATCGCCAGACTGGTCAAGCGTTTCGCTGGGCTGCCTCCCGCCGCTTCTCTTCCGTTGGCTATCGCCAGACTGGTCAAGCGTTTCTCTCGCCTGCCGGCGAGCGACCTACCTTTCTCCTCGCAGAGAAACGTAGGCCAAAGATGCGACCCGATGGCCTGTCGCCCGCACGGTGAAGCCGTGCGGGTACGCAAGCACTGGCCGGG
>JBBSTF010000052.1:0-24374 GCA_038236135.1 Lysobacterales bacterium
CGCCAAGTCCACGCCGATGGTTATAGTGCTCATGGAGACTTCCTCTTCTGTTGACGGTTGTTCGCAACACCATCATGGCCCTCGAGGCCGAAAGGCGGGGAAGTCTCTTTTTACTCGTTCAAGCCGAGATCGCTTCGTGGCTCGGCTAACGCCGCATCGTGTGCCACAGCGCGGCGCCGTTGCGAATTTTCTGCTTAATCCAGGTAGTAGTAGGCCGCATCGAACATCGCGGCAACGTTTAACCAAAGGAGAAGTCCATGAGCACGCAAATATTCATTAATCTTCCGGTGGCTCACTTGCCGACGTCGTTGGCATTCTTCCAATCACTTGGTTTCACAACCAATCCGCAATTTACAGGCGAGACTGGCGCGTGCATCGCTATCAGCGATACGATTTTTGTCATGTTGCTTCCGCACGCCAGATTTCGTGACTTCACGCCAAAAGCCATCTGCGATACGAGCAAGGCGGTGGAGGTGTTGATTAACCTCAGTTGTGAGAGTCGAGAAGCAATCGATGTTCTTGTAGCCAAAGCTTTAGCCGCGCATGGCTCGACATACGACGAACCGCAGGACGATGGGTTCATGTACTCGCACAGCTTTGTCGATCCAGACGGCCATGGCTGGGGACTTTTCCACATGACCCCGGCGGCGAAGCAGTTCATTCAAGCCGAACCCGCTTCGTAGCTCCAGGCATCCGCCTGTCTCATCGAGTGGGTCGACTTAAACTCAGGTGTCAGGCATCGGAAGAGAACATGAGCACATTCGCCAAGGCCGCAAAATTCATCTGGGCAGCGCCTTGCTCTTTTGTCGGCGTCGTTTTCGGAACCTGTGTTCTCCTGCTCGGCGGAAAAACCAGGCTATCTCTCGGAACGCTCGAGTTCACGTTCCGCGAAAGCGAGGCGGCCTGTGGGAAGCTGGCGAGGTCGCTCGCGTTTCGAGCAATTACATTTGGTCACGTCATCATTGCCGTCACCGAACAAGAGCTCACGCGCTCGCGTGGCCATGAGCTGGTCCATGTGCGGCAGTACGAGCGGTGGGGAGTGCTTTTCTTCCTCGCCTATCCGGCTTCAAGCCTTTGGCAGCTACTCATGGGTCGCAACGCGTACTGGGACAACCGCTTTGAAATTCAGGCTCGCTCGCTCAGCCCTGAGGCACCGGGCGAAGTTCGCGATGCGTAACCATTCCATCGCGAAGATGCGCCAAGGTCCGCTTCGCGCCCATTGATCCATCACCCACTCGAACCGCGGGCAGCAGAAACCCTGTAGTTGACGTGACAGTTTTATCGTCGGTCATCGCCTAAGCGGGGATCTTTTTGGTACTGGTTCGGTGGGTTCGGCGGGTTCGGCAGGTTCGGCAGTGGATCAGTTCACGGACTTAACGCAGGTGCTAGTCATTACACGAAGCTCATTGCAAAAAAGCTCGGCAAGAATGATAAGCACGACCACCTTCACTTCGTCCCGGTTGACGGAAGCGAGACTCACGTCGAAATGCCGCGCCAAGGCACGCTCCCCCACGACCGCCGTCACTTCGTTGTCGAGTCTGCCCTGCCCCTTAAGCACGGATTCCTGAGCCAAGTGGCTGCCGGGGCCGAGGCCGGATTTTCATGGCTGCAGTTCATGATCACCTGTCCCCCTCCATTTCGGTCGAGGTAGTGCAAATCGAGGCTGTGGTCGATGCGTTGCAGTCTCACCTATGGGCAGAAATATTTAACGTCGAAGCATTCCTTGACGGCGTCAGATCTGCCACATTTGCGCGCGGCAACCCACCCGTTGTTCTGGCTGGAATCGATCAGAAATCGGCACTGTATGATCAAGCACTTGTGTTGCTGACGCGCTGGCAGTCGATTTCGAAGTACCAAGACATCGAGCTTCGGTTCTCCGCAGGCAGTGCCTGACAATTCCTCCAAGCCGATGATCCTTCGCGGCTCGGCCTAATTCATCTGTTGTTCGCACTGTAAATGGGCCTTGATCTATGAGTGATTTTCCAAATTGTCCAATTTGCGACTCAGGCTTTACCTATGAAGATGCAGGCATGCTGACGTGCCCTGAATGTGCGCACGAGTGGCAAGCCGACGGTGGCGAGCAACAGATTGATGGGCTTGTAGTGAAAGACTCCAATGGCAACATACTTTCTGATGGTGATACGGTTTCTGTAATAAAGGACTTGAAGGTAAAAGGGACATCTCTCGTCGTGAAAGTGGGCACGAAGGTCAAAAACATCAGATTGGTCGACGGTGATCACGATATTGACTGCAAGATAGATGGCATCGGACCAATGAAACTGAAATCGGAGTTTGTAAAAAAGATCTAATGATGGATCTTTGTACTTGCGAACCGCAGGTGCAACACTTCGATACCTCTCATCAGAATACCGGAGCCCTGCATGC
Source organism: Lysobacterales bacterium (assembly GCA_038236135.1). Lineage (GTDB taxonomy): Bacteria > Pseudomonadota > Gammaproteobacteria > Xanthomonadales > Rhodanobacteraceae > Dokdonella. The sequence continues at coordinate 2,386 of JBBSTF010000052.1, forward strand.
ATCCCATTTTTCGACTCACCGCCTTGATGGCAGCTTGCCTCACTCCATTCGGTGCGAGCGCGCAGGCGCTCGTCAGTGAACGCAGCATTTCGGTAAACGCCGCTATTGAACTGGCGACCGCCGCGCTCGATCGCTGCCGCACGGACGGCTACAAGGTCACCATCACGGTGCTTAACAGGCATGCGCGCACGTCAGTTGTCATCAGCGACGACGGCGTGAGCCCGCACACTGTAGAGAACAGCATGCGCAAGGCCTATACGGCCTTCACCACGAGAAAGCCTACTGCCGAGATGACGAATCGTTCGCAACCTGGACTGGCTGGTTTCATGCTGCTCGACAACATCAGTCCCATGGAAGGCGGTATACCGATATTCGCTGGCAAGGAGTTGGTCGGCGCCGTCGGCATTTCGGGCGCGCCCGGTGGTGAAAAAGACTCCGCCTGCGCCCAGTTTGGAATCGACAAGATAGCCAAAGGACTCGGTAACTGAAATAGGCGAGTGCCGCGCCGCATTCGCCTCCGCTCAACCGTGCGTTGATTCGTTGTCGGGCCAGACTTGATCGCCGTTGTCGAAAGCCATGCGTCGCACGTCTTCTGGCACATCGCCTTGAACGAATCGGGGGCGTACATTGAGGTTCCCGTTCCATCGGCAGGATTTCGCCATGCGTCCACGCTCGCTGTGTTTCGCTGCGTTGGTGTGTTTCGTAGTGAGCGCCGCGATTCCTGCGAACGCCCGAGCTGACGATGACCCAGGCAAGGATGGTGGCAAGGGCGCACAGAAAGAGGACAAGGATTCCAAAGCTGACGATTTCAGCAAGCTGCCCGCGTTTCCTGCGGACAAATCGATCAGCCAATCGACGATGCTCGGCGGCAGCAAACTCAACTACAAAGCGACGGTTGGCTCGCTGCCGGTGCTCGACGACAAGGGCAAGGTCATCGCCGATGTGATGTTCGTTGCCTACACCATGCCGGGCAAGGATCGACCGATCACGTTCGCGTTGAACGGCGGTCCGGGCGCGTCGTCGGTCTATCTGAATCTCGGTGCGTTGGGTCCCAAGCATGTGCAGTTCGGGGCGGAGGGCGACAGTCCGTCTGATCCGGCGACGCTGCGCGACAACCCCGGCACCTGGCTCGATTTCACCGACATGGTCTTCATTGATCCGGTGGGTACCGGATTCAGTCGCGCGCGCGTAGCCGAGGCGGAAGCGAAGAAAAAATTCTATTCCACCGACACCGACATACAGTACCTGTCGCGCATCATCTACGACTGGCTGGTGAAGAACGATCGCCTGCTGTCGCGCAAGTATCTGGTCGGCGAAAGCTACGGCGGCTTTCGCGGCCCGCGCATCACTCACTATTTGCAGACGCAAATTGGCGTGGCGATGAACGGGCTGGTGCTGGTGTCGCCGTATCTCGATCCCGGCGCATCGGACAACGGCGACCTGTCGCCGATGCCGTGGATGCTGACCTTGCCGAGCATCGTCGCCGCTAACCTGGAACGCCACGGCAAGCTGACCGACGCGGCGATGCAGCAGGTGATCGACTACACACGCGGCGATTACGTCACCGATCTGCTCAAGGGCCGCGCCGATCCACAGGCTGTCGAACGTATCGTCAAGCGCGTGACTGAACTTTCCGGCCTCGATCCGACGTTCGTTCGCAATTCGGGCGGCCGCTTGGAAACGCAGGCATATTTGCGAGAAGTATTTCGTAGCGAAGGCAAGCTCGGCAGCCGCTACGATTCCAACGTCACCGCCTGGGACCCGTTCCCGTTCGCGCCCGAGCAACGCACCAACGATCCGATCCTTGACGCCATCATCGCGCCGACCACAACCGCGATGGTTGACTTCATCACGCGCGTCGTTGGCTGGAAATATGACGCGCGTTACAACGCCCTCAGCTACGACGTGAACCGCATGTGGGACAGAGGCAGCGGCGACGACAAGGATCGCAAGGTCGACGCCGACAAGGCATCCGTCACCCAGTTACGCCAGGCGGTCGCGATCGACCCGAAGCTGCACGTGCTGATCGCGCACGGCTGGGCCGACCTGTCCTGCCCATTCATGGCGTCGGTATTGATCGTCGACCAGATGCCGGTGATGGGTAACGCCAACCGCGTCCGCGTCGCGGAATACCCCGGCGGCCACATGTTCTACAGCCGAGGCGAAAGCCAAGCGGCACTTCGAAAAGATGTCATGGCGGTATATGCGGCGCATTGATTGAAGCGATTCGCGGGTAATGCTGAGACAGGATCGTGCTGCATCTCCGCTTGCCCGATCACTCCGCACCCGGGGCGAAGGCTCATATCGGCGAGTGCTCGTCCAATACCACAGCAACGTCTGCCTCGTAAGCATTCCATCAGTTCACCATTCTGTTGATTTGCGGCGAAACTCCAGCTTGACCACTGGTGGACGTGGCACGCAGGATAAAAACAAGTTTCCCCGCGCCGAGTCTTTATTTGTAGTCAGGTGTCAATGGACAACAATTCGCAATCTCACGTTTCAGCACAATATGACCAATGTGCCACCGCTCTCTCGCGATTGCTCGGGGGCGCATGGATAACGCGCGTGGAGTACTTGCGTACGTTTTGGGAGATCGAGTTTAGCCTTCCCCAAAAAGGTGCTGCTGTTTCTTCAGGCTTCCTGAGCGAGTTGGATCAGGTTGTTCTCGAAGCGGAAGGGGACTTCAACTGCACGGTGAGATCGGACGCTGAGCTGGCGCGCAAACTGGTGTTGTCGACGTCTTGTACGATTCGGTCTATCGAAGTGGACAGATTTTCGAATTTGACGCTAGTTTTCAGCAATGGAACTAGCGTTCAATTTCCGGGCGTATCGGGGCCAATAGACGAGGTCTGGAGCATTTATACGCCGCTCAACTCGGCTCGCAGGCGGCAATTTGGCGAGCCGGCGTTTGTGCAATCTTATTTCGGCGACTTGACCATCGATCCAGCTTTCGCAGCGTTTGGTGCGTCTATCTAACTGTCAATACGTTGTACGAGTTCGAATCGGAACGCTGTGTCGCTGAACTCACGCGTTGTGGTCACGCCCGGCCGCGTCGGCCGCATTCGCCGCCTCATAAACAGCCGCGACAACTTCCGGCGTTTCCAACGCATCCGCACTGAACTTGCCTTGCTCCGCTAGTGTGGCAAACAAGCCGCCTTGCGAGATCAGTTCATTGAACGTGCCCTGCTCGACCAGCTTGCCCTGATCGAGCATCAGGATGAGGTCGGCGTTGCGAACAGTGGACAGGCGATGCGCTATGACGAAAGTCGTGCGGTCGCGGGACAGCGTGGCGAGGGCGCGCTGGATGCGGGCTTCGGTGACGTTGTCGAGGGCGCTGGTGGCTTCGTCGAGAATCAGGATGGGCGCGTTCTTGAGCATGGCGCGCGCGATGGCGAGACGCTGGCGTTCGCCGCCCGACAGCGAACGACCGCGTTCGGCGACGAGGGTTGAGTAGCCATCCGGTTTCGCTTCAATAAAACCGTGAGCTTCGGCCGCGCGGGCGGCGGCGGCGACTTCGTCGAGGTTCGCGTCGGGGGCACCAATTCGCAGATTCTCGAGGATGGATCGGTAGAACAGGCCCGGGTCCTGGAATACCACGGAGATATTCCGGCGAAGCGAATCGAGCTTGACGTGACGAATGTCCTGGCCGTCGACCAGAATGCGTCCTGATGCAGGATCGTCGGCGCGGTAGAGCAGGCTCAGCGCCGTGCTCTTGCCGGCGCCGGTCGCGCCGACGACGGCAATCGTGCTGCCGGCTGGGGCCTTGAAGCTGATGTCGCGCAACGCTGGCAGGGTCTTGTCATAGCTGAAACTGACGTGCTCGAACTCGACGGCACCGCGCGTCGGCACCGGCAGTTCCGGTGCATTGGCGTCGTCGTGGACGAGCGGCTTCTGATCGAGCAATTCGAAAAAATCACGCAGCGACTGCGACTGGAAGAACAGCCCCGAAATGAACGATGCGAACTGTTCGAGGCGGCCGATCAACATCATCGAGAAACCAACGAAGGTGACAATCTCACCGACCGACACTTCGCCCTTGCCGTGAAGATTCGCGCCGAGTGCAAAGATAGCGACGATGGTCAGCGTGCTGGCCGCGCGATTGAGCACGGACAGAAACGCCCAGCCGCGCAGCACCGGATATTGGGCTTCGAGCACGCGGCGCATCATTTCGCGCAGTTCCATTACCTCGCTGGAAAGCCGGGTGAAACTTTGAACGACAGTGACGTTGCCGAGTACATCGCCAGCGCGCGTGGCGATCTGGTGGTGCAGTTGCTCGACTTCACCCTGCCTCTTCTGGGTTCGCCGCATCGCGATTGCATTGGACAGGGTGAACACCACCAGCAAGGCAACCATCAGCGCGCCAAGCTTCCAGTTCTTCATCATTGCCAGCGGCAGCATCACGATGATGGCGAGCAAGGTTGTCAGATGATCGCGAAAGAAACCCAGCCAGATGCCAAACAGGTTGCCGGTACCGGTATGCATGATGCGGGCGAGCCGACCGGTGTGGTTGTCGGCGTGATACGACAATGGCAAGCCCACGGCGTGCTCGAAGTACAGCGATATCGCCGCCTGGCGTCGGCGGTGAGCGAGTCGGTCCGCTTGCAGGGACACCACTGCGCTAACCGCAATACCCGCGAATCCGGCCAGCGCCCATAGCGCGATCAAGTGTGGGGCGCTGCCGCCTTTTTTGCCGGTCAGCGCATCGATCACCTGGCCGAACAAGGTGGGTTCGATAAACAGCACGCTGGCCAGACCGAGGTTGGCCAGCACGAGCGCGATGGCCAACCCTTTCTCGGGAGCGAGCAATCCGAGAACCCGCAGGTAGAGACGAAACATCGACATGGTTTGGATTGCGCTAGGATGGTGCGCCGCATCATATCGCGAGTCGACAACCGATCATGCAAGCCAGTCGCGCTGCCCTGTGGCAGATCCATTTCTGCGTGGTGCTGTGGGGATTCACGGCCATCCTCGGCAAGCTGATTACCCTGACGGCACTCGCGTTGGTGCTGTGGCGAATGAGTCTCGTCGCCGTGCTGCTGTTGCTGCTTCCGAAAGTCTGGCGTGGCTTGCGAAAACTGGAGTGGCGACAGATCGCTATCTATGCCGGGATCGGCGTGGTGATCGCCCTGCACTGGCTCACGTTTTATGGCGCAATCAAATTGTCCAACGCATCGGTGGCGGTCACCTCCATTGCCTTGGCACCGGTGTTCCTTGCGATCATCGAGCCCCTGGTGTCGCGTCGACGTTTCGATTCGCGTGAACTGTTGCTCGGCGTCGCGGTAGTTCCCGGCGTTGCGCTGGTCGTCAGAGGCATTCCGAACGAAATGCATCTTGGCGTATTGGTTGGCGTCGCCTCGGCATTCTTCGTTGCCGTATTCACCAGCCTCAACAAGCGCCATGTCGATCGGGCCGATTCGGCGACGGTGACGACGATTGAACTTGGTTCCGGCGCGTTATTTCTCGCCTTGATTGCTCCATTGCTGGCAGCGCCGGGTGCCGCGATTTTTCCATTGCCGGATCGCAACGACGCATTGCTGCTGGTCGTACTGGCGGTAGTCTGTACGCTGCTGCCGTTCATCGTTTCGCTGCGCGCGCTGCGTCATGTCAGCGCATTTACCGCGCAAATGGCAGTCAACCTGGAACCGATCTACGCCATCATCTTGGCGATACTTCTGCTCGGCGAGCAGCACGAACTGGATCGACAGTTCTACCTCGGCGTTGCGATTGTCCTTGGCGCAGTTTTCCTGCAGCCGTTGTTGGCGCGTCGCAACATGCCGGTGACGCCGATCCAGGAATGACGGTGCGCGCTCAGCGACGCTGCCGGCCCAATGTGATCAAGCCAACGCCGAGCAGGATGATCGCCATCGATACTACGTCGAGTGTGTGGATCACTTCCCCGCCCATGGCAACGCCGATCAAGATGGCGACCGGGGGGTTCACATAGGCATAGCTCGACGCAACTGGCGCGCGTACGGTCTTGAGCAGATAGACGTAGGCAGTGAATGCAACCAGCGAACCCATTACCGCGAGGTAGACCATGGCGCAGATCGCGTTAGCACTGGGTACCGCCACGATACGTTCGCCGCCAAGCAACCCGACGATAGTCAACACGCCACCAGCGACCAGCATTTGTGCTGCCGTGTTCATCGCGGCGGGTGGCATGTCCTGGCGCGAGCTCCAGACCGATCCGAAGGCCCACGAAATTGACGCGACGATCAATGCCATCGCGCCGACGATCGAGCCAGTCATGCCGCCACCCGTGTTGAGAACGACGACACCGACCAAACCGATTGCCAACCCAACCCACTCAAGTCGCCTTGGCCAGTTACCGTACATTCCAGCGAACAAGGCGGCGAACAAGGGCATCCCGGCGACCGCGACGGCGGCGAGTCCCGATGCGACGCGTTGCTCGGCGTAGCAGACCAGACCATTGCCGACGCCGAGCAGCAAGGTTCCGGTAACCGCCGCATTGCGCCACTGCAATTGCGATGGCGATGCCATGCCGCGCAAGCGCAACCACGCGTAGAGCAGAACTCCCGCAACGGTAAAGCGCACCGCGCCGAGCAGGAATGGTGGAAAACCTTCCAGCGCGACGCGGATCGCGTAGTAGGTGGAGCCCCAAATAACGTAGACCGACAGCAAGGCCAAGGGCACCAGCAAACGGCGCTCCTTGTCGGCGGGCAGCGACGGAATCAATGACGGAATGGCGTTGCTCATGGCCGAACGTTCGTGACGGACGCGCATTCTGCGGCCAGTCGCTGCGCGGCTCCAGTGATTGAAGCAAATACACTTGATGTCGACGCATCGAAATGTCCGTATCAGCGCGTGTAGCGTCGCGCTTGGTTGCTCAAGCGTCGTCGGCGTCCAGCCACTCTTGCTAAACTTCACCGACAGAATTGAGGGAACAGCAGATGGAACATGCACAGCTGCCGCTAGCGGCACAGGTTAAAGTCGCGGTGATCGGTTTGGGCTACGTCGGCCTGCCACTGGCGGTCGGATTCGGGCGGCAGATGTCGACGCTGGGTTTTGATATCAACACGAGCCGTATCGCCGAACTCAAGCAACATCGCGATCACACGCTGGAAGTGTCGAGCGAGGAATTCGCGCAGGCAAAGGAGCTTTCCTTCAGCGCAAATGCTGATGACCTCGCCGCCTGCAACGTCTTCATCGTTACCGTCCCAACGCCGATCGACGACGCCAAGCGACCAGACCTGTCCCCACTTGAAGCCGCCAGCCGCACGGTCGGTAAGGCGATTCGCAAGGGCGACGTAGCGATCTTTGAATCGACGGTCTATCCCGGCGCGACCGAAGAAGTCTGCGTGCCCATCATCGAGCGCGAATCCGGTCTCAAATACAACGTCGATTTTTTCGCTGGCTACAGTCCCGAACGCATCAATCCCGGCGATAAGCAGCACCGATTGGAAACAATTCTGAAAGTGACATCGGGTTCGACACCAGAGGTCGCCGATTTCGTCGACGCACTGTACGGGCGCGTGATCACCGCAGGGACGCACAAGGCATCGAGCATTCGCGTCGCTGAAGCGGCCAAGGTGATCGAGAACACACAGCGTGATCTCAACATTGCGCTGATCAACGAACTCGCCTTGATCTTCCACAAACTCGGCATCGACACCAGCGAAGTGTTGGCAGCCGCCGGTACCAAATGGAATTTCCTGCCGTTCCGCCCGGGCTTGGTCGGTGGCCATTGCATTGGTGTCGACCCGTATTACTTGACTCACAAGGCGCAGCAGGTTGGCTACAACCCGGAGGTCATCCTGTCGGGCCGGCGCATCAACGACGCGATGGGCCAGCATGTGGCGCAACGCGTGATCAAGCTGATGAACCAGCGGAGAATTCTACCGGCGGGTTCCAAGGTGCTGATCCTCGGCTTGGCCTTCAAGGAAAACTGCCCGGACCTGCGCAATACGCGTGTTGTCGATGTGATCGCCGAGTTCCGCGATTACCACGTCGATGTCGAAGTCTACGATCCGTGGGTCAGTGCGGCCGAAGCCAAGCATGAGTACGGGTTGGACTTGGTGCAGGAACTGACGAACGGTCGTTACGATGCCATCGTGATGGCCGTATCACATCATCAGTTCATCGACATGGGTGTCGATAAAATCCGCGCTCTTGGCAAACCCGAGGCGATCCTGTTCGACGTGAAGCAGGCGCTGCCTCGCGCCAGCGTCGACGACCGCCTCTGACCAACGCCACCATACGGAAATCCCATGCGTATCCTCGTTACCGGCGCTGCCGGCTTCATTGGCTCAACTCTTTCGCATCGTCTGCTCGCGCGCGGCGATGAGGTGTTGGGGTACGACAACCTCAACGACTACTACGATCCGACCCTGAAGGAAGCACGGCTAGCGAGATTGACCCCACAGGATGGCTTTTCATTCGTGCGTGCGTCGCTTGAAGACCGTCCCGCGTTGGAAAAAGCCTTCGCCGACTTCAAGCCCGAACGTGTCGTCAACCTTGCAGCCCAAGCCGGCGTTCGCTATTCGCTGACCAATCCCTACGCCTACATTGACAGCAACATCGTCGGCTTCATCAATGTGCTGGAAGCCTGTCGGCACGGCGGCGTCAAGCATCTGGTCTACGCGTCATCCAGTTCGGTCTACGGCGCCAACAAGAAACTGCCGTTTTCGGTGCAGGATTCAGTCGATCATCCGGTCAGCCTGTACGCGGCGACCAAGAAAGCCAATGAGTTGATGGCGCACACGTACAGCCATCTATACGGCTTGCCGACGACGGGCTTGCGATTCTTCACGGTTTACGGCCCATGGGGTCGTCCCGACATGGCGCTGTTCCTGTTCACGCGCAAGATTCTGGCGGGCGAACCGATCGAGGTATTCAACCACGGTAACCACACGCGGGATTTCACCTACGTGGACGACATCGTCGAAGGTGTAATTCGCACGCTGGATCGCGTGCCGGGTCCAGACCCGACCTACGATCCCATGCTGCCGACAGCGGCGAGTTCGAGCGCGCCATATCGCGTCTACAACATCGGCAACAACAACCCGGTCAAGTTGGCCGACTATATCGGCGTCATCGAGAAGTGCCTTGGAAAAACGGCGGAAAAAATACTTCTGCCACTGCAACCCGGCGATGTACCTGACACCTACGCCGATGTCGAAGAGCTGAGTCGAGATACGGGGTACCACCCGGATACCGGCATCGAAGTCGGCGTTGCGCGGTTTGTCGAGTGGTATCGGGACTATTACAAAGTCTGAGTCGACAGCATCCGGCCGCGAAAGATGCGACCGGAGGATGAAACTGGCGGAGAACCTCAGGCGGCCATCATCACCGATTCTATGTCTTCAGCGATGTCAGAAATCACCGCCCGACGCGTGTACGTGCCGATGATGCAGGTCGGCCAGCGAAGCACGGCCATGGCAGCGATGCCGGACTCGTTCAACGGCGCGTAGATGCGCCCTTCCATTGCCAGCAACGTCACTCCGGTAGAATTGCCGGCATTGCGATCCATTTTTAATTTTGCCTCACGAGCCAAATAGCGTGCACTTTGGGTGAACTCACCGATCTGGCTGCGGGCGATCCGTTCAGTTGGGCTGCGTTTCATCGTTCGCTCCTCGACTCGACCTCGTTGGACTGAAAATCTTGATGCGATTTCCTGTACGTGCAACAACGGATTGCGGATGTCGAAGCATGCGCTCTCAACCATTGCCCTAGTGTGAACTCACTCACGTGAGGCATGCGCGAATGCATATGCCCGCTCCGAGTCTCGCGCCGAGGGTCGCGCTCCCTCGCGCTCAAACAGGCGTGCCCGATCCCACGCAACACGTGGTGCGCACGGTCTGCGAAACCCTGCGCGGCTGGCCAGCCGCTGAAGGATGGTCAGCATGAGCGACGCGTTTCGGAAGACGATGAACTTCAGTAGTGAGACAGCCCCATCCACTTTAACTCCACCCGCAAAACACGAACACAACGTCCGGTGTTGTAAAGTATTCGGCCCGGCCGCGCACTGGCGCGGTTCCATGCAAACCAATACGGAGTCAGTACCCATGTCCGATATCGTCATCATCGGCGCCAAGCGCACGGCCATCGGCTCTATGCTGGGGCAGTTCACCGGCGTTCCGACGCCAACGCTGGGTGCGACCGCCATGCGGGCCGCCCTTGCCGAAGCTGGCATCGCTGGTGATCAGGTAGATGAAGTGATCATGGGTTGCGTGCTGCCGGCCAATCTTGGCCAGGCACCAGCGCGCCAAGCTGCATTGGCGGCAGGCATATCGAATGCTGTGGGCTGCACCACCATCAACAAGGTTTGTGGCTCGGGCATGAAAGCAATCATGTTCGGTCACGACCTGATCAAGGCTGGGTCGGCGACTGTCGTCGTCGCAGGCGGCATGGAATCGATGACCAACGCACCGCACATGGCCAATGTCCGAACCGGCATTCGCTACGGCGAAGGCAAGTTTGTTGACCATATGGCGTGGGACGGCCTGACCAACCCGTACGACGGCCAGTCAATGGGCGTTTTCGCCGAAGCCACCGCCGACAAGTACGGCTTCACCCGCGAAGCGCAGGATGCGTACACCATTGAATCTGTCAACCGCGCTCTTGCCGCGCAGAAATCCGGAGCGTTTGACGGCGAGATCGTTCCCGTCACGGTCAGCACGCGCAAGGGCGACGTTGAGTACGCCACTGACGAACAACCTGGCAAGTCCGATACCGCCAAGATCCCCACCCTGCGTGGTGCATTTCGCAAAGACGGCACGGTGACTGCGGCGAGCTCGTCCAGCATTTCCGACGGCGCTGCGGCCGTGGTCATCACCGACAGCGACACCGCGAAGAAGCTCGGGACTAAGCCGATTGCGCGCATCGTCGGCCACAGCACGGCCGCGCACGAGCCGGAATGGTTCACGACGGCTCCAGTTGGCGCGATGAAGGCGCTTCTCGACAAGGTCGGCTGGAGTGTCGAAGACGTCGACCTGTTCGAGGTCAACGAAGCCTTTGCCGTCGTCGCGATGGCGCCGATGAAGGAATTGGGCGTCCCCCACGAAAAGTTGAACGTGAATGGTGGAGCCTGCGCGCTCGGCCATCCCATCGGCGCATCGGGTGCGCGCCTGGTCGTCACCTTGATCAACGCTTTGCGTAATCGCGGTGGAAAGAAGGGAATCGCGGCGCTGTGCATTGGTGGCGGCGAAGCCACCGCCATTGCCATTGAAATGCTCTGAATTTGGCGGCGACCTTGCGTTGCCCCGACTGGCGACGGATCATCGTCGTGTGTTACCGAAGTATCGAAGCTCCATCCTCTACATCATCCACTCAGGGGTACCAAGATGATTATTCGCAATATCGTTATCGCTGCATCCATCGTTCTCGCCTTGGGCGCCTGCAGCGACAACTCCCAGCAAAAGGCGCAGGAAGCCGCAGCCACTGCCAAGGCAGCTGCCGACCAGGCTGCGCAAGCTTCCAAGCAAGCCGCTGACGACGCCGCAATGAGCAGCGCCAAGGCAGTTCAGGACGCTGCAGCGGACACGCAAAAGGCAGCGGCTGAAGCCTCCATGGCCGCCGGCGAAGCAACCAGCAACGCCGCCGCCAGCATGACCGCTGCCGGCCAGCAGATGACGGGCGCGGCTGACGACCATGCAGAGAAGGCCGCCGACGCTGCCGACACGGCGATGGATAAGGCAGACGACGCCGTTGATGCCGCCGCGGACACGTCAAAGGAAGTGATGGACGCCAAGAAAGAAGCTGCTAAAAAACAGTAACTTTCTGGCCAGGCTTTGCGCAAGCGCTCGTAGGAGCGTTAGTGTTGAACCTGATGGTCTAAAGAAAAACGGTCGCCTTGTGCGGCCGTTTTTCTTTGCCGCAGTTGACTCGGCAAAGTCAGTCGCCGGTTTCGAGTTCTTCCCAGCTTCGATAGATCGCGTCGAGTTCGCGCTGGCGATCTGCCAGCTCGGCTGTCGTTGCCGTGATCGCGGCATTGTCCTGCTCGTAAAACGCGGTGGATGCCATCTCGCCGGTGATGTGGGCGATACGCTTTTCCAACGTTTCAATCCGAGCCGGCAACTGGTCGAGTTCGCGGGCGTCCTTGTAACTCAGCTTGCGCTTGGTCGACGCGGTCGATGCCACGGCAGCTGGCGCGGCGGCGGCCACGCGAATGGCCTCGGCGCGGGCCGGTGACGATGCGGAAACGGCGCTCATCCGCTGGCGCAACCAATCGCTGTAGCCGCCGACATATTCGCGCACCACGCCATTTCCTTCCAGAGCCAGCGTGCTGGTAACAACGTTGTCGAGGAAGGCGCGATCATGCGACACGATCAGCAGGGTGCCGTTGTATTCCGCGAGCAGCTCTTCGAGCAGCTCCAGCGTCTCGACGTCGAGATCGTTGGTGGGCTCATCCATAACCAGCATGTTCGAAGGCTGCGCGAAAAGCTTGGCCAGCAGCAGGCGATTACGCTCTCCGCCAGACAACTTCGTGATTGGCGCGCGGGCACGGTCGGGGGTGAACAGGAAATCCTGCAGGTAGCCCATCACATGCTTTCGGCTGCCGCCCACTTCAACAAACTCACGGCCTTCCGACACGTTGTCCAGCGCATTCCAGTCGTCGCGCAACTTGCTGCGATGCTGGTCGAAGTAGGCAATTTCCAGTTGCGTACCGGTCTTGATGGTGCCGGAATCGGGCTGCAATTCTCCGAGCAGCAATTTGATCAGCGTGGACTTGCCGACACCGTTCGGACCGATCAAGCCAACGCGGTCGCCGCGCTGGATGATGGTTGAAAGCTTATTGACGATCACCTTGTCCGAAAACGCGAAGTCGACGTCAATCAGCTCGGCGACGCGTTTTCCGGATGGCACGGCGTCGACCAGGTTCATCCGCGCATTGCCAGTTAACTCGCGGCGCTTGCCGCGTTCGGATCGCATGCTTTCCAGTCGGCGCACGCGACCTTCATCGCGGACCCGGCGCGCCTTGATACCCTGTCGGATCCAGATTTCTTCCTGGGCCAACATCTTGTCGAAACGCGCACTTTCCTGCGCCTCGGCATGCAGGCGTTCCTCGCGGCGGCGCAGGTAGTTGTCGTAGTCGCCGGGCCAACTGGTGAGCGCGCCGCGATCAATTTCGACGATGCGGGTTGCCAGCGCGCGCAGGAAACTTCGATCATGGGTGACGAACACCAGGCTGCCGTCGTAGGCCTTTAGAAATTCTTCAAGCCACGCGATCGATTCGATGTCGAGATGGTTGGTCGGTTCGTCGAGCAGCAGAACCTCGGGCGACGCGACCAGCGCGCGCGCCAGCAACACGCGTCGCTTCATGCCACCGGACAGCGAAGTGAAATCAGCATCGGCCGGCAGATCGAGTTTGTCGATGGTTGTTTCGACACGTTGCTCAAGCGTCCAGCCTTGCGCCGCCTCAATCTTCTGCTGCACGTCGCCCAGGCGCTCGGCATTGCCGTCGACTTCGAAATGCTGGATCAGGTGGTGATACTCGGCCAACCAGGAACCCAGTTCGCCAAGACCGCTGGCGACGACATCGAACACCGTTCCGACGGTGCCGGTCGGCACTTCCTGGGTAAGCATGGCCACGCGAACGCCGCCCTGCACAAGCACTTCGCCATCGTCGGGTTTCAACTCGCCGGCGATCAAACGCATCAGCGTCGACTTGCCGGCACCGTTACGGCCAACGATGCAGATTCGCTCATTCGGCTCGATCGACAGATCGATGCCATCAAGCAGCAACGGACCGCCAATGCTGAAATCAAGGTTACGCAGATTGATCAGGGACAAGGGAAAACCTTTCTATTTGAGTGGCCGCTGCCTAAGCAACGGCGGAGATGCGATTAGTGTGTGCGGCAGCGCTGGGACAGCAGTTTCGCAAATCCGCGTGGATCGCTGCGGACAATGCGGACGCTTGACGTGCCATGCCAGTGGGCGAATGCGCAGATCGTTCGAGCGAGGTCGTCGAGCAGACGCTCATCGGGTTCGACGTTTTCTTCAAGATGGATCGTGCGAATTTCAAGTATGCCGTCGGCTCGATGCGCCTTGGCATCGAGACGACCAGCCAATTTTCCGCGCCACAAGATCGGCAAGCAGAAGTAGCCATAGCGGCGCTTGGGCGCTGGCGTGTAGCACTCCAGCCGATATTCGAAACTGAACATCATGCTCGCGCGCTGACGATCCCAGACGACCGGGTCGAAGGGCGACAACAAAGCCACGTGGGTTGCCCGCAGACGCCCGTTGCTGGCGCGCGTCAGCAAGTCCGCATGTGCGCAGTGCGCGTAAGCGGGCTGATCCCAACCGGTAACGTCGATGCGAACGATGTCGCCGCGCTCCAGCAGGAAATCCAGTTCGTCGTCGCTCACCTTGTTCGGCAAACGGAAGTAGTCGGCAATCCAGCTTGCCTGGGCAACACCGAGTGCCAACAGCGAGCGCAGGATCATTTCGCTGCGTGCTTGCGCGGTGGACATACGACGCGTGGCGTGATCGCGCTGATGACGGCCAATCACGCGTTCGGGAAGGTCATAAACGCGTTGAAACGCTTCGCGTCGCGCGATCATCAATTCGCCGAGTGCGAAACATGCTTCCAGCCAGCGCTTCTCATCTTTCCAGCCCCACCACGGTGACGCCGTACCGGATGTGCGTTCAAAATCGGAAGCCTTGACCGTGCCATGCTCACGCACATGATCGAGCAATCGGTCCATCGCCACGCGATCGTTGCCAGCAGTACGCAACGCCGAGCGCATCGACCAGTGCCGGCTATTTTCGAGCGCGCTACGGTGGAGCACGAAATCCTCACTCGACGCGAAACAGGCTTCATGTGACCAGACCTCGAACAGCTCGCCGTCTGCGAGCAACTCATTCAGCCATTCCAACGGGTAGTCGCCGAGCCGCGAGTGCAGGACGAGGTAAGGACTGCGCGCAACTACATTGATGGTGTCGATCTGCAACAACTGCATGCGCCGGATTGCTGTAAGCAGGTCTGGCTTGCGGGCACGTCGGCGCGGCGCGTGCAGCAAGCCTTGCGCGGCAAGATGCATTGCGCGCGCCTGGCTGGCGCTGATCCGGGTTGTTGCTATCGAAGTCATCGCGTGAAACGGGCCGGATCGAACGCCGCGATGTCGAGCGCTGGTGTCCGCTGCATTGCAAGGTCGGCAACGATTTCGGCGGTGCCTGCCGACATGGTCATGCCGAGCATGCCATGGCCGGCTGCGACGATCAGGTTGTCGATGCCAGGCGCGCGGCCAATAAGGGGCAGATCGTCGCTGGTCATCGGCCTCCAGCCAAACCACTCTTCAATTTGTTGCGGACCGGTTGGTTCGACAAGATATTCGCGAGCGGCTCGGCGCAGCGCATCCAAGCGCTGCGGATTGAGCGAACTGTCGTAGCCGGCGAATTCCATGGTGCTGCCGATCCGGAATCCGCTTTCCCATGCGGTAACGCAGACGCTGCGTTCGCGCAGCGTCATCGGAATGCGTGGCGCGATGCTGGGTCGACTGTAGGTAATCGAATAGCCCTTGCCCGGCTGGATTGGTAGACGCAGGTCGAGTTTTTTCGCCAGCATGGGGCTCCATGCGCCCAGCGCGAACACGACCTCGCGCGGCGCGAGCTGGCGTGTTTCGTTCGACTCCTCGCTTGCAAAGTCGACCCATTCGACGCGACCACGCTCATTGACAAAGCCTTTCACCGTGGCATTTTCAATGATCGTTCCACCCTTGGAGCGAACGATTCGGGCGAGTTCGGCGAGGTGCCGGTCAGGCCGCAATTGGGCGTCGCCGGGAAAGAAAAAACTACCCACAACGCCATGCTTAAGCGCCGGCTCGCGCGCTAGGGTTTGCTCCGCGTCGAGCGTCTCGACGGCAATGCCGACCTCAGCCAGTTCGAGCGTGTGACCGCGTGATTCCTCAAACGATTTCGCGTCACGACAGACAACCATCGTGCCGGTCGATTCGAATTCGCTGGCCATGGCTTCACGCGCAATCAGTTGCGCGAGCAAGTCGCGCGAGCGCTCCAGCAGCGGCGACTTGGCGAGCAGTGCGCGGTGGTAATCCTGCGCATTGCAGCGACTGGCGAAGTCAAGCAGCCAACGCATCAATACTGGATCAAGCCTTGGCTTGATGCGCAAAGGGGCGTCGGGCGTGAACAGCCAGCGCAGTGCCGTCGTCACCATTCCCGGGGCCGCCAACGGGCCAGCGTGGCTGGGCGTGATCGTGCCGCAATTGCCGTGTGAACTGCCATGGCCAGTGTGGCCACGCTCAAGAACGGTCACGGCGCGGCCTTCGTCGAGCAAGGCAATGGCAGCGGTCAAGCCAATAACACCGCCGCCAAGCACGACAACATCGCAAGGCGTCGCGGTCATGCAGGCATGACCTCGCGCGTGACGGCGGTCACCGCCGCGTCAGCTATCGCGCAGCAGTTGTTCGATGCGTTCGCCACGATCGACCGAATCGTCATAGCGGAAGCGGACTTCAGGCACCCGCCGCATGCTCATCGAGCGCGCCAGCGAGTGACGAAATTCCTTGGCTAGATTGTTGAGTTCCAAAACCGCAGCCGGGCCTTGGTCGCCGATCAACGCGGTCACGTAAACCGTAGCAACTTCCAGTTCGCGATTGATCTCGACATCGGACACGCTCACTGACGGCAAGCCGCCATCGCGCACGGCTTGATGCACCAGCACCGAAATTTCCCGACGGATTTGCGCACCGACCCGATCAGATCGAGAAAAGTCCGCCATCAGAATGTCCTCGCGACTTCGATGCGTTCGAAGCACTCGATCTGGTCACCCGGCTTGACGTCGTTGTACTGCTTGACGGCAATGCCGCACTCGGTGCCGTTCTTGACCTCGTCGACGATTTCCTTGAAGCGACGCAGCGATTCCAGTTCGCCCTCGAAAATCACCACGCTGTCGCGGAGCACGCGGATCGGCTTGGTCCGCTTGACCGAACCCTCGATCACGATACAACCCGCCACTGCGCCAAACTTCGACGAACGGAACACGTCGCGTACTTCAGCGGTACCGATGATTTCCTCGCGTATCTCGACACCGAGCAAGCCCGATGCAACCTGCTTCACCTGATCAATAACGTCGTAGATGATCGAGAAGTAGCGCAGATCCAGATTATTCGTTTCAATCACCTTGCGCGCGGCCGCATCGGCACGAACGTTGAAGCCGATGATGACGGCCTTGGATGCCGCCGCCATCGTGGCATCGGATTCAGTGATGCCACCGACACCGTTGACGATCACGTTGATGCGGATGAGTTCGTTGCTGAGACCCTCCAGTGATTCGCGCAACGCCTGTGCGGAACCCTGCACGTCGGCCTTGATGACAATTGGCAAAGTCTGCTGTCCTTCGCCTTGGCCCATCTGAGCCATGATGTCTTCCATGCGATTGCCGGCAGCCTTGACCAGACGCGACTCGCGACGCTTGTGCTCGCGCTGCTGGGCGACATCTTTCGCCAGACGTTCATCGGAAACAACGACGAAATCGTCGCCCGCCGACGGCACCCGGGAAAGACCAAGAACCTGCACGGGAATGGATGGGCCAGCTTCGTCGACCTGTTCGCCGTTTTCATCGAACAGCACGCGAACGCGACCGTAGTCGATGCCGCAAACCATGAAGTCACCCTTCTTCAGCGTGCCTTCCTGGACCAGAACCGTGGCGACCGGACCGCGGCCCTTGTCCAGGCTGGATTCGATCACGACACCTGTCGCTCGCGCATCCGGCGAAGCCTTCAACTCCATCAATTCCGATTGCAGCAGGATCGCATCGAGCAAGGCATCGACACCATCGCCGGTTTTCGCCGACAGCGGCACGAACTGTGTGTCGCCGCCCCATTCTTCCGGCACGACCTCGTTCTGCACCAAACCTTGCTTGACGTTATCGGCGTTGGCTTCCGGCTTGTCCATCTTGTTGACGGCAACGATCAGTGGCACGTTCGCGGCACGCGCATGCTTGATCGCCTCGACGGTCTGAGGCATCACGCCATCGTCGGCGGCAACCACCAGCACAACGATATCGGTCAACTGTGCACCGCGCATACGCATTGATGAGAACGCGGCATGGCCGGGCGTATCGAGGAAGGTAATGACGCCACGATCGGTTTCGACGTGATAGGCGCCAATGTGCTGGGTGATGCCGCCGGCTTCGCCCGATGCCACCTTGGTGCGACGAATCGTGTCCAGCAGAGATGTCTTGCCGTGATCGACGTGGCCCATGATGGTGACCACCGGCGGCCGCGTTTGCGTATCGCCCAGCTCACCTTCGGCTTCGGCTTCAAGATGCGCGGCGAGCGCCATTTCGATGTCGTCGTCGTTGGCGCGAACTACGGTGTGACCGAGTTCTTCGGCAACGAGCGCGGCGGTGTCGTGGTCGATGGCCTGATTGATCGTGGCCATGACGCCCATCTTGAACATCTGCTTGACCACGTCGGCGCCCTTGATGGCCATTTTCTGGGCCAACTCGGCAACGGTGATGGTGTCGCCGACGGCGACTTCATGCGACATCGGCGCGAGCGGACGCGAGAACCCGTGCGGACCAGTGCTCGACGATGCACCGCGACTTGAGTCGCTGCGCATCGGCTTGCCGGGCTTCTTGCGACCGGCACGACGAGCCGCGCCTTCGCGGGAAAGATGCATTTCCGCGCCGAAATAACGTGCGCCGCCTTCTTCACCCCCGCCTTCCGGCATGCGGTGCGAACCATGTACTTTCTGACGACCACGGCTGGGCGCTTCGGTGCTTCGGTCGTCGCGTCGACCGGGTGCAGCAGGAGCTGCACCAGCAGGGGGCGGGCGACCGGCTGGTGTAGCACGCGGCGCGGCGGCGGCAGCTGGTGGACGGACTGGACGCGTCGCCGCTTCGAGTGCTTCGCGTTCTTCTTTTTCTTTAAGCTCGCGTGCCATTTCCTGGCGCACGGCAACCATCGGCGAAATCGCCAGCGTTGGGATAACCGGAGCATTGGCGGCAGCAATGCGGCGCTTCTTCTCGGCAGCGTCGGCTACTTCTCGATCGGCCTGCTCGGCTTCGCGCTGCTGTGCTTCGGCATCGGCCTTGATCGCGTCTTCGCGACGCTGCTCAAGATCGATCCGCTTTTGCTCTTCTGCCTCACGCTGTTGCTGCGATTCGGCAAGCTTGCGCTTGGCGTCCTCGCGCTCGACATCAATCGGCTGGTCGTCGTTGGCACCGCGCTTGTAGGTGCGCTTCTGACGAACTTCGATCGCGACAGTCTTGGCAGCAGCTCCGCGCTGGCCGGTCGAAACCGTCACCTCGCTGACCGTGCGTCGATTCAGTGTCACCTGGCGCGGAGCCCCGCTCGCCTCAGCGGCTGAATCCTTCTTGCCATGATGGCGACGCAGGAAGCCGAGCAGCTTCACCTTCTCGGTGCTGCTGATCGGCTGGTCGGCACTGTCGAAACTCATGCCAGCTTCGCTGAGCTGCGACATGAGTTTGTCGACTGGAGTGCCAAGCACCTTGGCGAGCTGATTGATGGTGGTATCCGACATTTTCTTTCCTGTTCTGGCCTGTCCTGCGATCGGCGCCGATGTCGGCGCCACATCCGCTGCGATCAGGCGGTCATGATGCTTCCGATTCTTCAGTTTCTGCGTCGGCGTCAACATCTGCGACAGCAGCGCGCGCGGCCATGATCAGGCTGCCTGCGCGTTCCTCGTCGATGCCTTCGATGTTGAGCTCGACAAGCTCATCGGTGGCGAGATCGGCGAGGTCTTCGCGGCTGACGATGCCGTTCGCTGCGAGTTCGTAGGCCAAGCCATCGTCCATGCCTTCCAATTCAAGCAAGTCGGCTTCCGGCGCGTTGGCATCGATGTCTTCCTCGACAGCCAATGCATCGGTCAGCAACGCGTCGCGAGCACGGGCGCGAAGTTCCTCGACGATGTCCTCGTCGAAGCCTTCCACGGCGAGCAGCTCGGCGGTTGGCACGTAGGCGATTTCCTCGACCGTGGAGAAACCTTCCTGGACCAGGATCTGCGCGATCTCCGCGTCCACTTCGAGCTTCTCCATAAAGATGTCGCGTGCTGCGTTTTGCTCAGCCTCGCTCTTCTCGCGAACCTGGTCGGCAGTCATCACGTTGAGCTGCCAGCCCGAAAGCTTGCTGGCGAGACGCACGTTCTGGCCACCACGACCGATGGCCTGGGACAGCTTGTCCTCGGCAACGGCGATGTCCATCGAGTGCTTTTCTTCGTCGACGATGATCGACTGCACTTCGGCCGGCGCCATCGCGTTGATGACGAACTGGGCCGGGTTGTCATTCCACAACACGATGTCGATGCGCTCGCCATTGAGCTCGTTCGACACCGCCTGCACACGAGATCCGCGCATGCCGATGCAGGCACCGATAGGATCGGTGCGGCTGTCGTGGGCAAGAACGGCAATCTTGGCGCGATCACCCGGATCGCGGGCGCAGCCCTTGATTTCGACCAGACCCTGGCCGACT
The DNA here is from genome assembly GCA_038236135.1 of Lysobacterales bacterium. Classification (GTDB taxonomy): domain Bacteria; phylum Pseudomonadota; class Gammaproteobacteria; order Xanthomonadales; family Rhodanobacteraceae; genus Dokdonella. The sequence goes on from JBBSTF010000052.1 coordinate 22,797, forward strand.
TCGGGCACTTCGAGCTTGAACAACTCCATCATGAATTCCGGAGCGTTGCGCGACACGAACAACTGCGGGCCGCGCACTTCAAGGCGAACTTCGTAGAGAAAGCCGCGCACGCGATCACCTGTGCGGACGGTCTCGCGCGGGATCGAGCGGTCGCGGCCGATGAACGCTTCGGCGTTGGAGCCAAGGTCCATATAGATGTTGCCGCGTTCGACGCGCTTGACGATGCCGGTCACCAGTTCACCGACGCGATCTTTGTAAGCGTCCACGACCAGACTACGCTCGGCTTCGCGTACGCGCTGCACGATCACCTGCTTGGCGGCCTGCGCGGCGATGCGACCAAATTCGGCGTTTTCGACTTCTTCTTCGATAAAGCTGCCGACTTCGCTGCCAGGTTTCTCGTCTTCGGCGTCCATCAAACGGATCTGGTGGTCAGGTGAGTCCATGACGACATCGTCGGCCACGACTGCCCATTGCCGGAACGTACGGTATTCACCGCTGTTCTGGTCAATTTCGACCCGCATGACCACTTCCTGATCGTGATAGCGCTTTTTCGCGGCAGTCGCCAAAGCAGCTTCCATCGCGTCAAAAATCACCTCGCGCGGCACGCCCTTTTCATGGGCTACCGCATCCACAACCAGCAACAGTTCTTTGCTCATCGTTCGCTCCGAAAAATAATGGTTTCACCCGCTCCGTGGGCGATCCTTCTGCTGCAATGCCTGTTGGCATTGCGCCGTTGTGTGCGACGGGCCGGTCAGGATTGACCAGTCCGTCGATGCTTCATTGCTTTTCCGCGGTCTTGCGCGGCGTTGGCCGTTTCGGCGCTGCAGCCATACCCAGCGCAACGTAATCCGGGACTATTCTCGCTGACTGGATATTGGCGTGAGCCATGTTCACTTCAACGCCGTCCTGGGTAATGGTGATGCGCTCGTCGGCAACGTTCACGATTGGGCCCTGGAAACGCTTGCGCCCGTCCACGGCCATGTTCAACGCGACTTTCACGGTCTCACCCATATTCCGTCGGAACTGCTCTGCCGTGAACAGCAATCTGTCGACACCCGGCGAGGAAACTTCCAGCGTGTAATGGCCGGGGATCGGATCGTTGACGTCGAGCAAGGCCGACAATTCGCGGCTGACCGTTTCGCAATCCTCGACCGAAACCAGGCGATCATCCACGTCGATATACACCCGCAGCAGGCTGTTGCCGGCGCCAGGGTTGTATTCGATGCCCCACAACGACAGGCCGAGGTCGGCCAGCAAGGGGGTCAGCAGATCATGGAATTCCGGGTTGATCACGTTGGTGTTGCTAGCGCTCGCAAAAGGTGAAAAGCCAAATCGCAGAAACAAAAAAGGGGCGCAGTCGCCCCGGTCTTGTTCGCCGTTGTGTGCTTCCAGACATCCCGGCGGTCGCGCTTCCTGCGCTCGACAAAAAGGCCACGCTAAGTGGCCTCTTCGCTGACGACCCTGGTAGCGGGGGCAGGATTTGAACCTGCGACCTTCGGGTTATGAGCCCGACGAGCTGCCAGACTGCTCCACCCCGCATCAGAGCCGAGCATTCTATCCAGACCCTGCATCTGGTGC